>CALSMN010000010.1 GCA_943787465.1 uncultured Bacteroidia bacterium | reverse complement strand
TCCAAATTAGAACAGACCAGATTCAGGCAACCAATAAGGATATTTTTGATGATTTACAAAATGCTATCAATCAGTTCATGAATCAACGTAACTGGATTAGCAATAAGGTACAACCACAAGAAAAAATCAATTGCAATTTTGTCATCAATATTACTGAATTTAACATTGATCAATTCAAAGCAGAAGTCAATATAACGAGTACACGTCCCGTATATGGTACCACATATAATACTACACTCTTTAGCCATTTTGATCAAGAATGGTTCTTTAAATATGCTCAATTTCAAAGCCTAGACTATCAAGAAAATGCCAATCTTATGGCACTAACCACACTACTAGCTTTCTATGCCAACGTAATTATTGGAATTGATTTTGACTCCTACGCCCCTGAAGGAGGGCAAGCATACTTTAATAAAGCACTTCAAATACGGAATATGTCCCAAAATGTTCCTGGGTGGAATCCAAGCGATGGTCGAGGAAATAGAAATAAATATTACATCATTGATCAATTATTAGATGATCGATTCAAAGTTTACAGAGCTGGTTTTTACCAATATCACATGGTAGGCTTAGATAAATTCAAAGATGACAATGATGAGGGTTAGAAAAGAAATATATGCATCATTGGAAAAAATTCGATCCATCCAAGAACGGGTTCCTAATTCTGTTACATTTAAAATTTTTTTTAATGCCAAAAGGGATGAGTTAATTCAAATTTTTTCCAAAGCTGATCCTGGACTTAAAAATAGAGCTATTGATATCCTTGGGAAATTAGACCCATCTAATGCAACTAACTACGATCGCATCAAAGGATAAACTATCCCGTAAACTCCATACTAAATTGACGATTGATTTCCTGATTTTGCCCCAAAGCGATAATTCCTTTTTTTGAAAAAATATCCTTATTGTGTGAAGTAAAATCCGCCAGCCCCTGCCATGGTTCGATACAAACAAAAGGAGCACCTGGTTTTGACCATATTCCCAGATAGGGAAAATCAGTGATATCAACTTTTACAGCGTAAGAGGATTTTGTATGTACCAGCTTAACCCACTTGGATTGAAGGTGTTGAAAGATTAGAGCGTCCTCATTAAAGGTAAATAAATCTAAACTTATTTTGTTGTCTACAATTATTGGTTTTAATTGATTACTTATATATGGACCATCAAGTATGTTAGAATAAATGGATTCATTCGATTCAAAATAAATTTCAAAATCACCAATAGGGTTTGCATTAAATGCTGGATGTCCACCAAAAGAAACAGGAATAGTTTTCGTATCCGTGTTTAATACTCTGTAGGACTGTATCAATGAATTATTCTTTAAAGTAAAGGTGATTAATAATGTAAACTTAAATGGATAAACTCCTCCATGTAAATTCATCATTTTGAAGAATAAAGCAGATGGAATGTTCACTTTGATGCAACATATCAAAATCCATATCTCGAGCAAAACCATGATGAGTAAGAGCTATATTTTTATCATTATATCTGTATTCGTGATCCAACAAACTACCTACTATTGGAAATAAATTTGGTGCATGGCGATTCCAGATTGAAGATGCCTGCCATATAAATTCAGTATATGTATTGTTCTTTACTGAGCACAACTCAGCTCCTTTCCGCTTGATACATACTTGAATAAAATCGTTGTGTATGGTATAAGTGTCTGGCATTCGTTCTGCAAATAAAGGAAAAGAAAAGGGTTTTATTTCAGGTATTCTTTATCTTTGCAATGTAAAAAGTCAATGTATTTTTGACTTTATCTTGGGGGATTAGCTCAGATGGCTAGAGCGTTTGACTGGCAGTCAAAAGGCCACCGGTTCGAATCCGGTATTCTCCACTATTTTCATCTCTCTTTATTTTACCACCTACAAAGCCTATAGTCGAATATTAATTTTTTAATCTGAAAAGAAACTTGAGTTAAATCAATATATTTGGATTATGAATAATAAAACTATAAGCTTTATATATTATTAGTTTGTTTTATTACAATTTCTTGTGATAAAAATGATGAATCAATAAATCCAATACAGTCACCTACAATCCAAAAATCAGTTGGAGATACTTTCCAGGGTGGTATCATATTTTACCTAGATGGAAATGGAGGAGGATTAATTGCTGCAACTTCAGATCAATCTACCGTTTCTGCTAATACCAATGGTTCAAATTGGGGATGTACAGGTAATAATATTAATGGAGCTGATTCTTCTGCAGTCGGATCAGGCTATCAGAACACAATTGATATTGAGCTAGGATGTATATCAGCTGGAACAGCAGCAGATGTATGTGCAAATCTCAATCTGGGTGGTTATAGCGATTGGTTTCTACCTTCAAAAGATGAATTAGATCTGATGTGGCAAAATTTAGCTGATTCAAATAACATTGGTGGTTTTGCTCCTTACACCTATTGGAGTTCGACTGAGGATAATAGCGAAAATGCATGGATGCAAAATTTCTTTACTGGTAATCAACGTTCTAGAGCTAAATCTTCTGGTTACTGGGTAAGAGCTGTTCGTGCTTTTTAGCATAAAAAGTCATTAAAATTTATAATTAATGAAAAAATATTTACTCATTATCTTCATACTTATTTCAACTATTTCTTACTCACAAAAAGTGTCATTCAGTTGATTATTCCAACCAATCTGACCTTAAAGTTTATGTAGTAAAATACGAGAACCAGTGTGATTTGAAAGGTGTTTAAAGTTAAATATCCTAACCAAGTAAATGGTAACCAAGGATTGTGGTTTTTTACTGATTACCTAAATCAATCTGATAAAAAGATATACTTTGTTGATTATCAGAATCAAAGTGATTTAAAAATATATTTTGTGAAATACAGAAATCAGGCTGGCTGGAGAAATAAATCAAAAAAACAATTGATGTACTGAGAAATAAGATGACCAGCAGTCAAACTTCTCCACAACGGCGACTAGCTTGGAGTCCATCAAAAAATGTTTCACTTAAGTTTTTAATAAGTCAATAATCGACTGATAATTAGATAGTTATAAAGTAATGAAGGCGACCGGTATTCTCCACTAATTTAATTTTTGATGACTGTACCCAATTTTAATTTTTTCATTAGAATTTTGTATTTTATAATAATAAATTCCGTTAGATAGGAAATCTGTATTTATAGTTAAATTGTGTGTAGCACCTCTCATTTAGGATTTTACGTGAGAGATTGTCATACAAAATAAATGTGAGTTCCTCGTTGGCATAAGATTGGATGGTTAGTTGATTATTAAATGGATTTGGATAAAGACTAAAAAAGACTTCACCTTTTTCATTAGGAATTCCATTAGTTTCTGAACAAAATTTTTCGAAATAGTCTCCAATTATAGCACTCTGATTAATATCTTGATTAGTTTCACCAAAAATCGGAATTGGAATAGAACCACACCAAGTATGACCACCACCAGTAATTTTATAATAGGTCACTTCAGAGTCATTATCACCATTTCCATAGTAGTATTTTTCAACCGTAGAATTATCTGTTAAATCGATATCAGGTAGCGTTGACACAACAGGGATTCTATTACATCCATTATGGGATACCAACCATTCGATAGTATTTTCAACAGGAGGAATAAATGGTGGAGTACCATTAAAAGGAACTATGTTATCGGCGTTACCATGAAAATGAAGAACGGGAATTTGAGTAGCATTTTCGGAAGCTGTTTGAGTGGCCTTAGATATATTTCCAGAGCCTACTGCAATAGCTTTTAAAGAATGAGAGCTATTGAGAGCAAATTTATAAGTCATAAATCCCCCTTGAGAAAATCCCATCATAAATAGACAGTCATTTGTTGAATAATTAGATCTAATGGAGTCAACCAGATTAGAAAGGAAGTCTAAATCTTTGTTACCAACTGTAGTCCAAGATTTATCTGTACCGTTTGGATAAACAACAATAAATCCTTTTTGGTCGGCAATTTTATCAAATTGAGTAATCGTTTTTTGTTGCAGAGCGTTTGCCCTCAAACCATGAAGATTAAATATAAGTGGGTATTTATTGTTAGTATTATATCCAGACGGTAAGTGAATAATATATGTTCTAAATCCTCCTTGGTCAATTATGCTATCTAATTGAGCTTGTAATGAATAAACATTAAAAACTAGGAATAAAATTAAAGTGATTTTTTTTCATTATTAAATACAAATCATAAAGCAATTCAAATATAGTGACTATTCAGCAGTCAAACTTCTCCACACCGTCGGACTAGCTTGGAGTCCGTCAAAAAATGTTTCACCTGTATTTTTGGTTAGTCAATTATTAACTGACAATTAGATAGTTACAAAGAAATGAAGGCGACCGGTATTCTCCACTAATTTTCTTTCATAGTGACTCAACTTTCAAAGCCTTTCATTGTCAATAAGTTACATCTTTTGAACTTGCAATAACTTTTATTTTGTTCCTAATCTTATTATAAAATGTTTCACTTATGTTTCTTTGTCGCCTATTCTTCTAACCCGTGTCTGAATTAAATTCTAAAATTGAGATATACATTCCACAGTCTTTGAAAGGCTTGGTTGACGTTATTGGGTCAGCACATATCTCATTATCCCTCTCACATGCTGGCTTTACCAAATTCCAAAGTAGAAATCATGTTTATTCTTGAAGGCAGCCAATTTGAACAATTTCATATAGATAAAAATAAAAGTAAATTTCTACCTAATGATACCAATAAGTCAGTAATGGTGTTTTCCAGCCAAACAAGACCAGTTGAAGCAGAATTTAAAAATCTGAATGTCATGACAGTAGTAATGAATCCGATAGCTGCTATAGCCATTTTAGGTATTCCAGCATGGGAAATCAAAGACTTGCATTTTGAACCCAATACTTTGCCCCATCTTAATGGCATACAAGATGCATTGAATACTCTTCCTACCTTTCAACAACGAGCAAAATATCTTGAAAAATATTTATTTCAGCAGCTTATAAAATCAAGGTATTTAAATCAGACGCAACAAAAAATTCGTGGTATGCAAATGCTACTTGGGAAAAAAAACTCCATCTTAAATGAAACTGAATTAAATTTTGATCACCTCTACTATTCCAAATCCCACTTTAATAGAGTTTGCAGAGACTGGGCTTGGTGTAACATATAGAGAATACCAGCTACATAAAAAGTTTCGCAAGGCCATGTATGCCATTAATAACAAAAATCAATCCTTGACTCAAATTGCATATGACCTTAAATATTATGATCAAGCTCATTTCACACGAACATTTAAAAAATTTGCCGGGGTAAGCCCCAGTGAATACAGGAGTTCTAATAAAGGACAAATCCCAGAATTTATTATATTAAAATGAGAGATTGATACAATTATTAGAATCAAATAGATTTTAAGTTTGTTAAAAATTTATAAATAATAAACATGAAATCATCATTGATCTACCTCATCTGTATCTTAATACAATTTATCTCCGGATTCGGACTTTTAATCGGTATTTTTTTAGACCCCATAGGCCTTATGCAACCTCAATTTGAAATTGACTTGAATAGCGAACCAGTAGCTGACCTATTGATTTTTTGGACGCAAGGAATTATTGATGTCACTGCCATGCATATGATTGGAATTGGACCTATTACTCCTAGTTTTACGTTCATTTCGACTTGAAAACCATGTAAATAAGAAGGTGTTCGCTGCCTTCGCTGCCTTCCAAGGCTCCGTTTTACTAGTAGCCCTATACAATCACTTTTTCCAAGGAGGTGGGCCGCCGCCGTTCATTGGTGTTCTTTTAATGGCTCAGGCAGTTTTAAACTATATATGGTTGGAAAAAGGCAATAAATTAAATTTCATTAACTACAACTAAAGTAATCTCTTTTAGCAGTCAAACTTTTCCACACCGGAGACTAGCTTGGAGTCCATCAAAAAATGTTTCACCTGTATTTTTAGTTAGTCAATAATTAACTGATAATTAGATAGTTATAAAGTAATGAAGGCGACCGGTATTCTCCACCATTTTTTTATCGTTTTAAAACTGCCTTAGCCAACTCACCGTAGGTACAGGAAATACTATTACATCGCCATTATTTTGGGTGGTGATAACGCCTGCTAGAGCAACTTGGAAAGCTTTATCGTAAGACCGATTAAATCGCATGGCTGGCATAATAATGAAGTGAGGTCGAAGCCCTGTTTTCTCCATTTTGTATTGCGTTACTGTAATATCTTCTGTTACAACTTGGTTGTTATAGCCTTGATAAGTTACACTAGGGTATATTATATTTTTATCAAATACTGCTTCGTATTTGTTTCCTAAAAACCCTAAAATATCAAAGATGAAACTAGACTTTTTACCTACAGGTGTAATTCCAGCCAACCCGATCACGTAAGACCCTCTTGTTTTGTTGTCATCTAGACGTTGATAAATATCCAGCCCATAGCTCGTTCTGAGTTCTTTTGCTGCATTATAGCGATTATTTGTAGCAGAGGTGATTTCGTACTTTTCGTTATAGTCCGAAAACCAATCAGAAGTGTAAGCGAAAGCATATCCAAAGGATAGGCTTATATTAGAGTTACGGTCACCTTTTGTAGCTGTAAGCCAATGTATACCACCAACTCCTTGACCCTGCATGAGGTACCCAGAAGTAGCTACGATTGTTCCGAGAGCATAGTGAATTTTAGCATCCTGCGCTCCATCAAACGAGTATTTTGCAGCTAGAGCTAGAGGACTCCCTATCCAAGTAGCCATCATACCTAGGGATAGATTATCAGATACGGCAAAATGCACTTCAGGTCCTTGTAGCCCTATCATCATATAATTCTCCTTCTTTTTTATAGGTAAAGCATTTGTAGTGAAGAAGTATCGTGTGGTGTAAGGTCCTTCTAGTCTGTAATCTTGATAGGCTCCATCGGAGGTAATAGTGATTTTTTTCTCATCTAAGACTGTCATAGAGGCTATGTCTGCCTTTGGGATATAAATTTTTCCAATATTTTTTGTGATAATAAGAACTTCACGACCATCGTCGCTCATTACTTCACCAATGTACTCTGATCCGTCATTTTTTTTGATTAAATAAAATTCCTTTTCAGTGCTATCTCTTATAGAAGATTCTTCTTGTGCATAGGAGGAGATAGCTCCAAGTAGAAGGCAAAAGATGATTAGAATAAACTGTTTCATATCTGCAAGGTATAACATTTTAGACCCTAATGTCGTTTTTTCCCATTTTTCAAGTCAATTTTAGACATAAGATGTTTTGAATCATCATTATTATCCTAAATTGCATATTCCAATCTTAGACGTATGCGATCATTCCTAATTCTATTTGTAATGTTATTGAGCCATCTTGCTCATGCAACACATGTTATTGGAGGAAATATTGGATATAAGCTAATTAAAACCAACACTTATGAAATATCCGTTGATTTGTTTGTTGATTGCTGGAATGGAATTCCTGCTGCACTGGAAGAAGACAAAGAAATTTATGTAGCCTATTATGATGCTGTAACCGATAAACTGATTAATTATGACCTTCTTAAAGTTAATGATATCAATACTATCTCTAAAATAGATTACAATTGTTTGGAGTACGTGCCTAATTCCTGTATTCGCGCATACCATTTTTCCTATACGAAAGAACTTAATCCAGGATCCAATGGCATATATGTTGTTTTTCAACGCTGTTGTAGAAACCGGACAATCAATAATATTATTGAACCAGTAGGAACAGGGGCTACCTATTTTGTAAAAATACCCGCTACTAGTGATGTGAAACAAAACAGCTCCCCAAGATTCAAAAATTTACCCCCCAACTTTTTGTGTAATAATGTACCCTTAACATTTGACTACAGCGCAACGGATGATGATAACGATTCTCTGGTATATTCGCTTATCATCCCCTACACCTTTGATGTGGCAAGTTCAAGCACTCGACCAGCACCTCCTGGATCTCCACCTTATACGAATGTGATAATGAAAAGCCCATACTCCTTGTCCAATGTCATGAATGGGTATGAAAAACTAAAAATTAATTCTTCCACCGGTTTACTGACTGTGACACCTGCAGAGACTGGACAATTTGTAATTGGCGTTAAAGTTGAGGAATATAGGAATGGCACTAAAATTGGTGAAATGTTTCAGGATTATCAACTTAACGTTGTTGAATGTCAATTTTCCGTAAAAGCTAATTTTGACGCTAAACTATCACCCTGTTTAACGGAAGTTCAATTTAATAATTATAGTACCGGAGATAATCTTATTTTTTCTTGGAATTTTGGCGAAATAAATCTAAGCAATGATACTTCTAATCTTTCAGAACCCATGTGGGATTACAGCTCACATGACGTATATGAAGTTCAATTGATTGCTAAAGGACCCAAAAATTGTACCGATACTTTTTATCAAACTATTACATTAGAAAAGCCAGATACGATTTATTCAAATTTTAGTATTGAACCTAGATTAGGTTGCGATTCCCTTACAATATTCCTTCAAAAAAATACACTGGCCGACACCTTTCAATGGAACTTTGGCGATGGTGTTATTCAACCTAAAAATAATCCATTAACAACCTATTACTATTCAAAACCTGGAATTTACCCCATTACCCTTCAGTTCTCTGACCCCAATACCTGTCAATTTTATGTGCCGCTAAAAGATTCCATCATTATTATTAAACCCTACCAACACCAATCCCGCTTCAATATTGATTATAAGGTAGATTGTGAGTCGGATGGTCTTGTAGCCATAACCATCGATACCATAAGTTCACCCCTTTTTATATGGTCATTTGACAATCAAGCAACGGCAATCAATACATCCCCTGCATCGTATACATTCACTTCTGCCGGAGACAAATCCATTCAGCTAATCACCACGGATACTTCTTATTGTGTCATCAACGACACGATGAACATTAATTTCACCATCGATCCATTTCTTATGACACTTGAAATTGTAGAACTATACAATGTTTTTACGCCCAATGCCGATGTCTACAACAATTTGTATTGTGTAAATATTGATTCGATGAAATGTCTAGATGTTCGTTATACTATCTATAATCGTTATGGCGAAATTGTATTTGAAGGAAAAAGTGTAAATGATTGTTGGGATGGCAATGATGTTAGAACGGGTTTACCATCTCCTGATGGAGAATACTATGGATTATTTTTAATGAGAAATCCTCAAAATAATCAGACACTACGACGAAGTAATGTCATTACCATCATCCGATAATTTTATTTAAAACGGGCTCTACTGGTTTTTTTATGTGTAATTCACTGAAATTTTTATACGAAAGAATATCACTTGTAAGTTAAGCTATCTGTGACAATCAAAAACAAACCAAAAACTAAAATCATAAAGCAATGCTTGTTGTGCTTAACTATCACCCTCTCCTTTCAAGCCCATGGACAAGTGAAGCAGCCTCAATTGGATCATGATTCTATTCAATATTATATGCTTGAATATATCAATGTACACCGTTTGAACCACAAAAGAGAGAAACTTATAATTCATCATAAACTGAATTCTGCAGCTAATCTTCATGGGGAATACATGGAGTATGAAAAGAAGCTATCCCACAGTCAGACTAACACATCCAACCCTTTTTATAAAGGAAAAACTCCAACCCAACGCGTGGGCTTATCCGCTGGTGAAAACATTTTATATAATTGGATTGATGCCAGTTACACCTCCAAAAAAATTGCTCAAACTTTGTTTAATCAATGGAAATCATCACCTGGACACAATAACAATATGCTTTCAAATGGATACACCTATTTTGGTTTCGATTGTATCATAAGTAAAGACACCTTTCGTAGTGGAGAAGAACATATTCTCTATAAAATATATGGTGTACAAGTATTTACTAAAACTATCTGAAAATGATAACAGTTCATGTCACTATAGTTTTACTATCTTAACGGAAACATTTGTAGAAAAACTATTAACCTGCAAATAATAAGTCCCTGGTAATAAACTATTCATATCAATTCTCGCTATCGCCGTATTGGTCTCCTTTGAAAGGACAACGTCTCCCAAATTATTAGTTAAACTTAACGTATGTAGGGTGTCACCATCACTCATCTCCACGAATAAAAAACCTGCGGTCGGATTGGGATATACTTTTACATTTTCTTGATTGGTGACGTTCTCTTCATTAACTGGAATACCAAATCCATAACCCTCACTTCCAACAAAACAATTTTCGGTATTCCCTACTAAAACTGAATATAACCCTAATTCATGAACACGCAAATGATATCCATTCTTACCATTCAACTCCTCCCCATTTCTGTACCATTGGTATGAACTATAGGTGTCTGCTGTTACAATCTGATCGGATGCCACTCGTTCTATGACAGGTACTATGGGTATTATTCTTAGCGTTACTTCTAATGTATCCATTGATACACATCCCATGCTATCGGTAAACTCTGCGGTAATTGTGTAACTCCCTGGCTCTAAAGAATTGGGATTAAAGAACTTTTCATTGGCTTCTACTCCACTTCCGATAAAGATGATGTTATCAAAGCCCTTTGGATAAATCAATCTTATTGTTGTTGTTACAAATGGATGTATCTGAGATAGCAAACGGCATGTACCTTGCTCGGATATCTACCGTGAAACTTGTAGTTACTGTATTACCAGATGGGTCACTAATCTCAAAGGTATTTACGGTTAATCCTACTGGGAAGGTAGATCCGGGTGGTAGTCCTGCAATTTGAGTAACGGTTACTCCACAGTTATCATCACCCGTTGGTATTGCATACGTGTAGGTTGCATCACAATATCCCAAGTGCTATATCACTTGGGGTAGTAACTACCGTGGGCTTGATGTGTCTTGTACGGTAACCACTGCACTGGCTGAGTCGATGTTGCCGTTTACATCGGTGACAATAAGGTAAATCGTATTGGCTCCGACACTACTGAGCAGTCGAAGCTTGATTTACTCAACGTTCTACTTGCAATCGAGCAGTTGTCGGTTGATCCGTTATCGATGTCCGCTACGGTTACTGAACCTGCTCCACTGGCATCAAGGCTAACCGTAACGTTCTGAGTGAGTACGGTGGGCTTGATCGTATCTTGTACGGTAACCACTGCACTGGCAGAGTCGATGTTACCGTTTACATCGGTGACGATTAGGTAAATCGTATTGGCTCCGACATTACTACAATCAAAGCTTGATTTACTCAAGGTTCTACTTGCAATCGAGCAGTTGTCGGTTGATCCGTTATCGATGTCCGCTACGGTTACTGAACCTGCTCCACTGGCATCTAAGCTAACGGTAACGTTTTGAGTGAGTACGGTTGGCTTGATCGTGTCTTGTACGGTAACTACTGCACTAGCAGAGTCGATGTTACCATTTACATCGGTGACGATTAGGTAAATCGTATTGGCTCCGACATTACTACAGTCAAAGCTTGATTTACTCAACGTTCTACTTGCAATCGAGCAGTTGTCGGTTGATCCATTATCGATGTCAGCTACGGTTACTGAACCTGCTCCACTAGCATCTAAGCTAACGGTAACGTTTTGAGTGAGTACGGTTGGCTTGATGATGTCTTGTACGGTAACCACTGCACTAGCAGAGTCGATGTTACCATTTACATCGGTGACGATTAGGTAAATCGTATTGGCTCCGACATTACTACAGTCAAAGCTTGTTTTACTCAACGTTCTACTTGCTATCGAGCAGTTATCGGTTGATCCATTATCGATATCCGCTACGGTTACTGAACCTGCTCCACTGGCATCTAGAGCTAACGGTAACGTTCTGAGTGAGTACCGTTGGCTTGATCGTATCTTGTACGGTAACTACTGCACTGGCAGAGTCGATGTTGCCGTTTACATCGGTGACGAATAAGGTAAATCGTATTGGCTCCGACCTCTGAGCAGTCAAAGCTTGTTTTACTCAAGGTTCTACTTGCAATCGAGCAGTTGTCGGTGGATCCGTTGTCGATGTCTGCAACGGTTACTGAACCTGCTCCACTGGCATCTAGGCTAACGGTAACGTTCTGAGTAAGCACCGTTGGCTTAATCGTATCTTGCACCGTTACTACTGCACTGGCAGAGTCGATATTACCGTATCTGTCGGTGACGATTAAATAAATGGTATTGGTACCTAAATCCGTACAATCGAAAATGGAATCTGAAAGTCTGTAGAATGTTATTCCACAGTTATCCGATGAGCCATTGTTTACATCTGACGAAGAAGTAGACACTTGTCCCAATTGATTTAAGTATAAGGTAAGGTTTTGAGTGAGTGCAGTTGGGGATATCGTATCTCCAATGGTTACCAGTGAAGTAATAACACTATCACATCCAAAGCTATTTACAAGGGTGTCGTTGTAGCTTCCAGTGCTGGTGTACACTTTTCCCGTTGGAGAAATGACGCTGTCGCACTCTAAGAATGTAAGGGTATCATATGAGCTGGGTAAAACGGTGATAATCTGAGAGACAGAGCAGCCATTGGGAGCGTAAAAAGTAAGTACAGTTGACCCTTCTGAGATACCTTTAACGACTCCATCCACAACAGTTGCGACATTTACATTGCTCGATACCCAAGGAGGAAAAATATCAACTGTTCCGATAGGAGATGTAGCCGTTAGTATAATTGTATCACTGATACAAACTGAACTGCTACCAGTAATGGTTGGAAGTTGTAGAATAGTGAGATTCAACGAAACCATACTATCACAACCTGCTGCATTTATAAAAGTATCTTTTGCTGTATTGTTGCTGGTGGTATATGTTTTTCCATCGGTCCACGTGTAAGGTCCGCAGGAGGTGATGGTGTCTGTGGAGGACGTGGTGGTACAAGATGTATCTTTAACTCCATAAAACATGAAAGCCATCCCCTCTCTACTTTGACCGTTACTTCCCTCAGAGTGACCTACAACAATATCATTTAAGCCATCATTATTAACATCTCCAGCACTTGAAACGGGTCTTTCACCATTTAATCCATATGAGTTAAAATTAAATTTCAATGACTCATAATTAGAGGTTGTTATCCCTGATTTTGAACCATAAAAAATATCAATATTTGAATTTCTCCCTGTTGTTAGAATTTCATCATATCCATCATTATTCAAATCTTTTACATTTGATACATATCTACCGTAATTTATATAATTTCCATTTGATTCAATTTTAATAGAAGGACTTAAATTAATACCACTACCACTTCCATGAAAAAGAAAAATAGCGCCCTCTTGAGTTTGTCCATTTTCGTAATAATCTGCTCCGATTATCACATCATCAAAACTGTCACCATTTACATCTCCTGCTGAAGAAACTGAACATCCAAAGAAAGAAGTAGATTTATTAATTTCTAACTGTGATTTTGAATTAGCTGAAATTCCGTTTTTTGTACCATAAAAAACAAAAGCAACTCCTTCGTTAGTTTGCCCATTGTCATAGCTCGGAGCTCCCACTATCAAATCATCATACCCATCAGAATTAATATCTCCTGCAGTGGATACTGAGGTTCCAAAATATGCATACGACTGATTACCTTTTAAAAGTTGCAAACTTGAACTTAAGATACCGTTACTCGAGCCCAAAAATACAGCGGTTGCGCCCTCATAATATGGGGAACTTATATTGTAAAAGGGTGCTCCAATAACTACATCATCATATCCATCACCATTGACATCACCAGCATTACTCACTGACGAACCGGTCAATGCATAAGCTTGATTAATTTCTAACTGAATAGATGGAGTTGTTGAAATTCCTGAAGATGTTCCATGAAATATAAATGCTGCACCCTCCCTTGTTTGTCCATTTTCAAATTCACTAGCCCCAACAATTATGTCATCATATCCATCACCATTTACATCGCCTGCTGATGAAACAGAATAGCCAAAGAGTCCATTATTTGAAATCTTTAACAATATTCGAGATGTAGTTGAAATTCCATTTTTAGAACCAAAATACACGAATGCTGCTCCTTTATTTTGCCCATTGTCATAGTATGGTGCCCCAACAATAACGTCGTCATATCCATCCCCATTTACATCGCCTGCTGATGAAACGGAATAACCATATAAAGCACTTGCTTTGTTTTCCTCAAGAGTACTACTAACAGTTGTGGAAATCGGATCAATGGTTATGGGATAAGTTGCGTTTTTTGGATTGACCACTATGGATACTTGATTACCCATTACCTCAAAATGACTTGCAAGGGGTATTCCATTTGCATCCCACGATTTAAGGTCTTTGTATAAAGTATGGATTTGAATTCCATTTCGGCGAGTTTCCTCATAAAAAGCAAGTTCGGTGTCATGTCGTTTTACCACCTTTAAACCATTTATATTTAAATTAATTTGTATCTCATCACTGTCGGGTCCTTCATGAATGATGAAGTTTTGTCGAAGACCTTGCTCATTGTTGATGTATTGCTCTGTGAATATATCATGATGAAATTCTACAGTGTTTTCATCGGATGTAATCAGTGCTGTTTGTGTTGGAATGTATACCACATCACCATCAAAGACAATAGATGCAGTTTGTAGTTCTGCTTGCCAAGAAACTGTGGTTTGCCCATTGTCAAGATTGGGGGTTAAGCTCATCACACCAGGCTTTAATTGACCGATGATATTATTGGAGCGATTGAAAGCTCGATAGTGTTTGTCTTTTTTGAGATGTAAATTATATTCTTGTTTGAGGAGATTTTCTTGAATATGTGCATACCAGCTCTCGGTTACTCCATCTACATCCTTTGTAGGGTTAGTACGTTGGGCAAAAAGAAAACTAACAGAAAATAGAAACTGAATTGCAAAAAAA
This sequence comes from uncultured Bacteroidia bacterium, assembly GCA_943787465.1. Lineage (GTDB taxonomy): Bacteria > Bacteroidota > Bacteroidia > NS11-12g > UBA9320 > UBA9320. Next base: position 40,556 of record CALSMN010000010.1, on the reverse strand, counting down.
ACACGCCTAAGATACATTATCCAAATATATGGAAATTAGACTTTTTCACAACTCAAATATTCTTTGGATGGATTTCAAAAAGTTTCAAGCTACATTTCTACAAACACAAAAAAGCGTTATATATTCGCTAAATGAACCTCCAATTTAAAGAAGAGCAAAAGTTTAGTTTTTGGTGGTTGTGGCTTATTTTAATCGGAATGACTGTATTTCAGCTTTGGCAGATCTTCGATACAATGTCTACAAATTATACCATTAATTTGCATCGCCTATCCCAATCAACACTCCTACTTCCTATTGTAATCTCTCTTGCTTCACTCCTTTTCTTTTATACTTTAAAACTTAAGACCACCATAAATTCAGAAGGAATTTATATGCATTTCTTTCCTTTAGTAAAACGCCATACTTTGTGGAAAGACATAGAACATCTACGTGTAATTCGCTATGGATTTGTAGGAGGTTGGGGAATTCGGCTTTGGACAAAATATGGAACAGTTTACAACACCCGAGGTCAAGTTGGATTATTCATTACCCTAAAAAGTGGCAAGAAATTTTTAATTGGTACTCAAAAAGAATCAGAATTGAAAGCATATATTGAAAAGCATCACAAAACAAAAATAAGTACACCTCTATCATCATCACTGGGACCTCAAAATCCAACCTACTGAGCTATCCTTTTTTAGCTCAATAAAGTAGAAATAATTGTAGGATTCTATTTAACTTGAATGCGTGCAAGTATGGCATTCCAGAGAGCAATACGATGCTCTAACGATTCATAGGATATACGAGCGACTTCATCCCATTTTTGGGTATCATTCCCACATAATTCTTCAATCATCAAAAGAGCAAGTGGACCGTGTTCATCCCCATCTAATTCAATATGACGTTCTAAGTAATAGCGAAGCTTTGTATATTTTGTATTGGATTTATCCGATTGATCCAAAATTTTAATAAACATATCAGGGATAACATCTTCCCTGCCAAAAGTAAATGCAGCAGCAACTTGATGTGGTTTATTAGAATCAATCACTGAAAAGGTATAGTTTACAAAAGCTGCTACTCCCTTATCTACTTGAGTATGAATTAGAGCATCTTGAACCGAAAAATTATCATGAATACATTGAATGAAAACATCCAAAGGTGACGTGTTGGCTCCTGTTTGAACCATGGCATCCCTATACATTTGAAAATGGCTCATGGGATTTCCTTCTTCATTCAAATCACTTTCTTCAGCAACCACAATTTCATTGATAAATCGTGTTAGTTTTGGATTATTACTAGGCATCCAAGGCAGTGCTATATGAGTTAAGTTTTGCTGTAGCGATTTCAATAATGACATAAAGTCCCACACTGCAAATGCATGAAGCTCCATAAATACCTGAACATCATTTAAATCTTGAAGCGATCTATATAGGGGATGATTTTTTAGCTGTATTCTTAATCCAGCAATGTGACTTTCAATTTCGTTAACGCTTTTCATTGTAATTTAACAACAAAAAGACTACCATTTAGATTGAAAGAAATAGAATTTTAGGTAGGAAAAACTTGAATTTTTTTCTCTACTTCAATTAAGTCTGCCCATACACCCTGATATCTTGTACCTTTAACGATATGATTATCAACCCAATGATAGTTTCCACCCCGAGGTTTATTCATGAGTAAACCATGATAATTAAATCCATGTTGATTTAACCAATCCTCCGTTATACTTCGAGTTTCCTCAGTACGGGATGTGAAAAATGTAATGATATGTCCATCGTCATACCATTTATTAAGGGTCTCTACAGCACCATCATAGGGTAAAACATGTTTCATACGTTCTGGATCTTCATTAGGAACATCATCGGTAATGGTACCATCTATGTCTATAAGATAGTTTTTTACATCAGGACCTAATTGTGGACTAGCAGAAAATCCTTTTTCATCTTTAACGGGCTGTAGATCTATTTTTTTCATGATAAATGGTAGCTACAAAAGTATAAACACCATCATCATGAACCTTTACAAGGTAGAAATGATAATGCTCAACTTATCCATAAAGGGGATTAAATATTAAAATTTATAAGGAATCTATGAATGACAGGTATCGTACTGGAGTGATCTTAATTCTAATTTTTGATTAGACTTATTATAAACCAAACATTCTGCAATTGGCTTCATATACAAATGGAGACTCATACTTCGCCCCCTATTGATATTCTCTAAACTATGATAAAGGGCTTGATCTTCAATGGATGTCACCTCATGCTGAGCAACTATATCTGTGCCTACATATTTCATAGAATCAGTTAAAGGTTCATACGCATAGAATGATTCTGCAAAGTCACCTTGTATGACTTTTACCCAACATTCTTGTTCATCATGATTATGAATGGGCGTCCTTTGGCCTTTTTCCCAACACAATAAAATCAATTCGAAATAATCATCTCTTGCAATACAATTCCGGGTGTAACGTTTATCGTTCCAACTGATATACGGTTGTAATTCTTCAACCGATAAAACTAAGTCGTCTGATTGGGTAAGCACCTCATGATAATAGCCGTACTTTAATGCAGAAATTAGATGTGCTAAACTCGATATTTTTCCTATAGCACTTTTATCTAAAATCATATAAATTGATCAAAATTAAGTAATTTTTAGCCAAAAAAGGTACCTTTTTTTGCATTTTTTGAGCATTTTTTATTAAAAATCGGAAAAACTTGGTTATGCCATTTATTCGAGTAAATATTGAACTCATTTATGCAAAAAGAACTTCATTTTTTCAATCAAATTGTCGAAAAATTATTAATCGATGAAGAAAAAAATCCCGTTGTAAAACCCATCTCAACAGATCATGTAATTGATCATCTTGATCTGAATTTTAAAGATCAGGGCATGGACGATGATGCCTGGCAAAGGCTCATCGAACAATTGATGGATTTTACTCCAAAAACTGCTTCTAAATTATTTTTTAATCAACTGTTTGGAGGCAGACAACCCAAAGCCGTTGTGGGTGATTTATTGGCTGTCATGCTCAATAATAGTATGTATACCTACAAAGTAGCAGGCCCTCAAGCTGGAATTGAAAAAGCGATCATGCACAAAGTGATCCAACTTATTAATTATCCAGAAACTGCCGATGGAACGATAGCTCCAGGTGGAAGTATGTGTAATTTCATGGGGTTAGTCATGGCTAGAGATGCTGCTATTGATTCTACTCGAAATGAGGGTGTAACCACCAAAATGATCGTATATACCTCAGCCGAATCGCATTATTCTATCCCTAAAAATGCTGCTTTTGCTGGCATAGGCCGAAAACAAGTTCGTTATATCAAAGCAAATCCATTGGGACAAATGGATACTCAGGAATTAGAACTAACAATTGAAAAGGACTTGAATGCAGGCCATTTTCCTTTTTTCGTTAATGCGACGGCAGGAACAACCGTACTGGGGGCATTTGACACTATTGGTGCCATCAGTGAAATATGTAAAAAATATAATCTTTGGCTTCACGTTGATGGCGCATACTGTGGTGGTGTTATTTTTAGCCAAAAATACCGATCACTAGTCCAAGGAATTGAACTTAGTGATAGTTTCAGTTTTAACGCTCACAAAATGTTAGGCACCCCCCTAAGTTGTTCGATTATTATAGCAAAAGACAAGGCACATTTATCCAAATCGTTCAGCAATGATGCGGATTACCTTTACCAAACCAATACTGATGAATTCGATTTAGGAAAAACAAGTATTCAATGTGGACGAAGGAACGATGCGCTTAAATTTTGGACTTTGTGGAAATCTGTAGGCAATAATGGTCTCGAAAAAATAATAGACCACCAATTTTATCTCGCTGATGTGGCTAGAAATTATATTACCAATCACCCCGACTACACCTTATATAGCCACCCTAATTCCATTTCTATTTGTTTTAATTATAAAGCAGTTCCTGCTGATAAATTATGCACTTTGTTGTATGAAGATGCCTCTGCTATGGTTGGATATGGCAAATTTCAAGAAGATGAGTTTGTTCGATTGATAACAATTAATGCCAATAACACGGAGAAAGATATTTTACACTTTTTTCAGGTACTAGAAAGAGGAGCCAAAAAAATAGAAAATAACCAAACTATTGCTTCTTTGGCATAAACAAAATACTACTGTCACCGTAACTTAAAAATCGGTAACGATTCCATTTGGCAGTCTCATATATCATTTTCCAATCCTCCCCAACTATGCTTGCAATTAGCATCAATAAGGTGCTCTCTGGCAAGTGAAAATTAGTAATCATAGCATCTATACTTCGAATGGTGTAATGCGGTAAAATAAGAATTTCAGTAGCTGCTGAAAGGATGGATAAATTCTGGGTTAACATATAGTTCTTGATCTCCTTGCAGGCATCGATAAATGGATATATTGATTCAGACTCATAGGGATATAATTTGGGAACAAATAAGGAATGATTCCCCTCAATTAATTGCACCCCAATCCAATATAAACTTTCCAATACTCGCAAGCTAGTTGTTCCTACTGCAATTCTATGCGTATGATTAATCAATCCATCGATTGCATCCAGAGTCACCTCAAAAAATTCTCGATGCATGGCGTGATCTAAAACATCATCCGTTTTTACAGGCAAAAATGTACCTGCACCCACATGTAGAGTCACTTCCTGTATCACAGCTCCACGTGCTGATAAATTTCCTAATACTTCATGTGTAAAATGAAGACCTGCAGTAGGTGCCGCAACTGAACCTTCATTTTTTGCAAATACCGTTTGATAGGTTTGATTATCTTGCTGTTCTGTTTTGCGATTTAGATAAGGTGGCAAAGGTAATTCCCCAATATTATGCAAAAGAGAAGTAAAGGGTAGACCATTGGACCACGTAAATTCAACAATACCCTCTTCTCTATGGATCCATTTTGCTTGTAAAAGTTCTGGTTGATTCAGTAAGTCAATAGATTCCTCATTTTTCCACTTTTTACTATTTCCAACCATGCATTTCCATTGGCACGATGAATTGGCTATGAATGCCTCTTCATAACTGCTAGGCAAAAAAGGTTCCAAGAGTAAGACCTCAATCTGTGCTCCTGTGCTTCGTTTAAAATATAATCGAGCAGGTATGACTTTAGCATTATTCATCACCAGTAAGGTGTTGGGCTGAATTAAAGATGCAACATCGGTAAAAACATGATGAGATATTACGCCATTTTTATAACATAGCAGTTTAGATTGATCGCGTTGCTCTAGTGGATATTTAGCTATCTGTTCTTCGGCTAATTCAAAAGAAAAATCTGATTTTTTTATGGAATTCACGCTATGGATTTATATCTCTTTCCGGGCAAACTGAGGATGCAGTTTTTCATTTCTAACTCCAGCAAAGTTATAGCTAACAAGCTAGATTCAAAACCCGATTTATGTACTAATTCATCAATACCGATACCTCCACTGTTTTGAATTATAGTCCAGACCTTTTTTTAATAACGCAACAGATTTATTATATATTTCTTTGACTCCCCCACAATACCCTATCAAATTTTTCGCTGTTTTAGCACCCACAAGTGGAATTTGTGTCAATGCCATTTTATAGACTATATCGTTATCCATGTCAGAATAGCGAAAATAGAAATCCTGCCTGAAAATTTACTATTTATTTAACGTATTTGAATTTCGATGTAAAACCCCAATGATCTCATCGTAACCATAAAATACATTTTTGTGATATACTAAAATGGTGTAATCATTTTCTGTTTCTTGATGATTACCCTCTGTAAATGTGTAGTCTATATCCCCATTTTTATCCTTCAAAACAATATGATAGTTGTAATAACTCTGTTTTAATAAAACGGAACAGCCATACATTGAATAATCAGGAAAATAATCCATTTTGTACTGCTCTTGAAGCTGCCAATCTGTAAACTCGCCGTACAAATAAACTTCCCCTAAATCTGACAAATCATTGGATTTAAAATAAAAATGAATTTTTGCATAGTCACCGTCTTCAACTAAATTCATTCCATCTGAATTAAAAATATCGCGTTTACCATTGTAATCTAACCAACGCACATAATTGAGATGCGCCTTGGATTCTTCTGGTCTTAATACAGCATTTTGAAGAGAATCTGTATATTTTTTTACTACATTATTACTATAAAATCGAAGTGACCGGATATCAAAAAATCGAAATTCATTGGTTCCAGGTAAGATATTTTCATTTTCATAATTAAAACTGAGCTCGTTACCGTTTACAAACAAAGGTTTGAGATGTTGTATGCTATTATTCCAACTATTATTTTGAAGGATAGTTACACTCACATCATTAAATGGATTAGGAATAGTAAAACCTTGATAATTTACGGTAAAATCTACTTCCTGATGGGTAAATCGATATTCTGGATTAGTTGCACTTTTGATGGTAGCTGTCACTTTAGTTTGCGGATCAACCACCATGAATCGTCTAGTTAATAAAACATCTTCCTCATCAAAATTGCGATAAATTTTAAGGATATAATTGCCACTTTTTGTAATCTCCATATCCGTAGTTGGAAAATTCAATGAATAATGGGTATACGTTTGATACGTATTCGTAGAAAATTTATAATTGGTTATCTCACCCATCGTGTTCCCGTTGACATAATCCATAGCTTGAAGATTACTTGGCTGCCAGTTTCTATCACAATGAACAAATGAATAATTTAAAAATTCATTCTGAGCTTCTAACATATCAAAAGAAAGCTTTAAGGTTTCACTACTATTCAATGTCAGTATAGGCAATGGATCATAAATAGTAATATTCTTTTGTAGAATTACTGTTGCTATCTTATCGTCATAATTGGTATTATCATACACCTGAGTTTGCCCAACCATTGTAAACCAACTCAACATACTCAAAAATGAAAGAGAAAACTTCATTAAAAATTAATTATATTCAAATATAACTTTAGACTTGAACTAAATCGTATGTAAGCATATTGGATTGATGGGTGATATATCAATTATCTTATTTTTTTGGCTTGATCCCATACTTTATCCATCTCTTGAAGCGTCATTTCTTCTAAGTTTAAGTTACTTTCAAGTGCATATTTTTCTATTGCCTCAAATCTAAATTTGAATTTTCTGTTGGTAGATTCTAGGGCATCATCTGGATTAATATTGAGCCAACGAGCGTAGTTAATTAAACTGAATAATAAATCACCAAACTCTTCTTGTTTATACGCCTCCGTTGCATCTTTAAATTCTTGTAATTCTTCCTCTACCTTATCCCATACCTGAGCTTTGGAAGGCCAGTCAAACCCAACTTGAGCAGCCTTATCCTGCATTCTTGAAGCCTTAATAATACTTGGCAAACTTTGAGGCACTCCCCCTAAAACCGATTTATTCCCTTCTTTTAATTTTAATTGTTCCCAATTTTGTTTGACTTCTTCTTCATTTTTCACCTTCACATCACTATAAATATGAGGATGACGATAAATCAGTTTTTCACAAATCGAATTCAATACATCGGTAATATCAAAGGCCTGCTTCTCAGAACCTATTTTTGAATAAAAGACCAGATGTAAAAATAAATCACCCAGTTCCTTTTTTATCTCTTCATTATTCCCATCCAACAGAGCATCGCTGAGTTCATAGGCCTCCTCCAAAGTCAAGTGACGTAACGTTTCATTGGTTTGTTTTTTATCCCAAGGACATTGTTCCCGAAGTTCATCCATGATGGTAAGTAATCGTTCAAATGCTTTAAGTCGAGGATCCATTAGAGTTGTGGGTTTGTATTCATAACAGTTAAAAAATCATTTTTATAGTTTTTCCCCATGGGTATTTTTACTCCATTTACCTCACACAGGGATGTTGAAAATGAATCGACAAAATTACGATTAACAATGAACGATCGATGTACGCGACTAAACATGGAAGAAGGTAATTTGGATTCCATTTTTTTCATGGTTTGAAGGGTAATAATTTTACGATCACTAAAAAATATTTTTACATAATCTGCAAAAGCTTCCACATACATAATTTCACTGTATGCTACTTTTATCAGTTGTTGATTGGCTTTTACAAAAATAAAATCGTTTTCTAGGTCAGATTCAGAAACGTCTGCATTTTGCTTAATCATGTAATATTCTTTAGCTTTATCTACTGCTTTCTCAAAACGATCGTATGCAATGGGTTTCAATAAATAATCTATAGCATCCAATTCAAACCCATCAACTGCGTATTCAGAGTAAGCTGTAGTGAAAATAAACAACGGTTTGTCTTTCAGTGACCGAATAAAATTAAGACCCGTTACTCCTGGCATTTCTATATCTAGAAAAAGCAAATCAACCGACATGGCACTTAGTGCATCGAAAGCTTCTTGGGCTGTGTTACAGCGTGCTACAAGGGTGAGTTCTGGGTGTTTATGTACATACGCTTCTATAATATCAAGAGCGAGTGGTTCATCATCTAATGCTATGCAATTCATCGTACTAAATTTATTTTTAAGTTTACTTTATATTCTGTTTGAGACTCAGAAAAGTCAATTTTATGTTTGCTCGGATATAGTAATTTCAATCGTTTTTGAACATTTTTCAATCCAATACCGCCCAGGTAGTCATCCTTATTTTTAATCTCAGAACCGGCTACAGGTTTACTATTTGTAATTTCAAACAAACAATCACTGTTCTCCATTTCAATTTTAATCGTTACAAAACCATCTGCCATATCTTTTCCCAAACCATGTTTAAAACTATTTTCTACAAATGGAATTAATAGCATGGGGGCAATTTCGTGTCTACCTGTATCTCCGCTGATTGAAATATTTAGTTTCATTCGATTACCATGTCTTACCTTTTCAAGGTCTATATAACTTTGAAGATATTTCAATTCTTGATCTAGACTCACTTTACGTTCACTCCCTTCATACAAAATATAGCGAAGTATATCGCTTAACTTTAAAATTAATGTAGGTGTGAGATCTGATTTTTTGAGTGCAAGGGCATAAATACTGTTTAAGCTATTGAACAAAAAATGAGGATTAATTTGTGACTTTAAATATTTTAACTCGGTTTCTGTATTAATGATTTCTAACTCCTTGGTTAATTTCTCTTTTTCATACCAATGTTTTACCAATTTTAAACTCATCGTAACCGCAACGGTATACGTAACTCCCATGATTGCATTCAGAATAAACCGAATGGATAATAATGCACGCTTATCTTCAGGACCAAGAGTAGATATCATTGAGAATACTGCCGATTCTGTAAAAGCACCCAGTAATAGGGCAAGTGTAATCGCCAACAAATACAAAAAATAAGCTCTTTTCTGAAGAAACAACGGCAGCAGTACATACATATTAAAATAGCTAATCACTGCATGTATCGAAACGATTACCAACGAGTTGATATAGAAATCTAATGGCGTAATACCTGGGCTAAGAACCAATACCCAAAAAAAGAAGTATAGTATCCAAAGTACAATATGGTGAATATTGTAACGCGTAATCCATAAATACAATTTAGAATTGACTAAGGAATTGGATGAATAAGTCATGGTATAATAGTCCAAATTTAATTGAACTTCATGCGAATTACCCGATCAAATTGGAATAAAAGAGTGAAATTTATTTTTTAAAGTAACGGAGCATGGAATAACTCCAGTCTAAAACGAGTGCTCCAGCATGGATATACTTATTTTCTATGATTTCTTCTTGGTTAGTATATATCACTGTATCTGACGATTTAGTATTAGAGTACACAATATAGATAGAAATGAAATTCAATGAAACAAGTATTAAAATCAATTTTAATGGGGTGATGAACTGATTTATTTTTTGAGTTGATGATTCCATAGGCTGTAAAAAGTCAATACGAAAATACAATTACATGGCTAAAAAAAGAACTTAAAATCTCAATATGACTCAAAAATGATTGAATTATACCCTAGTTTCAATTCTAGTGTGATAAATACCCATTAATGTAGTATATCTTTGTAATCTTTAATTTAATATATGTCATTTTTACCCCTTTTAGGAATCATACTAGCCGTAATGTCTATCGCTATTATTGGCATGGCTATTCGTGTATTCTTAGTAAAAGATGGAGAAGTTAGAGGAGGTTGTGCTGGCAAAAACCCCATGATGCAGGAAGAAGGAACAGCCTGTACCCTGTGTGGAGCCATGCCAACGGAAGAGTGCAAAAGTGAAAAAGTTGTATAGATAGATTATTCTGAATCTTCTTCAACGCTTTATCCCCTCCAATAATTCCGATAAGATAGGTTGATTAAGCATGGGTTTGGGAACCCGAACATAATCTATAAATGCAAAAGAATACAAAGTACTGCTACGATGAATACCTGAAATCAATTCACCTGCATTTACAATATCATTTGTAGAAATAAAAGATACTTTAGATTCAACTACTTTTTTTAATTCATTCTGTTCATAAGAAAACAACCTAGCCGTCAGATAACCGTTGTCTAAAGAAAAAATTAATAGCCCCATCGTTGAAGGAGAACTCAGACTCATGGAATCCCCTATGCTTTTACTGTATACAGAAACAGAGACAATATCCTCACTGTACAAATCCTTACCAAGCGAATTGAATAAATTTTGTTTTTGTTCTTCACTAAATTTTGATTTAGAAAGTGCTAGTGAAGCCATTTTTTCTTCATCATGCCAATAGACATCAAAGTCTGATTTGAAATGCTCGAATTTGATCAATATTCTTTGATCTGGCTCTTTAATTTCACTAGCGGTAAACCCAGAGATACTATTATCATTGCATCCAATCATTATAATTAAAAGTATAAAAAATGAATTCTTCATAACGGAGTATATCATAATCTAAATGTTACTTTTATAAGCTGAAACCACGAATTTAATTAGCTACTAGCTACCCTCCTCATACACTTTAAGTATTTCTATACAGGTTTTAACTGCTGCCTCCATATCTTGCACACTCACATACTCGTGCTTGCTATGAATGGCCATTTCCCCTGTAAATAAATTGGGACATGGAAGTCCCATGAATGACAAGCGAGAACCATCGGTTCCTCCTCGTACCCAATCTCTTCTTGGCTCTATTCCAATTCTTTTCATGGCCAATAGAGCATTTGCTTCTATGTAGGGGTGCTGATCCAGTACCTCGCGCATGTTGCGGTACTGTTCGTGTATTTCTGTAGTATAACTTGCCCCTGGATACTGACTACAGGTCTGCTCACATAGGGTAATTAGACGCTCTTGGTGTTGAATCAACTGCTCTGTTGTAAAATCCCGTATTAAAAAATCGACACTCGATTCCTCTAATTGACCTTTTAAATTGTATGGATGGACAAATCCCTCGTTACCTTGAGTAGTCTCGGGCGAAAAATGGTCCTTGGGTAATTGCTCCAAAAAATGACTCATCACTTTTACAGCATTTACCATTTTTCCTTTTGCATATCCTGGATGAGCACTAACCCCCTTAAACCGAATGGTCATGGAATTAGCAGAAAACGTATCGCCCTCTAACGATCCTCTTGGTCCACCATCCAAGGTATATCCTACATCTGCATTTAATTTTTTCATATCCAGGTGATCTACTCCTCTCCCTACTTCTTCATCCGGTGTAAATAATATCCGGACATTGCCATGCAATACGTTTGAATGATGAATTAATTCTTCAGCGAGTTGCATGATAATAGCTACACCGGCTTTATCATCAGCCCCAAGTAATGTTTTACCGCTGGCGGTGATGATATCATCACCAATCCGCTCTTTTAAGTACGGATGATCTTTCAGACGAATTACTTGTGTCCTATCATCGGGCAAAACCAGATCCTGACCTTGATATTTTCGATGTAAAATGGGTTTCACGTGAGCTCCACTACAATCTGGCGCTGTATCAACATGCGAACAGAAACAAACCGTGGGAATATTATCCTTGGATGAATTGCTAGGTATGGTTGCAAATACATACCCCCACTCATCCATCATCGCATCCTGAATACCCATAGCTAAAAGTTCTTCCACCAATAGCCTACTTAAGTTTTTTTGTTTTTCAGTACTTGGAAATGTGTTGCTTTCAGGGTCACTTTGTGTATCTACCTGAACGTAGCGCATCAATTTGCCAGCTACACGTTGTGTTCTATCATTCATCCGTATACAAAGTAAAAATAATCCTTGGAATTATAGGATACTACTCCACAAATTGCCCCATGAGTTCATGCTCTTTTTCAAAAATAAAATAAGCAGATAATGACGTATCCTGTTTGATTAAAGCGATTGATTCTTCCAAACCTAGAGTCATACATGCTGTAGCATAAGCATCTGCAACTGCACAGCTTTTATGAAAAATACTTGCACTTCTTAAATTGGTCATTACCGGACGGCCAGATCTGGGGTCCATAGTATGTCCAACTACCAAACCGTCTATTTTATAGAAATTTTGATAATTCCCACTGGTAGCTATTGCTTTATTCTTTAGAGGTAGAACATGAAAAAATTGAGTAGGATCAGCATTTGGAATAGGGGTTGTAATGCCCACAGTCCAAGGTAAACCTGAACCGTTTTCTCCCTTTGCTATCATCTCCCCACCTACCTCAATTAAATAATTTTCTATCTTTTTATGATCAAAATAGACACCCAGCACATCAACTAAATACCCTTTAGCTATGGCATTAAAATTGAGTTGCATTAATGAATCAGATTTGATAGGATATCCCACGGAATCGTATCTTATTTTATCTAACCCTTGATGACCGAGGCACGATTGAATAATTTGATCATCCATTTTTATTTGATTTTTTTTAGCACGGTTATATTCCTCAAACAAACAGGCCGAGCTTGGATCAAAAGCACCATCTGTGCTCACCGAAATCTGTTTTGATAGATTCACCATGAATGTGAAGTGTTTCAAATCACTTTCATAATAACGATACTCATTGGAGTCTTCCCACAGTGATGTATTATTGGAATTAAAACAAGAAATCAATGAGTTATGCTGGTAGGTAGATAGACCATGATTAATAGCATCTATAATGGAATCAATAGCTACCTCGATGTGTTTAATTTCATTTCCAATATATGAAATATGGTAGGTCGTACCTAGTGCATTACCACTTATTTGTTGTGGGATTATTTCCTGATCTTTGGTACAACTTGATACACCTATCAAAACAAAAAAAAGGCAGAATATTCTGCCTTTTTTGAGTATTTGCATACAATTCATCGGGTAAAATTATCCTCCAAAATCGTCAAAAGCAACATTTTCTGGCGGAACACCCCAATCATCACACATTTTAAGAACAGCTTGGTTCATTAAAGGAGGACCACAGAAATAAAATTCTATATCTTCAGGAGCTTCATGTTTGCTCAAATATTGGTCAATCACTGCTTGATGAACAAATCCTGAGAAACCATCACCATTTTCATCATTGATATCCGTTTTGGGAGTCCAATTATCTTCTGGCATGGCGTCGGATAACACAATAAAAAATTTGAAATTGGGAAATTCTGAAGCTATTTTATTAAAATGATCTAAATAGAATAATTCTCTTTTCGAACGACCTCCATACCAATACGTAACCTTACGACCCGTTTTCAAAGTATGGAATAAGTGAAATAAATGAGATCGCATAGGAGCCATACCTGCACCACCCCCAATGTATAGCATTTCCGCATCTGTTTCTTTAATAAAAAATTCACCATAAGGTCCAGAAATAGTCACTTTATCCCCTGGTTTGCAACCAAATACAAAAGAAGAACAGATACCAGGATTAACATCCATCCATTTGTTATTTTTACGATCCCATGGTGGAGTTGCTATACGGATGTTCAGCATAACAATATTCCCTTCAGCTGGATGATTTGCCATAGAATAAGCTCTAAAAATGGGTTCATCATTTTCCATTTTTAAATCCCACAAACCGTATTTATCCCACTCCGATTTAAAATCCATTGGATCTCTGCCCAATTCTACTAACTCCGGATGTGCTGTGATATCAATATCTTTAAAGTGAACTGTCGTTTTTGGAACATCTACTTGGATGTACCCGCCTGCTTCAAAATCCAAGTTTTCACCTTCAGGTAATTTAACTACAAACTCTTTAATAAATGAAGCGACATTGTAATTAGAGACCACCTCACATTCCCATTTTTTGATTCCAAAAACTTCTTCTGGAACCTCAACTACCATATCCTCTTTTACTTTAACTTGACATGCAAGTCTCCAATTATCTTTTTGTTCTCGACGTTTAATGTGACCCGTTTCTGTAGGTAAGATGTCCCCACCACCTTCATGTACTTGACATTTACACATGGCACAAGTACCTCCTCCTCCACATGCTGAAGGTAAAAATAGTTTTTGATCTTGTAAAACATTAAGGAGAGTACCACCTGCTGCTACCTCAACTTCTCGTTCTCCATTTATAGTTAACTTAACTGCACCAGAATTTACAAGTCTTTTTGCAGCAACCATTAGCATGGATACCAAAAGTATAATAATGGATGTAAATACAGCCGCAGCTAAAATTATGACTGTTGTGTTAATCGCTAAAATCATTTTTATTTTGAGTTATTTACGGCTGAAATTGGTAGATTTTGTTCTTCTGATTGAGCTACTTTTTCTGCTTCAGCTTGTTCTTGTTGTTCTTTATTTTTAAAAGGGAGTTCAAATCCACCAAAACTCATAAATCCAAAAGCCATTAGACCTACAATAATGAATGTAATTCCAAGACCTCTTAGTGGCTTAGGCACGTCAGCATAGGCCATTTTTTCTCGAATTGCCGCTAATGAAACAACAGCTAAAAACCATCCAATACCCGATCCTAAACCAAAGGTAACGGCTTCAACAAATTCATAATCTCGAGTAGGTAAAAATAAAGCCCCACCTAGAATTGAGCAATTTACAGCTATCAAGGGTAAAAATATCCCCAATGAATTGTACAATGACGGAGAAAATTTTTCTACAGCCATTTCTGTAAGTTGAACAAATGCAGCTACAATTGCAATGAATACGATGAACTTTAATACTTCTAAATCTATGGAAGCAAAATCTTCACTTATCCATGTCAGAGCTCCTTCCTTTAAAAGATAATTGTATGCCAACCAGTTTAAAGGTATTGTAATTCCTAATACAAAAATTACAGCCATACCAAGTCCTGCAGCTGTCTTATATTTTTTAGAAACTGCCAAATAGGAACACATTCCTAAGAAGTAAGCAAAAATCATGTTATCGATAAAAATCGATTTGACAAATATGTTTAGTAAATTTTCCATTATTTATTCTTCTACGTATCCGTTTCTACTTCTAATTATCCATATCAACACCCCCAATAAAATACATGCTCCTGCTGGTGACATCATCACCCCATTTCCCATATATTCATCAGGGAGAACCTTTACCCCAAATAATTTTCCACTACCAGTCAGTTCTCGAAAAAAAGCAATCGCTAAGATGATCCAAGCATATCCAAATGAATTTCCTAAACCATCTAACATAGCATCCCAAGGTTTATTTCCTAGAGCAAATGCTTCTAGTCTTCCCATCACGATACAATTCGTTATAATCAAACCGATAAATACCGACAATTCTTTCCAAACATCATAGCTATACGCTTTCAATACTTGATCTACAATAGCGACTAATGAGGCTACAACTACTAACTGAACAATTATTCTAATTCGATTGGGTATCGTATTTCGCAATGCAGAAATTACAACATTGGCCAAAACTAGTACTGCTGTTACAGCAATTGCCATAACTAGTGTTGGCTTCATTGCAACTGTAACGGCGAGTGCCGAACAAATTCCTAATACCTGAATAGTTATAGGATTATCTTCATCCAAAGGATTGGAAAGAAGCTTTCTTCTTTTTTTACTAAAAAGTGGTTCTGCAGGTTTCTTAACCTCTTGAACTTCTTTTTCTAATGTTTCAGTACTCATTTTTTTGTGCTAAAATAAATGGTTTATACAAAGTTAAATAGCTATCTAGCATACTACTCACTCCTTTTGCAGTGATGGTAGCCCCACTCAATCCATCCACTTGTTGTGGGTTGTTTGAATAATCATTTCCTTCCCCTTTTTCAAAGTACGGTATGCTCATTTCACCGGACAATGTATCAACAATTTTCTTTCCCTTGAAACGTCCTTGAACTTCTGCATCAGTAATCCGTGCTCCCAATCCAGGGGTTTCCCCTTTGTGATCAAATACCACACCTGAAATCGTTTCTAAATCTGATTCAAGAGCTACATATCCCCAAATAAAATCCCATAATCCTTTTCCATAAACAGGAAAAACATAGGAAATTATTTTGGATTTGTCTTTATTTTCATAAATGATATAAACAGGTAATTCACGGGTATCTTTAGGTTTTTTATACTCTTTGAAAACATTTACGCTTGCTTCTTCCGTTTCAAGCACTTTACCCGTTGACTTAATAACTTGAGCTACAACAGTTTCATCATAAAGTGTTGTAATTTCTTTATCAGACATCGATCCTATTGCTTTCTCTCCCAAAGCCGCTTTTAATATAAAGTTTTGTTTTTCTAGTAAAACTTCCATATCCTGCTTTGGTTTTAGAACCATCGCTACCACAGCAAGTACAGAGCCAAAAACCAAGGTCATGATTACCGCATAGGTAATAATGTAATTGTTACTATTTTTATTAAGCATTGACACGTTTTAATCTTTTATTAATGTTAGACTGAACTACATAGTAATCTATAAGTGGGGCAAACACATTCATCAGAAGTATAGCCATCATAATTCCTTCTGGATATCCTG
The DNA here is from genome assembly GCA_943787465.1 of uncultured Bacteroidia bacterium. Lineage (GTDB taxonomy): Bacteria > Bacteroidota > Bacteroidia > NS11-12g > UBA9320 > UBA9320. The sequence continues at coordinate 23,843 of CALSMN010000010.1, read as the reverse complement.
GGTTAAATACTCGAATGAGAACAGTCAACAAACCTATAAGAAATCCATATATCCATTTTCCACTCTCTGTTTGGGCCGCAGAAACTGGATCTGTGGCCATAAATACTGCTCCAAACATAAATCCACCAATAATTAAATGATAATAAGCAGGCATATCCATATAAGCACCCGTGGCTCCTGAAATATTAAAGATCCAACCCATAAATAGGCCTCCTAACAACGTACTTAGCATAATTTTCCAACTACCAATACCGGAAGCAATCAAAATAAATGCTCCTATCAAACAGGCGACCACTGACGTTTCGCCAATAGAACCTTGAATATTACCCCAAAAACTATCCATAATACTAGCAGACAATATATCATCACTCCAAGATTTACCCTCTGCAGTCGCAGCAGCTAATTCACCAAGATTGGTAGCCCCAGAATAACCGTCTACCGTTTTAGAACCCTCAGGAAGATAAGTCCATACCGCATCACCACTCATGCTTGTTGGATAGCCAATATATAAGAACATACGAGCAGTCAACGCTGGGTTCAATAAGTTCATTCCTGTACCTCCAAAAACTTCTTTTCCAATGACTACAGAAAAAGCTGTCGCTAACCCTACCATCCACAAAGGAACATCTGGCGGCATACACAATGGTATTAGCATTCCTGTCACCAAGAAGCCCTCATTTACAGGATGTCCTCTAAATTGAGCAAAAGCCATTTCAATACCCAGACCTACACCATAGGAAACAATAATGATAGGTAATGTTTGAATTAATCCTATCATAAAGTTATTGAATAAACTTCCATCTGTGCCCGTAAGTGCCAAAGACTGTTGATGACCCACGTTCCATAATCCAAACAATAACACAGGAAGCATTGCAACAATTACAGTAAACATGGTTCGCTTCAAGTCTATTCCATCTCGAATATGAGCACCATTTTTTGTAGTGTGGTTAGGAACAAATAAAAAAGTTTCAAATGCATCAAAAGTTGAGTGCAAAAAGCTCAACTTACCCCCTTCTGAAAAAGTAGGTTTTAATTTATCAATTTGATTTCTTAAAAATTTCATATTAACTTTCTTCTGCCATTAATTGTAACCCTTCTGATAGCACTTGTTGTACATTTATTTTAGAAGTACAAACAAACTCACATAGCGCCATATCCTCTTCAATCACTTCATAGATACCTAAATTCTCCATAAGCTCCAAATCCTTCGCCATAATGGCTTTTATAAGTTGTTGAGGCATAATGTCCATGGGCATTACTTTTTCATATTGTCCTGTAACTACATAAGCTCTTGGTTCACCATGAGGATTTGTATTAACCTTAAATTTTTTCTTTAAAAACTTAGATATAGGTAAAGAGGAACTGATGGTCGGTCTTGGATATGAAGGCAAAAGCCAACCAAGCAATTCATATTCATCTCCTTCAGGAATAACAGTTACTTGATTGTCATAAAATCCAAGATATCCTGATGTACTGATTTTGTCTCCCGTTAGAACATTTCCACTGATGACTCGTACATTATCATTCGAGCAATTATTCTCCAATAAATTATCAATACAAGCACCTACACGACTAGTATAATAGGCTGGTTCTTTAATTTCGGAGCCAGCAAGTACAATGTTTTGTTCTAAATCCAGCTGACCCGTTTCAAAAAGTTTACCTATAAATGCTACATGCTGTGGTTTGATGGTCCAGACGACATCTCCTTTATTGATGGGATCTACTTTATTAATTTGAACACCAACTAATCCACTAGGGTGAGGACCCTGAAAATGATTCACTGTAGTGTTGGTGATATTTTTAAAAACAGTATTGTCTTTTTTGGGATTTAGGTTTAGATGAACATTCCCTTCACAGAGCGCATCCAGTATTTTAAAACCTTTCTCTATAAACAATTCTTGCCCACGAAGAGAAACTCCTAAATCAGGAGCAAGAGGTGATGAATCAAAACCAGATACATGGATAGATTTTGGAGTGATGGTAGGATCTGCTAAAGTGCCAAATGGTCTTTGAACAATGAATGGCCACAATCCCGATTCTAACAAAATAGCTTTGATATCATCTGGCGACTTTGATGCAAAATTTGTGGTGTCAAAAGTCTTATAGCTAATTTGGCTATCAGCAAGTATTTTTACTTCAATAATTGCTCTTCTATTCCCTCGAACAATCTCAATCACCTCTCCACTTACTGGAGATGTAAAACAAATTTTATCATTTTTTTTGTCCGAGAACAAACAATCACCTGCCTTCACTTCATCCCCTTGTTTTACTTTTAATTTTGGAACTAGTCCTTTAAAATTGGTGGGTTTAACAGCAAATGTTGTTGGTGAGGATAGCGTGTGAATATGTGTAGAAGGTTTGCCTTCTAGCGATATATCCAATCCTCGTCTAATTTTTACGCTTTTTCCCATGAAAAATTTATAAATTTTGGTGCAAATGTATTCTTTTGAATAAAGAATATATAGCACTATTTAAAAAAAAATAACCTGTATTGACAGACCCAATTTGTGATACCCAAAAAGGATGAATCATCACACTATTTTAGATCAAAAAAAAATTAGATATTAATAGTTTTTTTAGTGTACTTTGGCTTAGCTATACCAAATAGATATCCAATTGAAATAACTATAATAAAAGCAAGGAAAATAAACACATAGGTGAAATTAGAAAATACATTATCATAAATAAATGCACTAGCAAAAGCACCAATAGTAATTCCTGCCTCAAGCGATATAAACAAAGTTGCAATTAATCTGCCCACTTGCTTTCCGTGAGCCAGATCTACTGTCCAAGCAAATAATGCTGGCGAATTTATACCTGAAGCAAAACCACAGACCACTGCAGACAAATAAAATAATGGCAATTGCTTTGTCGTGAGTAAAAGGCAAGCTATAAGATACAAAAATGTACCAATTTGACAACTAACAAGACGCCCATACTTGTCAGATAAGGTGCTCGTAAACAACCTAACAAGGACAGTTGAAATGGTCATGATGGAAATAAAAAGCCCCTTATTAGAGACCCCTAAACCCATGGAATAATCGGGCATCAAAGTTATAATTGTTCCAAAAACTGTAACACTAAGTAACATTATTACGGCTGGATCTTTAGCTCTTGAATCATAAAAATCACTCCATTTAATAGCAAATGATTTTAATTTTAAGGGTTGAGTAGATGGCAAAGATTCTTTCATCCATAAAACAATAAACACGGATAAAACAGCAATACCCCCTGATAAAAGAAATAAATTTTGAATACCAATACTTTCAACAATATAGGTGCTTACAGCATTTCCAGACATTAGACCAACATTGTTCATCACACCAACTAGTCCCATTGCTTGCCCTCTTCTATCACTTGGAATAATATCTGCAATATATGCTACCGTTCCTGTAGGCATAAATCCGGTACTCATGCCATGAATGAAACGAAGCAGTAAAAAGCCAAATATTGAGGTAAAGAGAGGATACATCAATGAAACAATAACACATACTAATCCACCAAATAGCATCACTGGTTTTCTCCCAATTAAATCTGCTAATTTTCCACTTACAGGACGAGATAATCCTGCAGAAATTGTAAATAATCCTATGGTAAATCCCTTGTAATCTTTACCCCCTAGAGAAGAAATATAATCGGGTAGTTCTGGTATGATTAAGGTAAAACTAAAGAAAAAAAGAAGCGTGCTCAGACACAATAACCAAAACTGTAAAGAATAACGCTTAAACATCCATGTTAGGGTATAAAAAAAGGGAGTGCAAGCACTCCCTTGATTAGATTAATTTGGTTATGATTGCCTGTCTTTAATAAATTTTTCAAGCTCCGGAACACTATCGTATGATTTCCCGTTCCAATAGCCTAACAACTCCACTTTTTGTGGTGACCTTGCTATTAGCTGTTTTATTTCTGGGATAGTATCCTTACTTATCAACACATTAGTTGTTTGATAATTCATGGAATTACTCACTTTCACATTTACATAATATGCAGGCCTTTTGGTTACAGGTTTAGTAGGAGGCCTACCCATTTTTCTCTTTTCTTCAGGATTTTCTTTTGTTTTTTTTGCCATAATTTTACAGGTGTGTAGTTGGTATCACCAAAAACTTTTGTTTAATTTTAATATGAAAACGCTACAAACATATCAAAGTTTAGGATAAATAAAATGTTTCTTTAATATTATGATTTTTATATGTCAATTTAATCATTGTGATAACTCTCTCCATTCAAAATTGTAAATGATCTATACAATTGCTCTAAGAATATAGTCCGAACCATGTGATGAGGAAAAGTCAATGATGATAAGCTCCATTTTGCATTGGAAATTGCATATATCTTATCTGAAAAACCAAATGCTCCCCCAATAATAAAAGTGATGTTGGCATATCGAATTAATTTTTCATTAAGTTGATTAGCAAATTTTCTACTAGAATATTGTAATCCATGCTCATCTAGCAAAATAATAAAATCCTGATCATTCGTGTTCTTTAAGATTTGTTCTTCTTCTACCATTAGACATTCAGATTTTACTTTAGATTTTTTAGAGGAAGGTATCGTTAAGTAGCTGAAGCTACAGTATTTTTGAATACGCTTTAAATATTCTTGTTCGCTTTCTAGAAAATAAAATGGCTTTGTTTTCCCAACAACGATAAGTTTTATTCCCATTATGGTATTTCCATATCTATGGGTTCATTATTTATATCAAAAAAACTATATGCAAGCATACCATACTTAATATCAGATTTGATGTTAATCCATTTTTTATATTTTAAATACCATTTTGTTCGCATAGAGGGTAATCCTTGAGTGAGGTACGCCGCCAAATATGGGTTAGTAACTATGGTTATTTTTTTGTAAGTGGCGGTAGTCATTAAGTGATTTAAATGATTTTCGATATTATCAATAATCATTACACTAGAAACTATAGACCCTGTTCCAGCACAAGTAGGACATTGTTCTGCAGTTTTAATTGACATTTCAGGACGAACACGTTGCCGTGTAATCTGAATTAATCCGAACTTACTCATAGGCAAAATAGTATGTTTGGCTTTGTCATCCTCCATCGCATCACGAAGTGTGTTAAATAGTTGCCTTTTAAAACTAGGTGTCCTCAGGTCTATAAAATCAATTACCACGATACCTCCCATATCTCGTAATCGAAGCTGTCGGGCAATTTCTCTGGCAGCATCTAAATTAGTTGCTAGGGCGTTTTCTTCCTGATTAGCTGATTTTGCGTGTTTGCTGCCACTGTTTACATCAATAGAATGCAGTGCTTCTGTGTGTTCAATAATCAGGTAGGCTCCTCCTGCACATGAAACAGTTTTTCCAAATGAGGATTTGATTTGTTTATCTATGCCATAGGTGCTGAATATGTCTTCTTTACCTGAATAGTACTTTAATACTTTGACTAATTTTTTATCAATCGAGCTTAAATGCGATTTCATATCCTCGAACAGTAATTTTTGATTTACTGTGATGTTAGAAAAGTCATAGCTTAATAAATCTCTGAGAATGGTAAAGCTTTTTTGAGACTCTCCTAATACTCTATCTCGAGGTGATGCCGCGGGTAGTTTCAAAAAAATATCATTCCACTTATTTTGCAATTCAAGGATATCTTGATGTAAATCTTGACCTCCTTTTTCCTCAGCTGCAGTTCTACAAATCAGCCCAAGCTTTGGAGTTTTGAGACTATTCCCAAGGTTTTTTAGACGTTTTCTTTCATCAAAGGTGCTTACTTTTTTTGAAACATTGACTGTATCATAGAAGGGCACTAGAATAAAATATCTCCCAGCAATGGAGATTTCAGTGGTTAGTCGCGGACCTTTAGAAGAAATTGGTTCTTTTGCAATCTGAACAAGAATTTGTTGGTTACGCTTTAGTATTTGATTTATTTTACCAGTTTTAACTGTTTCTGGCTCCAAAACAAATTGTGATAAATCACCATCTGTTCTTTGGCCGTTCATCGTTTCATTGGTTATTTTCAACCAAGATTTGATATAAGGACCTAAATCGTGGTAGTGAAGAAAAGCATCCTTTTCATGACCTATGTCTACAAAAGCAGCATTGAGGCCTGGCATAATTTTCTTAACTGTACCTAAATATAATTCACCAACTAGAAATTTTTTGGAACTAGTATTTTCCTGGTGTAATTCAACAAGTTTCTTATCCTTAAGAAGAGCAATTCTTTCTCCTTCACGTCCTACATCAATAATCATTTCGTAGGTCATATTTCTTAAGAATTAAATTATTTCTTTTTCTTGTGTCTGTTTTTTCTCAAACGTTTTTTTCGTTTGTGAGTAGCAATTTTATGTCTTTTTCGTTTTTTACCGCTTGGCATAATATATATTTTCTAATCTTTTTATTCTGTTTGTGACCTTATTTGATTAAGTATTTTCAAATACTCTTCATTTTCGGGCTGCAAAGATACTAATTTTTCAAATCTTTTTTTAGCTTTTTCCAGTTGCCCTGATTCTATTGACAACATCCCTAAATGATATATGGCTCTTAAATTATCTGGAGAAGACTCGTTTACTGCTCTTAACTTTAAAATACCTTCATTCATGACCAGTCCCATATCACCTGTTTCTTTCCCTTTTTTTATGTTTTCTAAAGCAATATCGATAGTAGATTCAATATCCTCCGCTGGTATTTGATTGCCTTTATTTTGAGATACACTAGTTTCAGAATGAGAATGACCTGAATCCATTAGTTTGGTCCTTGAATGATATCCTTGTAAGCACAAAAAAATAATGATCAAGACACCTGTTGCTATGATTAATGCATTTATAGTTGACGTTTTTTGTTTCAATGAATACTAATTTTTTGGGGTTACCTTATGTATTTTTTTGTCAATGGAACAATTAATAATAAGAAAAAAAGTATTTTCAAAATCATATGAATCTTACCCGTTTTTCACTTTTGTAACAAAAGATTTTGCAGGTTTGAATTTGGGTATGTTATGAGCAGGTATCGTAATCTGAGTATTCTTGGAGATATTACGAGCTACTTTTTCCGCTCTTCTTTGAACAATAAAACTACCAAAACCCCTGAAGTAAACATTTTCATTTTTTACTAATGAACCTTTAACGACCTTGAAAAAACTTTCAACTGCTTCTTGTACTACAAGTTTTTCTATACCTGTTCGTTCTGAAATTTCTTCAACTACTTCTGCTTTGGTCATTTTATAGTGGTAATTTTGGTTAAGCACACAAAAGTATATTTTTTTTAACAATTATTGACCTCTACATTGTTTTTTTGAAGAAGTTTTGGAATTCAGTACAGTATTAATCGATTGGTATCAAAAAAACAAAAGAAATTTACCTTGGAGAGACACCACTGACCCTTATAAAATATGGATCTCTGAGATAATTCTCCAACAAACAAGAGTAAGCCAAGGCCTCCCTTATTATCATGCATTTATTACCCAATATCCTACGATTAGCGATCTGGCTATGGCCTCCGAAAAAGACATTCTAATTCTTTGGCAAGGTTTAGGATATTATTCTAGAGCACGTAACCTTCATGAAGCTGCAAAAAATATACATCTATATTATCATGGCATCTTCCCATCAGATTACTCAACTATACTATCTTTAAAAGGTATTGGCGAATATACTGCTGCTGCTATTGCAAGTTTTGCTTTTAAACTTCCTCACCCTGTGTTAGATGGCAATGTGTACCGTTTTATTAGTCGTTTGTTTGGCATTGAAGAACCTATTGATACTAATCAAGGAAAAAAGAAAATTCAACATGCTTTGGGAATCATATTTGATCAATCTCAACCGGATATCTTCAACCAAGCTATCATGGAATTTGGAGCTTTACAATGTGTCCCCAAAAAACCTGCGTGTGATCGGTGTGCATTTAGCCATCAATGTATTGCATACAAGAACCGTAAAGTAGACCAACTGCCTTATAAAAGAGGAAGGACTAAAGTCGTCAATACATTTCATACCTACTTTTTTATTCGATATAAGGAAAATACATACATAGAACAACGAACAGAAGGGATATGGAAAAACTTATATCAGTTTCCTATGGTGGAAAGTTTAAAATCATCGGAAGATACAATTTGTGAACTCAGTGAATATTTTACCAATAATCCCAAAATTAAAATCATTGACTCTTATACTACTAAACATCTATTATCTCATCGTAAAATTTATGCTACTTTTTACACAATAAATCTTAATAAACGACCACTTTTTTTAAAAAACAATATATTTGAAATAACAATGAAAGCAATGGGTACAAAATATCCATTGAGTATTTTGATACAAAATTTTATGAAACGAAACACCCATGATTAATAAAGTCACCCTAATTGGACATCTTGGAAAAGATCCAGAAGTACGTTACCTAGATAAGGATAGAGCTGTTGCTAATTTAACTCTTGCCACTAATGAACGCTACAATGATAGAAATGGCAATCGTGTAGAAACTACCGAATGGCATAATCTTGAAATGTGGGATGGTTTAGCTAAGGTGGCCGAAAAATATCTTAAAAAAGGTTCATTGGTATATGTAGAAGGTAAACTCAAAACTGAAGAGTGGGAGAAAGACGGCATTAAACGCTACACTACACGAATTAGAGTTACTACTATGAACATGATGGATAGGAACAATAGCAATACAAGTGACCATAACACACCTCCTCCATCCAATCATGAAAACAGTCAAGAAATTGCAAAACAAAACGAAGGTGCTATTGATAGTATTATGGATAGTGGAGACGACGACTTGCCATTTTAATTTCTATACCAAACCTTGAAGATAGACCCAGAGCCTTATTATCATTTTAAAATTCAATTAAATTCTCTGCTATTAACCGAATTTAATTGGGCTTCACCTTCTTTGTGGATAGGTGTATTTTTAATTCTTTTGTTTCTTGGATTATCTGCTCTATTTTCTAGCTCAGAAAATGCTTTTTTCAGTTTAAGCCCTGAAAATTTAGCGGAACTTAATGATGAAGATTCACCTCAAAGTCATACTGCGCTAAAATTAATCAATGATCCGGATAGACAAACTGCTACACGTCGTCTTTTGGCTACCATATTGTTAATGAATAACCTCGTCAATATTTTCATTGTGATATATGCTAGTTACCTTTTTAACCAATTATTTGATTTTCAACATATCATTTCACCTATTGGAATAATTGATATCAACTTTATGATTCAGGTTGTATTCATCACTTTTATTATTGTATTATTTGGCGAGATAATCCCTAAAATTTATGCCACTAGAAATAACACACAGATTGTGCGTTTAATGGCAAAACCTTTACAACTATGCTATCTTACACTAAAACCAATCATTATTTTACTGGTTCAAAGTTCTTCTATTTTTGACAAACATTTAAAAAGTAGACAGCACAATATTTCTGTAGAAGAAATTAGTCAAGCGATTGATATTGCTGATCAAAATAAAGAAATAGAAGAGAAACACATCCTTAAAGGTCTTATTAATTTTGGCACTACTAGTGTCAAGCAAATTATGAAACCACGTACTGAAGTAAATTGTCTGGACCTTGAAACGCCATCGTTGGAATTACTTAAAACAGCAATTGAATGGACGTATAGTCGAATTCCGATATATGAAGAAAATTTCGATAATGTAAAAGGCATACTATACATAAAAGACCTTTTACCTCACATCCATGAACAAAAAGAATTTAATTGGCACCACCTAATCCGTCCAACTTTATTTGTCCCTGAACACAAAAAAATAGATGCGTTATTAGAAGAGTTTCAAGAAAAAAGAGTCCATATGGCCATCGTAGTGGATGAATATGGCGGAACCAGCGGGATTGTGACCATGGAAGACATATTGGAGGAAGTTTTTGGTGAGATAAAAGATGAGTTTGATGAAGAAGATTTAGCTTTCTCAAAATTGGACAATCATACCTATATTTTTGAAGGGAAAACATCCCTTCATGATATTGTAAAAATCTTACACTTATCTCAAGATTATTTTGACTCAGCCAGAGAGGATGCAGACACCATAGGAGGACTTATTCTTGAGATTCATAAAAAGATACCCTCTATTGGAGACACCATCCATTTTGATATCATGACATTTACCATAGAAAGTGCGGATAATCGAAAAATCAAACGAATAAAGTTGGAACTCAGCCCGCAAAATAATGAAGATATCACCTAATATCTGCTTGTTGTTTATTATCATTCTATATGGATGTGCGGAATATACGCCAAGGCCCAAGGCTTATCCCAAAATTACTTTCCCAGAACGAGGAAATGAAACACAAACACCGGCTTGTCCATTTTCTCTAGATATCCCAATTTATAGTACATTTAAAAACATAGATGATCCAGACAACTCATGTTGGTACAATGTCGATTATACACCCTTTAATGCAACGCTTCATTTAAGCTATATTCCAATTGAAGGTCCAGGTGATTTGGATAGTCTCACAGAAGATGCATACCGAATGGTTTTCAAACCCCACCTTCAAATAGCAGAAGAAATCATAGAACGCGAAATTAATGATCCTGTTAAAAATTTAACAGGTATGATTTATGATTTAGAAGGTAAAACTGCCACACCGCTTAATTTTTTTATTTCAGATGGAAAATCGCATTTTCTGAGGGGTTCATTTTACTTCAATGCCAAGACCAACAGGGATAGCATCCTTCCCATCTATAATTTCATCAACAAGGATATCATGCATACCATTGAAAGTATACAATTCAAAAATTAAACACTATTTCACACGTAATGAACGTCCAATTTGAAGAACAGTCGTTCTTCGAATACCATTTAATTTGCAGATTGTATTTACTGAAGTACCATATTTCAATGACAGACCATACAACGTGTCTCCGGATCGAATTTTGTGGTATCGCTTAGCACTTGCTGGATAAACTTGTATATTAGGATTCCCGTTTTTTATATAAGGAAACCACGTATGATTGATAAATGGATTTGGATCCTTGATTTGAAAAGTATTAAAATCTATTATTCGAGATGGATCAAAAGCCTGCCCCATTAATCGGGTTTCAAAATGGAGATGAGATCCTGTACTTCTTCCCGTATTTCCTCCATAACCTATTACATCACCTGCTCTCACTGTCTGGTTTATCTCAACTATAGATTTAGATAAATGAGCATAGAGTGTTTCAAGGCCATTATAATGCCGGATCATTACATAGTTCCCATATCCTCCTGGGTTATATCGTTGTATTCTAACCAACCCATCAAAAGCAGCATATACTGGATCTCCTACTTCTAAATCTATATCAATACCTTTGTGCCATCGACTTCTTCTCCATCCATAGCTGCTTGTAATCACTCCCGAAAAAGGATGCACATAACCACAATTTGAATCAATAAGTGAAAGTTTGAAGCCTAACTTCATCTGTGCGTGATCATACTTGGGTAAATCTACATTTTCATGGTCCCAACTTCTCCCATAAATAGATTGGGCAGGAAGGATATCTAATGAAAATAATTCAGAAGTGATCATAGCGGAATCTGAGGATGATGAATCAATTTGAGAAAAAACAGAGGAACAAAAACTAGTTAAAACTACAAAAAAACTATATCGCCAGTACTTGTCTAATCCTATTCTCATCTTGTTTTAGTTGGTCTACCAAAGCTGATTCATTTTCAAACTTAATTTCATCACGAATCCTAGCCTGAAAAGAAACAAAAATCTTGTGGTGGTAAATATTCTTATTAAAATCAAAAATATGAACCTCCATACTCCATTTCTTATCTACAAAAGTAGGATTGAAACCAACATTTAACATACCGCTAAACTTTATTTTATCAATATATACCCACACGGCATACACACCATTTTTTGGAATGAGTTTAAAACCACTACTCACCCTAATATTTGCTGTAGGGTACCCAATGGTTGTACCTCGTTGCAAACCCTCTTCAACTGTGCCAGTGAGTGAGTAAAAATCACCTAAATATTCTTTAGCTAAATGAACATCTCCACCTAATAATGCCTTTCTTATTTTCGTGCTACTAACAATACTATCGTCAATATCTTGCGGTGGTATCTCCTCTAGTTCAAAATTGTAGGTATCTGAATAGTGAATCATTTCTTGGAGACCTCCCTCTCTATTTCTTCCAAATCGATGATCATATCCTATTATAAGTTTTGATAGTCTTAATTGACCTACCAAAATATCGCGAACAAATTCAGCCGCTCTTAATCGACTCAAATCTTGAGTGAATGGAATTATAACAAGATAATCAATACCCAATGAAGACACTAAAGATACCTTTTCTTCAATCGTAGTCAATAGTTTCAAATCATTATCATCGGGATGTAAAACCAATCTTGGATGAGGATAAAATGTCAGCAGTACACTCACTCCATCGCATCTTTTTGCTTCAGATACTACATGACTTAAAATACGTCGATGCCCAAAATGAACACCATCGAATGTACCTTGGGTAAGTATTACTTTCTTTTGGGGATTAAAATCAGATATATCGTATATAACCTCCATTAAATCAATTGCATTGCATGATTAAAAAAATCGTCTTTTTCATGAATATTAGTCATCGACACCGCATCTTTAACATGATAAGTGCCTATGGATGTACGTATTAATGAAGACATGTAAGCCCCACTTTGCAATGCCTCACCAAAATCTCTGGCCAATGAGCGAATATAGGTTCCTTTGCTGCACTTTATGTTGAATGCTATAGTTGGAAATTTTTCACAATCTACGTCAAATTTAGAAACTGTTGCATTGCGAACTTTGAGCGCTATGGAATTCCCATTTCGAGCATGTTCATACGCTCTCTTACCGTTTACTTTCACTGCCGAAAATTGAGGGGGAACTTGCTTTATTTCTCCTCTAAATTGATCCAATGTGGCTTCAATCAACTCATTTGAAATATGATGTATTGGAAATTCCCTGTCAATCGCTGTTTCTAAATCGTAGGATGGTGTAGTTTTACCCAATTCGAAAGTACCTACATATCCTTTTTCTTGTGCCTGCATGGATTCAATTTTTTTGGTATACTTCCCATAACAAACAATCAATAGGCCAGTAGCTAAGGGATCTAAGGTCCCTGCATGTCCTATCTTTTTGATTCCTGAAATATTCCTCAGTTTTTTAACAACATCAAAACTAGTCCATCGTATTGGTTTATCAATCAATAAAAAACCACCTTCTTGTATACTATAATTTTCCATCGTTATTTCTGTGCAAATCTGTACATGACAAAAGCTACTGTACCAAAAATAATATTGGGAATCAAAGCTGCGATAAATGGATGCATGGAACCACTAGAACCATAAGCAAGAAAAAATTGAAAGACGATAAGAAATGTAAAACTGATCAACAAGCCTACACCTAAGTTTAAGCCAATCCCTCCCCGTGTTTTTTTTGTGGATACCGAAACCCCAATCAATGTCAATATAATAATTGCAATAGGCATTAAAAAGCGTTTATATTTTTCTGTGGAATAAAAAAAAGTATTCCCAGTGCCTCTCATTTCTTCGAGAGCTATCATTTCGTCCAACTCTGCTAAATTAAACATCTGCACATCATCATTTTTTCGAAAAAAATCTTCTGGATTAAATGGTATAATGGTATCTAAAGATCGTCCCCGTTTTAGTCTTTCTTGCCCATTTTCAAATGAACGAATCCACCATTTTGTTAATTTCCATTGCTGTGTTTCTTCGTTCCAACTCATTTGATCAGCATATAATTTAGACTTCAATTGGTTGTTTTCGATCCGTTCTAAACTCACTTTATAACCTATACTATCCGAGAAATTAAAATTCCCAATGCTCAGTATAACACCAGGCGAAAGTTGTGTTTTTATCTGTGATTGGGTATAATGGGTCCGCTCTCTAATATACTGATTTTCAAAATCAACTCGCGTTTTGTCTGCTTCTGGGATAATCCATGCCGATAGGATAAAAGAAAGAAAAGCCAAGAACAAAGCAGTTATGGCATAGGGTCGCATCAAACGCCGATATGAAACACCACTGGCAAGTATGGCTATAATCTCAGATTTTTGTGCCATTTTAGATGTAAAAAAAATGACTGATATAAAAACAAAAACCGGACTGAATAAATTCAATAAAAAAGGGACCCAATTAATATAATAATGGAATATTACGTCATAAAAAGGGGCCTTGTTCTCTATGAAATCATCAATTTTCTCCGATAAGTCAAACACGATTATAATTACTGTAAAAAGACCTAATGCTAGTAAAAAAGCACCAAGGAATCGTTTAATGATATAATAATCAAGCTTCGTTAGCATTCGCTTTTTTCTAATTTCTATGCCATTTAACCATTGGGTTTTATTTTTTTGATAGCCATTCCAAATAATTGTGATATTTCATCACACTCTTCCAGAATAGGCTTCAATATGTCTTTTTTGATCCAACCTTCGTCATGGATAATATCTAACCAAAAATGGCATCCATCTACAGCTTCTCTCGCATCATTTAATTTCTGAAGAAAGAAATCTGGATTTTGGGTCACCATCAATCCTTTCGATTTTATTGCAAGTAGAGAAGATCGTTTGACTAGCTCTTCTTTGGCTAGGGAGCTCAGGGGTATATCTTTAGGTATGACCATGGCTATTTTTAGACATGTTTTGGATAGGAATTTCGTCCGTTCATAGATATTTTCTATCATAAGCGTTGATCTAATTTTCTAACCATCTTATTTTTCCAAGACACAAAGGTATCGTCCAAAATGTGTTTTCTTGCTTCTTTAACTAACCAAAGATAAAATGTAAGGTTGTGTTCACTTGCGATTTGGGCTCCGAGGTATTCTTTGGCTTTGAAGAGATGCTTCAGGTAGGCTTTGCTGTATTGAGGCGTCAATTCTTCATCTATGGCAGAAAAATCGTCTTCCCACTTTTTATTCTTCATGTTAATCGTGCCGTTCTTTGTAAATAGCATTCCGTTTCGCGCATTTCGCGTAGGCATCACACAATCAAACATATCTACGCCCAAGTGAATACATTCTAATAAATTACTTGGTGTTCCTACTCCCATCAAATAGCGAGGTTTGTGTGGCGGAATTATCTGACATATTTGATCCGTAATGGCATACATATCTTCATGGGGTTCGCCAACAGATAAACCTCCAATGGCTATACCGTCGGTATCATGCTTCAAACAGTATTCCGTACTTTGTTCCCGTAAATCGGCAAACACACTGCCTTGAATGATGGGAAATAACTGCTGTTTATATCCATACACGGGTTGTGTTTCAACAAATCGCTTCACACATCGATCCAGCCACCGGTGGGTAGTATGCATGGAATGGGTAGCATATTCGCGTGTTGCTGGGTAAGGCGTACATTCATCAAAGGCCATGATGATATCTGCTCCTATGATTCGTTGAGTATCCATCACATTTTCAGGCGTAAAGAGTAATTTGTGTCCGTCAATATGACTTCTAAAAATGACACCTTCCTCGGTAATCTTTCGTTGATCGGAAATACTGTATACCTGAAAACCACCACTGTCCGTAAGCATGGGTCTATCCCAATTTATAAATGGATGAAGTCCACCTGCTTGTTTGATAATATCTAATCCAGGTCGCAAATACAAGTGATACGTGTTGCCTAAAATGATTTTAGCATCTACCTTTTGCTTCAAGATCGATTGATCTACCGCTTTTACGGTACCTTGAGTCCCTACTGGCATAAATATAGGGGTCGGAATTTCTCCGTGATCGGTGGTGATCGTTCCCGCTCGCGCACGGGTATTTTTATCGGTATGTTGGACTTGAAAAAACACTATTGGAATATCAGGCTTATTTGGATTAATTTAGGTGAAATTCGTTTCAAACTGGACGAGTAGATAAATTCATCGGGCACCAATTGGTTCCCAAGACCATTGCTTAATTTGAGTTCGGGGCTGAATTTAAAATAATCGTAATACAAATCTAATCCCACCCCTACATCGTACGAAAATGTATGGGGATACATCGCTACAATCGGCTTAGTGTTGCTCCGATCGGTGTCGATATCACTCGTAAAATCAAATCGGTAGGTAAATCCGCCCAGTAAATACATCCGTATATTCTTATGACGTTCACTTTTGTACTCAAAAGAAAGCGGAATTTCCATATACGTTGATTCCATTTGCGCTGTTTTCAAAACATCACTTTTAAAATGATAATTCAAATCTCGTCTAGCAAATTGAATGTTGAGCATCGTTTTCATATCCCAATGATCGGCTAATCTAAAATTAACTAACCCTCCCAAACCAAAACCAGGATACGCTATGGATTCTATGCGTTGAAGCGAATCATCATTGAGGGTAACATCACTGGCCACAAATTTCATTTTTGCTGAGTTACCCATAATACCAAATCCAAACCGAATGGGTTTTCGGTCGTACAACGGGTTTAATTCTTGTGCTTGGACACCGAGACCCAGCAACCCAAAAAAACAACCAATAATTATTTTGTGCCTGTGTAAATGGAACATACGCCAAAAGTCAAACGTCTATCATCTACTTTTCGGTATGATAGACTCCTCATAATTTGTTTAAATTCATTGCCTTCCGGAAATGCTGCTACAGATTCTGGCAAATATGTGTAGGCTGCAGAATCGCCCGAAAATAGTTTTCCCCAAAGCGGAAGCAACGTTTTGTTATACAGATTAAATATAAGACCAAAAAAGCCGGTTGGTTTTGAAAATTCTAAAATCATGGCAATACCCCCGGGCTTGAGTACTCGATTGATTTCGGATAATCCTTGGCTCAAATTTTCAAAATTGCGAACACCAAAGGCTACAATCACCGCATCAAATGAATCATTATCAAATTGCAATTGCTCACTATCACCGTATTCTAATCGGACGTTGGTTATCCTTCTATCGGCTATTTTTTTTCTACCTACGTCTAGCATCCCTTCTGAAATATCTACACCAATCACTTCATCGGGTTGCAATGGAAGTGTTGCCAAAGCAAAATCTGCCGTACCAGTGGCCACATCCAATATTTTTTTTGGTTGATGTTTTGCCAGCATTTTGATGGCTTTTTTACGCCATCCAATGTCGATACCGAGCGATAAAAAACGATTTAAAAAATCGTACTTATGCGCAATATTGTCAAACATTTGTTGGACTTGCTCTTTTTTAGTGCTATCAGATTGATAGGGTTTTACGTTTGTGCCCATGGGTTTAGGTTGTGCAAATTTAGGTTGATTATTACGTTTTTTACCCACATCCGTGGGAATCTTATCGGGTTACAACTAATACAACAAAGCAGTATGAACTTTGTGTTCTATCTTCGTACCGTGAATTTTGCTCGAGCCCAATTCCTGAGAAGCTATAGTCTGGTAGAACAAATAACGGATAATAAGAACCCTGAGTTCGCCTTTATTGGTCGCAGTAACGTAGGGAAAAGTTCTTTAATAAATGCACTTACACGCAAAAAAGACATGGCCAAAACCAGTGCAAAACCTGGGAAAACCCAATTAATCAATTTCTTTGATGTCGAAAATATCCTCAATCTGGTAGATTTACCGGGTTATGGATACGCAAAAGTGAGTAAAAAAATACGGGCCAATTTTGAAGAAATTATCACCGAATACCTTCTTCGTAGTGAAAATCTTTTTGTTGTATTCACCTTGATCGATGCGTCCATTCCTCCACAACGAATAGATTTAGAGTTTATGGCTTGGTGTGGCGAACATCGGGTACCAGTGGGTGTTATTTTTACAAAAACCGACAAGAAAAAACCCAAAATCGTAGAAGCCAATATGATGGCCTTTGAACATGAACTTAGCCAATTGTTTGCCACGCTTCCCGTCATTCTCGAAACCAGTGCCAATACCCGATTGGGTATCGAAACATTGGGCGAATGGATCAAAGAACAGGTTGATGGAATCTTACATCCCTAAAACCACTACCTTTTCACTACTTTTTTGACCAACCTGCCTTTCCGGGTTTCTAGAACTACAAAATACAAGCCAGATGCTTCGCCCGAAAGGTCTAGATCTCGTCCATGGGGTTGTATTGGCAACTGCTTACCTACCGCATTGTATACGGCTATTTCGTCAAGGGGCCATGCTGTTTGGATATGCACAATACCAGAACTCGGATTGGGATAGACTGTCACCTGAGCTTCGGATGATACCGCTGCTACACCGGTAGGGTAATTCAGTGCATGAGCCGCATCAATACAATGGCGGTGATTGCCTAGGGTAGAATCATGTTCTAGAACAAATGGGGGTGCGCGATTGAAAATTACTAGATACGTGCACTTCCTGAACAGACCGGAATCGATGGATGGGCTCGCGAGTATTTCATTTCAGAAAACCTAGACTTTAGAATAAACCGAGACGCCTGGTGCCAAGTCCATTCCTACTTTTATCGGGAAAGGCCCCAATACGATTTCACGCAGTTTGACACTAAAATAGATGAGCATCTACCGCATTACAACGAAACTGGTCCGTGATTAAACATCCAACAGGATAAACTATTCGGTACTCAGTTTTTTAACAACAAAATAGACTCCCTATCATTTTTTGAAACATGTATAAAAATCATATCCAAATATGACGAATATCATAAAAAAAAAGGAACGACAGAATCCGAAAACAGGCTATTCGACCACCAATCGGCGAATATCGTAGGCCTTGTTATGGACCGAAACGCCTACTCCATAGATACCACTGGCGAGGGACGAAATATCAATGACGTGGTGAGTCATTGACTTTTTCAAATCGGAGGTAAAAATCACTTCCCCTTGAGTAGACGTGATTTCTAATAATCCCTTTTCAGGCGATTCAAACACAATGGAAATTTCTTTGCTCGCAGGATTGGGGAATATTTGAAAAGCATGGGATGGATTGGGACGAGTCACCTGCAACAACGACGCATCATACATGGCCAAGCAATAGTACCCTTTCTTCAACCGATCAATGGTTATAGTCCCGCGTTTATCAAACAACGAACCCATATTTTTGGTATAGTCGGAAGCCACGGTCCATGCCGCTTTAGCATGAGGTCTGTATAGTAAAACCAGGCTATCTTCCGTAGTTCGAATCAAATCGGCATCCAAAAATCCATAATCAGGAGCTGTTGATTTCAATCCACTGTAGATGAGCTGAGCAGAAACCTCCGTATTTTCATTCCACAGTCCTTGTACCTCCCAATAGCGTTCTCGGCTCAGTTGAGCTCCCAAAGGCTTCCCCCACGTGCCATCGGCCGGAGCCCAGTGATGGGTCACCCAGATGGATAGTGAGTCTGAAGCGTGTAGGGTCACTTTCTTCATCATACCGTGAGGCAAGTCAACGGTCACCTCTGGTTGCAATACTACTTGATCGGTAGTGGTGGCATCACTAATTTTATCTTGGGGATCCAGTACCCAATATCCTACCTCAAAGGGACAGGCTAAATTGAAGGTTTGTTGACTTTGATCGATAACTACCGTCGTATCAAAACGTTGATTTGCAGCAAACCCAGAAACGGATAATTTTACACCTGTATAGATTTCCTCATTGAAACGGGGTGTTTGTTTGAGTGTTAAGGCGTACCCTTGATCTTGTTTTGTAGCAGCAAGAATATCAAAATGAGCAAATCCAGGTTTCCGAATCCACTGTTCAAAGAAGCCGCTCAAATCAAGCGAGGTGTAGGCTTGAAAAAAGTCTTGCATGATCGCAGTGGTTACATCCTGAAATTGATAGTGCTGCTGAAAACGGCTGCATGCCTCAAAAAAAGCGGCATCTCCCATCAATCCCCGAAGCGTATGAACCATATCTGCTCCTTTATCGTACACGTGCCTACCATAGGTATGAGCATGACCAATCCCACTAACAGGAAGAATCGCTTGATCTTTTACATGGGCAAATTGCAAGACTTCATGATGATTGGTCTCGATATCGTCATCGTATGCAGACCGCCCATAAACGGCTTCTAAAAAAAGGCGTTCGGAGTAGGATGCCCACCCTTCATTGAGCCACATATCTTCTTGTGTTTTGCAGGTAATGGTGTTGCCCCACCAATGGTGAGCCAATTCATGGGCAAAAAGTGTTTCGGAAGATTTATCCCCATTAGCAATGGCATAACGGGGGTAGGCTATATTGGTCGCATGTTCCATCGCCCCGGCATTGAAAGGAACCGTATTAAATCCGATACGATCAAACGTATGTTTTCCATATACGGTTTCAAAAGTTTGAATACAGGTTGCTAAATTTTCAAAACTCAACCGAAGATTGGCGGTATCGCCAGCCAGTGCCGTAAGTATCACCGGAATACCGTCCACCGTATACGTAACCTCCTCATAGGGAGCCATAGCCACGGAAGCTAAATAGGTTGGAATGGGGTGGTTCATTTTCCAAACAAAAGTTTGAGTTTGGTTACCCTGATCGATCACTTCGTGCAATAATCCGTTGGCATAGGCCTTGTAACCCTCCTCGACCGTAATCGAAAAAGTATAGGTTGCTCGATCGACAAAATTATCAAAACAAGGAAACCAGACACGGCCAAAATTATGAGGATCAGACGCAAAACCTACGCCAAGATTGTATGCGTATTCACCTGAAAAATAGAACCCACCCCACTGCGGATCTTCTACTGGATTGCCTGCATAATTGACAAGAATGGATAAGGTGTCTCCGATGTTCGCTGGTGGAAGATAAATCTGTAAAGCAGGACTTTGATACGAGAAGGTCGCATCTAAACCGTTCACAACTACCCCAGAAACAGACAAATCCAATAAATCCAATCGCATGGTTGAGGCTTCTTTTTTCATCACTACAGTCAGTGTTGTTGTTGCATCTATTGCTTTAGCCGAGGAGTAAGACAAAAACGAGGCATGAATGTCATAGTGGGTTACATCAAACGTATCAGCTCGCGTATCTACTGTATTTTGAGAAGCCAGCTGGTGTTCTATTTGATAATGCGAACAAAATTTTTGGGCATAGATTGGTGTAAATCCCATCAAAAAAATTAAAACGAGGAATCCTTTTTTATGCATTTCGATTAACATTGTGCGAAAATAAACCTATTTTTAACGATGAAAATGATTAGGCTAACCATCACACTCTTTGCTCTTTTTAGCTTTTACCAAAATTTTGCTCAAACCTATGCCGAACATCGTGCTGTTCAGGCGAGGGCATATTGGGATCCAAATGACCTTTCGGTAGTCATCGAATGGGACGCAGACGAACAAGTACAATCGTACATCCTATACCGCAGAGACTGGGGCGAAAGGAATTGGGGAAATGCCATCGCTTCGCTGCCAGCAACCGATCGTTTGTTTCGTGATTCAGATATTGACACTACAGCAGTATATGAATATGTCGTGGTCAAACAAACCTCCGTTCAGGATCCACTCAATACCAACAATTCCATTCGAGGATATGGATATATCACCTGGGCAATCCATAAACCAGAGGTGCACAACCGTGGAGTAATGGGCGTATTGGTCAGTACACTGATTCAGGATTCTATGCCGGAGGATGTCCGTCAATTGACCCAAGACCTGACTGCTGACGGATGGACTGTTTTCAAATCCATCATCGCCCCAGGCCAAAACGTAGCGGATGTAGAAGCCATTATCGATTACAACATTCGATTATCCGGTTGCAATGCCCTCTATTTATTAGGCAATATCCCAGTACCCTATTCCGGACTCTATTGTGCTGACCCAGTGTATCAATCTCCACCTGACGGACACGGAAAGACCGATCCAAACTCCCATTGTGGAGCCTGGCCAGCCGATGTATTTTACGGCACCATTTACGGTGCATGGACCGATAACGACTCAACTACACTGGCCAAACGTGAAGAAAATAAAAACCGAATTGGTGATGGAAAATTTGATAATATCCGTATTCCAGGCAAGGTCACCATCGGTGTCGGTCGGGTTGATTTTAGTCAGCTTCCCATCCTTGAGCAGTCTGAAGTTGCTTTAACTCGGCAATACTTACGGAAAATTCACCAATTTAAAATGGGACAAGAAAACTTGATCGAAAAAGGAATCATTGAAGACAATTTTAGCCCCTATGCCGAAGGGTTCAGCTCTGCTGCCATTCGTGACTTTTCTGCGATTTGTGGTAAGGATCGTGTGCTATTTGAGGACGTGCTCACTGCCAATACGTCCAATGATTATCTCCTGTCCTATGCCTGCGGAGCTGGCTCATACTCTACGTGTTCTGGTTTTGGAAACACCCAAGTATTCAACACCCAACATATGGCGGCTTTTAATCAATTATTTGGCAGTTTCTTTGGCGATTTTGACAGTAAGAATAACCTATTAAAAGGATCATTAGCCAGTCCAAAATTAGGATTTGCCACTTTCTGGTCAGGTAGACCCAAATGGGTTACCCATCCCTTAGCACTAGGAGAAACCCTGGGGAATATTGCCCTAATTTCACAAAACAACTGGGGAGATTACGATGCCAACTATTACCAAAACACGGCATCCATGGCACTTCTTGGAGATCCTTCACTTCGACTTCACATGATACCACCACCATCTGAGGTTCAAGCGTCTACCAACGCTAATCGTAATGAAGTAACCCTGCAATGGCAAGGAAGTGCTGACCCTAATGTATTGGGGTATCAGGTATATCGCAGTAGAAAAAAAGAGGGAAGTTTTGGAACACCCATCCATGCTGAGCTCATCACTGATTTACAATATATTGATCAATCACCCTTTCA
This sequence comes from uncultured Bacteroidia bacterium, assembly GCA_943787465.1. Taxonomy (GTDB): domain Bacteria; phylum Bacteroidota; class Bacteroidia; order NS11-12g; family UBA9320; genus UBA9320. The sequence goes on along the minus strand of CALSMN010000010.1, from coordinate 1,205 downwards.
GGGCACCAACTACTACTTGGTTAAGGCGGTAACTCAGACAACAACCGGGAGCGGTAGCTACAGAAATATGAGCCTTGGAATTATGGACTCAATTGCAAATATTAACGGATCTACATCCGCTATATCCGCTACGATACCACCTGTGATAAAGCTATATCCCACTCTTGCTCATGAAAAAATATACGTGGAGCGAACTCACGGAAATACTTCATCCTATACCGTTTATAACTCAACAGGATCAGTAGTTGGTCAAGGCACATTAACCGATTCAAAAACAGTCATTGATATTCAATTCTTACAAGCAGGAGTATATTATATGATTGTTGAAGGCCTCAGACAAAAATTTATCCGCTACTAACGGTTAAAAAAATAGGCATTCATCCACTGATAATAAGCCTTTTCAATGGGTGGATTTACGCTGCCCGTGAGGTATTTATGCTGCGTAATGTCAAAATATTGGATACCCTCTGGAGTGACAGATACCAGCCCATTATGATAGGAATAGAAGGCATAATTACTCGGTTTTAGAATCGAATTTTGTAAAAAAACTGAAGGCTGATTTATATAATTTGCAAGGGTAGATGGAATATCTGCCTGACTTACAATTTCAGAGATCATCGTATCCTTCTTTACAACACCACCCGTTAAAACTAGAGGTATTATAAAATTTCTTTCACTATAAATAGGAGCATTGTCAGGACGTTTCACTCCATGATCTGCTGTAATGATAATGAGCGTATTATCCCATTTATCACTGTTTTTTAAGCGTTGTATCAATACACCTAAACAGCTATCGGTGTAGGCAATACTATTGCGATATGGGTCTTCATAACGATGAAAATTTGGCACATCGAAAGGCTCATGACTACTCAATGAAAAAAGCATGGAAAATTGAGGCTGTTTTCTACGAATAAAATCATCTGCAAAGGTTTTGAAAACTACTTCATCATGCGCGCCCCACGTATTTTTAATCGATGTATTAAAATCATCTTCTGATTTTACAGCATTGGCCTCTTGAAAAAGAACTTTAATATTCGCAAAATCCATATTACCCCCGTAGTAGAAAGAACTGAAATATGGAGAATTGAACAGATTGAAGATAGAAGGTTTCTTCGCTAATTTATCTGGAAAATTAGTAAGGGTTTGACGAGCACCGCTTGGAATTCCAGTCGTAATAGCAAGCAATCCTTTATCCGATCTAAAAC
>CALSMN010000009.1 GCA_943787465.1 uncultured Bacteroidia bacterium | reverse complement strand
TTCTATTCAATTTATGACCAATTCCAATAGCTCCGAAATATGACAACGAAGTAGATTCCGATTTCAAACCTCCACCGTTTTTAAGATCAAAGTTACCAAAATCATAAACACCATTTTCAGACAATGTTATTTCATATAATGGCTTATAATAACCTGAATAGGACCCTTCTGCAATAGAATTATACTTAGAATTTAAGGACAGATTCAAAATAGCACCTAACTCTGTTAAGAAATAGATCCTGCTTTTTTTTATGTTAAATTTTTTTTGAATTAAAATTGGTATTTTCAAGTATTGTAATTCTATGTTCTCACTAATCTCAGAAACTTTATTCGTTCTTTCATACGGGAAATCGTCACTATCAATACTCTTATTTTTATAAATATGTTGGTCCAACTTAGTAGAGTAATTTAACTGGCTAAACAATAAACCAGTTTTAATGTAGATGTTTTGATTTGGTAAGATGGAATACCCAATATTAAGACCAACATTGTAGGATAATTCGTTAACACTATTAATATTCATTGAATCACCACTAAAAACTACAGGGGTACTGTTGAAAGGGTTAATTCCAAAATCAAATTCAACGTACCATTTAGGTTTTCTAAATGTAATTTCTTTTTCAAAATCATGGTAAGTAACAGCATATGTAGGAATAAGCGTATTATTTTCCGCAGATACTTTAATATTTGTACTCTTTTTAATATCCTTTAATACATAATACTTTTTTGGACAAACTACCGTATCTGAAACAGAAATTCCTGCCTCATCTCTTTTAATTATTATTGAATTGTTACCACTTAAAATGTCATTGAAATCAAGTTTTAATACACTGTAGTGACCATAGCTTTTATTTGCATTAATCCCTGCTATTTTGAAATCTGTAGGTGATGTGCTTAGATTGAATTCCACCTTAACAATTATATCAAAAGTATCTATATAATTAACTCCCTTATCAGTCTCGCCGCTGCACATTTTGTATGCGCCAACATTAATGTATCCAGTTTTATTATCTTCCAAAATTACAGGCCCCATTTCATAAGGTTCTATATAAATATCTAGAAGTTTTTTATTGAGATAATACTTTTCCCAAAGCATTATGTATGTTTCTATCTCAACCGAAGTATTTAATGAATTTTCTGGCATAATATCATTAAAAATGTTTATATGCAAATTCTTAAATAAATTATAAAAACGATCATAATCTTGTTCACTTTTTAAACTAAACGCATCTTGATATTCGTCTAATTTTTTTAATGCACCCTTGTAAATTTTCTGACGTTCTCTTATATTTATTTGTGCATTAGTTTCAATTTTAAATTGAAAAACAATTATTACAAGAAAAATTAACTTCAAATATTTCATCGGTTTAGGATTAATTTTTTAGTGATAAAAGTTGAATCATCTACAATTGAAATAATGTAAATACCATTTTTTACATGTTTACTTATTATAACCGATTTGTTGTATTCGTCATAAATAAAGTCAATTAAGCTTCCTTTCATATCAAATATCTTTAACTGATCTAATTTTAGTTCAGAATTCAATTTTATAAAGAAGGCCCCAAGCGTTGGATTAGGATAAATTTTTATTTGTGTATTGTTCGCATCGCTATTAAATAAAACATCGGGAGGAGGATTAAAATACGAGAGGTATTACAACTTTCATTACCACCATAATCAAGTCTAGTTCTAACCCAATATCTATGAAGTGTTGTATCAAAAGCAAAAGGTAATTGTACATACCTTAAATTAGAATTAGGAATAGCAACTGAGGTTTCTGTTGATTTGATATCATATCCCCACTCATAATATATGTTTTGTGTTGAATCATCACATATTAAGATATTACTACCTGGCTTACGAATAATATTCGTTTTTATCGGGAGAATAATTTTCTGATATACTAATGATAACGGGCTGGATTCTCTTACATCCGGTTGCTCGAATTGTCTGTTTTAATTTCAAAGAATCGGTTTCATTAGGACTGTTATTCCAGTGGATAGAGGTTTTATATTTATCTTGATTTCCGTTAAAACTACCTTTTTTACACGTCCAATAATATTCATAATCACTGTAGATTGAATCAACCTCATAAATCACATCATTTTGATTTGCACAAACATTTTGAGGTCCAATAATTCCTACAATCTCAGGCAATGGATTAACATGTATCAAGTGCGTGTCTGAAAAAAGTATTCCACAACCCTGACTTGAAGTAACATTTACTCGATAGTGAGATGTAATTTGTGAGTTTGTCTCTTGATAATTTGAACTGTCTGTTCCTACATTCACCCAATTAGTACCTGAACTAGACTTGCTTTGCCATTGATATGAATATGGCAATCGCCCACCTGCAAATCCAGTTGAAGTTAATAGAGCGGCTGAACCGTAACATATCGTATCTACTCCCGAAATAGTTCCTGATATAAACTCCTTTGCAACATCTACCTTAGAAATAGAAGATGTATCTTCTACTCCACACCCACTTCTTACTCTTACACGATAATCATGACTTACTAATAATAGTCCTGTGCTGTAACTTGTACTATTTTTTGCACCTGTCGCCACGCTCCACGTATTTGTACCTGATGTTAATTGCTCCCATGTGTAAACATAATTACTATCACCCCCTGAGGTTTTAGTAAACTAAGATTAGTTCCTGTGTTGTAACATATTTCTGTAGTACTTGCTGTAATACTACCGGCATTTATTGAATCACGTACAAATACATCAATAACATTGGAGTATTTTACTATACTACACGAAACATTAGTGACCTTTAATCTAAACCATCGATGGGCTATTAATTTACCTGGCGAATATGTTAAGCCTCCCTGACCTGAACTGGTCCAGCCTGAACTACCATTTGATGACCACTCCCAGTCATATATAAAACTACTATCTGCTCCGGTGGCACTAGTCCTTGTCAGTGCTTTTGGCAAAGTATTGTAACATATAATTTGCGAACTACTTATAATTGATGGAACTATAGAATCACGTACCACAACCAACTTAACCGTGGAACTTTTCATCCCACAACCCTGACTTGAAGTAACATTTACTCGATAGTGAGATGTAATTTGTGAGTTTGTCTCTTGATAATTTGAACTGTCTGTTCCTACATTCACCCAATTAGTACCTGAACTAGACTTGCTTTGCCATTGATATGAATATGGCAATCGCCCACCTGCAAATCCAGTTGAAGTTAATAGAGCGGCTGAACCGTAACATATCGTATCTACTCCCGAAATAGTTCCTGATATAAACTCCTTTGCAACATCTACCTTAGAAATAGAAGATGTATCTTCTACTCCACACCCACTTCTTACTCTTACACGATAATCATGACTTACTAATAATAGTCCTGTGCTGTAACTTGTACTATTTTTTGCACCTGTCGCCACGCTCCACGTATTTGTACCTGATGTTAATTGCTCCCATGTGTAAACATAATTACTATCACCCCCTGAGGTTTTAGTTAAACTAAGATTAGTTCCTGTGTTGTAACATATTTCTGTAGTACTTGCTGTAATACTACCGGCATTTATAGAATCACGTACAAATACATCAATAACATTGGAGTATTTTACTATACTACACGAAACATTAGTGACCTTTAATCTAAACCATCGATGGGCTATTAATTTACCTGGCGAATATGTTAAGCCTCCCTGACCTGAACTGGTCCAGGCCTGAACTACCATTTGATGACCACTCCCAGTCATATATAAAACTACTATCTGCTCCGGTGGCACTAGTCCTTGTCAGTGCTTTTGGCAAAGTATTGTAACATATAATTTGCGAACTACTTATAATTGATGGAACTATAGAATCACGTACCACAACCAACTTAACCGTGGAACTTTTCATCCCACAACCCTGACTTGAAGTAACATTTACTCGATAGTGAGATGTAATTTGTGAGTTTGTCTCTTGATAATTTGAACTGTCTGTTCCTACATTCACCCAATTAGTACCTGAACTAGACTTGCTTTGCCATTGATATGAATATGGCAATCGCCCACCTGCAAATCCAGTTGAAGTTAATAGAGCGGCTGAACCGTAACATATCGTATCTACTCCCGAAATAGTTCCTGATATAAACTCCTTTGCAACATCTACCTTAGAAATAGAAGATGTATCTTCTACTCCACACCCACTTCTTACTCTTACACGATAATCATGACTTACTAATAATAGTCCTGTGCTGTAACTTGTACTATTTTTTGCACCTGTCGCCACGCTCCACGTATTTGTACCTGATGTTAATTGCTCCCATGTGTAAACATAATTACTATCACCCCCTGAGGTTTTAGTTAAACTAAGATTAGTTCCTGTGTTGTAACATATTTCTGTAGTACTTGCTGTAATACTACCGGCATTTATAGAATCACGTACTTTAATATAAACCCAAGCACTGTCTGAACTGGAACTGTCAGAAGTAAGCAAACTAACTTGCTGTATTCCAGAGAAACCAAAAGTCACAGTATCTTTTTTAGATGTAGATCTAGAGGGTGATCCCGAACCAAAACGCCATGAGTAATTAGGCGAATTAAAGCCACTAGTGTCGGCATCAAAATTGACTTTTGAATTAAAACAAATTTCAACAGTGTCACCATCATTTTTAACAACACCACCAACTTTAATTTTTACATTTTGAGTAAAACCTGATAAAGTTATAATCGCACAAAAACAAACTAAAAAGAATCGATTAACTCTCATTATATCTGTCTGAAATGTTTCTAATAAATTCAATATTATTCGTTTTATAGTTAGTTCAAATAAGAGTTTATAGTTTAATCATCTATGCCTCGTAGGAGGAATAATTTGAAATTCATTGAACTCCAAGAACTACTAAGATAAGGCTGGTAAGGGGCATATTCTTTATAGCTTTTATATGGTTTGTATTGTTTGTAAGCCTTATAAGGTTCGTACTGTGTATACATGTCTGTAGCATTCTTAGTTGCTCCAACAGCATCGCCCTCATGATCTCTTATGATTCCGTCTATAAACCAACCTAAATGACTACCATTAAATCCATAGACATGAAATTTCCCACTTTTCTTGTGTAAATATGCAACTGGATTACCCCCCATAAATAAATAGTCAAATCATTGTCATCACTATCAATATATGCAATTGGGTCCCCGTCCGAGTTAAACAATGAAATCTCACTTTGAGCAAGTAAGCCTTGACTCAAAAAAACTAAAGTTGAGATTAAGAAAAATTTCATGAATCTACTACATTAATTTGAATCAAAATTAACAAAAAAAAGCAATATTTTCAATAAATACACTTCAATCAGACAGTAAATACAGTGATTAGTTAACCAAATATTCAAACTTTCCAACAGCGGCGAACGGTACAAAAAACTAAACAATTATTTACCAAAATCTAATAACCCAATACTTTTTTTGTCAATGGAGTTGATTGTATCTTCTTTCTCATCATCAAGAACTGTGGTGTATAAAGATGTGAACCTGGTACTGGTATGACCCATGAGACTTGCTGTAAGTTGTATATTTTTTGAGTTTCTCAAAATTAAGGATGCAAAAGAATGTCGTGCACAATAGAACGTTATATGCTTTTTAATGCCTGCTACTTTTACCCAAGTCTTTAGGACTTTATTGACACCTTCATTTGAAGGTATTTTAAAGCCCTCAAAGACATTTTCCTTAGTTTGGTCTAATCCATAAATTGATGCAAAGGCATTCTTCCCTAACTTTACTTTTGTACCTATTTTAGTTTTCGACCTACCCCAAGTTAGTATTTGATTATCAAAATCTATATCCTTCCATTGTAGTTTTCTAATCTCTGATAAGCCCAAACCAGTATAGCATGCAAATAAAAATGCTCTTTTGATAAACTCATTTGAACATTTAGTTTTAGACAATGCAACTATTTCATCTGCCGTTAGCATCTCTTTCTTAATTTTAGATTGGGGCTCAGTTATTTTTTTTGTACTGATGCCATCAAAAGGACTTTTCCTGATGTACTCATCATTCTCAGCATCTTTCAAAATTGCTTTAACTTTTTTAACATAGGCTAATGGCGTTTCACCTTTTAAGTTGCTGTTATGTTTTATGTAGTCAATAAAGTCATTTGCAATTTTTTTATTGAATTGTGCAAGAGAAAGTTTAGGCTCCTTAATATGGTTAACATTACCCTTAGAAAGCAATTTATTAACCTCTTCTTGTTTTGAGTCATTGTTTAGATTTCTTGTCTGAATGAATACATAAAAATGCTTCAATGCAGCTTTCACCTTTCTTAGATCTTTATTCCTGTATTGTTTTAAATATTTATTGGCATAAGAACTAAATAGTGTATTTGACTTATCAATATTTTCAATGCCAAACCTACCAGTTATAATATCATTAGAATATTGGTTTTGTATAAGTTTTGCAGCTTGTTCTTTATCAATCTTTGTTGCTTTGTCATCCTCAGGGTATATAAAAATACCTAAAAACTTAGTCTGTCTTTTAAGTCCTTTCTGATAAATATCTAAGTAGTATTCATAGGTAGGATTTGAAATCCTCACTTTAATTTTTCTTCCTTTGAATCCAACTTATATTGACCTGCATTAGGTCCACCCTTATATTTTTGATACTTAGAAGTAATCCTTGTAAGTTTCCTCTCACCAGATTTATCAATAGTTGTTTCAAATACTCTTGTTCTAAGTGTTACAGACATAGAGCAAATTTAATCAGGTAACAAATAGGTAACAAATAAACATGTAAAATAGGGTAAAATAGGGTAACAAGAGGTAAAACAAAAAATCTTAAAACACTGATAAACAGTATATTTTAAAGGTATTTAGGGCATTTTAGGATATATAGTTTTGTTCCCCTACGGGCTACATCAAAAGGTCGTAATGTGCTAATTAACTAGCCGTTACGGCCTTTTTTTACTATATCAAATTATCTGATGATTAAAGCTTATTTTTATTAATTTTACCATGTAAAATGTAGCTCATGATAAAACTTAATACTTCACAAATCAAAGACTATTTAAAAACACTAAATTCCCCCTGGGTATTAATGAATAATCATCTCCATAGAGCATTCATTTTTAAGGATTTTGAAGCTGCATTTTCTTTTATAACACATGTGGCTGCAATTGCAGAAGAGTTAAATCATCATCCCCGGTGGGAAAACGAATACAATAAAGTAGATATCGCGCTATACACTCATGATGCAGACGGTATTACTGAAAAAGATTTTATACTGGCTCAAAAAATTGACCAAATTGTAATATAAAAATTCTGTTTCAAGCTGCATTAAAATGCTATTCTGAAAAAATATTACCGGACAATTTTTAATGTTTGTCCTGGATATATAATTGTATTCTTCAGTCCATTGGCCTTTTGAATTGCAGCTACCGTTGTTTTATATCTTAGTGATAAATCATATAAGGTATCTCCACTCTTCACCACGTGACGGGTAACCGAACTGGTACTTTTGGATGTAGATTCCCCCTCTTTATATCGTTTTTTTCTGTCAATGACTTTAAGTGTCTGTCCAATGTAGATAGTTGTACCCCGAATTCTATTGATTCTCTTCAACTCTGAAAGACCCATCCCGTAATACTCGGCAATCACACCCAAACTCTCACCAGACTTGACTTTATGTTTCCTGTAAGTGGTATTATTTGATGATTGCTGGCTCGATGATTTCTCCATCATTTCATCGGTTTTTAAATTCACCTTATCATCATTACTTTGTGTAGAAGAGACGGAAAAATTTTTATCCTCACAAGGGCAATGTCTGTTCTTTTGTTCTTGAGTAAAATAATACTTCTTAGATGGGACGTATTCTTTAATACGAGTAATCACTTTATTAAAACCCCTATGATTCCCATCTGTACAGGTTTCCCAGTATTTGACAGCTTGTGCATTGGTATAATCACAAAATTGCATTAACGTATAAGCAGATATTAGCCCAGACTGATGCCACCCATTCCAACAATGGACATACATTAACCCTGCTGAAGTATCATTGGCTCTTCGCATCACATCAGCTAAATAATCATCTAAATATTGCGATAAATTAGATTCACAGACATAGTCGAAACCACTTTCAGATAATGAATCTAAACGTGTCGGTGGATACCAGTAATCAAAGTTCTTAGAATAAAGATAAACTGCCTTATCAAATCCCACATTTTGCAACTGCCTAAGCCCACTCAATGGCATTGGATTTAAAAGATAATATCTTGGAATGGTATCTTTCAAATGCAAATTATTCCCTCCACCACGATACACCAAATCATATAAAACTACTCTGAAATTTCGTGTACCATAAAACCGATTATCCCCTCGGCCTTTGTTATCTATTACTCTTGTTTGGATAGATGAAAGACCAAATTGATCTTTTATGACTTTCACATTAGAATCAACCTTGATAGAATCGTTGGTTTGTGAAATTAAATCTGAAGGGGTTTCGTCGGAATTTTGTGCGCTTGCCCCTGTCGATATGATGAATATCAGGATAAGACTTGCCATACCTTTTTTCCTCTTGGAATAAAATAAGCCTATAATAAGACAAATCAATCCTCCACTAATTAGTCCGATAAACAACCGACTATTCGAAAAAATACTTTCTTTACTTCTATTTTCCATTATTATTTTTTTTCCAAATTTTATTGTATTCAACTCCCCTATTTTCATCGGAATGGTATGAATTCCTGAAGAATCAATGTAGGTATATATTCCAGCATGCTCTATTAATAACGAATCACTTAAGGATATATTTAAACTATCTACCCAAAATTTATTATTTTCAACAAGGACAAAACGAGTATTGGCAAAGTACCTTTCCTTCTCCATAAATGACATAAGATAAAAAGTATCTCTTAAAATATTTGCATTGAATATAGACGTATCATTGGTCAATACCACTGCTTGACCAGGTTTCAGTATGACTCCTTCCAACGATTTGATGCTTTGAGAAATATCCTCATAAACGGTGACGTTTTTTAAATCTATGGTATCTTGGGAAAGATTGATGAGACTCAAAAACATAAAGACATGTTTTTTACCCATGTGTTTGTAACACTTATCAATTTTTATTTTTTGATTAAGTGGTGATATTTTTTTGTGTGTAAATTTTGCTATATAACGCTCACCATCTCCAGGTATAATATCACGATAAGGGCTTGTGTAACCATCTTGCCATTGCGAAAATTCATATAAATGATTCATGGCATTGGCATTCACACGAATGGGATATTCCTTAAAGAAATTCCCATCAATGGAGGAACTGAAGATTTGAGATTGATTAATGGTTAACCCTTTGAAATGGTTGTAATTTTGGGCAATATATACCGGTGCAGGTTGGCTTAAATCAAACGTTTCCATCAAATGTTTATAGGCAGAAGCTGGCCGTTGATTCATATATTTTTTAAATAAATTTACATGACTATTCCAGCTACGATGAGTCTCGCCATATAGATGATTTCTTCTCATAAAATGCCTATCTAATTCACTGGCTATTGCTTGATTATTTTTATCAATTTTTGCTATGAAGTTATCGGGAGTTAGATAGGTAGCCATTAGATAGCAGTAATGTTGAACAAAATATTCCTTCAGGCTATCGTTGGAAAGCAATGACTTTAGCATGGTATATGAGTACGGTGGATTGTACCAATATTGATTCACAGGGAATGTTTTATCGCGAATAAAATTCCGATTCAAAAAATCTAAACCACAGCCTAAATCAGTATCATAAAGCACCCATCTCCATTTTCCAGTTTTGGATTTATAGAAGCGAATATTCCCTCTATAATCCATGTTGCTAATGTACGTTTGGATGATATTGAAATTCATGAAATTTTCTACATCAATACTATCTTTTACTTTAGAGATAAAATCAGAATCTTGATTGTGATTTTTAATCCATTGGTAAGTAGACATGTATGATTTATTGCGTAGTCCTGATCCTTGAACTTCTTCAAAATTTTCTTTTTCCCAATGATTTCGATAGGCATAATAATCTGAATTAGCCTTTTCTCTTAAATTATGAATACCCCAATAGGTTCCATTAATATAGAGTACAACTGGACGAGAATCTTTTGTCATGATATTTAATTCCGCAGCGACTTCACTGATGGACATATCTTTGACTCGGGTTTTATTTTGATCATTACCTGACGTTCTAAGAACAACATGCTGATAGGAACGAAAAGGTAAATTTTTGAATAATTTCAAATGAATTTTACCTTGACCGTGCAAGTTTTTACGGGCAGATAATTGGAGAGATTTCTCCTTCCAGCCTAGAGTCATTCCGCCATATGTTTTAATATCTAACTCTAATTCTTCTTGTAATTTTTGATTAAAAAAAAACTGAGCAAATCCTGTAATAGGCCTTTTCTTCCATGCATTTCCAACTAAGGTGGGCTCACCTCCTGCGGTATCGGGTATAGCATATCCCGTATATATCCCCTCTGGCGGAAAAAATTTTGGTGCATCCACAACTAAAGATACAACAGGCAATTCATGTCCTTGATCCACAATGTAACTCCCCACAAAATGACGAGGCTGTCCTGAACTATCCTGATAGGTAATTTGTAAAATACTGGGTTGTTTGATGTCAGCAAAGGAGTCTATTTTTTGTTCATTTCCATTTGTAATCAATATTGCTTTGAAAGCCTTTTTCTGTGATCGAACTACCAGTCGAATTGGTTGATTATAGATCCCTGCTGCATGACTAATTGTAATCCCCTCAACCTGGCTTAGGCTATTAAAATGGAACAATTCTTTATTCTTTGTTTGACCCAATACATGGAGTTGAAACATTACAATAAAAAAACTTAAAAATAGATGATTAACCCAAATTTTGAACATTCTCCGCTTAATGAGATTATAACCTCAAATTTAAACAGCTATTGTGCGTTATGCAGCCTAGAGGTTATTATTTTTCCCACCTCATTTCAGAAAGTGTAGTCTGATTGGTTCGGTCTAATTATTAAATGTTAAATATGCAGTCATTTATTACTGAATTAAATAAACTGTGCCCGAATAATAATGAATATTATTTCTAAAATCTAACGCTTTGATTTGATACATATAATATCCAGGGATAGCATCTTTCCCATCCCATACCGGGAACTTATCTTTGGATTGAAAAACTTTCCCTCCCCATCGGTTATATATAGCCATTTCATAAGACTTCACCCCAATTCCTATTGGTCTGAAACCCTCATTTAGCCCATCATTAGTAGGAGTAAATGCATTAGGTATGAATAAATCGTATGCATGAGAGATATAAATCTTTTTAGATATACTATCCATACAACCAAAAGGTGAACTTACCCATTGTTGAATGGTATAAAAACCACTATCGGGTAAGTTATGTTTAAAATTAGTCGTGTAATACGTATTCCCATCACTAATAAAATATACAATAGAATCTGCCCCCGAACTTTCATCAATCCCTTCTATTTCTGAAGAGAAGATGTCTGCGGTCTCAGGATACAAACTAAATCCGGCAACAGGCAATGGATGAACAATTATAGATTGGGTAGTTGAATAATTACATCCTGGGGTAGTGGTAATTGTTAATTTTACAGGATATGTTCCAGGTGAGGAATAAGCATAAAGGAAAGAATCCAATGCATTGACCTGATTGCCATCTCCTAATTCAAAAATTGCTGCTGAAATGGGAGATTTATTTCCATTTGAAATTTGATATATCCATTGATAATCGTTCTCACAAATATCCTCAATCTTAAAATCTGGTTTTACAATATGTTCAATTACTCCTGAGTCTATGATTGAGGTTGAACACCCATAATCATTCGTAACCTTCAAAGAAACGGTATATTTACCTAGTTGACTAAAGGTGTTTGAGAATGCTTGATTAAAATTCTGTGTGCTTGTAGATAGATTCCATTCATAGGTTTGGTTAGTATAGCGAGTACTAAAATCTACAACATTATCATCACAGGCTTTATTCTGAACAATATCAACTAGAGGAATTGGTTTTATGGAAATGGTAAAACTACTATCATGCACACATCCTCGATTGGTTTCTAATTGCTGAGTCAAAGTATAATCTCCAGCAGGGTAACGGGGAAATGAAACATTTTCTCCGATTAACGTATCTGTATTCATAATCCAGATAGTTTGTATCACGGAGTCTGGACGAGTATAGTTAGTCCTAAATTGAATATTCTCATTTTCACATAACCCTTGCTGTAAATGCCTAGCTATCTCATTATAAAAAGTAGTAAAATTATTCTCTGAAGAATCTACACACCCCCGATCTGAAACTACTTTTTGACGAATCCATTGTTTTCCCAATTGGGTAGCATGAATACTAAAAATAGTATCCCCTAATAAAAATCCAGAACCGTTTATATCCCAAAAAATGGATTGGATTAGCCCTTGATCAATGGTTGCATTACTCCTAACTTTTATTGAATCATTTAAGCAAATATCCGATACATCAAATTGACTTTTGGGTAACGGATGTACCTGAATGTATTTCTTAATTGTATCACTGCAATTAGCAGCATTGACTACTTCAAGTCGAATAAGATAGCTGCCTGTATCTGCATATTGATGCAATACTGTTTTTTGATTGTAGGTAGTTTTATCTCCTAAATCCCATTTATATTCGGTTATACTATCTCGCGTTCCTGACAATTGGGAAGGGACAAGACTTACCAAAGAGTTGAAACATTGATCATTAAACAAGAGATCAATTGCTGGTTTATCTTGAAGCCTTATTGATTGAAGAATGGAGTCCTTACATCCAAAATCACTAGATGCTACCAGCTTCACTTGAATGGAATCCTTAGATGGCAGTGTATACAATACGGTATCTGTGGCTAAAATTGCCCCATCGATATTCCATTGGTGAGAAATTTTACCCACGTCAATGGTCGAATTAGCAAAAAATTGTGTTTGATATTCTTCGCAAGAATCAGAATAACTCAATTTAGGTTTAGGTAAGGGATAAACATTTAATGTTTTAGAAAGTGTATCCCAACATCCCTGTTTATTTTCTGCGTATAATCGAACGTTTATTTGTTGAGCAGAATCTATCAAAATAACAGGATTATCAAAAGACGATTGACCTAATTTGCCAAAATCCCATAACACATCCCCCTTTAAACCATTTTTATAATTTGTCTTATTTTTAATGGAAAACAACTGTTTTTCACACCCATCCGTAAGATCAAAATCTGGGCTGGGCTTGTCAACCACTTTAACTAGGGTTGAATCTTTTACCACGCAACCCATCAAATCTGAAACGGTTAAGGTATAGCAAGTATTTATAGTGGGGTTGGCATATGTAAAATAACCGCGCACATTACTCAGGCTATCACTAGGCGACCATGAAGTATTTTTCAGTTTAGATTCACCCCCCTTCACTAAATATCCAAGAGATACCCGCTCTCCCTGACAAATTACCGCTGTATCTGGCATATCTATTTCCATCCCTGCATACACTGAAATAATCACGGTATCCTGTGAAAAACAGGTCCCTTTATCCGTAGTTAACACCATTTGCATAGTATCTCTGACAGGCAAGGTATTTCTCGTGATAAGTTTGGCCATACTTGTATCGGATCTATTGAGGAGATGACTGTTATTCCATTGATACGTATTATTCTTATTCCCCTCAAAACCAATGTAAACCTGCTCATTAGCACACACTAAAGTATCCCTACCAGCATTGAGTAATTGAATATTAGAAATGGATGCCAAAGAAGAATTACATACGCAATTTGAGTCTGATATATATAGCAACAAGTCGCAGGTATAGTCTGACGAGACCCTGAAGTTAAACATTCTGGCAAGAGTACTGTCTGATTCTATTGCTGAACGAATGGTGTCAAAGGCAACAATCCGATCGTTAGTATCAATAGTCCCATTTTGATTTGCATCGTAAACAATCTGACAGATAAGATTTGAATTGGTCAATTTTTCGATTCCATTATTTGTAATAGAATAATTCATTGTTACCATTTCTTCTGATCCTACGGGTACAGACTTTGCATTCAAAAAATCTATCTTGAAGGCCCCTTTAATAACAGAATCTGTTTTTTGTAATGAACTTGTAGCTACATTGATATCACAATAAGTGTTCCCATCAACGCAATAGGCTCTTGACTTCACAATAGCTTGAGCATAAATCTGTTTAGTCCCACAACTTAAATCATAATTATTCAATATCGTTTTAATCGTAAAAACAGCGCTATCGCCAGGGATAATATCGGATGGAATAACCCAAGTATACATATTCCTTCCCGAAGTATTATCCAAGGTTGGTTTTTGGTTTGGTGCGTTGTAATTAGTATCTATAAAGTTTGTATCAACTAGAATACCCGGTGGTAGATTTAAAACAAATCGATCTGTATATCCTGTAGTATCTGGGCCAAGGTTTATAAATTTTGCATAAACATGCTCATCATAATTGCAGGGCACTAATGGATTAAAATCTAAAGAAATAGCTGAGAAATAAGGCTTAACAACTCCTTTAATATTGATGTCATCCGAAATTAAGTATGGAGCATTCACCGCCTTACCGCACTTTAAATACCCCCCAGGTCGCATTAAAAAAAATGAACCACTGGTGTAATTACAATCCGTTGTAAACCAAAATTTGAACTCTAATTTATATCCTTTAGCGCTATTGACACCATTCAACCCATTGGCATCAAATAGACTATCTTTTTTTGAAAAATCCCACCGTATCACACTAGCGCCCAAATCCATATAAGATGGAATCATAATCGAGTCTTTTCTTCCATCAATAAACACCCAAGCAGTATCTTTGATGGTCATACCTGGTTGTAATTGGATATCAAGGTAAGGAGCATATACCTTGGGCGTACCTGTATTATTTATCCGAATAGAATATTCTTGTTGCTTGCATAAGTCTATATCAGCAAGCTGAGTCAAGATAGAAGCATCGAGTCTGGTATTTATAGGTTCATATTTTAAGATATACGTGCTATTATCACAGCTATACGCACCTATAGAGTCTGGATAGGAGGAACAATCGTTCCCCAATTGTAATTCAATACTATCTTTATCGCATGAGTTGTATATCGCATATACCACCAGATCCTTGAATGATCGTGCAGGGATATCTCCAATCTTGAATACATTTTTATTTTGCGACAAAAATGTATTTGACTTTTTGTCCAATACTGCAACTAGTTCTCTTTTTGGATTACTTAAAGCACCAATCCATAAATTCTTTGCCTGTGCAGAATTACTATTATTTTCAACTCTGATTTCCCACTCAATGGTATCTTTTTCAGGATAAACATAATCATCCGTAATTACGATGTTAAGGTTAGGTCTTGTGTAAGTAATGATATCACTTGAATTGCCTGAAAAAATAGTGTCTAGTCCTGTGCCAAGGTAGCCTAATTTCTCAAATACAAATCCATAAACGAGATTATTTACCCCATTTTTTGCCTTACAATTGGGTGTCAGACTCCCTGTATATGTTCCATGAAAACCGTCATCACTAATATAAATTGAGCCCCCCAAATCTTCATACAAAGAATCTGTCATGTACTTTATTTCGGATTGGGTTTGACTATACGGCAATAATTGGCTAATCCATTGATTTGCTGTAGCACCTGTCCCCTTTGTTCTATACTGTCTGAAACTGCCATTGGTTATATCAAAACCTGCAGGTTTTTGTACAATAATTTCACGCAATTTTGCCCATCGTCTGTACTCATATGGAAATATATTCCCTCCACCATAATTAGTACAACATCGACCTACGCTGAGATAAAAATTTTGATAGATATTGAAATTATTGCACCCATCCTGATAATAATTATTGGCCCCATAATTGGTGAAATAATAACCTAACAAACTCAATCGCGCAGAAAAATCATCACAATAAAATTTTTGAGATGCATTGGGGCTAGAAACCGAACTCAAATAAAAAGTATTATTCAATTGTAAATCAACTGAACTTCTTAAATTTTGATCCACCACATACTTCACGTCAAGTACCAGACTATCGGTATTTGCATATCTGAATGTTGGATAGAGTAAGCATCCAGCTGAGCTAAGGCTTCCTACACTTACATCAAAAGTGTACGTTTTAGAATTGCCGGTAGCTGTATAGGTAAAAGGAACTTGAGTGCATGTAATTACTTTAAGTCCATTCCTGTAAATCGTCAATGCCGCTTCTTTGGCTGATAGGTAACGGCCATAATCCAGGGTGGTCGTTGCCTTTCCATAACTCCAATTAGTTATTGAACCTGCGTTATTTACCTTTCCTCTAAATGTCGTTAGTAAGGTATCTCCATACATAATTCGATTATGCTTGATTTTGGAAGAATCCAAAGATCCCGTATTATCAGGCAATCCGTCATTGTCATTGTCTGGTAAACCAAAGGTAATCCTCCTCGCTTCAAATCCATTAAAATGAAGCCCAGAAGCGCACGAAGTAGCACAATGTATTTTAATTTTATCCGACGTGCAATATACTGGGATAGCACATCCTGAGGTGCACGTTGTGTCCGGATTATAGACTATATCTAATCCTATTGTTTCTGAAGCATTTGATGTATTTTTTTGACAATCTCCCTTAATATTGATCAATAATTCACTTCGCGGAAGCGTTACTTTGGGAGTGCCATCAAAAATCGCAAAAACAGTATCATTACTTTGGAATATTCGATTAGGCAACCATGATGAACCGTTAGCATGCGTAAATTGTATATCCGCGCTTGATAATGAATGTGTAATGGCTTTGGGTATTTTTAAAAACAATGTTAACTGTGACCGTGAACTCTGATAGAAAAAATAACCATTATTTACAGTAAATTCAAGTTGCTGAGTCTGGCCATCAACAATATCGGTAGGAATTAATTTGGACACGCTGAATGATTGAACAGAACCTACGCTGCCATATCGTTCATTCACATTTATTTTGGTATTGCATTGATTTTGGTAAGTGGCACTATATTTCCATCGTTGATTGTACAACGTCCCCGAATTACACACAGTAGGACAACAAGATTGAGATTGCCATTGGAGAATGAGTGAATCTCCAGGGGCTAAATCAGGAAGAAGCAAGTCTGCCATACCTTGAGCATCTAATCCTAAACAACTGTATACTCCAGAATAGGAGGTAGATTTGGTCTGATAGGGTTTGATATACTTGCCAGTATCTTTCCAAGCTTTTTTGTACGTAAATGTAGAAGTGAGTATCTTGGATATAGCATATGGATAGTATCCTGTACCTGCAGATTGGAATACTGAAAAATCAATGGTCCTTGCTGTATCATTCCCTTTGTTGTATATAACTAGGTGTTGGTCATAAACATAACTATCTGAAAGACAAGATAGCGTAGATGAACTTGGCGTAATTACAAGATCAGGTTTTTTAGCAGTAATGGTGGTGTTGGCTGACTTTTGAGTGGTTTTACAAGTCGCCGTGTTACAACCCCAGGAAGCATAATAAATAACATTCAATTGGGAACATGCCACTACTTGGACACTATCCATAAAATCAAACGATTCATTATAATCGAAAAAGTTATCTTTATTGCCTATGGTTTTAAAATCTGTTGAATCGAGAATTACCTCAATCGAATTGCCATTTTTGACGATGTTTCTTCCATTGAAAGATAGTATTTGATGCCCTGAATTATATACGCGATTGAATACTATGGACTTTAATTTCCCAGATCCACTATTTTTAACTGTGATTTTCCGTTCATATATTTCCCCTAGATCAGCTGTTTTGAGCTGATTAGTGATATTTTGAATGACAACTGCCGGTTGTTTTATATTCAAAACTCCCCCATTTTTCTGAACGGATCCGCCAGAATAAAGGGTTGTTGTTTTGAGCAAAGCAAGGCCTCCATTATTAAGAAAAGAGCTCAGGTTACAAGATGTGTTTAATTTAATATATAATGTTCGTGCTTGCGCTACTCCCACATCCGAAACGCGAAATACTGGTTTAGAAAGATTGGTAATGTTTTTTTCGAACACGCCAACGCCTGATACGGAGCCTGCTGCATAGGTAATTCCAGCTGGTAATGTCACTTCTGTTTCTACCCCAGATACCGAGGATGTAGTAATATTGCGTAGTTCGATTTTAACATCCTCAGATGTAATACATAAATGAACCACAGTTGGATTTTGGATAGTAACGCTAAGCTTCGACTGAGCTTGAGAAGTCCATGAAAAAAATAGTAATAGCAGACATCCTAATATATGTGTACATTCAATACGTATCATCTCAGTAATCACAAATATAATTAAATAGGAGGAGGTGCTATTTGATTGTAATGGATAATCGATCCAATTCTGCTTTTTTACTATATTTGAAAAATATGAATCTTAAGCGTATTTTAATTCCATTCATTTTTGGCGTATTTGCTGTCAGTTTATCTTCCTATACCCAAGCACAAAATTGTGATCCAGATACTACAATCATAACTAGTGAAAAAGCATTGATGTACTATCTTGAAAAACCTGCTCTTAAAAAGCCCACCAATAAACCTGTCTCGGTGATCATGAATACTAATCAATGGCATTATTTTGTATTCACAAAAGCATCCAATAGGGAAGGTAAGATATATTTAGACGGCGTGTTGAAAGATTCTGGAACATTTAGGGATTTACCGTATGATTACTCTAAACTCCTTCTCGGAACTTCACTTTACACGTCTTTCGGAGTATTTTATGAAGGTTTGCTTGACGAACTACGCGTGTCAAAAGTAGTTCGGTCTGCATCCGAAATTGCAAATCACTACAATTCAGGACTTCCATTCAGTGTGGATACAAATACATTTGGGTTATGGCATTTTGATGAAACTTCAGGGACTAAATTTGCCAATTCTGTAGGTGGTAGTGGGGATTTATTCAATGGTCCAGTTTTTACAAATGGTAAATTTAATAATGCCCTTTATTTTGATGGAGTCAATGATCGAGGAGATTGTAATGTAGACATCCCAGAAGATAATATTACGATAGAGTTTTGGGCTAAGTTAGATAGCTCTATTAGTTCCAAGAAACCATTATTCAACCATACGGCATTTACAGTACAAATATTGGTTTTAACATTATAACTGATACAATAATCACTAACGCTACTTCTTACTCCACCGACACCATCACCGCTTGTGGTTCCTATACTTGGACCAATGGGATCACCTATACTTCTAGTAACACCTCAGACCAAGATACATTTATCAATACCATAGGATGTGATAGTATTGTAACCCTTCATTTAACAGTACAAAATCGTACCAGTAAACCCCTTTCATTGCCTGATACCTTGTTGGTTTTCCATAATGACAGTATACAAATTGATGCAGGTTCTGATTATTTAAGATATAATTGGTCTACTGGAGATACTTCTAGACAAATTTGGGTTAAAAATTCAGGCAAAATATACCTTTCTATTACTGACTCATTTTCAACTTGTGATGAAGACACCGCTACTTTTTTATTTGTACATAGAATCCAGCAAAAAGATACTACCGTATGCGAAGAGACCCCAATTCGTCTACATATCAGCAATACCCTCAATACGTCCAGTTTTTCTTTGATGGTCTCCAAAACTAGTCCTGCATTGGAATGGGGTCCGATGGATGTTTTAACCAATGCTACAAGTATAGACGGGGATTCTAATACGCAGCAAATTGTTGATTCTTTAGGTGATTACAATGCGGGAAACTATGCCGCCAACTACTGTCTCCAATTAGAAGAAGAGGGTTATGATGATTGGTATCTGCCCACCGTAGACGAGGTTTCGAATCTTTTATGCCCCAATAAAGAACTAATCAATGACTGGATATCCCCTGGATATTATTGGTCCTCCTCAGAAGAATCAATTCGTGATGCTTCCAAGTTGTACTCAAATACCACGCCCGCTTCCAGTTGTAAAACTGTAGCTGCACCCTTCAAAACTGATCAATCTATCGTGCGTTGTGTTCGGAAAATTGCCAAAATAAATTATGTATGGTCTACCAATGACTCCACATCATCCATCCAAGTTGTCCCTACATCTAAAACAACGTATCGTTGTACACAATACATTGGAAATAATGCCATAACCGATAGCGTTACCATCACGACACTCAAAAAATCATTCACCACCCAAAACTTAATCGATTGTGATAGCATTACCTCTCCAACTGGGAAAATTTATACATCCACCGGCATTTATGCTGATACATTAAAAAATGCTGCGGGTTGCGATAGTGTTATTACCAGCAACGTAATTATCGGGGACACTACCTTACCCATTATATTGACCCGTAATGATACCATTTATTTGAATTCATTGGGGAATGCTAGTATAACTGCCGCCGATATCAATAATGGCTCTTCGGATAATTGTGGTATCAGTACAATACAACTTTCAAAATCCCAATTTGATTGCTCCAATATAGGTAACAATACTACCTGGCTGATTGTCTCCGATAGATATGGTAACATTGATTCTTCTTCTGCTCAAATTACAGTTTTAGATACCATTAAACCCTCGCTTTCAACTAAGGATATTACCATTTATCTTGATGCAGCAGGTAAAGCAAGCATAACAGTATCTGATATAGATGATGGTTCCTTTGATAATTGTAGCATTTCAAATCTTGCCCTTTCTCAGCGTTCTTTTGATTGTAGTAATAGTGGATTAAACCTTATACAACTATTCGCAACCGACTTACAAGGAAATTCTCAATCTGCAAATGCCAATGTTACGGTATTGGATACCATTGCTCCTAGAGTGTTATCTCAACCTAAAAATGTTGAGTTAGGTTATTGTGATGCCCTTTTCACTTATCCAGATGCCACGATTATAGAAAACTGTAACTACACCATAACACAAACATCGGGGCTCCCCTCGGGTAGTATTTTCCCAGCAGGAATTACCACTAATACCTTTGAAGTTATAGATGCATTAGGGAATAAAACGGTGTACTTTTTTGAGGTAGATGTACGTGAAAAATATATGCCATTTGCATTGAATGATACCTCCTTCTGTGTAAACCAAAATCCAGCAAATTTATCCAGAAACCGCAATGATGTTATTTTCAGTGGAAGGGGTATGAATGGAGATGGCATTACTTTTAATCCATCCGAAGCGGGAATTGGAAACCATACGATTACAGTTAGTTTTCAAGATAGTATGGGTTGTACTACACAAGATACATTGATCATTGATATCGTAGATGCTCCACCTATTCCAACTATAGAGCGGATTAATTCCGATTTACTTAAAGTAGCTCCTGAATATGAAAATTACCAATGGTATCGGAATGGTGTGCCCATCAACAATGAGCAAACTTATTATTACGAAGTGCACGAATTAGGAGTTTATAGTGTTGTCGTTGGAAACACTAATGGCTGCTATGCTGCGAGTCCCTATTATGGATTTGGTATTCCGATACAAGAAGAAGAAGTAATCGATCGTAATCAAGTAGCTGTGTATCCTAACCCAACTTCGAATGATTTATTTATCGAATTCAGAGACGGTGATCCAGAACATGATATTGTTATTATAGACAACCTTAGTCAGCCGGTAATTGAGTTAACTACAGATAAATCAGTACAAAAAATAGATCTATCCGGTTTGGCTTCTGGCAGCTATCAGGTTCGAATAATTAGCCAAACTACCAATGAAAATATTCCCATTATAAAACAATAAGAAAGTAAAATGAAAAAAACGTTTATCCTTTGCCTAGCAATGCTTTGTAAATATGCTGTAGAAGCACAAAGTAAACCACCAGTAAGAATAGGAATAGAAGCTGCCCATCTTTTTGATTTATACGAGGGAGAAACACAACTCGATAACGGATATACTGATATTGATCTGCGGGGAATAAATGGAACCAATACAAAAATAGACCTGGCAGTGGGTGTAAATGTAGAAATACCTGTAGGCTTACAATCCAGTTTATTTATGAGTTTTACCAAAGGAGAAATGACTTCTGAAAAAGAAAACCAATATGCTAAATCCTACATTAACCTGCTGGGTCTACATTACAGAAAATATTTTGTTAACCGTAAATACATCAATAATCGCTTAAACCCCAATGTATTTTATGCCCGTCCCTTTTATCAAGGAGGTATAGGCCTCAATAATTTTGCAGGTGAGCGATACTTTACCCTTGATCAGGGATTATTTAGCATCACGGAAGGTACATGTGCTACAACTTCAGTCGCTTTGGGTTGTGTGTTTGAGTTTGGTCCACGCATCCAACTTTTAGCATCTACCGATTTTATCGTCAACTTTTCAGATGCTATAGACGGGTATGACAATGAAAAAAAATCGGATCTCATGCAAAAAACAGGGCTGAGTCTATTGTATCGATTTGCAAATTAAATGAAGGAAATGCTATATTCCTGTAAGTATGTCACCATTCATATTTTTTAATTAACTATGAAATAATCAAGCACAAAAACGCTCCATAGCTTTATATTCGTGTAGTTACATTCGATAAATTTAATAAATCGACAGTGATTTATTCCCTAATACCTCATTGTTTTGAATGATACATACATTATACAAACCCGAAGGCAGACTCGATACATCCATGCGTTGAACATCACTTTCAAACGTATTTTTAAGCAACGTAACCCCCAATATATTCCGTATTTCTACCTGTGTTCCCTGAATTTGAGGAAAGTCAATTTCTATAAAAACATGATCGGCTGCCGGATTAGGATAAAGACCAATACTTGAGGACTCTTCTACTAATGAACCTACACTTGTCACAACGCATTTACCTAACATATTGTCATCCATCCAACCTAGTCTGTCTCGAAGCCAAGCCTTCAGAAAAGAAACTTCTTCTTCATAGGTGTCGCCGTAATAATCATTGGGCCAAATGTATTCTCCTAGAATATCCCATCGTTCAAAATTTCGAGTTGGCGCATCACCCATTTCCAATATTTTGTTATCGATAAATTGCATCAAGCTGTCAGTGTGTAACGGCCCCTCACGCAATTGATTCCATCGGCAATGAATAGCATCAGAAACTGTAGGTATTTCGGTTAATTTTTTGATCCAAAAAGGATGGGAATTGTCACAGGTTCCTTGAAATTCATAAGACCATCCGTCAGGGTCTGGTGAGCAAGCAAAGTCAAAATTACCAAAACCTAAATTAAAATCCCATAAGGGCCCAAAATGAATTTTACCCCCATTGGTAGATTTCTTTTTGTGCATGTAAAAACTCAATTTGTAGGCGTCAATATGTTTTCCTATTTCAGTAATTAGAAAATAATCAACCCATGAGTTTTGGTCAACGTAATACCCATAATTTGTCTGGTAACTGGACAATTCCATGGCGTCCTCAAAACCCGTATAAAATTCTTTTAAATATTCACGTTGAACAGGGACCAATTCATCATAGGCTGGATCAGCATAAGCAACAAACTTTCTGGGCCAAGTATTGGTGTACCAACCATCTAATTCGGTACTTTGATCATCCCGATCGATTTGAAAAAGATAGCCTCCTGTCAGTTCCTCACCTGTCACATCTACTGATTTCAATTTGGCAATATCTACCCGATTGGAGTCGCGCTTTAATTTTTCAGTAAACATATAGACTCCCTCGTAGTTATCATTGATGTATAATTCACATAATTGTGTTCGAGGAGTATACCTTCCTGTAGATTTTCCCATATGATAAGCCAACACATTACGCAACAAGGACTTGTCTGAATAAGGTCCGTGCAATATCCAATCGTTTTCTACAGGCATGCCAAATAAAGATACATTATTATTGTCTCCATTCAAAAGTCGAGTTTCTAAACTATAATTCTTTTTGGGGAAATCTTGAGAGGAAGCCCCGCGAATTTCGATGCCTATAGCTCCATCGTAATCGGTGTATGGATCAGATATTTTATTCAGCATTTTTTTTCCATTATTAATAATCCCCATATGAGCTGTAATCTTGGGCTCATTTTGAATAGTCGCATTATTTTGTGTAGTGATCACCATTTTAGGCAAGGTTCCTCCCAGATCTGGAGTTTGGAACCAACTAGGTACCGTTCTATAATTTTTACTATTATCACTTATTCCTAACGATAAAAAGAAATTACTACTCAAATCGCTTGAAGCAGCATTAAAATTATGTACTTGAATAGCAAGGGTATTTACCCCATTTTTAAGTACGGGTTTAAATTCAGATTTGTTGAATATGAATTCATCGGGTTGCCCACCCGCATAAAGTTTAGCTTCCATAAAATCACTAGCTAAAGCATTATAAGAGGGTCTAATGCCTGCTACGCCTATGTTACTTCTTGCTAATTCTGTACCATTTAAATAAGCAACAAAAGCATCATCATAATCTGCATGAAGTATCAAAAATGCAATTACTGAAGTATCTGTAATCGTGAACGTTTTTTGCAAATACACCGATGAAGTGGCGGGAATAACCGTATTGTCATCACCGTCCCCATATCCAAATCCACCCGATCCAGACGACCATCCACTTGCATCAAAATTTGGAAGATACCAATTGGACGCAGGCTCACTAGTTCCCACAAAATAGTTCCATACATCATTATTGGAAACTACCATTTGCCAATCTTTCACAACATTTTGACTGTTACTAATCAAAGACATCAACACCAACAAAAGGCACACTAAAGATTGTTTCAAATTCCTCATTTTCTAAATTTGATATAAAATTAAGCTAAACTTTTTTATGTTGACTATACCTGTATGTGATTTTTAATTTTTTTTACATTAAAACTAGATTCAATATGAAATGTTCTCCTGTTATGCACTCTTCCTTTTTTTTAAACATCCTATTATTATTCTCAGCATGTTTTCAAACTACCGATACCACAAACAACCAATCCATGAACAATAACACGTCTATTTCAACCGATTTTTATTCTTTTCAAATCCCGGCCTTAACTGGAGATCATATGATTCAAATGAGTGACTTTAAAGGTAAAAAAATACTTCTAGTAAATGTTGCTTCTAGATGTGGATACACCGGTCAATACAAAGATTTGCAGAAATTACATGCCATGTATGGCGATCAAGTTCAGATTATTGGTCTCCCTTGCAACCAATTCATGGGTCAAGAGCCAGGTTCGAACGAGGAAATTGCTCAATTTTGCAAGTCAACTTATGATGTCACTTTCCCCTTAACTCAAAAAATTGATGTGAAAGGAGATAATCAACACCCCATTTATCAATGGCTCACTCAAAAAAAATGGAACCAACTCCATGATTTTAAAGTGAGTTGGAATTTTAATAAATTTCTGATGGATGAGAATGGTAAGCTAATCGGCCATTTTGGTTCGGGAGTTGAGCCATTAAGCCCAGAATTATTGAAGGCTATCGGAGTTTAATTTAATCCTTCATCAACTTTGTTGTAGTATGATTCCCCTCCGCTGTGATACGGACAAAATACATGCCTTGGGATAATTGACTTACGTCAAGAGGTATTGAGCTACTTTTTATGCTCCTGATTTGATGAGTAGAAATGACTTCACCGACCACATTAATAATTTCTACCCTATCTACCTTTTTATCCTTAGCATATATATTCATTATATCTTGGGTTGGATTTGGATAAATCGTTATTGCATTCATGTCATTATGATATCCCTCCACTACGGTATATTTAGCCAAGTTCCAGTAGTTGGGATCAATGATTAACTCCTCTATCCGCTTGCCCAATTCTACTTGAATTGCTTCTTGAGGTTGGGTATGATGTATCGTGAAGGTAGTGTCTCCACCTTCCCCGATTGCTTTCAATTGAATCGATAAAGGGAAAAAATCCACCGATGGATGAGAGGTAGTTTGATTCAATTGTATATAGATAGTATGGGCATTCATTCTATTCCACTTCACATCCAACATAGGAAAACCCTCTAAGTATACATATCTGTCAAAAAAATCGGTTAAATCCATGCCACTTGCCTCCTCCATAGCATCTATAAAATCGGGGGTATAGGCAAATCCATAACAAAGCGATGCGTTAGCTAAATAATTTTTAGTCCCAGCAAAAAATGCAGAATCCCCAATTGTCCAGCGAAGCTGATGAAGTACCATTGCTCCTTTTCTATATCTGATGTCACCGCTGAAAAGTTCGTTGACATTGCTTGTATCATAGGCAAATACGGCTCCACCATTGTTCCGTGTTCCACGTTCAATACATTTTATTAAGAATTCATGAAATTGTGCTCGGGTTTTAATCTGCTCTCTGGCTATAGCTGTGGCGTAGGTTGCCCAACTTTCATTTAGCCATAAATCCTGCCAAGAACCGCAGGTAATTTTATTTCCAAACCATTGATGAGCAAGTTCATGAGCCATTAAATCAAAATCCAATCGAGACATAAAACTCATCGTTTGGTGCTCCATTCCTCCTCCTCTTCCAAACATGGCATGGCCATATTTTTCTTTTCTAAAAGGATATGCCCCAAACAGGCTATCAAAACTCCGCATCATAGGATCAATGGCTAATCGTAAAGTATCTGCTTGAGATTTATATGAAGGGTATAGATAATCCAAATGGAATATGCTATCCCCATCACTCAACGGGATATAGTGACTTTCTTCATAATAGTTAGTTACTGCAACAGCCACTAAATAGGTAGCTACTGGATAGCGGTGTTGCCAATGGTAAACTAAACTCTTATCAGACAAGGTATCTACCCGTATGAGGTTACCAAGACCGGCAGCTTTATTGCCCTTGGGGACAGAAATTACCATGTCGAATGAATCTATCTTGTCAACCAACTGTTGTTTGCATGGCCACCATCCGTAGGCTCCATAGGGCTCTGACAAGGTCCAAGAAATAGGACCACTAAATTGATAATCATAGCTAAACCCTTTTTGTTCATTGGCGGAAGGATCTCCATGATAAAATATGGTAACATCAACCTGATCATCCCTATCTTGTGGAGGAATCGTAATTGTAATTTCATCATTATAATGAACATAGAAAATAGGCTTATTTTGAAACCACACTGAATCAACCGTCATTCGATCATCTAAATCAAATGAAAACTGGGAAAAACCATTTTCTAATGCCGTCAATTCGGAATATACACTCCCTTCAATATATTTTACTTCTGGATCGATGGCTAATTGGAGTCGTTGGAACGTCAAATCATACGCTTGACCGCTTCGCTTGGATTTAAAATTATTTTTAACCTCAAATGCTTCTCGTTCGCCTTTGATTAATGCTTCCATATCCTGAGCATATAGGATTGATGAAAAAATAAAAAACAGAATAAATCCAAAAATTCGCATACGTATGCAACAAACTTAAAGGTTAGTAAGTTATTCTATTTCATTTTTATATCATATTCTACTTATTATTTCTTAATTTCCGAGCCTTATGAATCGATTAATTCTTGTATCAGCTGTATTAATTAGCAGCTTATTTTTATTTCAATTTCAATTAAACGCACAAGATACCCTCCGAAATAAGAAGGGTGGAGGTTATGTATTTACCCTTAAAAAAGATATTGAAGCTACTGCAGTTCAAAATCAAAATAGAACGGGAACGTGCTGGAGTTTTAGTGCACTCAGTTTTATGGAAAGTGAACTGATACGACTCGGAAAAGGAAAACACAAATTGAGTGAGATGTATGTCGTTCGTAAAGCATATGAGGACAAAGCAGAAAACTATGTTCGAATGCATGGCCTGACCAACTTTAGCCAAGGAGGTGCTTTCCACGATATTCCCCATGTCATTAAAAAATATGGCATTATGCCACAAGAAGCCTATCAGGGGTTAAATTATGGTTTAGATAAGCACAACCACAGTGAGATGGAAGCTGTATTAAAAGGTATGCTGGATGCTGTTATAAAAAATAAACAAGGACAATTAACTACGAGTTGGAAAGCTGCCTTCAATGCTGTGTTGGATCAATACCTTGGCCCAATACCCGAAACTTTTAGTTATCAAGGTAAAACATACTCGCCCATGAGCTTTGCTCAAAAATTAGGATTAAATATGAATGATTATGTGGTTATCTCATCCTTTACACATCATCCATTTTATACCCACTTTGTGGTTGAAGTCCCAGACAATTGGATTTGGGCAACGGCATTTAATGTACCTCTGGATGAAATGATGCAAATTCAAAAAAATGCGGTGATGAATGGATTTTCCATTGGTTGGGCTGCAGATGTGAGTGAAAAAGGGTTTAGTTTTAGAGATGGTCTAGCCCTTGTTCCTGAGGATGAATCCAAACTCAAATCTATAGGAAAAGACAATCCATATTTTAATAATGCTGGGGCAAAAAAAGAAGGAACACCGTTTGATAGCCCAGGCCCAGAAAAAAGTATCACCCAAACCATGCGTCAGGAGGCATTTGATAATTATTTAACAACAGACGACCACGGCATGCATTTTACGGGATTAGTCACCGACCAAAAAGGCAATGAATACTTCATTGTCAAAAATAGTTGGGGTACCGACAACAACGATTGTGATGGGTATTTTTATGCTTCTATGCCCTATGTCGCCTTAAAAACTATCAGCATCATGCTTCATCGAGATGCCTTACCCATCGATTTAAAAAAGAAATTATAATCGTAGATCATCGAACTTCTTGTACATAACGTTTGAAAAGATAGTAAAAATCATGGGGCAGAACAGTGAATGAAATTTCATTCACCCATGCCATATGAAGTAGCTGGGTAATGTTAAATTGTACGAGTAGTGGCGGATTTCGTGGTAGTTTCCTGTCATACCACTACACAGTTTGAGCGGGCTACAAATCTTAATATTAACCACTTATCCTGCCATTACTTATACAAAGTGTTAGGCTTTGTTTTTTTATTTGTATTTATATCTCGTTGTATTTTTATCTCCAATTTTGTCAATCATTCCATTCTCAACAGCAAAATTCAAATCCCGACTTGCTGTAGCCGAAGAAATCTCTCTAAAATTTTTTAAATATTCTTTTCGTGTAAAGTAGTCGTTTTTTATAATTGACTTGAATAAATTGATCCGGTCAATATTCGTTAAGCTGACATTCTGGATATTTAATAATTCCTCAAGTGATTCAAGGATTATTTCAAGCATAAATTCAATGAATAATGTGGATTCACCTGTATTATCAGATTTTCCAAGTGTTTCATAATACTGTTCTTGTCTTTCTCTTATTAATGCCTCAATTGGTAAAAATTCAAAGACCGGATAAGAGTCTTTTAAAATCAGCGTTTGCCATAATCTTCCCATTCTGCCATTCCCATCAATAAATGGGTGAATAAATTCCATTTCATAGTGAAATACGCAACTTTTTATCAAAACTAAGTCTTCGTCATTTTTTAAATAGTCAAACAAGTCATTCATTAAAGGTTTGAGCATTTCACTGGGTGGTGCAATGTGAGCAACCTCAGAGCCTTTAACAATTCCAACCGATTTATTTCTAAGCTTTCCTGCTGATTCAATAAGTCCGTTCATTAATATTCCATGAGCATCACAAAATGATTTAAATATATAGGGATTCAAATTGTCGAGATAATCATAAACAGCAATTGCATTTTTAACTTCAAGTATATCCTTTTTAGGTCCAATTACCCTTTTATTTTCTATGATTGCTGTTATTTGCACAATGGTCAAGGTATTTCCTTCAATTTCGAGCGAAGAGTGAATTGTTTTAATCCTGTTTTTCTTTCTTAATTCTGTCGGTGGTTTACTTAAATGTGCAGAATTTACTTCGCCAATTTTCTCCGAAATCGATGCAACCAGTTTTAAAATTTTTCCAGTTATTTGATATGGTGGTTTCATTTATTTATATATTGATACTATCATATGATAGTATCAAAGGTAATTAGTTCATTTCAAAACACAACTAATTGTATGATATTTTGTCTTTCCGAAATAAAGTCCAACTTGTTGTTAATGCAGATAAAGAGTAAGTATTCAATTTTATCATTCTATATTTATGTTAATCTGCTATAAAGTCATAAAATAGCTATTTTTTTTAAATGAAATATGGAGTTATTGCGAATGTTTTAGCGGAATACAAAAAACAACTGCGTATCACCAGATTTAGTTATTACGTTTCAGCCGTGCTCTGATCTTACAAAATCACCACAGCAAAAAAATGCAATCTTACAGGAATCATAAACACCCAATACAATACGGCTATTGGGCTTTTTTTTTACATTTGTATTCACCTTGAGAGTACATTCATATATTGCTATTTTATTGTTTTCATTTACTGTTTCTTGTACAAACAGTTCCCTCTTAGACTCATTTCATGATCTGCAAGAAGATGGATGGTCATACAATGAAATCCTAAATGATACTGCAATCATTACAAATCCTGGTCATTATCACCAAGTATATGCAAACATCCGGATAAATACAGACTATCCTTTTTCCAATATTCAGTTGAAATTATCCATCACCAAACCAGATAGCACCACAACATCTTACCCCATCTCTGTTGATTTAGCTGAAAAATCTGGCAAATGGTTAGGCTCTGGATTGGGATCCGTCATTACATTCCAACTGCCTATTTTACATCGAAAAATATTTGACCAAGCTGGAAAATACCCAATCAAATTAGAACAAAATATGCGATTAGAAAATGTCACTAACGTGATTTCTGCCGGAATACGCATTGATGAACAAGAAGAAATATATTAAATCAAACAATAGAAAATGAATAACTACGACGTAGCCATAATCGGTTCAGGACCTGGCGGATATGTTTGTGCCATTCGATGCGCACAACTAGGATTAAAAACAGCTATCATTGAAAAATATAATACCTTAGGGGGCACTTGCCTAAATGTAGGTTGTATCCCAAGTAAAGCCATGCTTGATAGTTCTCACCAATATCATGATGCTCTTCACAAGTTTGCTGACCACGGAATTCAAATTGGTACTCCAACGATTGATTTTAAAAAAATGGTTGCCAGAAAACAAGGGGTGGTAGACCAAATGACAAAAGGGGTAGACTTTCTCATGAAAAAAAACAAAATTGATGTTTTTACGGGAGTAGGATCGTTCATTGATGCCCACACCGTCGCTATCGATGGAGATAAAAAAGAGGAAATTTCTGCTAAGCATATTGTTATAGCAACCGGAAGCAAACCAAGTACCTTGCCTGGAATTACCATCGATAAAAAACGAATAATTACTTCTACTGAAGCTTTAGAACTAAAAGAAATTCCAAAACACCTGATCGTTATCGGTGGGGGGGTTATTGGTCTTGAATTAGGTTCTGTATATAGCCGTTTGGGATCAGAAGTTTCTGTGGTAGAATACGCGGATAGCTTAATTGCATCTATGGACAGTGGACTTGGAAAAGAGATGGGCAGAATCATGAAAAAACAAGGCATGAAACTACATCTTGGGCATAAGGTTACTGGTGTTACATCAAAAGGAAAACAGGTTACCGTCTCCGCTGAAGGCAAAAAAGGTGAGATTCAATTGGTGGGGGATTACTGTCTTTTATCTGTAGGCAGAAGACCATACACCGATGGTTTAGCCCTAGAAAAAGCGGGTGTTAATATAGATGAACGAGGCAGAATTGAAACCAATGATCACTTGCAAACTAACATCTCCAATATTTATGCTATTGGTGATGTCGTTAAAGGAGCTATGTTGGCGCACAAAGCTGAAGAAGAAGGAGTAATGGTTGCTGAATGTATTGCTGGTCAAAAACCACATATAAACTATAATTTAATTCCTGGCGTTGTTTACACTTGGCCAGAGGTCGCTGGTATTGGTCAAACTGAAGAGCAACTTAAAGCGGCTGGTAAAAAATATAATGTTGGCCAATTCCCGTTTAGAGCCAATGGAAGAGCTGTTGCAGGAATGGATATCGATGGATTTGTTAAGATACTAGCCGATACAGAAACAGATGAGGTATTAGGTGCTCACATGATTGGACCACGTGTTGCTGATATGATTTCTGAAATTGCCGTTGCTATGGAGTTTAGAGCTAGTGCAGAAGACATTGCCCGTATCTGTCATGCACACCCCACAACAAGTGAAGTAACCAAAGAAGCTGCTCTTGCTGCTACCGGAAATCGCGCTTTACATAGTTAATGGCTATGCTATCCCTTGCAATATTTGATTTAAGGTTTCGCTAGGCCTCATAATTCTACTTGTTGTAGATTCGTCTGGGGCATAATATCCATTGATGGATACAGGATGACCTTGAACTGCTGCTAACTCATCAATAATTTTTTGTTCATTACTGCCCATAAGCTCCGCAACCGTTTCAAATTTTTCACGAAGATCTGAATCCGTCTGCTGACTAGCTAAGGCTTCTGCCCAATACATGGCTAAATAAAAGTGAGAACCACGATTATCAATTCCTCCAATTTTTCGAGCTGGCGATTTATCATTTTCTAAGAATTTTTCTACGGCTTCATCCAAAGCATCCGCAAGTACTTTGGCTTTAGGATTTTCAAAGACCATACTTAAATGTTCTAACGAGGCCGTTAAAGCTAAAAACTCGCCCAATGAATCCCAGCGCAAATAATTATCCTCTAAAAATTGCTCTACATGTTTCGGTGCACTTCCTCCAGCTCCTGTTTCAAACAAACCTCCCCCATTCATTAAGGGCACAATGCTCAACATTTTTGCACTAGTACCTAATTCTAAAATAGGGAATAAGTCTGTCAGATAATCGCGTAAAACATTACCAGTAACAGAAATTGTATTTTCTCCATTTTTTACTCGATCTAGAGTAAATAAGGTGGCATCATACGGACTTAATATTCGGATATCTAGGCCCGTAGTATCGTGATTTTTTAAGTATTGATGAACTTTTTCGATCAATTCTGCATCATGTGCACGTCCTTGATCCAACCAGAATATAGCTGGCCAGTTGGTCGCTCGGGCTCGATTAACCGCTAATTTTACCCAATCTTGAATGGGGGCATCTTTGACTTGACACATTCTCCAGATATCACCCGCTTCAACATGATGTGAAAGAAGTACATTTCCATCTCCATCGATGACTTGAATTTCACCATGCTGTTCTATTTCAAATGTTTTGTCATGAGAACCGTATTCTTCTGCTTTTTGAGCCATCAAACCAACATTAGGAACGGTACCCATTGTTGTAGGATCAAACGCACCATGCTTTTTGCAAAAATCAATAGTAGCGCTGTATAGCGGAGCATAGCTACTATCCGGGATTACAGCTATTGCATCTTGTAAATTACCTGCAGCATTCCACATTTGACCACTTGTCCGAATCATAGCGGGCATACTGGCGTCAATAATTACATCGCTAGGAACATGTAAATTCGTTATTCCTTTATCACTGTTTACCATGGCTAAATCTGGACCATTGGTAATCGCTGCTTGAATATCTGCTTCAATCGCCTCTTTTTGTTCTTTAGGCAAGGATTGGATACTTGAAACTAAATTACCAAATCCATTATTTAAGTTCACGCCTAAATCTCTAAATACATCGTTGTATTTAGCTAACACATCCTTAAAATAGACCGAAACAGCATGACCAAATATGATTGGATCCGAAACCTTCATCATCGTAGCTTTCATATGAAGGGAGAATAAGATCCCTTGATTTTTGGCAGCTTGAACCGATTCCTCTAAGAAAGCAATCAACATTTTTTTACTCATAAATGTTGAGTCGATTATTTCACCTTTAATTAATGGTGCACTCGATTTTAATTCAGTAATTTGACCTGACGCATGTATATGTTGTATGTGGTAGGTGGTATCTTTCTGAATAGTGACTGATTTTTCGTTAGTTCTAAAATCACCGGATACCATTGTTGCTACATACGTTTTACTATCTGGATGCCATTTACCCATGCGATGTGGATTTTTCTTGGCATAATTTTTTACTGCACGAGGGGCTCTTCGGTCTGAATTTCCCTCACGCAGTACAGGATTTACTGCGCTACCTTTCACTTTGTTATATCTAGCAGCAATTTCTTGATCTGCAGGGGTTGTGGGATTATCTATATAATCTGGAATAGGATATCCCTTTTTTTGAAGCTCGAGAATGGTCGCTTTCAATTGGGGGACAGATGCGGAAATATTAGGAAGTTTAATAATATTGGCTTCTGGTTTTTTAGCTAATTCCCCCAATTCTGATAGATGGTCGCCCACACGTTGTTCAGGATCTAGTAATTCAGGAAACTGAGAAAGTACTCTACCCGCTAGTGATATGTCTCTAGTTTCTACATGCACCCCGGCTGCTTTTGTAAACGATTTTACGATAGGTAAAAGGGAAAAAGTGGCCAACATCGGAGCCTCATCTGTTTTAGTGTAAATAATCTTTGCGGACATAACGTTTAATGTGGTGCAAATTTAACGCAATAATGAAGGTCTCCAATCCATAAACTCATTTGAATGTAAAAAATAAACATTCTAGTTTAGAACGGATTTTCGATGTTCAATAACGATTTAAACTAACGCTTTCTCCAATGCAGAATCATAGGCTTGCTTCCATTCGGATATGGAACCCCAATGATCATGGTCCACAGATATTTCGTCAGCAGTCACCTCACCTAATACTGTAAATGGCACTTTGATTAGAGATTTTATTCGTTCGACTTCATCTTTATTAACAGAAATAACAACCCTACTTTGTGATTCACCAAACCAAAAAGCATCGTCTCGAATGGTGTCATTATTTTTGGCAACATCAAATCCTAAATTGCCGGCCATTGCAGATTCTAGTAGTGTAATAAACAGACCTCCTTCTGAGCAATCATGGGCAGATTTAACCATCCCCTTTCGAATGAGATCGAGTACATTCTGCTGTAAATTAGCTTCAGCTTCTAAATCAAAATAAGGACAGGGAGAGTGATTTGTCCCGTGATAGTTAACCAAATATTGTGATGAGCCAATATCTTCTTTACTCTCCCCCAACATGATAATGACATCGCCTTCATTTTTAAATCCAAGTGTTGTTATGTGCTCATCTTCATCGATTATTCCAATCATACCAATAGTAGGTGTTGGAAAAACTGCGTTGCCTTTAGAATCTTGATTATAGAAGCTAACATTACCTCCTGTTACAGGAGTTTCAAATTTTTCGCAAGCTGTTTTCATCCCTAAAATGGCATTTTTAAATTGCCAATAAACACCTTTATCGTAGGGGTTTCCAAAATTCAAACAATTAGTCACAGCACTCGGCTGCCCACCACTACATACAATATTCCTCGCTGCCTCACTTACTGCGATTGCTGTTCCCTGTTCTGGATCTGCCCATACATAGCGGGAATTACAATCGGTCGTCAAAGCTAAACTACGTTGGGTATCTCTAATTTTCACGATGGATGCATCACTTGCTCCGTTTGTGCTTTGATTTATGGTACCAACCATTGAATCGTATTGCTCGTACACCCATTTTTTAGAGGCAATATTGGGCAGTGTACTGATGAATTTAGCAACAGCTAACAAATCGCTTGGTTGATCAATATCATTAATATTAAAGGCATTATTTTTGGCATAGTAAGCTGGCTCTTCCCATTCTCTGTGGTATACTGGTGCTCCTCCACCCAAGGCTAAACTTTCAGCGGGTATTTCAGCTTTTTTCTCCCCATCCATCCAATATTCTACATTTCCTGTATTGGTCACCTCACCAATAATATTATACGTTAAATCCCACTTTTGAAGTATTTTTTCAATTTCATGCTCTCGACCTTGATGAACCACAGCCAACATTCTCTCTTGACTCTCCGAAAGTAATATTTCCCAATCTTTCATGTGGGGCTGACGAAGCGGCACTTTGCTCAAATCAATACGCATACCGGTCCCTGATTTTGCACTCATTTCTGATGTGGAACAGGTGATCCCAGCAGCTCCCATGTCTTGGAGCCCCACTACAGCACCCGTTTCTATAATCTCTAAAGTCGCTTCCAGAATAAGTTTTTCCCAAAACGGATCCCCTACCTGAACAGCCGGCAGATCATCCATCGCATCTTCACCAATATCCTTACTCGCAAATGCTGCCCCTGCGATACCATCTTTACCTGTAGCAGCACCAAATATATATACCGGATTTCCTTCCCCTTCTGCAATAGCACTCACCTCACCCCCTACTTTCATAATCCCTGCACTCATCGCATTCACCAGAATATTCGTTTCATAGCAATCATCAAAATAAACCTCACCACCAACCGTGGGAATGCCAAAGCTATTTCCATATCCACTAATGCCATGGACCACCCCTTTAACTAGCCACTTGGTTCGGTCAGTTTTAATATTCCCGAAGCGTAGTGAATTCAATTGTGCAATTGGACGAGCTCCCATTGAAAAGATGTCTCGGTTAATTCCTCCTACACCAGTTGCAGCTCCTTGATAAGGCTCTAATGCACTGGGATGATTATGGCTTTCTATTTTGAAACAACACGCTAATCCATCCCCAATATCTACCAAACCAGCATTTTCCTCCCCTGCTTCAGCTAACATCATAGGTCCCTCTTTAGGAAGTTTCTTCAACCATACAATGGAATTCTTGTATGAACAATGTTCACTCCACATCACCGAGTATACACTCATTTCTGTAAAATTGGGTGTTCTGCCAAGGATTTCGATGATTTTATCAAACTCTTCTGCGGATAGACCAAGCTCAATAGCTTGATCAACTGTGGCTAAATTTGCGGTTGCGGTCATGTGCAATGTTTTATAAACTACAAATTTATGTTGATGTATCTACTTACACGAATACTGGGCATAAATTGTGAGGAGAGAAAACAATAAGTTAAATCTTAAATATTATTTTAATATTGCATATAAATAAAGGGGTGCTTTTGCCAGGGCAAAATGCTGAGATGATACCCATATTGGTTTACCAATGAGACCTGATGTAGATAATGCTACCGTAGGAAACAAATCATGTATCACTCTACACTCCTGTTTAAAAAAAAATACACAGGAATGAAAAAAATCACACTTATCCTCACGATTGTTATCATAACAATGACATCATATGGCCAAAACTTTACAGCACAACTCAAAAATGCCAAAGATTATGCGTCTATTGATGCTGCCTTTGTGCAATTAAGAAACAAAAGTCTCACCTATTCTGGTTACTCCACAAACAACGGAACACTAAATTTAATGGACATCCCATCTGGGATATATGCCTTAACCATTAGTCATATTGGATATGAAATCTATCAAGATTCACTAGACTTAACTGGTCAAAGATCTGGAAAGATTTTCTTTTTAAATCCCGCTATGGATTATTTAGATGCCGCTATAATTACGTCTGTAAGAGCCCATGATTTTTCTCCAACCACATTTACCAATCTAAATAAAGAAGAGATTATGCAACTCGATCAAAGTAAAGATTTTCCATTCTTATTAAACATGACACCAAGCACCGTGGTATCCTCTGACGCTGGAAACGGTATTGGGTACACGGGTATACGCGTACGTGGAATAGACCCCACTAGAGTAAATGTAACCGTTAATGGAATTCCAATTAATGATGCGGAAAGCCAAGGGATGTATTGGGTGAATATGCCTGACATTGCTAGCTCGACAGAGAGTGTTCAAATTCAACGAGGCATCGGAACCAGTACCCACGGAGCTGCTGCTTTTGGGGCAAGTGTGAATATTAGAACAGCAGATTTATCCCCCCGAGCATTTACTCAAATTTCTCTAGGCTCCGGAAGTTTTAACACCCAACGACTTTCACTAAACTACGGTACGGGACGATTGAAAAATAATTGGGCCATACAATTGAGGGGGAGTATGATACATAGCGATGGCTTTATTGATCGAGCCGAAACGAATCTCCATTCTGCCAACCTAACAGCAGCAAAATATGGGGAAAAATCGGTTTTTAAAGCCAATATTATGCTGGGACAAGAACGTACCTATCAAGCTTGGAATGGGATTCCAGAACCTAAATTTAATGGGGATATTGCTTCCCTTAACCGGTATATTTCTTCTTTATACATTACTGGAAATGATCTCAATCATTTACAAAATAGCCCCAATAAAACGTATAATGCCTATACCTATGAAAACGAAATAGATCAATACAATCAAAATCACTACCAATTTTTCTTTGATCATACTATCTCTCCATTTTTACAATGGAATTCTGCTGCCTATATCACCACTGGCAAAGGGTATTTCGAACAGTTTAAGGCCAATGAAAATTTAGAAAATTATGGAATGGATAGTACAATTGTAAATAAGGATACCTTTACAGAGGCCGATCTCATACGAAGAAGATGGTTGGATAATACTCTGGCAGGTGGACTGACCAGCCTCCATTTTCAGAAGAATAAACTAGACCTCCATGCTGGAATAGGTTTCAATTCGTACAAAGGAGCTCATTTTGGTGAGGTCATTGCCACATCCTTCACCGATTACGAGGATATCAAGCAGCGATATTACGATAATATATCACTAAAAACAGACGGTAACGCTTACCTGAAAATGAGTTATAATTATCGGAATTTCATCCCCTATTTAGACCTTCAATATCGAGCTATTCATTATTCATTTGAGGGACTGGATGATAGCCTTAACTTATCAAATCAAACGGTGAATTACAGATTTTTTAACCCTAAAATAGGGTTTAGCTATGTTCATAAAAATTACATTGTATATAGTGTTTTTGCACAGGGAAATCGAGAACCGGTAAGGGATGATTTTAGAAATAATAAACCCTCTCAATGGCCTAAGAATGAAGCATTAAATAATATCGAATTGGGTTTAAAATATGCCAAAAATAGAAGTCAACTACATATCAATTTCTACTCAATGGATTATACCAATCAGTTGGTTCTTACTGGTGCGGTGAATGATGTAGGTGAAGCTATTCGGACCAATGTGGAGAGTAGTTACCGTAGAGGAGTTGAAATTGAAGGTCAATTCCCGTTATCCAAAAAGTCCCAAGTTGGAGGTAATCTGACTTTATCGAAAAATAAGATAGATAAATTCACAGAATACGTTGGAGAGTGGACCTCCCCATATACCACAAGAGAGCAAGTCTATACCCATACCGATATTTCATTCTCTCCGAATGCTATTGCGGCAATGTATTTAAGTTTTCAAATACATCCAAGTTTTACAATAACCAGTCAAAATAAATATGTGAGCAAACAATATCTGGATAATACTCAACATAATGATCGAAGTCTTCCTGCTTTCTTCACCTCCGATTGGTCTTTGGATTATCAAAATCAAGAGATTAAAGGCCTACAAAAACTCACTGTCGGAATCTATCTAAATAATATTTTTAATACGTATTATTCGCCAAACGGATACACCTTTAGTGGTTTTATTGACAACCAAAGACAGGACTTCAACTATATTTATCCTATGGCAGGATTTAATTGGATGGTAAAAATGGGTGTTACTTTATAAAATAGATTCCCCATTTAAATCGGTCGTTAACACTTCACTCATGTAGTTGAAAAATGGACGAAGTGCTTGGTATGTTTTTTGAACTTCATCAGGAAAAGAAGAATGCATCACTTCATCGTCTGAAAACGTTCTAAAAGCATAAAATTGTTTTTTTCTAATCCAGTGTATATGGGGATGGTGTTTATCAAAATGTCGAGGAGCAGTGGCCACAGCATTACCTAACAGTGTTCCAAAATACCTTTTAAATAATGGATCACTAACAATAGATTCAATGCGATTATCCATTTCCAATTCTTTCCGAATTCGATACAGATCATCTTTATTGGGATCATAAAAACCACCCCCTACAACCGTATTCCCAGGCTCTATACTAAAGTAGTAACTACCTCTACGTTCGGCCCCTAACCGTTTAAAATATCCACTCATATTTATTTTATATGGTGACTTATCTGAACTAAAACGTACATCTCTATTGATGCGGAATAATTTAGTTAACTCAATAGCGTCGGTCCTATTTAGTCGTTGCTCCATTTCAATGGAAAAATCAACGACCATTTTACGCGTTTCAACATAGTCGTGTTTATGTTCGTGAAACCAATCCCGGTTATTGTGTTTGGCTAACTGAGTTAAAAATGAAAATAACTTTTGATTGATCATATCAATATTCAAAGATGCAATATTTTTTAAAAACCTTTTAGAATAATAGACTTTTTGAATTCTATTTATTTGTAGTTATTTGCACTCGATAAAACGGGATGTAGCTTAGTCCGGTTAAAGTGCTGGTCTGGGGGACCAGAGATCGGAGGTTCGAATCCTCTCATCCCGACAATATAAGTCTGGTTCATGAAATGAATCAGACTTATTATTTGACATCGAGTCAAACTTTGAGCTTGAATGAGTCGCTAAATAAAAAGAATGCTAGCGAGAAAGGAGCTACAGACGATATATTGTATTCCCTCACAAAGGGGAATTCAGATCATAAAATAAACCTCTCATCCCGACTAAAAGTCTTGCAACATTGTAATTCTTTTTTATTGAAGTGTATATCGAATAGATGCCCCAAAATCTGTTAATGCTGAGGGAAAAGAGTTACTCGTTACTGGGTTGTTCGAATTTCTGTTATAGAACATGCGTAGGTTCAGAACATCACTGATTTTATAATCAATAGATGGTCGTATACTCACCGTACGAATACCAGCTGTAGGGATATTACTATCTTCACCATTGTTCCCTTCTAAGGTTCTAACTACCGTTACACCATCACGTATAGAGAAATCAAAACGGATATTTAAATCATTTCTTAAAATTACTCTACTGCCATTCATCTTTATAGGCAAACGTAAACCTGTGGTTCTGAAGCCTGCACCGATGACAACTTCTTTATTCCTAACCTCTACCATTCTTGCTGAGATTACATTTAACTGTAAGTTTCGTGATGTTTTGTACTCAAATTTAGCGGTTAATCCTTCTTTGGTGGTAACATCAATACCAATCAAAGGTGTTAGTCGCTCAATTATAGAAATACCGCTATTAAATCGATATTGTGTTTCCAAATTGGCTCCACTGAGTAAGGAGTCTGTGCCATACTGAGGTGGACGTTGAAATGAGCTAATATTTAAGGTACTCGAATATCCATGTGATATGGAAATATTGCTAAAAATATCTTTAAACATATCCAGTTGAGTTAGTCCGTTATAGCTAACTCGCCAGTTGGGTACAGGCAGATTTTTGAATGGATTGAGAGACATGCTACTTGCATTTTTGCCACTGTAAGCTGCTATAAATGCGTGAGCCAGTACTTCTTGATGTTTATTACTAAATCCAAGGGGGAAACTGGTGCTATCGTCTATTACATTCAATTGGTCATTATATCGATCTGCATATGCCCCATTCCCTGTAAACTCACGAGCTTGTAATCGTTGGGCGATGGTAAATCGATTATTTTTAAATTGATTAAAAGCATCGGAAGAATAATCATCCTTAATTTTATCGAACAGGGTATTCCATGTTCCAAAGGAGGTTGTAAATGTTCCTACCTCTGTATAAAAAACATCGTCAAAATCACCTAAGGATTCACTATACCTGAAATTACTAGTGACATTAAAACTCTGTTTTTTTGTGAAATTAACACTAATTCTAAATCCTTTTACAGGCTCTAGGGTAGCAGAACCATTGATATCTATGGCACTCAAATTAAGATAACGAGCAATCTGATTGGTATCCGTTGTCAAAAATCCATTAGACGCAATGTTGTATCTAAACGACTCATCTTGAGCACCTAATATAAAGGGAAGACCAGGAGCATTCTTATTAAAGTTTTGTCCAAATAAGTCTATTGATGGAGTGAAACCTGGGAGAGTTGTCCCATCCGTATAAGCAACATCAAACTGGGCTTGTTTAAGCATCATTAGCATTTTAAATAATGCACGAGCAGTTGTTGATTGTTCATCTTTTGATTGCTTCTGATCTTCGGGCAAATCATCATCTAAATCTTTAGATAATTGTTTCTTTCTTGGTGGATTATTGATTTTTTTCAGAAATGGTACTTTATTGTACAGTGAAACAAAATTGAAGTTCCCATTGTAAGCTATACTTCTAGAATTTTGAATGGTATTTCCCAGGGACTTTGAGGCTGGGGGGGCATTCATCCATTCATAGTTGGCACTATATCTTGTTGTTAATTTAATCCAGTCAAGTGGTTTAATTTTTCTTAATGGTAAGGAGTAATTAACATTGATTTTTTGATTGAAATTATTTAACTGACCTAGTGACCAAAAACTCTGCCACAATGAATCTCTTTTCTCAACCGTATTGAGTTCGCCGAATGGCTCTTCTACCCAAGAGTTGGCTGTACTTGCATAATCAACGACGATGCTTTTGGTTAAATTCCATTTCCATCCATAAACACGACCAATATTGAAGGTTTTATCAAAAAGCACGGGCACGATTGATTTAAAATTATCATTATCCCTATTTTGCATCTCTGCATAGCGACGATTAACATCAGCTCTAAAGTTAATATTGCTAGGACCTAATCCTACATTAAAATCACGAATAATTGGGAAGTCACGCAATTTTGAATTTTTTCGAAATGGTTCCCAATATTTTAGTTTTCGGCTGAAGTTATATCCCAATGAAGATTTATAGGTTCGGGCATCATTTCTCTCGATAACTTGAGATCGTCTAAAAATTCGTTGATAGGAAAACGAATAATTCCAATTTTCGATATCATAAAAATGAGGTTTACCCCCTGACATGGTTTTATTCTTTTTGACATTGGTAAAATTGAGGCTATACCTAGAAGTATAATCTTGTGCAGCTACTCGAATAGCTTCTTTCTCAGAAGCTGACTCGGCATTACTAATGGCAGTTCGTAATAAAATATCGGGATTGAGGGGATAGAATTTAGGGTTGATAATGTTCTCACTAAACCCAACAAACATAGGGATTGTAATCCCTGATTTTTGTGAAAAAAACTTTCCTAATTCAATATTGGATGCGATATCATATTGAATTTGTTCATTCAGATTTCGATCATTCAATTTTTTATCTATAGCCCCAAATCCAATGGATTGATAATTACCCGAAACCGTAACATTAGCAAAATCAGCTAGTTTAGCTACCATACGAGCATTAGCTGCATATCCTCCTTTATTTGCAAAGTCTACCAACCGCATTTCATTAAACCATACTTCAGCACATAGATCAGAAGTTGTACTTGTTGCTGCATTTTTTACTCCAACCAAGATGGTTCTAACATTACTTAGATCAGGTAGACCTACCATACTAATGGTATGACCGCTAGGCAGTACTTCTGCGTAATATCCATTAGGGTCATCTTTTTGGTTCAGTTGTCGATTGAGTTTTAAAGTATAAAATTCTTCTAAATCGACTATAAATTCATTTTCTTTAGGCCAAATGGCTTGCGGGTCTGAGCTTCCTAAAGGAGTTAATCTTAAGGGAATTTCATATTGATAAAAGTTGTTTTCTAAATCTGTACCTATACGCATTATGGCGATTGCGTCACCATCTTGAGCGGTATTAGACTCCGCATGAACAAACATTTTTAGGGTCTTATAGTTACGGATATCATAATCCATGGGTCGATATGCCCCTCGCGCATCTTCTTTACCTAAATTACACACAGCAATTGATAACGACTGCTCGTTTTGTTGCACATTCCCTTGTTGTGTGGGGTCTATTTCCCGACTAAAATCAGG
Organism: uncultured Bacteroidia bacterium; assembly: GCA_943787465.1. Taxonomy (GTDB): domain Bacteria; phylum Bacteroidota; class Bacteroidia; order NS11-12g; family UBA9320; genus UBA9320. Next base: position 77,627 of record CALSMN010000009.1, on the reverse strand, counting down.
AGGCACTTTATAAGGGATTGGGCTTCGTTTACTGTTTTCATTAATATTTACAGTAGAAACGACCAATTCAGAGTCATCATTTGGATCAACTGGTGGGCCCACACGTGGTGGAAACTTTAATGTACTTAAATACCTTCTCCAGTCTGCTCTTACCAATTGTAAATTCCCAAATCGGAGAACCACACTATCCTCAAACCCTTTCAAATACATTCGCATAAACCGAATTGATTTAAAATCTTGTATCCCTCCTACCTTTTTCTCATACTGACGAATCGGGATTTTTAGTTGATACCATGTAACATCGTTAGGTAATTCTCCTGGGTCTATTTGGTTGGCTGGAACGCGGATAGAGTCTGTCACATAATTTTCACCTATTTTCATGTGGGCAGGATCTATTTCAATTCGGTATTGAAAGTACTCTTCGTTTAAATTAACGGTATAGTCTTGATTGATATCTTCATCATTCGGAATGGTGTTAGAAGATTTGGGTGTTCCATCTGCTAATTTGTCAAGTGTTGAACTTCCATCAAATCCATTGTATTTTTTATACCGATCAAGCACTAAAGCATTCTGCCCGTCATATACCGGATCTCTTGGATATAGGTAATTATCGCCTGAGGGATCAGCTTCAGCCAATTGATATGCTTTTGATGTTTTTCCAAATTTAGTTTCAATAGCATCCAAATAATTTTTAAGTAACAGACGTTCTACGTCATCATTCATTCCATCCAAACCAATATCTTGTGCTGAGCGTGCAGCTGGATTATTGTCAAAAGCTTTATTGATAATTTGTCCTGTTGGAGTCAAGGCATATTCGCCAGTGTCCACCCCGTAGTTTCCATCTGGAATGGGTAATCCGTTTTCAGCTGATCGTTTTCTATCAACAATAATGTCTTCTGATACACTCCCTAGATTGATATATAGTTGACCTATACTATGTTTCGTTGCATTGTATTTGGAGTAGACAAATGGGTCCATTAACCATATTTCGATATAGTCAATGTTGGTTGCTTCAAAATCATTGGTTTCGATCCTACGCATAATTCCACCCCAGTTTTCTTCTGGATTTGAAAATTTTCCGTTCTCCAATAAATTTTCAGTATTAAAGTTATACTGTCCACGTTCACGAGGATAGTAACTTAAGTCTAGTGTAGGAAGCTGCTGAGGTTGTCCTTGTTGAAGTTCTAAATTGGGAAATATCTCTTTCTGAACTACCGTTCTTACCCAATGGCTGGACATTTCGGTGGTAGTGATATTCTCAGGTGTCTGCTTAGATGAATTCTGAAAAATAGGATCAATATTATACCAGGCTAAATTCGCTCTTTTTGAGTTATAGCTACTGTCTGCATTCAATGGATTAGCCGTCTCAGGAAATAACTCAGGTTGACCTTGTGGGGTACTTGCCATATACCAACTGCGGACATACTTTAGATCATATGGTGTCTCAGCTCCTTCAAAATCATCTAAATAGGAAGTCCCTTTATCTCCTTGAGTTTTTGCTTTATGGGGGATTAGGTGAGCAAACTCACCAGTAATACTGATGGTTGATTTTTCTTTCGTTTCAATAAAAGGGATTTTGTCTACCCATCGGGTTAACATTCTAGATTCGGTGTTATAGGACCCATCTAATCCCCAGATTGAATTTCGGAGTGGCTCTTCTCCAATATTTACTTTGTTGGTAAGTGGTCGCTCAGACATGTGCATAAATGTCGCCCCTAACAATAATTTATCTGAATGTTTATAATCTAGACGAGTTCCTACAAGTGATTTTTGTTGAATGTTGATCAAGGAGTTACTCTCACACGTAGCTTTAATTGCTGCCCCAGAATTTAATATTCCTTGGTTAATAATCTTCACTGTTCCTAGTTGATAATCTACCGTATAATCTGAGCCTTCATTGAGGGCATTGCCATTGGCTGTAACCCGAACTGATCCCCTCGATATATTGTAACATTGTAGTCTGATTTGATCAGAAGAAGAGCCTTTGAATGTCCCCCGAAGAAAGAATTTATTGTGTTTTAGGTCTTGTTCGGCATTCCATTTGGTAGTCCGGTACAATGAATCAAAAGCATAATAATCTGCAGAAACTTGATCTTTAAATTTTTCACGAAGAAACTGACCAAAGGGTTCTCTTACGGGGAAAATAATCCTACCCTTCAATGCATCTATGGTAATACCATCAATGAGGTCAAAAACTCCATCGGGTTTGGCTTCCTGTTGTTTATTTATTTTATCAAGATTTAAAACCGTAATAAGCTGCTTATCTTTGATTTCTATTTCTGTTGGATCTACTGGGAGATAGTTTAGATCTGCTCCAGATGGATCATCAGCATAGACCACATTCATGGTAAAATCCTCACGTTGAAGGTTATACGTATTTAAGGAATAGATATTCTTCATCATCAAATCCCAAGCAGGTAAATTAGGTTTAATGGTGGAATGTTTAAGCAGTTTTAAATTCAGATGACTGTTGGCTCCTGTTGTCTGTGGATTATCAATGGTTAGATCTCCAACCTGATAATTAGCTCCATTAGCCGTATATTCATAGGCTACCATCAGAACTTCATCATTATTTAGAGATTGATTAAGGGAAATGTATCCTAAAGTTGGATGAAATGTAAACTCGTTTGCATTCAGCTTTCTGGCATTGCTCAGGCACTCATAATCCGTGCCTAGCTCTAAACGTACATCCGAAGGGTTGCAGAATTCTTGCCCTTGAATAAAATCGACATATAAGTTTGAATGACTGTTATCTGGATACGGATTACCATTGCCAGAGATCCAGGAACGATACACATTGGATTCATTTTCTCCCAAATCCATAAAACCCATAATATTCCTAGAATTACCTACAGCATTATTCCGATTAGTTACCCATACTTCGACATAATTTACTTGAATGTTAGAAGAAATAATTGGAATTCTAGACAACGCATTATTATAGTTATTGGCAAAATAATGAGACAAGAAGTAATGTCTATTTACATCATAATTGTGAGCTTGGATGTCATATTTACTAACCTGTGCCCCACCAGTCACCTCCGTTTCTTTAGTTTCTCCTTTGTCTTGGGTAGCAATGACAGCTACTTTTAATTTTCCAAATTGAAGTTGAGTTTTCACTCCAAATAAGTTTCTTCCACCTTGGATCAGACTTCCATTAAGGGGCAAACTAACATTACCCAGTTCTATATTTTTTATGATGTCATCTTCTCCGCCACCCCAGTTTAATTTCATCTGATTTTCAAATTCAAAGGTGGCCTCGGTATCATAATTCCAATTTAATTTTAGACGATCTCCAATTTGTCCGGTGACATTGAGTTGCATTTTCATCCCAAAATCAAATTGTCCATTGCGTTGCTGACGAATAGCGTAGGTTGGATTTTCTACTTTATTGTATCTACCTCCAAACGTCACTTCAGCACTCCCTGTTGGTTTGATATCTATAATTCCGCCGCCAAATACTTTATCAAATATTTCTGGAGTTACCGCAATTTTAGGGATGATTCCGCCGCCTTTAACATAATTATCAGCGTTACTTTTTTTACGATAATAGGCTTCTTTTTCTTGTTTTTCTTTGGCCTGAAGGTATGCCCCTAATGTGAGGACTTTTGGGGCACCTACTGGTTTCCCTCCAATAGTTAAAATTTCGAGATAATTTCCAGTCTTTGCATCATAGTTATAGATGGTCTTAATATTGGGGGGATCCTTAAAGTCAATTGTAATGGGTGACTTCTCTCCATCTGTACCCACAGAATCGCGTTGAGCGGATACACTACTTGCTGAAAACAAGCAGACACACAAAAATAGCATAGCTTGTATGCTTTGCTGAGTTGCAGCTATAATGGATTTACGTTTCAAAAGTTTGTATAAACTAATGGATTAGAGTAGGTGTCTTTGTATAGGCTTGTTTTTTTAGCTTGAGGGATGCAAATTTACAATAATTGTAATGATTTTTTAATTAACTCTTCGGTAGTCAAATTATTGTCTGATTCTTTATTTATTCTCATCAGAATTTTACTTACGGATGCTTTTGAAAAACCAAGGGCTATAAGCGCGTCCAATGCTTCCTCCATAGCTTGACTGCCACCCGAGAGTAGATAGGCGGTATCGGAGCCGATACCACCTAATTTATCTTGTAATTCTACGACCAAGCGTTGGGCGGCTTTAGGGCCTATCCCTTTTATGCTTTTGAGTACTCCAATATTGGCATTAGAAATAGCTGAAACCACCTCATCCACTGTCAAACTGCTTAATATCATTCGAGCCGTACTGGGACCGACTCCATTTACGCCAACCAATTTGATGTACATTTCGCGTTCACTTATCGTTGCAAAGCCATATAATGTATGACTATCCTCACGAACCACTAAATGAGTAAATATCTTCACATTTTTTTCTGCTTTTAATCGCTCAAAAGTGTGTAGCGAAATATGGAGTAAATAACCTACTCCATTGCAATCAATAATAATCTCTGTAGGCGTGATTCGGTCTACTTTACCTGCTATAAAATCGTACATCAGTACAAGAATAAGACTCTTCTGATATCAAAAAAAGTGTTGAGCTAAAATATTCTATTTGTAATCGCATGTTTACTCGATTTTATCTCCCATTATTTTAGTTTTTAATCCTTGATTTAAACGTAATTTGCAATCTTGGTTATCAGCAAAAAAGTACGTGTCCACCTGGCCTTGTTTGCCGTTGCATTATTCTATGCGGGCAACTTCAGTTTTGCCAAATGGGCCATGCCCCAATTTATCAGCCCCTATGCATTTATCTTGCTTCGTGTAGGTGCGGGAATGGTTTTTTTTTTAGGTTATTCCCTTTTTTTTTCTAAAGAACGGATACGCCACAAAAAAGACTATCTCCAACTTGCAATTGCCTCATTTTTTGGTGTAGCATTCAATATGACTGCCTTTTTTAAGGGCTTGTCTATGACGTCTTCGATTAATGCCTCAGTGCTAATGCTCATGGCCCCCGTTTTTGTCGTTATTTTTTCAGCTATAGGCTACAAAAAACGCATTCAACCCGTTGTTTATCTTGGTATCTTCATCGCTTTTGTGGGTGCTGCGTTACTGGTTGATGTGTTTAATTTTTCATGGAACAATCAAGGATTTTGGGGCGACATATTAGTGATGCTCAATGCCATTAGTTATGCCTTTTATCTGTATTACGTGACGCGACTTTTGAACAAATACAATGCTCTAACTATCACTACTTTTCTATTTGTTTTTGGGTTTTTAATGGTCTTACCCATTGGCCTTCCCGATTTTATGCAAGTATCCTGGCACACACTCCCCTATCCAGCTATTTTCGCTATGGTATATGTCATTGTTGGTATTACTATTTTGGCTTACATACTCAATGCATGGGCACTTCAAAACAGTCATTCAACCACAGTAGGCAGTTATATTTATTTACAACCGTTATTGGCAACACTCATCGCTATTGCATGGGGAATGGATACTCTTTCACTAGAAAAAGTAGGATGTGGGCTGCTTATTATCAGTGGTCTTTTTTTAGTTAATAAGGGAAGAAATTAAAATATAAAATCCGTCCATTACTCATACACGATCCCTTTAGCATACAAATAAATCCCTCCTCCAGTATGGGGTTCAGAACCATTGATACTAATATTTAATTCGCTAGAAGGTTCACTGCAATCAACATAATTTGTTCCCCAAAAGAAAACTGACCGAGCAAAACCCTCTTTTTCTCCCTCACACCATACCTTTATCTTGGAACCCGGAATACCGACAGGGGGTGAATCCATCGCAATGGGTATCCAATAAATGGTGTCTTTTTCGGATCTATTTTCGTAATTGATTTCTTCATAATTATCATCCATGGGCGTTGAAAATACCACACTGTTTTGAGACGTATTAAAATAGACCTTAACCTTATCATTCCTTCTAGGCGGTCTTGTATCTTTGGTCACATGAGCTATTCCCAAACTATCGTAATCTACCGATAGTTGGATGTAGCGACTTCCGTCAGCAGTCAACGATCCGCCATGAAAATCGCGTTCTCTCATCGGTTTTTCCTCTGGCAAATCCAAATAATGAACTTCCTTAGCCAATGAACTACGGGTTGGTTTTTATTTTTTCATCTGTACCTTTACACAAAATTAAAGTTTCCCGAAAAATCAAAAAAATTCATGACATTTACACCCTTTCTATTAAGTTTTATTTAAAGGCAATCAAAAGCAACAACAACGATTTTGTTGTTAATACCCAAATCATTTACAATAGGACAAAATCCGAATTCACTACAGGGCTGCGTTGTGGTAGTAATGATTGGAATAATGCCAAAGAGGAATTTGTAAAGAATTCTATTTTTAACCAACAGCTTTCCAATTTGAAATCTAAGATTTTCAGGGTAAAGAATCAATTGGATGAATCTGGTGTTTCATACAATGCTTCTGAAATCAAAAAGCACTTGCTAGGCACTGAGCAATCTGATGACACTTTACTAGCGTATTTTGATCAATTTTAGCGCTCAATTAATTCAAATGCAGGCCACTACCCGAACGATTAATTAGTGATCCACCAGCTTTACCCGATTTTAACGTACAACTACTCGAACAGGTGTTATTACAGACTAGAGTCGCTATATTCACATTCGTTGGCATTAAACTAAGCCCACATGCATCTCCCGGGTCACAATCACTTGCCACACATAACCACGTGATACTGGGTCCCCCATTTTGTATAGGGAGTTGGTCTAAATCAATAGGTACCCAATGTAAGGCATATCCCAGTGGTATTTCAGTAACGGTTAGGGTTAATCCCCCATCTGAACCCAGTTCCGTTGAAGATATATTATTTAAATTTTTGCCTACCACAAATTGCTGTATTACATCAGTGGGAGAACGTTCCATTAATGATTTTGTAACATGTGCTACACCGTTAGGTGTAATGGTAATGGTTAACTTCACTAATTGAGTTTCGTCAGCTGATAGTGAAATAACTTCATATACCATCCCCTTGAGTAGGAAAAGCAGGCAAAGAATTGGCCGCTAAAACAGTGCTGGTCAGTAAAAAAAAGGCTGCAATTAAGGTTTTCATAGATTTAGAAACAGGTAAATTAAGCGTCATAGTCCGACGAAAATACACTATTTTTATAGAAAACTCCAAATTAGGAACAAGGTTCATGGCAATTAAGATAACCCTTATTTTTTATTCAAAATTAGGATAACCCTATAGATTCTAGGTTTTAGAAATTACATTTGCCTTACACAAATGATTCGATCCATGACTGGCTACGGTGTAGCCGAAACACATACCGAAAAATATACGGTTAAAGTAGAAATTAAAAGCTTAAATGGTAAGTATCTGGATTTAAACATGCGTATGCCCCGATTTTTGATGCCCAAAGAAATTGAACTTAGAAATACTTTTGGCAAACGTATAGAACGAGGAAGTGCATCACTCGGGGTCCATGTGATTAAACATGAAATCAATGAAAATGAAATTCAAATCAATGAACCATTAGCCAAACAATATTACACCAAATTAAAAGCCTTGAGTCAACAATTGGACGCCTCCGATCAAGATATTTTTAAGATTACTACTGGAATGCATGATGTAATATATCAAGACCTTGAGCAATTAGATCCTGAATTGTACCAATTGGTGTTACAAGTGGGCGAAAAAGCCTTTAATGAATTTGATGCATTCAGAAAACGAGAGGGGGAGACATTAAATATCATCCTGAATCAATATGCTAACACTATTATCTCTTTAATCCAAGAAATTGAGAAATACGAAAATGAACGCATTGAAATAACTAAAGAACGAATAAAAACAAAGCTTCATCAGCTAATGGATGATGAAAGTTTTGATGAAAATCGTTTTGAACAAGAATTGATTTATTATGTAGAAAAGTTTGATATCAATGAAGAAAAAATAAGACTCAAAGATCACTGCACTTATTTTTGTGATTCATTGACCCAAAATCCAAAAGGGAAATCACTCCATTTCATAGCTCAAGAAATGGGACGTGAAATCAATACCCTTGGGAGTAAAGCTAATCATGCTGAGATCCAGAAGATAGTTATTGCTATGAAGGAAGAACTGGAAAAGATCAAAGAACAAGTCCTAAATTTGTTGTAGCACATTTTGAGTAATAAATTAATCATATTTTCAGCCCCGAGTGGTAGTGGTAAAACTACCGTAGTTAAGCACCTTCTAAAAACAATAGATAAATTGGCTTTCTCCGTCAGTGTAACCACTCGGCAGAAAAGACCCAATGAAGTAGACGGGAAAGATTACTATTTCTATACCGAAAATGATTTTTTAAAAGCTATTAAAAATGAACAGTTTCTGGAGTATGAAGAAGTATATAAAGGGCTATTTTATGGTACTTTAAAATCAGAAGTAGAACGACTTTGGTCTCAAGGGAAAACTGTCATTTTTGATGTCGATGTGATTGGCGGTTTGAATATTAAAAAATTTTATGGGGAACAGGCTTTAGCTGTTTTTTTAAGACCTCCTTCCGTTGAAATATTGATGGATCGACTTCGAAAAAGAGAAACTGAAGTAGAGCATCATCTCATAGAACGGATTGAAAAAGCCAAAAGTGAACTAAAATATGAACAACAGTTTGACAAAGTTATTGTGAACGATGTATTAAATGATACCTTTGAAACTGCAGAAAATTTAGTTGCAAATTTTATAAAATCACACAAGCTAACATGAAGATAGGGTTATTTTTTGGATCGTTTAATCCCATACATTATGGACATCTAATCATTGGACAATATATGTTGGACCAGGCTAAACTAGATGAAGTTTGGTATGTAGTATCTCCTCAAAACCCATTGAAAAAAGGGAAGGATATTATGGATGCGAAGCATCGATTAAACATGGTTAAATTAGCCATTAAGGAAAATCCCAAGTTTAAGGCTTGTGATGCTGAATTTGACATGCCAACACCTTCTTATTCTTCCTATACTCTTAAAAAATTAAAGCAAGAAAATCCAAAAATTGAATTTCAGCTTATTCTGGGTACGGACAATTTACAGCACTTAGAAAAATGGAAAGATCATGAAGAGATATTAATGAATTATGAAATATTATCTTATTTTAGGGATGGGTTTCCAGGTGGGGAATTTGCGAAAAATCAGAAAGTGAGAGTCATGAAAGGACCTATGCTTAATATTTCAGCAAGTTATATTCGAGGTTTAGTTCGTATGGAACGGAGTATAAAATATCTAGTCCCAGACGAGGTAATGAATTACATGACCCAAAAAGTGAAGTAACTAAACTTCTTTTTCTGGATTTGACTCCCCCGTAACTTCTGAGGTTTTTGCATCCTCTTCCACCACTTCCTGCTCTACAACCTTTTGGAATACCTTTTTACTTTTGGAATTTGATGCTTTATCCAAGGCACTTTCCCCAAAAATCTTTTCGAGATCTTCCTTAAATATCACTTCTTTTTCTAATAATTGGTCAGCTAAAAGAAGTAATTTATCTTTGTTTTTCTCCAGGATTTTGATAGCACGTTTGTATTGTTGATCCGTCAATTTTTTAATTTCTTCATCCATAATAGCCGCTTGCTTCTCACTGAACGGTTTGCTAAAGCTATTGTCCATATTGTAGTAAGAAATATTTCCTACTTTCTCATTCAAACCATAAATAGAAACCATAGCCATTGCTTGTTTAGTGACTTTTTCCAAATCACTTAAAGCACCCGTTGATATTTTATCAAATACCACTTTCTCTGCGGCTCGACCGCCTAGAGTAGCACACATTTCATCCAGCATTTGCTCTGTACGTGTTATTTGTCTTTCATCGGGCAAATACCATGCGGCACCTAAACTTCTACCGCGAGGTACAATGGTCACTTTTACAAGAGGATTGGCATATTCGCACAACCAACTAACGGTTGCATGACCTGCTTCGTGCACAGCTACGGCTCGTTTTTCATCTGGTGTAATAATTTTATTTTTCTTTTCTAGTCCACCTACGATACGGTCTACCGCATCTAAAAAATCTTGCTTTTCGACTTTTTTCTTATTGTGTCTAGCCGCAATTAAGGCTGCCTCATTGCACATATTGGCAATATCTGCTCCACTAAATCCAGGCGTTTGACGTGCTAAGAAATCAATATCAAGACCTTTTTCAATTTTGATAGGTTTTAAATGCACCTCAAAAATTTCTTTACGTTCATTTAAATCAGGCATGTCCGCATAGATCTGTCGATCAAATCGTCCAGCACGGAGTAGAGCAGAATCTAAAATATCTACACGGTTGGTTGCTGCAAGCATTATGACACCTGTATCTGTCCCAAAACCGTCCATTTCGGTTAGGAGTTGGTTTAACGTATTTTCACGTTCATCATTTCCACCTTGCATGGCATTTTTACCTCGAGCTCTTCCAATGGCGTCAATCTCATCAATAAAAATGATACAAGGGGCTTTTTCTTTAGCCTGTTTAAATAAGTCTCTTACTCTACTTGCTCCAACACCTACGAACATTTCCACAAAATCTGACCCCGAAAGTGAAAAGAATGGTACGTCAGCTTCTCCAGCAACCGCTTTTGCCAATAATGTTTTCCCTGTTCCTGGAGGGCCAACTAGCAAAGCGCCTTTTGGAATTTTACCCCCCAACTCAGAATACTTTTTAGGATTTTTAAGGAAATCGACAATTTCCATAACTTCTTCTTTGGCGCCTTCGAGTCCGGCTACATCCTTGAATGTAACATTAACTTTAGTGTCTTTATCAAAAAGTTGGGCTTTAGACTTTCCAATACTAAAGATCTGTCCTCCGCCAGCACCACCGCCGCCTCCCATTCTTCGCATGATAAACATCCATATCAGACCAAAAATAGCAATATATAAAACGATCGAAACGATGGGATTATCCCAAAAGCTCTCTTTTACCTCTGGATTAATTACCACTTGATTTGTTCCAGGAAGATTCTTCTGAGCTTCCTTCACTTGATTATTAAAATATTCATAATCCCCTATATCGGACAAATAATAGGTATAGGAATCTTGCCCACCAAAAGAATTAGTTGGGATATCTTTTTTGTATTCCGAATCTTTTTTAGCTTCATCGGTAAGATACACCTCTGCCCTACTTCTGTTAATGACATTTATTTTTTTAACATCTCCATTTTCTACCATGGAGAGCACTTTATCAACTGTTACTTGCTTCCCATCTCCAGGATTCATAAACGTCATGATTAGGAAAATAACTGCTATTATGACATAAATCCATATGTAATTGAACTTTGGTTTCCCGGGTTTATTTTTCTTCATTTCAAAAGGATTAGAGTTATTTCTTTGATTACTAGGCTTTTTACCTTTATTTTTACGTTCTGACATCGATGTGATTAGTCTATTTCTTATCCATAAAACAAGCATTATGCCATTCCGTTTTTACATACACAGAAATCAGAAAAACCTGCCATTCAAAAATTATTAACTATACAATAGTAATTCATCTGGAACAAATATTATTAAGTTTGTATCTGCTTAAATTAAAATAAATATGTACGCATCGTTACAAGCTAAATTAACCCGAGAACTCCATGAAATACGTGAAGCTGGTCTGTATAAAAATGAACGGATTATTACGACTCCACAAGGAGCACATATACAAACTGATACAGAAAAGGATGTCATCAATTTTTGTGCAAATAATTATTTAGGGTTGAGCTCCCATCCAAAAGTTATTCAAGCTGCAAAAGATGCTATTGATTCTCATGGTTATGGAATGTCATCCGTTCGATTTATATGTGGTACTCAAGATATTCATAAAGAATTAGAGAAAAAAATATCGACCTACTTGGGGACTGAAGATACCATTTTATATGCGGCAGCCTTTGATGCAAATGGGGGTGTTTTTGAACCATTATTTGATAGTGAAGACGCTATCATTTCTGACGCTTTAAATCATGCTAGTATTATTGATGGCGTTAGACTTTGCAAAGCTCATCGATACCGTTACGAACATAATAATATGGAAGATTTGGAGCGATGTTTAAAAGAAAGTCAATCGCACAGAAACCGCGTAATTGTTACTGATGGCTCCTTCTCTATGGATGGAACTATTGCTCAATTGGATAAAATTGTAGCTTTAGCGAATACTTACCATGCATCAGTCATGATTGATGAGTGTCATAGTTCTGGATTTTTAGGTAAAACTGGAAGAGGTACTCATGAGCATTGTGGTGTTATGGGTCAAATTGAAATCATCACAGGCACTCTTGGCAAGGCTTTAGGGGGAGCTAGTGGAGGTTTTACTTCAGGTAAAAAAGAAATCATAGATATGCTTCGACAAAAATCACGTCCCTATTTATTTTCCAACACTTTAGCTCCAAGTATTGTTGGAGCCAGTATAGCAGTATTGGATATGCTGAGTGAAACTACAGAACTGAGAGATAAACTTGAATACAATACGCACTATTTCAGATCACAGATGACCGCAGCAGGTTTTGATATTACACCCGGGGTTCATCCTATTGTTCCCATCATGCTTTATGATGCCGTAACTGCTCAAGAAATGGCCAATCGACTATTGGATGAAGGAATTTATGTCATTGGATTTTATTTTCCTGTTGTGCCAAAGGGTAAAGCGCGTATTCGGGTTCAATTATCCGCTGCTCATGAACAAGAACACTTGGATAAAGCCATTGCTGCCTTTATTAAAGTAGGAAAAGAAATGAAAGTAATTGATTAGTCATATTTCGACTAAATTTTACTGATTTTTAAACCATTAGAATCAAAATTTTACATTCGCATTTATCTAATCGTAAAATTATGAGACTACTACTTTATTTATTCCCCACTATATTATTCTTTTCACTAACCAATTGTAATGACGAAAAAGACAACACTATTCCAACAAACGGGGTTACTTATCGGGTAGGTGTTACGTTTAATTGGACAACATCAAATCACACATCTAACCAAGGTGATTTTCCGAAAAATGCTCATTTTTTTCCTGTAATTGGAGCAGTTCATAAAAATAATAACTCATTTTTTAGAACAGCTGATTTAGCGAGCCCAGGAATACAGTTAATGGCTGAAACTGGCAAAATTTCTACCTTGTCATCTGAGATTGATTTACAAATTTCACAAGGGCTAGTTTATGATAAGTTTTTTGCTCAAGGACCTGCAAGTAATAGTGAAAATAAATTCATTTCGGAAATTAAAGCTTATGAAAATTACCATTTTTTAAGCCTGGTTTCCATGATAGCCCCTAGCCCAGACTGGTTTATTGCTGCTAGAAACATCAACCTTAAAAATGAGGATGGTACTTGGAAAAATCAAGTGATCATTGATTTGCATGGCTATGATTCAGGAACAGATTCTGGCAAAGAATTTACATCCCCTAATCATCCTACATCACCTGTAGATGAAATTACAAGATTCAATGGAAATGATGATATCATTTTTGCAACTCTGACCCTCACCAGATTATAATTTATGAAATTTCTGCTCCTATTACTTTTGTTTTTTTGCCATTTTTTTTAGTAGCAAACACACCTCCTAAAACTACCTCAACACAACATTTTTGGGGGTTAACTATTGGTTTAGAATCAGCAAGAGTAATTGGTCATGGTCCATCCATGTATTCTGTGGGAATTTTGCCTCCCTCAATCGGAACAAATGCCAACATCTTGTATGCTAATAGAGTATCACAAAAAAAATGGGGTAAAGAATATTCGATTGGATTTTCTCAGAGGGGATTCGCCATAGATAGGAAATCTTACATAGAAGATCTTTCTCTTGATTATTTAAACATAGGATTGACTATTTATAAGGAATACTCCAATCATACGTCGCTATATCTTGGCGGAAATTTGTCTTATTTATTAAAGGCAACCTACCAACTTGGTAAATCTCCGACGTATAACGTAAAGACAAATTACAAACCCATCGACATCAACTTAAATGCTTCTTATGGTTTTAAAATTACCGAAAATATAGATCTACGTTTAAGTCAATATATTGGGTTACTTCCTCTAGATCAAGAGAACAATAAGTTGGAACTCAATAATTCTACTGTTTTGTCCTTTGTTTTTAATTTTAAGAAACAACCTTTATCTCAATAAAAGTACTCTACCCGAAATAGTATTTATTTCGCCACTGTAGTTTGAACTTTTACGACAAATGCCTCATCTCTGTCATTTAAAAAATCAATACTTACCTTCCCTCCTACACCAAAACTCTGATCTAAAATCCCAGCTTGAGCGTATAAATTACAATGACAAAATACACCGATAAAAAGAGTAAAAAACTTCAGAACAAGTGCACCCCTAATTAATTTTATATTCTTCACATCATGTATATAACGAAAATATAAACACAAAGGTTGGGTCATAGATGAAGAATTTATCCTCCTCAAACTTTCACTAAATTTGCAACTAAATGTCTGATATATCCATCGCTCAAAGCATCCCTATGCAACACATCAATGATGTGGCTGCTAAGCTCCATATAAACATCGAAGATCTGGAGCACTATGGAAAATATAAAGCTAAATTACCCCTATCATTAATTCAAGAGAAAAACATAGAAAAATCCAATTTAATATTAGTAACTGCTCTTACTCCGACTCCTGCAGGAGAAGGAAAGACTACTGTATCTATTGGACTCAATGAGGGATTAAATAAGCTGGGTAAAAAATCCATTGTTGTTTTGCGTGAACCTTCATTAGGTCCCGTTTTTGGAATTAAAGGGGGAGCTGCTGGGGGTGGATATTCCCAAGTCGTCCCCATGGAAGATATAAATCTTCATTTTACAGGCGATTTTAATGCCATTGAAAAGGCCAATAATTTACTTAGTTCACTCATTGACAATAATCTTCAAAGTAAAAAAAGAAGTCTTAATCTAGACCCTCGTACAATTGTTTGGAAAAGAGTCATTGATATGAATGATCGTTCATTACGAGATATTACTATCGGTTTAGGTGGCACAGGAAATGGCATACCTCGTCAGGAGGGATTTAATATTACTGCAGCAAGCGAAGTGATGGCTATTGTATGTATGGCCCATAATATTGCCGATTTAAAAATAAAGCTCGGTAATATTTTTATTGGATATACCTTCGATAAAGAGCCCATTTATGCCCGAGATTTGAATGCTCAAAATGCTATGGCTTTATTACTCAAAGACGCTATTAAACCCAATTTGGTTCAAACTTTAGAACATAACCCCGCAATTATTCACGGTGGACCCTTTGCCAATATAGCACAAGGAACAAACACCATTATTGCCACCAAAATGGGTATGTCTTTGGCCGACTATACCGTTACCGAAGCTGGATTTGGAGCAGACTTGGGTGCAGAAAAATTTTTAAACATCAAATGTGCAACTGCTCATTTGAAGCCTAAATTGGTCGTTATGGTAGCTACCATTCGGGCTTTACGTCATCACGGTGGCTCACCGAAAGAGGCTTACGATTCCCCTAATTTAAGCTTTGTAAAACTAGGATTTGAAAATCTAAAAAAGCACATGGAGAATACGAGCAAATTTGGATTATCCTGTGTGGTGGCTATCAATCACTTCCCAACGGATAGTTTAGAAGAAATCAACTGGTTAATTCGAGCGTGTGAAGCTATTGGAATAAATGCCATTGTGAGTAAAGGATGGGCGGAGGGAGGCAATGGGACTATTGAATTAGCTCAAGCTGTGGTCGATGAAATAAAAAATAAACCATCTAATTTTAATCCATTATATCCTGCTGGTTCTCCTATCAAAGACAAAATAGCAACCATCGCTCATGAAATTTATGGAGCAGATGGGGTTGACTATAGTACTAAAGCGGAAAAAGATATTCGAAGTATAGAGCATCTTAAACTTGATCATTTACCCATTTGCATGGCTAAAACTCAAAAATCATTTTCTGATCAAGAGCATCTTATCGGAAGACCGACTAATTTCAGAGTCACTGTCCGAGAATTTGAAGTGGCCGCTGGTGCAGGTTTTATTATTCCTATTTTGGGTAATATGATGCGTATGCCTGGATTACCTGCTGTTCCGGCCAGTGAGGGAATGGACATGGACGAGAATGGCATTATCACGGGATTAAGTTAAGGGTTAATTCCCTTTTTCAGCCAAGATAAAATCAGCAAAACCATACAAATCCCAGTATACCCCGCCTAAAACGTAACCTTTGGTAAGTAATTGTAACGGAATTTTAATTCCCATAAGGACTATATTAATCCAACTTCTATTTTTACCTGCTTTTTTTATTTGGAATCCCTCAGACATAAATAAATTAGCTATTTCTTTAATTGAATATATTCGAACATGAGTCTCATCATCAAAGAAATTTAACGTTCCACGTTTACTCGGAAAAGAAACACTAGATTCTGATGGAAATTCAATATAAAAAAGTCCTCCCTTTTTTAATTTCTTAAATAATAGTGGTAACACTTCGTCCCCGTTGTAGAGATGTTCTATAACATGGCTCATAATAATTACATCATACGTATCATCCGGTATACCCTCTAATTTTAATGTTGTTAGATCCAATTGAATGAACCCATCCATGGCCTGGATATCCTCAGGTGTATTATCATAATTTACATCACGATCTACTCCAGTATAATGACAGTTAGGCCACCATTGTTTGGTAATGGAACTGGAGTGGCTTCCTGATCCAACATCCAAAACTTTTAACGGAGAACGGAATATATACTTCTCCAGTTGTTTAATCCTAAATGGTTTAAGTTTATTGTGTACCATCAAAATCCAAGATCAATATCTCCACACATATCTTCTGGCCTTACCCATTTATCAAATTCTTCTGCTGTTAAATATCCTAAATCGATAGCAGCAGCTTTGAGTGTCGAATTTTCGGCGTATGCTTTTTTAGCAATTTTTGCGGCTTTATCATAGCCAATATGTGTATTTAGTGCGGTAACTAGCATGAGTGAATTATCTAATTTATTTTTAATCTCGCTATAGTTGGGTTCTATACCTACAACACAATTGTCGTTAAAGGACAAGCAAGCTTGCCCTAATATTCTTGCACTTTGAAGCAAGTTTGTTGCTATCAAAGGCTTAAATACATTTAGCTCAAAATGACCATTACTTCCCCCAATAGTAACTGCTACATCATTACCCATAACTTGGGCGCATACCATTGTTAATGCCTCACATTGGGTAGGATTTACTTTGCCTGGCATAATGGATGATCCCGGCTCATTACTCGGAATAATAATTTCTCCAATACCACTTCTGGGACCTGAACTTAGCATTCGAATATCATTCCCTATTTTCATGCAACTTACTGCAGCTCTTTTGAGTGCACCATGAAGCTCTACCATAGCATCATGTGCTGCAAGAGCCTCAAATTTATTTTCTGCT
Organism: uncultured Bacteroidia bacterium; assembly: GCA_943787465.1. Classification (GTDB taxonomy): domain Bacteria; phylum Bacteroidota; class Bacteroidia; order NS11-12g; family UBA9320; genus UBA9320. The sequence goes on along the minus strand of CALSMN010000009.1, from coordinate 60,301 downwards.
GTGCGAAATGGCATAGCCATTTCTGCACTTATTTTCTGGGCAACCAATGCTGCATACCCTTTGGGTGTATTGAGACCTGTACCGACAGCAGTCCCTCCTAAAGCTATTTCTTGAGCTCCAATCATAGCAAATTCTATAGCCTTAATACTCATTTCTAGTTGCCTTCTATAACCCGAAAATTCTTGGCCTAGAGTCAGTGGTGTGGCATCCATAAAATGAGTTCTGCCAATCTTAACTACCGATTTAAATTCTCGAGCTTTTTTCTTGAATGTATCCTTTAGTACTTGTAAACCAGGAATAGCAAAATCAACCATCTGCTTATATACAGCAATACTCATTGCCGTAGGAAAAGTATCGTTACTGCTCTGAGACTTATTCACGTCATCATTGGGATGCAATACTTTATTTTCATCAGTAAGTTTACCCCCAGACAATACATGTCCTCGATTTGCAATCACCTCATTTACATTCATATTACTTTGCGTTCCTGATCCCGTTTGCCATATAACTAAAGGAAACTGATCGTCTAATTTTCCAGCAACAATTTCATCACAAACTTGAGCTATCAGTAGCATTTTTTCTTCCGATAAAACGCCTAATTCACAATTGGTCATTGCTGCACATTTTTTAAGCACGGCAAAAGCACGAATTATTTCAACGGGCATTGTTTGGTTGCCAATCTTAAAGTTTTCTAGTGATCGTTGTGTCTGAGCAGCCCAATATTTATCAATAGGTACTTGGATTTCACCTATACTGTCTCTTTCTATTCTGAATTCCATTGTATATAAAAGTATATGCAAAGTTAGTTATTCACAAATCTTATGTGTATTTGAAACTATTGAATTTATAGCTTTGTTGGAATTAACTCGTAATACAATGAAAAAAATAGTCGTATTCCTGCTTGTTTCTAGCCTTTTTATTAGCTACAATGCATCAGCTCAAACATTAACGAAGAGTCAAAAAAAATTACTTAAAAAAGAAATTAAAACCTACAAAAAAGACCCTATTAAGTGGGTGAAGATGCAAAACAAACATAGCGAAGAGGTTGAGAATTTATCCGATGAAATTGAACAATTAAAAGCTTTACTAGCTGAAGCTGAAACTCAAATAGAAAACATGACAAAAGATATTGTTGCATGGGAAGAAAAATATGTAGCTTTAGAAAAAACGATTCCGTCATCTGCATTGCCGGACGGAACCGTATATCAAGTACAAATGGGTTATTACCAATACTTGGATTTAGTATCTTTTAACGACAAACTCAAAACGGTTCGAGCTGAGGAAATTGATGGTAAAAAACGCTATGTTATCGGTCATTTTGATAATTTATTGGATGCCGTTCAATTTAGCAATGACATCAAAAGAATTGGCGTTTCGGATGCTTTCGTGACCGAATATACCGACGGTGTTCGTAATATGAATTTTGATGCATACGAAAATTTAGAGGATTAATTATCGCTATTTTTTCTTAAAAACTGGTACTGTACTACATGGCTCGCCAAACATAATGGATTTGGCAACAGGCACTAATAAAGAGGTGAGTAAGACATAGGCATGATTACTTATTTCTCTATTCCCACATCCTTTTATGACGATTCGTTTGTCTGAAAAGGTATCAATATTTAAGTGCGATACCGCTCGTTCAGCAATGAATCCATTCAAAGATTGAGGTTCGCAGAAATATATCGTTGAGGTATAGGACGCAAGTGAGGAAGCCACTAACATATATGCCCATGTTGGCACAACGGCATCTGCACTACAATAAATGGCAACATCATGATTGGCATATATACTCCAATCTAAATCTTTAGTCCACTCCCTAAAGTCTTTTTCACGAAGAACCAAACCTTGAAATAATTGATCTTTAATATCTAAATATGCTTGTAGTCTATTCGGAATTATATCTTCCAAATCAAGAGTAATTATGCCACTAGCTTCAACTCGATTAATAATTTCACTCATTCTACAACACTTATTTTAAGCGCGTTCGTTTTACGATTTTCAGATACAGGCATTGCTGCTGTATTAATTACAACATCTCCTAGTTTTAGTAAATTATCTTTTTGTAAGATGGATATCACTTCTTTGATGGTATCATCCGTATTCGTTTTACTATCATAGTAATACGCTCTTACATTCCAAACTAGGCTTAATCGAGTAAGTAATTTTTTATTAGCTGTGAAAATAAACACGTCACAATTAGGCCTTCCGCTAGCAATTTTATAGGCTGTATAACCAGTTTGGGTCATCGATAATATCGCTTTAGCCTTAATGCCCTCGCTCATACTTACGGTTGCATAGCATATTCGCTCACTTAGAAATGAGGGTGAGGAGGGGTTGGGTTTTTTGATTTTATTATAAATATCCCATCCTTCTTCTGTACTGCCTAATATTTTTTCGACTGCCTCCACTGCCTTTAAGGCATATTTACCTACTGAAGTCTCTGCACTTAGCATCACTGCATCCGCACCGTCCATTACAGCATTGGCTACATCATTCGCTTCTGCACGAGTAGGTGTAGGTGATTCTATCATGCTCTCCATCATTTGTGTGGCAATGATAACAGGCTTACTTGCTTGAATACATTTAGAGACAATTCGTTTTTGAATCATGGGAACCTCTTCCATAGGCATTTCGACTCCAAGATCTCCTCTGGCGACCATGATAGCATTCGTTGCTTTAATTATCTCATCTATATTGTGAACCGCTTGAGGTTTTTCTATTTTAGCAATTATACGTGCTTCGCATTGATGTTCTTGTAGAATTTTACGTAAACGGTGTATATCATCTGCCTCCCTAACAAACGATAGTGCTACCCAGTCAAAGTCATGTTTCATGATAAACTCCAGATCTTTCTTATCCTTTGTAGTAAGGCTGTCTACAGATAGAGAAGATGAAGGAAGATTGAATCCTTTATTTGAGCTCAAGTAACCCCCATTAATTACTTTTGCTTCTACTGTTTCGCTGTCGATTCTGTTCACAAATTCTAACTCCAGTTTACCATCATCCAGGAGAACGCGCTCACCAACTTTTACATCGCGAGCTAATGTGGAATATTTTACATAAATGATATTATCTTTACTTACAGTGGCCTTTGTGGTAAGTTTCATTATCTTACCTTTCTCCAGCAACATTTTATTACCTTCTACTTCACCTATTCTTAGTTTTGGTCCTTGTAAATCGCCAAGTATAGCAACATGAGTTCCTAATTCTTCATTGACTTGACGGATTTTTTTCACAATATCCAAATGAGTATCCCAGTCACCATGAGAGAAATTAATTCTACAAACATCAACACCAGCTATTATGATTTTTTTGATCATATCTATGTCCGATGTGGCAGGACCCATGGTAGCTATGATTTTAGTTTTATTATATCGAACAGATTGACTCATTGTAATTTAGTGAAATTTAGTATTTGGTTTTGGTTTGGCATTTCCAATGCAAAGCAAACAGATATATCTGGAATATTGTCAATAATGTGAATGATTTGAGGATTTATTTCATCATCATCTAAAGAACATAGTATGTATTCAATATTTTTATATCTTGGGTAAAAGAAAGAAGAAGACCCCCTATTTTTAACTAATAAACAAGTAGAATTATCGTCTAAATATGAAATTAAATAGTTCAAGAAGTAACTTTTTTCATCATAATCCGTGATATCTTCCATACATTCTACATCTAAATCAGGTTGTTTTGAAAGCTCAAACATTATTTTCAGAACCCTTTGGTAAGAAGCAATACCATATATTGTCGGGTATGTTAAGGCGAATTCATCGGATGAAAATAACGCTGGCATTTTGGAAGTATTGATAGTTTGTAAAATTAATTTTGTCTTTTTTATCTAAAAAAATGTTCTTTGCACATTAATAAAATTATTATGTCTGAAATATCCGCAAAAGTAACATCAATTATCGTAGATAAACTAGGTGTTGAAGAATCTGAAGTAACCAATGATGCAAGTTTCACCAATGATTTAGGTGCAGACTCATTAGATACTGTAGAACTAATCATGGAATTCGAAAAAGAATTTAATATCGCAATACCTGATGAGCAAGCAGAAAAAATTGCTACTGTAGGTGACGCCGTAAGTTACATCACTGAAAACGCAGGTTAATTTTAACCACTAACCAGCCCCGATATGCAACTCAAAAGAGTAGTAGTAACCGGAATTGGTGCACTAACCCCAATTGGTAATTCAGCCCAAGATTATTGGGACGCTTTGTCACGCGGCGTTAGTGGTGCTGACACCATCACCCGATTTGATGTTGAAAAATTCAAAACACAGTTTGCTTGTGAAATAAAGAATTTTGACATTTTGAACTTCATGGACAGAAAAGAAGCTCGAAAAATGGATCCTTTCACTCAATATGCCATGATTGTGGCTGAGGAAGCGGTTCAGGATTCTGGAATCTTAGATGTTAATTTTGTTCCAGAAGATATTGGCGTGATATGGGCTTCTGGCATTGGTGGATTACATACTCTAGAACAAGAGATAAGTCAATTCACTGAAGGAGATGGCACACCTCGATTTAATCCTTTCTTTATTCCAAAAATGATTGGCGATATTGCCCCTGGTTATATCTCCATCAAATATGGATTCAGAGGTCCCAACTTTGGAACCATTTCGGCATGTGCATCTTCAAACAACTCTATTATTGATTCTTACAACTACATCCGACTGGGTATGGCAAAGGCAATCATCACAGGGGGATCTGAAGCATGCGTCACTCCCTCCGCATTAGGAGGATTCAATAGTATGAAAGCATTATCTGAACGGAATGATAGTCCATCGACTGCCTCACGACCCTTTGATGCAGATAGAGATGGTTTTGTTTTAGGCGAGGGTGCTGCGTCTTTAGTCTTGGAAGAATACGAACACGCAAAAGCTCGTGGAGCTAAAATTTACGGGGAAATACTTGGTGGTGGATTAACTGCTGATGCCCATCACATAACTGCACCGCATCCTGAAGGTTTGGGAGCTACCAATGTCATGAAAATTGCTTTAAAACATGCGGGACTTCAACCTACCGACATTGATTATGTTAATGTTCATGGGACTTCTACTCCTCTAGGCGATGTAAGTGAAACTAAAGCAATTTTAAAAGTTTTTGGTAAGCACGCTTACAACTTAAACATTAGTTCTACAAAATCAATGACAGGTCATTTATTAGGTGCTGCAGGAGCAGTTGAAGCTCTTGCTTGTCTATCTGCAATTAATACGGGGATTATCCCTCCTACCATTAATCATTTCGCAGATGATGACCAATTTGACAATAAACTTAACTTTACCTTCAATAAAGCTCAAAATAAAGAAGTAAAGTATGCATTAAGCAACACCTTTGGTTTTGGTGGACACAATGCATCTGTAATCATGGGTAAATGCGAATAACAAATGTTTTATTAAAACTACTTGACCCTTATTTTTTATTATTCTCTAGAAATTCATCACTATATAAAAAATATTACAGTTTATTGGGATATTGCCCACGGAATATAAATCTCTACAGACAAGCATTTCTTCATAATTCTAAGTCAAGACTCGTTGACGGCCTAAATATTAAAACAAATAATGAACGATTAGAATATTTAGGAGATGCCGTATTAGACTTGATTTTCGCAGAATTACTATATAAAAAATTTCCCTTTCAGGGGGAAGGGTTTCTTACAGATATGAGGAGTAAATCTGCAAGTAGAAATATGTTGTCAAACATCGCTATATCTATGGGAATTGATCATTATTTGACTACCGATAAATCAATTACTCAAAACAATAGTGCCATACGGATAATTGCAGGAAACGCATTAGAGGCATTAATTGGAGCCATATATATGGATCGAGGATATGATTTTACGAAGAGATATGTTAAACGTAAAATTGTTAATCCTTATCTTGATTTTGATGAGCTTAAAAATATTACCGTAAATTTTAAAAGTTTACTGAACCAATATGCTCAAAAAAATAAGAAACAGTTGGATTTTAAAATAATTGATGACGAAAATGCCACCAAAAATAGGATGTATATGATTGCTGTGCTCATTGATAATGAAGAGATTTCCAGAGCTAGAGGTAAATCAAAGAAGGTTGCAGAACAGATCGCCAGTGAAAAGGCATCCGAAATATTAAAATTAAATAGCCTTAAAACTTAGTATTTACGATGTTGATCCGATTGGTGATTTCCTCTAAACCAATCAGCTCTAACATATCAAATATGGGGGGGCCTCCAGCCTGACCACTTACTGCCCATCGAAGAGGCTGCATAAGCATCCCTTTATTGATCCCATTTTCTTCAGCATACGTTGTTAGATACAATTCCATCTGATCTGCGGTATGGTAATTGAATTCTACAATACCTTTTATATATTGATTGATATGCGAGGAAATCTCTGTATTCCATTTCTTATTCTTGATTTTCTCATCATAACTGACAGGTGGTTCAAAAAAATAATGTCCCAATGGCAATAACTCTCTTGAAAAGTTTACTTTTTCTTTGAGTAATTCTACAACACGTTTCAGATAATCACCTCCCTTACTTGTATGTATTGGATTTATTTGATCTTGAATACTATTTATAATTTGTTCCGGACTGGTTTGAAGCAAAAACTGATGATTAAACCATTTTGATTTATCCATATCAAACTTAGCTCCGCTTTTGGAGACTCGATCTAAATCGAAGGCTTGAATAAGTTCACTCAAAGAGAATAATTCTTTGTTATCAGAGGGATGCCAACCCAACATTGCTAACATATTCACTACAGCCTCAGGCAAATAACCACTCTCTCTGTAACCACTGCTAATTTCACCATCAGGAGCTTTCCATTCAATTGGAAAAACAGGGAAACCAAGACGATCTCCATCCCTTTTGCTTAACTTCCCCTTCCCATCTGGCTTTAAGATTAGGGGTAAATGTGCAAAGATTGGCATCGTTTCCTCCCACCCAAGATATTTGTACAACATCACATGTAATGGTGCAGAGGGAAGCCATTCTTCTCCTCGAATCACATGACTGATTTTCATCAAATGATCATCTACAATATTAGCTAAATGATACGTAGGTAAACCGTCCTCCTTTAATAGAACTTTATCGTCAAGTTGACTACTATTAAAAACTATCCAACCTCGAATCATATCATGAAAACGAATTTCCTCATTCCGGGGCAGTTTTATTCTAATGATATAAGCATCACCCCGTTCTAATCGTTCTCTCACTTCATCCTCACTAAGTGTGAGAGAATTTCTCATACTCATCCGCGAAGTTGAATCATATTTAGCACTCATATTACTGGCTTCTAATTTGGCTCGCATATCATTAAGCTCATCTGGTGTATCAAATGCGTAGTAGGCAAAACCGTTATCTACTAATTGTTTGGCGTAAGATGCATAAATATCCATACGCTCACTCTGTTTATAGGGACCAAATTCTCCACCTTCGGCTACCCCTTCATCAATTGATAAGCCTAGCCAGGTCAAACTTTCATTGATATATTCTTCAGCACCAGATACAAATCTTTTTTGATCGGTATCCTCTATTCTGAGTATGAATTTTCCTCCATGTTGCCTTGCAAATAAATAGTTATATAAAGCAGTTCTAACTCCTCCAATATGTAATGGTCCAGTTGGACTTGGTGCAAAACGAACGCGTACAGTTTGATTGCTCATTTATTTTTTTAAAGAATGCAAAAATAAGCTGAATTAGCTCATTTATTGCCCTCCAATTTGCTAGATTGAAGCATACAAAACTATTTAAGTTGTTTTAAACCAGATTTTGCTCTTTGTTCGATAGTTTGAATGTATTCTTGGTTATTGGAATACGTAGTCGCCCGTGTATAAAATTGTTTGGCTAGTGTACGTTTGCCCTGTTTCAAATAAATATCTCCCATAAAAATACAGGCATATGGACCATAATATTCCTTACTTTTTTTTCCATAAATAGTAGATGCTTCATAAAAAACTAATGCTTGCTCTTGGTGTCCCAATCGATCTAGTATCCGACCCTTTCGATAACAATATTCTGATTTTTTATCCATGGTGGATAATGCTTTTACTTTAGTTTGAATGATGGTATTATAGGCAGATTGATAGTATCCCCCGTCAAATAATAATCTTGCTTTTAAAATGATAGGGTCAGGGAGTTGTTTCCTCAAATATCGTTGCGCTTGTTTGTCTTCTTCCATTATTAGAGTACCATACCTGCCTATCTCATTCTTATAATGCTGAGCCTCCTCAAAATCATTAGATAAAAGGGAGTGCCAACTCATCTTTTCATAACAACTTTTTATTAAATGTTTTCCTTTATAGTTTTCTAAAAAAAACTTGAAATCATAAATTGCATTAGGGTCACCTTTATACAACTTAGCTAAACCAGCGTAATAAGACATCGTTGGAAAAGAAATATAACTAGAAGATGTAGGTATTGATGTAAGTGTTTTTAAAGCTATGTCATTTTTATTCAGCTTAAGAGCCATAGTACTTCTAAAATAATTACTTAATAAATTAGTCTTATAATCTTGGGTACATTTCAACATTTCCAGCCAAGCATGATGAGGATGTTTTTGTATTTGCATCATCGAATTAGCCAAAATATACGAAGATTCTTGCGCTAATACACCCAGATAGGTTGTATCTGTTTTAAAATCAGATAGCTGTTTAAGAAGAGCAATCCCTATGTTTAAATCACCGTCAAAACCCATTAAATTGGTCATCCAACTGTAATTCTCAGGAATAGCAGAAAGATATATTCTTAGAATACCCCGGATTTTATTATTTGGTTTAAAATGGGGAAAACGTTTGTGATTTTCTTCAATCAGATTCCAGGATTTTCGTAAACTTTTTGCAGCTTCATAAAAATTACCATTTCTTAAGTCAAGAGTCGCTGCATACAAATAAACATCGGATTTAAAAAAACCTTTAAAAGGAGAGGAATCCAGCAATTTATCAAAATGCAATAGCGCTGTATTTTCTGATGTTTTGTATTGTTCGTAATCTCGATTATCTTCAGTTACAAAATACCTTAGATATCCATTAACATGCCTTAAATAAGCTATGGCGCTATTTTTTGAATCTGATAGTTGCTGTTTAGTAAGTTGTTGATGAGCCTCATCTAATTGTAGCTGAATATTTTTTTTTTGAATAGATACAATTTCGGGTTTGAAAGCCACATAATTTGAGGCTATCCCATTTAAAGTAAAGAATAAAAGTAGAAAAGTGAGTATCGCTATACGATTACTTTTTGCGAACAGCTCTTCGTTTTGGTTTTGTTGTTTCTTCTTCAACATGGTCTTCAATCCCAGCCATTCTAGCATCAATTTGAATACGACCACAAGCCTCACAAATTACAATTTTCTTGGACTGTCTAATGTCAGATTGCAGTTGTGGGGGTACCTTGGCAAAGCAACCACCACATGCACCTCTTAATATTGGGGCGACGGCAATACCATTTCTAAAATTATTTCTAATTCTATCGTAAGCCTTAAAAATTTTAGCATCAATAGTTTGGGTAGCTTTTTCACGTTCCTCACCAATAGAAACTTCTTCCTTCTGAGTTTCTTCAACTATTTCTTTAAGTTCGTTCTTTTTATTATCTAAATCTTTTTCTCGTTCATCTAATTTAGATTGGACTTCAGCGATTAGATCTTGTTTAAGAACAATTGATCTTTCTGACTCGCCAATCTTTTTTTCAGCGGCAAGGATTGTCAGTTCTTGTATTTCAATTTCTTTGTTTAGAGCGTCAAATTCTCTATTATTTTTGACATTGTCTAGCTGTCCTTTGTACTTTCTAATCAGTTCGTTAGAAGATTTGATTTGCTCTCTATTGGCAAAAATTTGAGCATTAAATGTTTCTATTTCAGTTTCGAAATTAGCCAATCGGGTATTGAGACCAATGAGTTCGTCCTCAAGATCAGAAACCTCCATTGGTAATTCTCCACGTACGGCTCTTAATTGATCTAATCTAGTATCAATCGATTGAAGCTTGTAAAGTAATTCGAGTTTTTGTGCTATTGTTTTTGCTGCCATTTTATAGAAAATATTTTACTGGATTAGTTCCTATCCTCGTTTTAAGGATGGCAAAGGTACTAAATTTTTCGCTCAAAATATCATATATTAAATCAATGGTACATTTTTCGCTTTCATAATGACCCACATCGCATAACATCAAATGATTTTCTGTGTCAAAAAACGAATGATATTTGATGTCTGAGGTGATATAAGCATCCGCATTAAAACGCATCGCATCACTGATTAAGAACTGGCCAGAACCTCCACAAATGGCAACCTTTTGTATGAATTTATCAATCGGTGTATATTTAATGACTTGCAATTCCATCGATTTTTTCAAATGAGCTAAAAATGCTTCGCTAGATAACGGGGAGTCTAACATTCCAATAACCCCTGAACCTACAGATTGATTGGAATTCAATATTGGATATAGCTCATAGGCTATTTCTTCATAAGGGTGTAACTCACCAAGTATTGATAAAATAGAACTTTGTAAGTGATGTGGCACAAGTACCTCAATTTTTACTTCGGGTGTTATCGATCGAATACCTTTTTTACCAATGCTAGGGGAACTTCCGTCTTCAGGCTTGAAGGTACCTAGACCTTCTGTTGTATATGAACATTCACTGTAATTACCTATATGACCAGCACCAGAACTAAACAAGCCCTCTAAAATTTCATCTTGATTCTCTTTTGGACAATATGTCACCAATTTTGATAACATACCCGTCTTGGGTCTGAGTATGACCGTGTTTAATAATCCTAATTTTTCGGCAATTTTCTGATTTACACCCCATTGATGGATATTATCTAAGTTGGTATGCATAGCATATAATGCGATATCATTTTTTATGGCTAGCTGAAGCGTTCGATGCACATAATTTGTATTGTCAAATTGTTTTATACCACTAAAAACGATTGGATGATGAGCTACAATTAGATTGCATTTTGAATTGATGGCCTCATGAATGGTTTCTTCGAGACAATCTAACGTCACCAATATCCCTGAAATTTCTTGGTTTTTTTCTCCAACAATGAGCCCTGAATTATCATAGTCTTCTTGATAAGCAAGAGGAGCAACAGATTCTAAATACGCTATAATTGCTTTCAATTGCATCATACAAATGTAAAAAATTACACCTAATTTGATGATGAATTAGACGATTTTAAACTAAAATAACAACTTCAAATTTTTTGACATAAATCTTACTTTCAATCTAAAGAAGCAAATTTATATTTGCCGTTTAATTATTAAGACACTATGATAAACGAAAAATACCGTGACCTTAAACAGTTGTCACAAAAACTATCAAACACCTATCAAAATAACCACCCTTTCCCATCTATTTACATCGATGACTTTTTCGAGGCCCCTTTTTTACATCAGGTTTTAAATGAGTTTCCCAATTTAGAAAAGCTAAAAGACAAAATATATTACACAAATCCCAATGAGGATAAGTTCGCAACAAAAGGTGAGAAAGATTTTGGGGATAATACCTTGAAATTAGTTCACTTTTTAAACTCCCAGCCTTTTCTTGAGTTTTTACAGGAATTGACTGGAATTGAAGAACCTCTCATACCTGATCCCTATTTTGAAGGTGGCGGATTTCATGAGATCAAACCTAACGGATTCCTAAAAATCCATGTTGATTTTCATAAAAATAAAAAATTGAAACTCAACAGAAGAGTTAATTTTTTGATTTATCTAAATGAAAATTGGGAAGAAAATTATGGAGGTCATTTGGAATTATGGGATAAAGATATGAGTATGTGTGTATCCAAAATTCTTCCAATCTTTAACCGAGTAGCTATGTTTTCTACAACAGGAGATTCTTGGCATGGACACCCAGACCCTGTCAAGTGCCCAATTGGGAATAGCAGAAAATCTCTTGCTCTATATTATTATACCAATGGACGACCAAAAAATGAACTAGACCATAAACAAGAAAATAGAATTACAACAACATTCAATGAAAGAAAGGGGCTGGACAGTCCAAAAATGAAACTCTATAATAAAATGATAAATACAGCCCATACAATCATACCCGACACAGTTATTCAATTTATCAAAGACAAAAGAAACAAATAAATTTTTGTCACAACCATGCTATATTTATGATAAAAATCATATCCAATTATGATATATATCATAATTTGTGGTATTTCATAGTACTTCCTTTGTACTCATGAAGTCCACTTTTATTTTAATAGCATTTGTAATCACAAACCAAGCCCTACTTGCTAGTCAAACTTATTCTATATCTGGCCAATTAAATAGTCCATTTGGTACATCTATTTCAGAAGCGGAAGTATTCATTAATAATATTTCCATTATAAACCCTAATGCAGATGGATCCTTTACTATTCACTCTGAAGAAGCTATTAAATCACTAACTATTTGTAGTTTTTTATATATCCCTATTTTTATTGAATGTGACGTAAATAATCAAAATATAAACTTAGGCAATATCTACCTCATCCCAAAAATTATTTGGAGTGATAAAAAAAAGAATCGATACCTTCTTGAACATATCGATAATAGTAAATTCAAAGGTAAAAATCATAAAAATGCAAAAAAAGAACGGCACACCAATCAAAAAAGATGGATAATCCATGGTAAATCAAAATTTTATGATGTGAATGGTAAAATTCAAACGAAACTCTTATATAGAAATGGAATGTTGGTCGCCATAAAACGTAAAAACAAAAGAAGATGGCAAAAAAATAAGGTTCAGATTAACGATAAATCTCAAATAATACTGACTTCAGGCAAATAAAACGGCATAATATACATCAGCCGCTTAGCTTTGCATGCAATACAACCCATGCAATTTAATCAGAGGAATTGGCTACTTCAACGGTATCCTAATACTAAAAATAGATCCCTAAGGCCTTGGAGTGCAGCAGATGAATTGCTGCTAGCTCACCTAGAAGAACTTCCATTAGGACGTCTTAAAATTTCTATCATTAATGACTCTCATGGCGCTTTATCGTGTGCTTTAAACCATCTCAAACCATATACTATTATACAACTATACTCTCAATTACAAGCATTGAGACTTAATTATCAAAATAATAATTTATCATTAGATCATTTGCGTTGGGGCAACCTGCTAAGAATAGAGGAAAATCCCAGTGACTGTATACTCATCAAAGTACCAAAATCATTAGAACTTTTTGATTTTTATCTTAAGCATATTCAAAAATTAATGACGGCTGAAACACACGTTTTATGTGGTTTTATGACCCGTAATTTTTCTCCCAATATGATATCGATTGCAAAACATTATTTTGAGGATGTTTCCCAAAGCAAAGCTCAAAAAAAAGCACGATTAATGATCTTAAAAAATCCAAAAAGTAACATTGAACCTTCCCCCGATTTCAAAATCATTAAAAATTCGTTTGAACTACCCATAAAACAATATCCTGGTGTATTCTCTAGTCACCAAATAGATTATGGAACACAACTTTTACTCAAACACATCCCTTATATCGATAATCAAGATACTATACTTGATTTAGCCTGTGGCAATGGCGTAATAGCTAGCTTTATTCGTAAACAAAATGATCAATGTACTATTCATTTATTGGATGATAATTACTTGGCTCTAGCTTCTGCAAAATTGAACATCTCTAAATCAAATACCTATTTTCATTGGAAAAATGAAATTACACTGCAAAATGATATAAAATTTAACCTGATCCTATGCAACCCTCCTTTCCATTTTGAACATGAGAATACTATAGAAATTGCATTATCCTTATTTGCCCAAGCTAAAAATCATCTTACTTCGGATGGTCAATTCATGATTGTTGCTAATCTTCATTTGAATTATACTTCACATCTTCAAAAGCTATTCAATAATGTTCAAACCCTAGAACAAAATGACAAATTTGAAGTAATTTGTTGTAGAATTTAAGCCTTATTTACTTCCTCTTGAAGGTATAAATATCAATGATTTCAGGGTAGTGAAAAGAGTCTTCTAACCAAAAATCTTTTTTGAAGTCCTTTAATAGCTCCTCTTTAGGTCCAAATTCAGTCATTATAAATATTAATTTATCACAACTAGAACGATCTATTCGAGCTTCAGAATACTGATTTATTCCATAAAAATTTTCTTCCTTAAACCCCTCCACTAATTTATAAAATCCATACTCATAATCATAATCTTTAAACCGATCTTGATTGAAGTAGTAGGAATAGGATACCATGTTGAATTTAGGATACAAAATCACTCGAGTGCCACTATCTCTTATAGTTTGAACCTTTTCAACCGCTTCCTTGGTATGTCTACCGTTATCTATATTTCTTGAACTGGCAATAACTAAACCCCCTAAAAATAGCACTGACAATATCCCATGAACCATCGTATTTGAAGAAATGGAGTGAAGTATAATACCTACAAATACACTGAAGCAAATAAAGGAATGCATCAAATATCGGTCATGAAACATGGGGATATGATAAGAAATAAAAAACATACCTAAAAAAGGAACAAGAAAACCTGCAAAAATGACAACCACGTTTTTATCTATGGATGGTATAGATCTAGCATGGGTAAGTATACTTATCAAGAACAATCCAATAAAGAGCTTTACAATCAAAACAGAATTCATGAACTTTATGAGGACATATTCAATAGAGTCCCATCCGTTGGGTGATTGCAACCACGTACCTGATTCATATGTACTGAAAAAACGCACGATGACTACAGCAATGTATGGTAAAAAAAGAAGGAAACTCGATACTAAAGTCAAAAGCAACATCTTGCGTTGTAATCTTTGCTTCTGAAGGACAATCCCTAGGATTAGATGTAAAAAAAGTACCATGATTCCAAAATAATGGGAATACAAAAGCAAGGTATACACGAGTGTTAAGATGATTAGATCTAAACGGTTTGATTGCTTATTGAGCCATTTTAAGAAATAATAAAAACTTAATGCTGTTAGCATTCCAAACAAGGCATATACTCTAGATTCATGAGAAAAAATAGTCGCATAATTGGAAAAACAGAAAAATAAAGCAGATACAAAACCAATCTTTCTTGAAAAGAAATCATTCCCAATCCTAAAAAGAACAACTGATGTGAGTGCCGAAAATAGTAATGATGGAAAACGAACAGCAACTTCACCTATACCAAACAAGGCTATCCAAAAATGTAAGAAAATTTCATAAAAGGGTGGATTATTCCCTGTTTTTAAATGTCGGATTATATCCGATATATCCATCTGAGCATAATAAACACTTGCTGGTTCATCTCCAGCTAAGCTATTTACTTCAATACCAATAAAATGCATCAGTAGATGAAAAATAAACAAGATATAGGGAATGAGGGGATAGAATTTTTTCATTCCAGAAGAAATTATAAGTCTTTAGCTTTGGCCACTAATTCTGCTAAATCCAATACTTCTACTTCATTTTCTTTTTGAGCATGCTTTACACCATCTCTAATCATTGTAGTGCAAAATGGGCAATTAGCCGATATGATTTGGGCCCCTGTACTTATAGCCTCTTCCGATCGCTCAATATTGATTTCTTTTTTTCCTTGTTCTGCATCTTTGAACATTTGAGCACCTCCAGCTCCACAGCATAATCCATTTTTACGACAACGTTTCATTTCTATGAGCTCGGCATCTAGTGCTTCTAATATTTTTCTTGGAGCATCATACACTCCATTGGCTCTACCTAAGTAACAACTATCATGATAGGTAATTTTCCTTCCGTTAAAAGGATCTTTACCAAATGTTAGTCGACCCTCATCAATTAAATTTTGTAATAATTGAGTATGGTGAATCACATCGTAGCTTCCACCTAAACTAGGGTATTCGTTCTTGATTGTATTAAAACAATGCGGACAAGTAGTTACTATTTTGGTAATTTCATATGCATTTAGTGTAGCTATGTTGGCCATGGCTTGCATCTGAAAAAGGAATTCATTACCCGCTCTTTTTGCTGGATCACCGGTACATGTTTCTTCTGTACCTAGTATCGCATATTTTAAACCCACGTGATGGAGAATTTTTACAAATGCTTTGGTAACTTTCTGTGCACGTTCATCAAAACTTCCGGCACAACCTACCCAAAATAAGATATCCGGCTTCTCACCTTGAGCTAGTAACTCTGCAACAGTGGGTACATGTATTTTTTTACTCATAATAGCTTGTGCAATTATACTTCGTTCGTCCAATTGGCTCTATCACTTGGTGAAAATTGCCAAGGCGCTTGATTATTCTCAATATTGTTATTCATCATGGCCCATTCAGATGGCATCGCTGATTTTTCGAGCGTTTGGTATTGTCTCATTCCAAAAATAATCTCAACTGGATTAATATTTATAGGGCAAGCTTCTACGCAGGCATTACAAGTGGTACATGCCAAAAGCTCTTCTTGAGAAATTAAATCATGCAGTGACTTCCCATCATGATAATCTAGACCATTTTCATCTTTAGCTTTCCCTAGGGTTTCTGCTCTATCCCGGGTATCCATCATGATTTTTCGTGGGCTTAATTTCTTGCCCGTTAAATTGGCTGGACAAGAACTGGTACATCGTCCACATTCGGTACACGAATAAGCATCTAAAATATTTTTCCAACTTAAGTCAGTGATGTCATTCACTCCAAATTTTTCAGGTGGGGGCATGTTGGGATCTGCCTTGCTTGGATCAAGCATCAAATTGACCTCATTGGTAATTTCGGGCATATTCGTAAACTCTCCCGCTGGCTTCAAACGACTATACCACGTATTCGGAAAGGCTAAAAAAATATGCAAATGCTTACTGTACGGAACATAATTTAGAAAAAAGAGAATTCCTAAAATATGGAACCACCAAAATGTTCTTTCCAAAATCACCAAAGAAGCGGTATTGTAACCTGTAAATAAACCAGTTAAATAATGAGAAATGGGGAAACTTCCCGCAGCTATATAGTGATCTGCACCTTTTTCCTGAAGCAATTGATCTACGGCATTCATTTGAAGCAAGGCTGCCATTAATACCATTTCAATCACTAAAATATATGTGGCATCTTGGGTTGCCCAACCTTTCATTTCTGGAGAATGAAACCTTGGGATTTTTATTATAAATCGTCGAGCTAAAAAAACAACACAAGCTATTAAAACTAATACGGCTAGAATTTCGAAAAAACCAATCGCTATATTATATATGGACCCTAAAAAAGCGAGAGATCGATGTGTCCCAACTACCCCATCAATTATAATCTCTAAAACTTCTATATTAATTAGAATAAAGCCTACATAAATCAGAATATGAAAAAATCCGGCAACTGGACGCACAACCATTTTACTTTGACCTAGAGCAACCTTGGCCATTATTTTCCATCGTAAGGATTTTTGATCATTGATGGATTCAGCTTTACCTAGAAATATATTCCTTCGGATTTGCTTAATCTTTTGTGTAAAGAAGTAAATAGCTACTCCTAGCACAACTACAAATAAAAATTGTTCTATATAACGCATCTTTATGAAGTTCAAAAATAGAAGAAATGATGAGTTAGATTAATTTTAGATATCTACATTATTATTTGTTTTCATATTTGAACAATCGGCTTATTTTTGCAGCCGATTTTGGTTATATTCTAAAATCTTGTTGGTGCGGTAGCTCAGTTGGTAGAGCAAAGGACTGAAAATCCTTGTGTCGGCGGTTCGATCCCGCCCCACACCACACAAAGCCTTCTGCCCTCAGAAGGCTTTTTTTATAATGAATTACTCTGTTTATATACTCTACGCCCCTAAATACAAAAAGGTACTATTTTAATAGCTTTCCAAGAATTCAATGATTGCATCAACAACCTGAACACTTACATTACCTGGAGTTTCATATTCTTGTGGACTTGGAGTTCCTTTTCCATGAATAAAAACATGATTAAGATTTGAAAAAGTAATAAACTTACAAAAGCTATGCCCTTCAACCAAATCCCCAAACTTTCTAAAATCATGAATAGGCACCTGATAATCTCGACCTCCCATCAAAAATAATTTTGGCGTATTAATACTATTAGAAATTAAAACGTTAGAATTTAATTCATTAAGAGATTTCCAATAGACTAATGGGGCCCCTAGCAGAATTGATGTGTCGGGTATATTCGAATTCGTATTGCGGATTATGCTTTGTTCTGCTTGTAATTTTCTTAGGTAATTTTTTTTCGTTTTAGAATTGGTACTGTCCAAACTGAAAATATACTTTGTTTGAGAAATAATTAAAGAATCAAGCGGAGAAAGATTACAACTTAGATAAATACCCCCATCAAAATCGTTTAAGTACTGAGAGATGGCTAATCCACCTAGACTATGCCCCAAAATATACTTCCTTTTAGAACTGAGTTCTTTATTTAAAAAGTTAAGAATAGTAGATATATCAACTAAGTATTCATCATGAAAAGTAATTTGATTTGGAGCACAATTCAAATTCTGAAATTTCTTAAATCTTACAGAGGCTATCCCCTGTCTTGCAAGCTCTATCGACAAATCTAAAAATAGTTTTGTCTGACCTATGGTAGAATTTTCATCAACTGGTCCTGAACCTGGAACAAAAAGTACTATTTTGCTATATGGTTCATTCTTGGGTTGAGTAAAAAATACAGATATACTATCTTTTTTTTCTGGCGAAAAAATGGAGATTTTCTTTTGAATAACTCCTTTAGAATTTGGAGGTGAGTATCTATTTATTTTTTTACAAATATGAATAGGAACCACAAAGAACCCCCTTATCCTATCGCTCTCATTTAGCACAATTTTAATATCTATGTCCATTTTTTCAAAGGACATGGTGAAGTAAGTTGTCAATCCATATGAGGTCTCTTTCTCACAATTAAAGGAATAGCTTTTAAATTGACCATTTATTCCTTCTAGTTGCCTAAATACATCCCTAATATCTTTGGGTTTAATCATAGGCTTAACCTCTTCACTCAAATAGCGATACGCCTTTAAATATTTCCCTTTATAGCAATTAAAAATAAATTTATCAGAATTTTGAGATAAACATGATGTAGTAATAGTAATAAGGATACTTAAAATATATGCCTGCCTCTTCATTTAAAATATCTTAGTATTATACTAGTTTTACTTCAAGAACAACATAAAAATGCATACACTTACCGATTTAGACCCTGGGTAATCGCTTACACGGAATCCCTGCCAGTTTTCACTTAAAAGCAATTATGCTGATTTCCACATTCATATTTTTAGGTAATGCTTTCACAGCTACCGCTTCTCTAGCTGGTGGATTACTTGTAAAATATCGGGTATAGACCTCATTGATTTCGTCGTAGTGTTCCATAGACGACATGAATATGCTGCATTTCACCACATGTTCATACCCCATATTTGCTGCTCCTAGCACGGCACCAATGTTTTTCATTACCTGCTCGGTTTCCTCTTCAATACTACTTAGAATCAAATCGCCCGATAGTGGATCTATAGCAATCTGTCCACTACAATATAGCGTTCCATTTACTAAAACGGCTTGACTATACGGTCCTATAGCTGCTGGGGCTTCGTTGGTGTTTATTATTTTTTTCATGATATATAAAATGTACTCTACATTTGCTTCCAAATGAATATTGCTGTAAAAGGTCAACCTAATCAAATAGAAGAACTAAAAATCCTCCTTGAAAATAGACCATTAATACCATTCAAAGTTAATGAAATAGATACGTATGATGTCGTTTTTGATTTAGATTTTGACGATACTCCAGAACAAATTACGATTTACCATCAGCTTAAAAATAAACTGATTGTGGTGGGGGCCGTTAAAATACAATTGGAAGAATTGTATGCTGAAATAGGAAGTAATCCTACTTGTACCATTGTTGGGATGAATGCTCTTCCTACATTTATCCATAGAGATTTACTTGAATGTTGTACAATTAACGAAGAAGATCAATTAATTGCTGCTGATTTTTTCAAACAATTGAATATCCAACATCGTTTTGTTCAAAGTAGAGTAGGATTGGTAACACCACGAATTGTTTGTATGATCATTAATGAGGCCTATAATACCCTCCAAGAGGGAACTGCAACAAGAGAAGACATTGATTTGGGCATGAAATTGGGCACCGCTTATCCAAAAGGCCCTTTTGAATGGAGTCTGGAAATTGGATTAGACCACATTTATGAAACACTTGAGGCATTGTATCAAGACACGAAAGATGACCGGTACAAAATATCTCCACTTTTAAAAACAGCATATTTAAAAAACTTTATCTTATAATATGAGATTAGCATTAATAGCACACGATGGTAAAAAAGCAGATTTAGTCTCCTTTGTATTGCAACGATTAGAATTCTTCAAAAAAGAAGAGCTAACCTTGTTTGCTACTGGCACAACCGGAAGTATGATTATGGAGGCTGGTGTAGAAAATATTCACAGAGTGGCTTCTGGCCCCCTTGGTGGCGATGCTGAAATTGGGGCATTGATAACACGTGGAGAAATGGATGCCATTATTTTTTTTCGAGATCCTTTGGATAAGCACCCTCACGATGTAGATATTTCAATGTTGCTCCGTTTGTGTGATGTGCACAATATTCCGTTGGCTACCAATCAGAAATCGGCCCATATCCTTGTAAAATACTTTAACAGTAAGTTGTCTTAAAACTGCTGACCAATGAAAAAGTGGAATTGCGTAGGTTCATCATAAACACCTGCGTCTAATGCCCAAGCATAATCAACTCCTAAAAGTCCAAACATGGGAAGGAATAAACGAACGCCCACACCCGCAGCTCTTCGTACATCAAAAGGACTAAATTCTTGCATACTTCTAAACGCATTACCTGCTTCTACAAAAGTCTGAGCATAAATCGTAGATGATTGCCCTACCGTTAGAGGATATCTCAATTCTAGTGAATACTTTGTATAGATAGGAAGTCCCTGCTGACCATTCCTAGGGTCACTTATTTTGCCTTCATCATAACCACGCTGTGATATGATATCTGTCCCGTATAATACAAAATTGGATAATCCACTACCTCCTACTCTAAATAGTTCAAAAGGTGAGTAGCCAACATCCTTGTTCCAGATGGATACCGCACCAAATCGATACGATGGAGATAAAACAAACTTACGCTTGCCGTTACCCATACCTAAAAACCATTGCCCATTGAATTTGGTTTTTATTAGCTCAATAAATTGATACCGTTCTTGAGGGGTAATATCTGGATCGGAAAAATCTTTGCCTGATATCAGTGAATATGGCGGCGTAAACTGTAAACTAGCTAAGAAAGAGCTTCCTTCTGTGGGGTAAATAGGATGATTTGTACTGTTTCTTGAAAGAGAAGTAGTGATACTAATGTTGTTGGCATTCCCGTTGGTATATCCCAACTCAGACGCACCAAAAGAAGTCCAATCCTTCAAACCATAACGTTGATAAGTTAGAGACGTACTGAAAGAAAAATAATCATCAGGAACCTTAAGTTGTTTACCGAAAGCGATACTGCCACCTGTTGTTGTAAACTTGGGTCGATCTTGAGTAAATTGGAAAGTAGATTGCACATTGTGAAATACACTAACACTTAAAGAATTTGGTTTCTTGCCTCCTAACCATGGTTCGCTGAAAGAGAAATTATACCCTTGATATTGTGGTCCATTACTTTGGACACGAATAGATAATCGTTGTCCATCTCCTGAAGGTATAGGGTTCCAGCCCCCTTTTTCAAAAACCTTACGAGAACTAAAATTATTCAATGTAAGTCCCAGAGTTCCAACAAAGCCACCAAAACCACCCCAACCACCAGACGCTTCAATTTGGTCACTGGGTTTTTCCACCACTTTATATTCAATATCTACCGTTCCATTTTGAGGATTAGGGATTGGATTTACATCCAAACCTTCTGGATCAAAAAATCCAAGTTGGGCTAATTCTCGCATACTACGCTGTATGTCAGATCGACTAAACTTATCACCGGGTCGTGTACGAATCACACGCATGGCAACAAAATCACTTGTTTTGTCATTTCCTACCACACTGACTCTATTTACAGTAGCTTGTTTCCCTTCATATATTCGCATTTCAAGATCTATACTATCATTCTCTACCAATACCTCCACTGGATTAACATTAAAAAATAAATATCCATCATCCATATATAAACTAGAAACGTCAAAGCCATTTTCACTCATAAAAAGCTTACTTTCTAACTTGGATTGATCATAAATGTCACCAGATTTAATACCCAAAAGTGTATCTAGTAAACTGGTTCTATATTTAGAATTTCCTACCCATGTTATGTTTCTGAAAAAATATTTTTTACCTTCATTTATCCCAATTTTTAGAACGACTCTATCTTCTGATATTTGCTGTATGGAATCATAGTTTAAATGTACATCACGATAACCCAAAGCACTATAGGCGCTTACTATACCCATTTTAGTCTCTTCATACTCCTCCTCAACAAATTTTGAAGAAGCAAAAATATTCAGCTTCTTTTTTAGCTGTTTAGGCTTAATTATTTTCCTTAATTTTTTATCTGATATGTTTTCATTTCCTACGAAATAGATTTCTTCCAATTTGACTTTTTTCCCCCGATTAATTTCAATACGTAGGATTTGAAAATTAGGTTTTTTCGGATCCTGAACTCTTGAAATATTAATCTTAACGCCATAGTATCCTTTTTCAAAGAAATAGTCTCTAATTTCTGCTTTCGTTTTATTTACCAGATCTTCTGTAATGAGTTGATTCGTTTCTAATGAAATTTCATCTCTTACATTATTGGTCTCTGTTTTTTTTAATCCTTTAATCGAATACTTGGATAATGCTGGTCGTTCTTCAACTCGGATATGAAGAGATATACGATTATCTTTAACCTTTTCTACGCTCAACTCAATATCGCTAAATAATTTTCTTTTCCAAAGACGACTAATCGCTTGTTTTGTATCATCCCCAGGGATAGTGATTTTTTGTCCTACCTTTAAACCAGAGGTGAGTAAAATAACTCCTTCTGGCGTATACGTATTCCCACTAATGGTGATAGATGCTATCGTATATGTTATGGGTTTTTCGAAATCAATAATAATCCTAGTACTATCAAATACCTGTGCCTTAACAGTACTAAATATTAGCATCCCTACAAATACAGCTATGTTCTTTATTTTTCTCATCTATGCTAATTGTTCACTTGTTTTTCCAAATCTTCGTTCTCTATTTTGGTAATCTAATATAGCTTCGTGAAGGTGTTCTTTTCTAAAGTCTGGCCATAATACATTGGTAAAATACAGTTCACTGTATGCAATTTCCCAAAGCAAAAAATTACTTATCCTATGCTCACCACTGGTTCTTACCATAAGTTCAGGATGAGGGTATTTATGTGTAGTTAACGTATTATTAATCAATGTTTCATTGACATCATCTAAATTAATATCCCCTTCTAGTGCTCGCTTTACAATGTCTTTGGTTGCATTCACAATATCCCACTTGGCACTGTAGCTTAATGCAAGTACCAGGGTCATTTTTGTATTGTTTTTGGTGATCTCTATAGCCTCTTCCAATTCTTTTCTACAGTCAATTGGAAGCATTGTTCTATCGCCAATGGCTTCAAGTTTAATGCCATTTTTCATCAAGGTCTTGGTTTCCTTTTTAATGGTATTGACCAGTAGAGACATAAGTGCATTAATTTCAATTTTGGGTCGATTCCAATTTTCAGTACTGAAAGCGTACAAGGTTAAGTACTTTATTCCTAACTCTGCACATCCCTCTGAAACTTCACGCACCGCTTTCACCCCATTTTCATGACCAAATACTCTAAATTTACCCTTTTGCTTGGCCCATCTTCCATTGCCATCCATGATAATTGCAATGTGTTCAGGTAATCGTTCAGTATTTATTGGAATTGTACTCATGATTATTTTAAAAGGGACATTGAATTGGAGTTAGTCGGTACGAAATGGTAAAAACAGATTGCATATACCAATCTTTTAAATTGTGATCGCCTCTCATTTCTCCAGCGCTAGCCAAAGGTCTACCATCTTCCGTAAGCTCCCAAGAACGATCTACTAAGGTATTGATGGATCCATTATCATTTTGAACATCTGCATACAGATAACTTACATCATCTAAATGATCTGTAAATGTTTTTCTCCAAGCCGTTTCAAATCCGAGCACTAGGTTATTATTAAGGGCATACTTTATGCCACCTCCCAGTGGTATAG
Organism: uncultured Bacteroidia bacterium; assembly: GCA_943787465.1. Classification (GTDB taxonomy): domain Bacteria; phylum Bacteroidota; class Bacteroidia; order NS11-12g; family UBA9320; genus UBA9320. Next base: position 36,145 of record CALSMN010000009.1, on the reverse strand, counting down.
AAAATTGCAGCAATTTATAGTTTTCATTTTCTGTGCCTAAACTTGATAAATTTATCCATTCACCCTTTAATTGGGCTTCAGGTTTGTGAGTAAAAAGGGCTATTCCTGAGGTTGCATAAAAAGTAATTTTTTTATGGATATCACGATTGCTGAAAGGGTGAAAATTGAACTCCAATAAATGTGAAAACTCATAAATTGAATTCCTAAAACTTAAATTTCTTAGCTTATAATCAGAAAAATTATGGTCTGCCCCAGATATTTTCAGATAAGATAATGTAGGTCGGTATGACCAATATTCGTTGAAGTTGTATTTAAAAAAGATTCCTCCAGAAAATTGAGATTCATTAGGGTGTAGATTATACGCTACATCCCCATGATAATTCGAACCACCAAGCATACCTCCAAACTCAAGAGATTGGGCACAAACTGAGCTTTCACTTAGGAAAAATAAGGCTGTTGAATATAAAAAGATGCGAAACACTTTATACAATACGCGAAAGTAATCAAGATGGTACTTTTCTATTCAAGAAAAAGACAATCATATTCATTTATTAGACTAAAATGTAGGGCAGATCGCTTTGTTACCATGAATTCTATACATGATAGTTATCCCAAATAAAGCATATACATCATTATCGTCCGGATCGCCTCTTTGATTATTCAATAATTCATCATGAAGCACCTCACTGCGATCAGCCATAGCTGCAGACATTGGTCCGTATTGAGCAGTCAAACGCTGAGGATCTACATAGGTATCACTTACATCATCCAAATAATCCGTAAACGTAAAACGCATACCGTAATCCACTCCTATGAGCCAATTATGATTTAATTTAAATTTTAAGCCTACTCCAACAGGTATAGCAACTTGGGTCAAGGCATATCGTTTTCTATCGTTAAACTCTGTAGTTTCCTGCCCTTCGGTTCCAAGGGGTTGTAACTCTACCATCTCCCCATCTCTATCTGCAAGCTCTGCATAAACTGCTGGTGTTAAATAGGCAGCCATTTCGCCATTGGGATTATATACAAATTTTGCTTTTGGATTGAACTTAAAAACACTTAAACCACTGTAGACATAGGGAATCACCCCTGACTTCTTTTTTCTATCTAGAGTCGTTAAGTTATATTCAAAGGCTCCTGTAAAATCCCATAGATCGGATTCGAAACTCAAATTTCTACTTTTCCCTCTGTCTTCATACCAATCATCCCTACCTTCAATTTGTCCATACTGAGCACTTAATCTAAAAGTAAGGCGTTGTTGTGGCGTATAACGTGTAATTATTCCAAAACTTGGCTTCATTCCTTTTGTTTCAAAAGCTGTCTTAACTAAATCACCGTTATAGTGGCTAAATCCCCCAATTAATCCAAAATCCAATGAGCTTGATTTAAACCATCGTTGAGCTTGTGAATTTTGAATCCCAATGCCCATGAATAGTATGCTTAAAATTACTTTAATTGTTACTTTTTTCATCATTTGACCTAAATATCCATAGAAGCTTTATACATCTATAGCTAACAAAGATAATATTCTAAACGAAAATGAACTTGGATTATTTTATAACTGTAGCCCTATAGATCATGCTTTTGTATAGAATTCCGTTTTTTCATAGGTATGATTTAGAATAACTCCTGTGCTTATCAAGTTAACTAAAATTTTAGACGCTCTCCATCTACTAATGTTGACCATTTTACTAAATTGCTTTAGTGTAATGCGTTCATTCAGCTCTAAATATTTTAATAATGCTTCCTCATTTTTACCATACGCTATGTAAGTTCCTTCTTGACTTGCTTGTCGTTTTAAGACATCTACAACAATCTTACTTGCCAATAAACTTTTATCTTTATTTCGAATATGAACCCACCATTTTCCATCTTCCCCTTTTGCTGAGTATGGCTTTTGATCGCCCTCGGGAACTACACATTCTATGATTGCCTTATCCCCAATAGTATGCTCAATTAATTCTAGCTCAATTTCTGGTTTGCAATAAAACGATGCCGCCAGATCCAACATATACTTCTCATCTTCACTACGAATCCCTGCAATAGTTCGGTTATCCCTTACCCCTACAAGCAAAACTCCACCCTTACGATTAGCAAAACTAACCATGGTCTTGGCAATTTTGTAAGCACTACTTATTTCTTGTTTATAGTCTAGTGTTTCTCCCTCACCATCAATAAGATATTTTTTAATGCGCTGATTCACAATAATTTAAAGCTCCTTCAATGATTGAAGTGCTTTTGTATATTCTAGTACTATTTCAACAATAATATCGGCTGCTGGTTTTATAGCATTGATATATCCACTTATTTGACCTATCTCCAACTCGCCGTCTTCTAAATCTCCCTCGAACATGCCTTTTTTTGCTCGGGCTCGCCCCAAAAGTGATTTAAGTTCTTCAACACTTGCGCCATTTTTTTCAGCTTGCTCTACTTCTTCCCAAAATTTATTTTTCAAAAGTCTTACAGGAGTCAATTGCTTCAAGCTAAGTTTTGTATTGCCATCACCAGCTTCAAGTATGGCTTTCTTGAAATTAGGATGTGCAGAAGATTCTTCGGAGACAACAAATCGACTCCCGATTTGAACACCATCTGCACCTAGTGCTATTGCTGCAAGCATAGACCGTCCCGTACCAACTCCTCCTGCAGCAATAACTGGAATTTTGACAGCATTACAAATTTGAGGCACTAGCACCATCGTGGTAGTTTCCTCTCTTCCGTTGTGTCCCCCTGCCTCGAATCCCTCAGCCACAATAGCGTCTACCCCTGAGTCCTCTGCTTTTTTTGCAAATTTCTCATTACTAACCACATGAACGACCAAAATTCCTTCATTTTGAAGTGTTTTTGTCCATGTACTTGGATTTCCTGCAGAGGTAAATACAATGGGGACTCGCTCTTCAATTACGGTCGCTATGTGTTGATCAATATTGGGATACAACAAGGGAATATTCACAGCAAATGGACGATGTGTTGCACGTTTCACTTTTTGGATGTGCTCTCTGAGAACCTCTGGGTACATGCTACCTGCACCAATGATGCCAAGTCCACCAGCATTACTTACTGCACTAGCTAATTCCCACCCGCTGCACCATATCATACCTGCCTGAATGATTGGATATTGGATGCCAAAGAGGGTAGTGATACGATTTTGCATACAACGAATTTATGAAATAGTTTATTTACAAGGGAATGGAAAGTTAATACGTTTTCTGTTTAACTTCGTTTTATGAATTTTTCGTATTGGGAAAAAGAATATTTGATTCCTCCATCCGACTACCTTATTGTTGGAATGGGGCTTGTTGGTCTTCAAACAGCCATTAATCTCAAAGAAAAACACCCCAAAGCAAATGTTTCGGTTGTTGACAGACATGGTTGGGGACTAGGAGCTAGTACTCGAAATGCAGGATTTGGATGTTTTGCGAATGTATCTGAAATAATCGATGATTTAAAAAATGATACCGCTGAAAATGTATATCAAACTGTTGGTAAAAGATACCGAGGATTAAAACTACTCAGAGAAAAATATGGAGATAAAAACATGGATTACCAAACCAAAGGTAGCCAAGAGATATTTACTAAATTAAATAGCGAAGCACTCGCTCAAGGCATTGACAGTATTCGGGGAATTAATACCATTTTAGACCAAGAATTAGGCTTGGATCGAGTTTTTACATACACTAGTAAATCATCACTTCCAAACGTTATTGGTAGCATTCAAAATTCCTATGAGGGCCAATTAAATACGGGTAGATTATACCAAACTATTTATCATCACGCTCAAACTATGGGAATTCAACTATGGGGTGGTTTAGAAGTTAAAAGTTGGGATAGAACGCATTCATTTCATGTAAAAACTCAACATAATATTACGCTAAAAACAAAACACTTGATCCTTTGTACCAATGCATTTACACCATTGTTGGTTAATGAGAATATTAAACCCTGTAGGGGTCAAGTTATAGTTAGTGAACCCATTGATAATCTTCCCATAGAAGGACTATATCATTATGATAATGGCTACTACTATTGGCGAGATATCGATCACCGTATTTTATTGGGGGGAGCTCGAAATATTGATATTGATGGTGAAACTTCCTTTGCCCTAGAAACCAATGATAAGGTGGTTCGTGAATTAGAAAGATTTATGGAAGAGCAGATTGTTGGTCGACCTGTAAAAATAGATTACAAATGGAGTGGTATCATGGGGATGGGAAAATCACAACAAAAAAATCCCATTATAAAAGAGATTGAACCTCAGCTATTTATAGCGGCAAGATTAGGTGGAATGGGAGTTGCGCTAAGTGCAAGTGTCGCTGAGGACTTAGTCAACTTAATGTAAAAAAGCTACCCTTTTAGAATACTTCTAGCTATAACAATACGCTGTACTTCACTTGTCCCTTCATAGATTTGAGTGATTTTAGCATCTCGCATCATGCGTTCAACATGATATTCTTTCACAAAACCATACCCCCCATGAATTTGAACAGCCTCTGTGGTTACCCACATTGCTGTTTCTGAAGCATATAATTTAGCCATACTCGATGCTTGAGCATAATCTTCTCCAGCATCTTTAAGTGCTGCAGCTTTAAAACAAAATAATCGGGAAGCTTCTATCCGTGTGGCCATATCAGCTAATTTAAATTGAATGGCTTGATGGTTCATGATCTCAGTTCCAAAAGCTTTACGTTCTTTGGCATACTGAACGGAACGTTCATATGCACCACTCGCAATACCTAATGCCTGTGCTGCAATACCGATTCTACCCCCACTCAAAACCTGCATTGCAAACTTAAAACCAAAACCCTCTTCACCCAACCGATTGGCTTTCGGTACTTTTACATCTTGGAACATGATAGAATGGGTATCGGAACCTCTTATCCCTAATTTATCTTCTTTTTTACCAACGACAAAACCATCCATATCCGAGGTGACTAAAAGGCAATTAATACCCTTATGTCCTTTTTCTACATCCGTTTGGGCCATTACTAAGAATGTACTCCCCGTTTTACCATTGGTTATCCAGTTTTTAGTACCATTCAATAGATAATAGTCCCCCATGTCAATTGCTGTCGTCTTTTGACTAGTTGCATCACTACCTGCTTCGGGCTCACTTAGACAAAAACCACCGTGAATTTGACCAGAGGCTAATGGCTTGAGAAACTTTTCCTTTTGTTCTTCGTTTCCATATTTTTCAATCCCCCAACATACAAGAGAATTATTGACACTCATAACCACGCTTGCACTAGCATCTACTTTGGATATTTCTTCCATAGCTAGTACATAGCTTATGGTATCCATTCCTCCTCCTCCCCATTGAGGATCAACCATCATACCAAGCATTCCTAATTCGCCCAATTTTTTTATTTGCTCAAAAGGAAATCGTTGCTCATTATCACGATCTATGACACCCGGCAATAATTCAGTCTCAGCAAAATCTCGTGCAGCTTGCTGAATCATTAAATGTTCTTCGGAAAGTTGAAAATTCATGCTACTTTTTTTGCAAATGTAAATCATCATACTCCTTTCTCTTCAATTTAGGACAAATGGAACGCTTGTTTAGAATGGAGTTAAAAAAGAAAAAAATAAAAGATAATATTTGCTTTTCATAAAATGACTGAAATCAGTCCAACATATCTCAAACGCGGGGACACTATTGGCATTGTATCTTCTGCCCGAAGTGTTACGATAGAAGAACTTAAACCAGCTATACTATGGTTAAAAGAAAATGGACTTCGAGTTGTACTAGGTAAGCACCTTTTTAATATTTATCATCAAATGGCAGGGACTGATTCAGACAAAATCAGCGATTTTCAAACCATGATTGATGATCCTTCTATTGATGCAATTTGGTGCGCTCGAGGTGGTTATGGAACAGTTAGAATTATTGATTCATTAGATTTTAAAGCATTTAAAAAACATAAAAAGTGGATATTAGGATACAGTGACATTACGGTATTGCACAACCACATTCACTCGCAATATGGTATAGCAACTATTCATTGTACAATGCCCATTAACATCAAAAATCCAGTAGATTCAAAAGAAAAAGTAAGTAACCAAAGCCTTCTGGATGCTCTTTGGGGTAAGGATTTACAGTACCAATTACCGTTACATTCGTTAAATAAATCTGGTGACACGAGCGGAATACTAGTAGGAGGTAATCTAAGTATATTGTACAGTTTGTGTGGTTCATCTTCTGATATTACTACCCATGGTAAAATTTTATTTATCGAAGATCTGGATGAGTATTTATATCATATCGATCGAATGATGATGAATCTAAAACGAACGGGAAAACTAGAAGGTTTAGCTGGGTTAATTGTAGGAGGAATGAGCGATATGAATGATAATATTACACCTTACGGTAAGCAGGCTGAACAAATCATACTAGAACATACACACACATACAATTACCCTATATATTTTGGATTTTCGGCAGGTCATATTCAACCAAATCTAGCCCTCAGATTGGGTCTTACCGCTCACATCCGTGATAATACATTATTTTTGCCCGCTTAAAATATGGCTATCTATCAAGCGAGTAAACAACTTACTAAGTTTATTATCAGTGGCATTTTGGCTGTTGGAGTAGATTTTGTAGTTTATTTTGGATTATCACAATACATGGGGACTAATGAGGCAAAAGCACTTAGTTTTTGTTCAGGTATGATTGTTACTTATAATTTAAACAAATACTGGACTTGGAGGCAAACAGATAAAAATAATAAACGACTAACCCTATTTGCCATTCTTTACTTAATTGCTCTGATTGTCAATGTGAGCACGAACAAACTACTATTAGAAGGTCTCCCCAACTACCTTTTACGCTTTTCTATAGAACAAGAAACACAAGCAGTTGTTCAATCCTACGCAATTGGTCTAGACAAGTTTTTTGCATTTTTCATAGCCACAGCAATTAGTGCTAGTCTAACTTTCATTGGCCAAAAATACTGGTTATTTAAAGAAAAAGACTAGTACTCAGGTCTATTCAGAATAGTCTCTGCTATAATGGCTGATTTCAAATCAAAATCATCATTACTTTCTTTCTCTAGAGCTTTCGCTAACATTATAGAATCTTCTCTAGGCTTTTCTGTTTTTTTTGAATTGAAGTCATTTGCTATTTCATCGGATTCAGGAACTTCAGTAAATGAGTCATTATCTTCATAGTGTGACGAAGGTTTCGGTTCATCTAATTCTATAGATGGGGTTTTAGAATTCTCATTTTCACCCATCAATTCTTGGAAAACGTCGTCAAATGATGGATAGACTGAAGGTGGGTTCTTTTTTTTATCTGATTTAGGGTTAGATTTAGGGATTTGTTGTGTTTTTTTGTTGGCAACGTAAGACCTATACATTAACCATAGAATAATAGGTAAAAATTTATACAAATTCTCAATCATACTCCTCAAAGGTAATGAAAAATAATCTGGTACTTGGTTTGGGTTCAAATCTTGGCAATCGAATGGCACATATATTACACGCTATTCAGTGTATCGAAAAAAATATGAATTCTGATGCCATTACAGCCCATATTTATGAAACACCTCCATGGGGAAATGAAAATCAGCCTCGTTTTCTAAATACTACAATTTCTATTGAAACGGATTATAATATCAAAGAATGCCTTACACATATTCTTCAAATTGAAAAGCAGATGGGTAGACAAAGAGGGAAACACTGGGGCCCACGAATTATTGACATTGATATTCTGTTTTATAATGACGTCATCTATGAAGATTCTGATTTGATTGTTCCACATAAATACCTTCATGAAAGAGCTTTTGTTTTAGCTCCATTGAATGATATTCTTCCTAATTTTATTCATCCCATTTTAAAACAACCCATTCAAGTTTTAAAACATCAAACTTCTGATAATCCTACATTATTTTCCAGAAATAAAAATATAATATGAATTTGCATTGTGTCGGAAATATAAGCTATTGGAGCCAGATGATACGTCAAGGAGAAAGAACCCTCTACACGAATCATACTTTTCAAAAACAAACATATCTATCTCAATTTGAAATACTAACGAGTACTGGTCGATTAAAGCTAAGTATTCCATCAAAAAAATCTACCCGTAAAGGATTATACTCAGATGTACACATAGATTATTCTTTTAATTGGCAAAAAGAAATGTGGCGTACTATACAAAATGCATATAGTAAATCACCCTTCTTTTTATTTTATGGTTATAAAATAGAAGCTGAACTAATGAAAAAGGAAACGGCATTAATTAATCTCAATTGGAGCTTGTTCCAAGCTATTGTTTCTTGCTTGAAGATTCCCAATGTATATCAATTAGATACCACTCAATCGGTATATTTTGACTCTATTATTCCTATTAAAAATGAATTATATCCTCAAGTATTTGACGATCGAATAGCATTTGAGTACGACTTGAGTATACTCGACCTATTGTTTAACCTTGGGCCAGAAACACTTGATTATTTAGGTAGACTCTGAAAAAGCACCCATTTTACTAAATTTTTTGATTCGTGAACTTACCAATTTTTGTGGTTTTAATTCCTGTAACTCTTTGAGGCACTTTTTTAATTCTGATTTGAGTGTTTTACTCATAGCCTCAGGGTCATTGTGAGCTCCTCCAAAAGGTTCTGGTATAATTCCGTCTATTAGTTTGTTTTTTAACATTTGATCAGCAGTAAGGTTAAGTGCTTCTGCTGCTTTTTCTTTAAAATCCCAACTGTGCCACAAAATACTGGAACAACTTTCAGGAGAAATCACTGAATACCACGTATTCTCCATCATTAACACCCGATCACCAACTCCAATCCCGAGCGCTCCACCACTGGCCCCTTCACCAATTACTACACAAATTATGGGCACTTTTAGGGTAGACATTACCATCAAGTTTTTTGCAATAGCTTCACCCTGACCACGTTCTTCTGCTTCTAAACCGGGATAAGCGCCAGGAGTGTCTATTAAGCATATAACGGGTAAATTAAATTTCTCCGCAGTTTGCATCAACCTCTTTGCTTTTCTGTATCCCTCTGGATTAGGCATTCCAAAGTTTCTATATTGTCTTTCTTTAGTGCTTCTACCTTTTTGCTGACCTATAATCATTACATTGATGTTGTCAATTTGAGCTAAACCGCCCACCATGGCTTTATCATCTCCTACATTTCTATCGCCGTGTAATTCTATAAAATTTTTGGTAATGGCACAAATATAATCTAGGGTATAGGGTCTATCTGGATGACGTGAAATCTGAACTTTTTGCCAACCTGATAGGTTTTTGTAAAGTTCTTTTTTTTCAATGTTTATCTTTTTAATTAGTTGAGACACGGTATCACTCATATCCACTTTCCCTTTGGCATGAGTTTGTTGCGCTTTTTCAAGCTGTTCGTACAACTCCTCTAATGGTTTTTCAAAATCTAATAAAACTGGCATTTTTTCGATATGATAGACAAATGTATAATTCTATGATGAATAGCGTCAAAAAATATTATATATAAATGATGATACGAAATAAAAATCTTAATTGTTAATATACAAAAAGCCCAACTCTAAAGAGTTGGGCTTTGCGGACTGGACGGGACTCGAACCCGCGACCCCCTGCGTGACAGGCAGGTATTCTAACCAGCTGAACTACCAATCCATTTTATAAGGTTGCAAATATAACACATCAGAAATATTACAAATACTTATTATATAATATTTTTTAGTCCAAGTTAACAACCTGATTGTTTTGCAATTGATAGCAGTCATTCCCTTCTTTACAGATGGCAATACCTGATGTATCAAATAGGAGTTTATTCCCGAATTTACTAACCCAACCGATTTGTTTTGCTGGGTTACCTACCATCAATGCAAAAGCAGGTACTTTTTGAGTTACTACGGCACCTGCCCCAATAAAACAATAAGACCCTAAATCATTTCCACAAACAATTGTGGCATTGGCTCCAATAGTTGCTCCTTTACCTACTTTAGTTTTTAAATACTGATCTTTTCTAACCACAGCACTTCTTGGATTAATCACATTTGTAAAAACCATACTTGGACCTAAAAAAACATCATCTTCACATGTTACGCCAGTGTAAATACTAACATTGTTTTGAACTTTCACATTATCTCCTAAAACAACATCTGGACTAATCACTACATTTTGACCAATGTTACAATTTCGTCCTAAAGTACTATTCATCATGATGTGGGAAAAATGCCATATTTTGGTTCCTTCTCCAATAGAAGCTCCTTCGTCTACATACGAAGATTCGTGGACAAAATATTTTTTCATTTTAAAATTCTCTTGGGTGAGCGTATTTGTATAAATCCTCTTTGGGTAATTGTTTGAAATAGTCATAGGTCAACTTTAAGCCTGCTGCTCTATCGACAGTTGGTTTCCAACCTAATATAGCATCCGCTTTTTTTATATCTGGTTTTCGTTGCTTAGGATCATCTTTGGGTAAATCTTTAAAAATAATCTTTTGATCCGTCCCAGTTAAAGCTATTATTTCTTTTGCAAAATCTAAAATGCTTATTTCATCTGGATTGCCAATATTGACTGGATAAACATAATCACTATGCAACAGTCGATAAATCCCTTCTACTAAATCGGATACATAACAAAAGCTTCTAGTTTGACTTCCATCACCAAAAATAGTAATATCTTCACCTCGAAGGGCTTGCCCAATAAATGCGGGCAAAGCTCTGCCGTCATTTAATCGCATGCGTGGTCCATATGTGTTAAAAATTCGAATAATCCTAGTTTCTACTTGATGATAAGTATGATAAGCCATGGTCATGGCTTCTTGAAATCTTTTGGCTTCGTCATAAACACCCCTCGGACCAACAGGGTTTACATTACCCCAATACTCTTCAGGCTGAGGGTGTACTGAAGGATCCCCATATACTTCACTAGTCGATGCAATTAACATACGAGCTCCCTTCGCCAGTGCTAGCCCCAGACAATTGTGGGTGCCAAGACTACCTACTTTTAGGGTTGGAATGGGTATTTTAAGATAATCAATTGGACTTGCAGGAGAAGCAAAATGAAGAATATAGTCTAATTTTCCTGGAACATGAATATACTTAGATACATCATGGTGATAAAATTCAAAATTTTCAAGAGGCATTAGATGTTCAATATTTTTCATATCACCGGTAATGAGGTTATCCATGGCGATGACAGCGTATCCTTCTTTAATAAAACGATCGCATAAATGAGAACCTAAAAATCCGGCACCTCCTGTTATTAAAATTCTTTTCATACTTTAAACTGACCCAATGCAATGATACTCATATCCCAAATCTCTCATTTCCTTTTTGTCATAGATATTGCGCCCATCAAATATTAATTTTCGTTTAAGCAGATTGGATATTCTGTTAAAATCAGGCACTCTAAATTCTGCCCATTCTGTTACAATTAATAAAGCGTCTGATTGGTCTATAGCTTTGTAAGGCCCATCGACGTAGGTGATCTTGTCTCCTAAAATTCGTTGTGTTTCGTGTGAGGCAACAGGATCATATGCAACTATCTTACCCCCTGCATTCAAGATTTTATCAATCAATACAAGCGAAGGTGCTTCTCTCATGTCATCCGTATTGGGCTTAAATGAAAGCCCCCACATACCAAAGGTTTTACCAGATAAATCTTGACCTAAGGACTGGGTTAATTTATTATATAGTACTGATTTTTGATCGTCGTTCACATCTTCTACCGATTCTAAAATTCGCATTTGGTAGTCATTCTCTCGGGCAGTTTTTATCAACGCTTTTACATCTTTTGGGAAACAACTACCTCCATAACCAATTCCGGCATACAAAAAACGACTTCCAATTCGTGGGTCACTGCCGATACCTTTTCGAACAGCATTCACATCTGCTCCCATGATCTCACATAGGTTAGCAATATCGTTCATGAAACTTATTCGGGTAGCTAACATAGCATTAGCTGCATACTTAGTCATTTCGGCTGAAGGTATATCCATAAACACAAGTGGATGACCATTCACAATAAATGGTTTATAGAGTTTAGTCATAATGGCTTGCGCTTTTTCGCTATCTACCCCAACAACTATTCGATCAGGTTTCATGAAATCGTCGATTGCTGCTCCTTCTTTTAAAAATTCAGGGTTACTTGCAATATCAAAATGGATCGATGCACCCCTCTGATCTAATTCATCTTGAACAGCTGCTCTTACCTTTTCTGCTGTTCCAACAGGAACCGTACTTTTAGTAACAACTACGCCATAACTATTCATATGCCGACCAATTTCTCGGGCGACAGCTAATACATATTTTAGATCAGCACTTCCATCTTCATCGGGAGGTGTTCCTACTGCAATAAATGCGACATCCGCATCTTTGATTCCCTCTTCAAGTGATGTACTGAAATTCAGTTTACCTTTAGAATGGTTTTTAACAACCATGGCTTCCAGACCTGGTTCATATATGGGCATCACCCCCTGCTTGAGTCCTTCAATCTTATTGGAGTCAATGTCTATGCATGTGACATCTATCCCAACTTCTGCAAGACATGTACCTGTAACTAACCCAACATATCCCGTACCAACAACTGCTATTTTCATTTCAATTTATTTTTTTATTGACCGCAAAGATATTCATTGATTTAACTTTATAAAAAGCTAAAAACACCCCAATGAATTTTCAGTTCCCACTTTATTACTATTCCTTTGCATTGCAATGCGATTTTGGATAATTACCCTTTTCTTTTGTCTTCCCTCAATTTCCTTTGCTCAATCTGAGGTAAAAACCTCGCAAGCATTTTTATTTACTCCGCATATTTCAAGACACTGGGTTGGAGGTGATTTAGACAAACGTTTTTATGATTTTAATGCTATCGGTATGGATATTGCCTACAAATTCAAATCCAACCTAATCATGGGAGTAGACTACGATTGGTTTTATGGACAATCTGTAAAGGATGAAGGTATTTTTAGCCAAATCGATGGAAACTCTGGTTTAATCATCGATCAAAATGGCGATTTTTCTGTTATTAACCTAAATATTAAAGGATTTACAAGCAACTTCTACATGGGCTATTTGATTAACATCCCTAAAATTCATTCAAATTCAGGACTATTAGTATCCATGGGGGCTGGATTTATGCAGCATAAAATTGACCTATTTTCCTCCCAAATCACTATTCCCCAATTAAATGGAGAATACGAAAAGGGATACGATAAGCTGACCTATGGATTTGCAACAAAACAATATATTGGATATCAACATTTAGTGAATCATAATAGATACCACTTTAGAATTGGCTTGGTCTTCAATCAAGGATTTACTGAAGGACAAAGAACGTGGGATTTTAATGCCAACACCTCTGGCAAAGATAAACGATTTGATACGAGTGTAGCTCTTCAATTAGGTTTGATTGTTCCTATTTATACCAAAAAAGCAGAAGATGAAGAATTCTTTTATTACTAGTAAAATATGTATAAAATCTTGTATAATATCTCGACTTCGTTTATCGCATTTTTACTTCCTTTTGTAGGTCTCTTCTCTCCAAAAGTTAAACAATTTATTTCTGCAAGAGCTAAAATAAATATCCCCACAAAAGGAGACGTTACATATTGGATTCATTGTGCCTCGCTAGGAGAATATGAAATGGGCCTCCCTTTGATTCATGAGTTATTAAAATCGCATTCGTTAAATGATGTTATAATTACCTTCTTCAGTCCGAGTGGGTATGAGCAAGTAAAAAATGGACCATATGCCTCACGTGTGATGTATCTTCCCATAGATACTCCAAAAAATGTAAATGAATTTTACACCAATTATAACCCCGCAAAAGCTCTTTTCATACGATATGACTTGTGGTACAACTTTATACGATTTGGGATGAAGAAAGGCACGCAATTTTATTTAGTTAATGGACGTTTCCAACCCAATCATTTCATTTTTGGATTATTTGGTAAATCCTATCTTAAATTAGTTGGCAAATTTGAACACCTCTTTACCTCAGATAAAACCAGTTGTGAGCTTCTAAAGAAAATCAATAAAAACTGTGTATTTGTTGGAGATACGCGCTACGATCGGGTAACAGACATATCAAAAACAGCCAAAGAATACCCTAATATTGATCGTTTCAAGGGAGTAAGAAAATTACTCATTGTTGGTTCATCATGGGAAAAAGAAGAAGCCTTGACAAAAAAACTACTGGATACTAACCCGAATAATCTAGCTGTTATCATTGCTCCACACGACATTCAACGTACCGATCAAATCCTCGAAATCTTCAAGTCTTATTCTCCCAAACGCTATACCCATAGTGATTTTGATGAAAAAACATCGGTGATCGTTTTAGACACCATTGGTATGCTATCTAGTTTGTATCGCTATGCTGATTTCAGTTTGATTGGCGGTGGATTTCACGGTGCTTTACATAATATCATTGAACCTGCAGTCTGGGGTTCTCACATCAGTTTTGGTCCAGAAATTCAAAAATTCGCGGAAGCTCATGATGCTATTGAACATGGTTTTGGTTTCGCCATAACACACGAAGATCGTTGGATTCAAATGATAAACGATCTCATTCAAGACACTCAAAAACTCCTTGAAGTTAAGGGAAAATCAAGAAAATTTGTGGCTAATCAACGACAAGCTACGCGGAAAATTTTAACCATCATTGAAAAATGATTTATTTAAGAGTTATTGAAACTGCATCATCAGTTCTAGTAACCTGAGTAATACCATGTTTGGCTAATCCTTTGAGGGTTTTGTCCCATTGCTTGTTGCTGAGTTCTATTCGACTTTTCAGATCACTTATTTCAAGTGTTCCATTCTCAGAAAGAATCGTCTTAACCGCTTGTTCATTGTCTGTAAGTTTTACCGAATCTACTTTTTTCTCTGGTCTCATCTGAGGGAAAAATAATACTTCCTGGATGCTTGAATTGTTGGTTAGTAACATCACTAATCGATCGATTCCAATACCGATACCTGCTGTTGGTGGCATCCCATATTCCAAAGCCGTCAGAAAATCTTCATCAATAAACATGGCTTCATCATCTCCTCGTTCCATGAGTTTCACTTGCTCCTCGAAACGTTCCCTTTGATCGATAGGATCATTGAGCTCACTGTAACAATTGGCAATTTCTTTTCCATTGACTATTAGTTCAAATCGCTCGGTTAAGTTTGGATTATCGCGGTGTTTTTTAGTCAACGGTGACATACTAACCGGATAATCCATAATAAATGTGGGTTGGATAAGCAGATGTTCTACCTTCTCTCCAAATATTTCATCAATCAATTTCCCAGATCCCATACTTTCCTCTACTTCAACCCCCATTTCTTTCGCAGTTTTAAAGAGCTCTTCTTCAGTCATTTGACTGATATCTATTCCCGTATATTTTTCGATAGCTCCAAATATGGTTAGCCGTTCGAATGGTTTACCAAAATCAATGGTATGCTCTCCAAAAACTACTTGAGAGGTACCATTCACATCTTGGGCAATCTGCTTAAACATAGCCTCGGTTGTGTCCATCATCCATTTGTAGTCTTTGTAGGCAACATACAATTCCATTTGACTGAATTCTGGATTATGAGTACGATCCATTCCCTCATTTCTAAAATCTTTGGCAAATTCATACACGCCTTCAAATCCTCCTACAATTAGACGTTTTAAATATAATTCATTGGCAATTCTAAGATATAGTGGAATATCCAAAGCATTGTGATGCGTAATAAATGGTCGAGCTGCAGCCCCACCTGGTATGGCTTGCAGAATGGGAGTCTCCACCTCCATATACCCTTTGGCATTGAGGAAATTTCGCATACTTGATACCGCTTTAGTTCGTTTGATGAATGTTTCACGAACATGTGGATTGACTATCAAGTCTACATATCTTTTTCTGTATCGTTGCTCAGGATCCGTAAAGGCATCATACACTTTTCCATCTACCTCCTTGGGCATAGGAAGCGGATTAAGTGACTTACTCAATACCGTCATCGTTTTAACATGAATGGATAATTCGCCGGTTTGGGTTCGAAATACAAACCCATTGACTCCAATAATATCTCCAATATCTAAAATTTTCTTAAAAACTTCATTATACAGTGTTTTATCCTCTCCCGTACAAAGTTCGTCCCTATTAAAATAGGCCTGTATGGTCCCTTGTTCGTCTTGCAGTTCAGCAAAACTAGCTTTCCCCATGATTCGTCTTCGCATCATCCTCCCCGCAAAAGATATTTCTTGAAATTTGCTTGGATTTTCGTCAAATTCTTCCATGATTTCTGTACTAGAAAAATCTTTAGCATACACATCTGCCGGATAGGGATTTATCCCTAGAGATTTAAGTTTATCTAATGCTTGTCTTCGCTGAATCTGTTGTTCGTTTAGCTCCATTGTTGATTAAAAAGTTTACAAATATAATTTTACACTACTCAGAATTAGGTCATTTATTCAAAAATGGACTAACTATTTGTAACGGATTACTCTTCAAATCAACGGATGAAGTGTATTTTTGTTAATCGATGCATCGATTTATTGGATTCTTTGTGATTTTAGTTGCTTTTCAACATCTTTTTGCTCAGCAAAAAGTAGAAGCAAATCCTGAACCTACGTTGCCCTATTATGAATTTATCGCCAATCGTGGACAATGGCACCCCTTAGCTTTATATCGTGCTGAAATTCCCTATGGAAACTTGTATTTAGAAAGCCAAGGCATTACCTATGATTTGATTTCTCCTGAGGACTACCACACTATCCATCAATGGAAACATGATCATCCCGGTATGGTCAATACCATGGTTCCCCGAAAACAAGCCTTAAAAATGTATTTTTTGGGGCTTAAACATGTACCTCAAACGTATGCCTCACAAATTCAATCGCATTATTACAACTACTTTTTAGGTGACCAACCTCATCAATGGGTGAGTAACATTCATCCAGCAGGACAAGTCAACTATAGAAATGTATATCCTGGGGTAGATTTTAAAATTGATGGGCAAGATGAGCTCAAGTATGAATGGATTATTCACCAACCTACTACAGAAAAAATCAACCAAATACAAATACAGATTCAAGGGGCAGACTCGCTCGCTATCCACGACAATAGACTTCATATTTATACATCCGTAGGAACACTGTACGATGATCTGCCGTACAGTTATCAAATCATAAACGGTGAACTAGTAGAAGTAAACGCTGCCTACGTTTTACACCATGACATCGTGAGTTATGCCATCACATCTGAGTTAGACCCCAATTATCCTTTAATTATTGACCCCAAGTTGATTTTTTCTACCTACTCCGGATCAAAGGGCGATAATTTTGGATTTACGGCTACCTATGACAGCCATGGGAATTTATACGCCGGAGGTATCGTTGACGCATCCGTTCAGCCCTATCCTGTTACTCCAGGCGCATATGACACCAGTTTTAACCAAGGACTAGGATCGGAACCAGCTAACCTAGCATGTGATATTAGTATATCTAAATACGATAGTGCAGGTTCAAAATTATTATGGGCTACTTATCTCGGTGGTGATGCCGATGAATATCCACATAGCCTCGTTGTTGATCGTAATGACGATTTGATAATCCTTGGAACAACGTTTTCTAATAAATTCCCTCACACCAAAGATTGTGTTGATTCAACTCATGCGGGAGGTACCGATATTATTGTATCAAAACTAAGTGAGGATGGCACACAACTTTTAGCCTCCACGTTTATTGGAGGTCCTTCCAATGATGGATTAAACCAAAATAGTAACTTGAAATATAATTACTCCGATGATTTTAGGGGGGATGTTATAACCGATGATAATGGACACATATTTGTGGCAACTACCACGTTATCCAACGGAATTGTTACAAAAAATGCTACCCAAACCTCCAAACTTTCGGCCTACGATGGACTTATTTTTGAACTTTCACCTGATGCGAAAGATTTGCATTGGCTAACTTATTTTGGAGGCAATGGTTCTGACGCATTGTACAGTATTAAATTGGATAAGTTGGATAACATATATGTCGGAGGCGGAACAACCAGTAACAATCTTCCCACGCTAGATACCAGTTTTTTACCTCAGTTTCAAGGTAACACAGACGGGATTATCGCAATTTTCAATAAAAAAGACAAATCCTTGAAACGGGCCACTTATTGGGGAACTAGTGCCTATGATCAAATTTATTTCATCGGATTGGATGCCGATCACCGCATTTATGCTACGGGACAAACCGAAGGTCAGATTACCAAAACTTCAAATACCTACGGTGAAAATAATAAAGGACAGTTCATTATAAGAATAGACTCTGCTCTAAAACAAGTAGACTTGGTGAGTTCTTTTGGTAATACTTTAAATCAACCCAATTTGGTTCCTAGTGCATTCTTAGTAGATGTGTGTAATCATATTTATTTTTCGGGATGGGGCTCTAATGTTGATCCATTTAATCACCCCGGGAGCACGAACAATATGGATGTGTCGGCAGATGCTGATCAACTCACTACAGACAATAATGATTTTTATATTCTGGTGCTGGGCGAAAATGCGGAAACACTTTTATACGCAACCTATTTTGGAGGCAATGTAACTGGAGACCATGTAGACGGGGGAACCAGTAGATTTGATAAAAAAGGAGTCATATATCAAAGTGTATGTAGCAGTTGTCCCCCTTCAACAGACGGGCAAACTTCTCAAGTAAGTGATTTCCCTACTACACCAGGAAGTGCTTTTGAGCTTAATCCAAGTGTGCGTTGCAGCAATGCCTCATTTAAAATAGATCTTCAAATTAAAACTGCCGTAATAGCCGATTTTACGGTCTTCCCACCCATTGGATGTACCCCTCTTGAGGTTAAATTTACCAATAAAAGTATTTTAGGTGACTCCCTTATATGGGATTTTGGCGATGGTCAATCATCCAATGATCTTAACCCAACACACCAGTACATCAACCCGGGAGAATATACCATCACTCTAACTGTCATTGATAGTAATTCCTGTAATATTTCTTCCATCTATCAACAAAAGGTTAAAGTAATTGATCAATCCAATGCCCATTTTGATGTTACTTTCGATGGTTGTGATAACGAATTAAGTATCAACAATCTCACAACCAAAGGTTACGAATATTACTGGACGTTTGGAAATGGGGATACCTCCATCGAACAACATCCAGATTATACCTATTCTGAGGCAGGAGATTATACGATTGGACTTATCGTCAACAAAGGATCATTGTGTGAAAGCTCTATCCAAAAACAAATCTCTATTTCGGAAGAGATTTTCCCAGAATTGAAATTATACAACATATTTACACCCAATAATGATGGACTCAATGATTGTTTTCAAATGGATGGTAAATTACTGGAATGTCAGTTTTATAAACTTCAAATTTTTAATCGATGGGGTGAAGAAGTTTTCAAGACGAATAATCCTCAAGAATGTTGGAATGGAGGAGTGTATAATACCTACAAAATACTCCCAGAAGGAACCTATTATTATTTATTATGGTACGGGAAAAACAGTGATCCTATCTCTGGAATCGTAGATCTTGTAATGTAAATATCTCCATGCGAAGTATAAATAAACAACAACTGATAGGATGGCTTCTTTGCCTTCCTTTGATTGGAAAAAGTCAGGAAATTGTAACACTAAGTGTACAGGCTAACGAGCCATCCGTTGTTTTTTCTCCGCTTCACAATCATCAAATTGTAGCAGCATCCAACATCAATAGCATCTATTTTTTGGATACCGCTACGCAGCAATACCAAAGCATCCAAGCTCAATCTAAATATGGGGTATATGGTGATCCTGTATTGCATAATACCGGCGATAAATTATACTATGCTCATCTCTCTAAAACCCCAAAAAAAGGGTATGGTGATTGGTTTGATCGAATTGTAATACAAGAAATACATGCGTTGAATCCTTGGCTAGAAACCTCCTATGGAGTAGGGTATAACCCCCCCAAGATGCAAGACAAACCTTGGCTGAGTTCAGATAATCATTCCAAAAACTTCCATGGCAATCTTTATGTAACTTGGACCGAGTTCGACCACTATGAGAGTAGTAACAAAGATGATTTTAGTCGTATTCGATTTTCTAAATTAACCCCTCAATCTGACACATTTTCTGAAGCAATCACCATCTCGGATACGGTAGGTGATTGCTTGGATGGTGACCATACCCTCGAAGGAGTAACCACGGCTGTAGGTCCTCAAGGCGAAATTTATGCCGCTTGGGCTGGGCACGAAAAAATATGGTTTGATAAGAGTATGGATGGTGGTAAAACATGGGGTAAAGATCAAGCTATTGCTCGTCAATCTGAGGGTTGGGATATGGAAATGCCTAACATCATGCGTGCCAATGGTATGCCCTTTTTGGTTTGTGATACCGCTCGAAACACCCTGTATATCACCTGGGCAGATGAGGAAAATAACAATGCCAATATATGGTTAATGCATTCCAAAGATGGAGGCAATTCGTGGAGTTCTAAAATCAAAGTGAGTGCTGAAACAGGGCATCAGTATTTTCCGAATATTGCCATAGATCAAAAATACGGCGATGTCTATATTGCATACTACGATCAACAGTTTTCCTCCAAAAGTTTCTTCTATGATATAGGGCTAAACCGAATCAATATTGAGAACCCCAAACGAAATTTCTATCATCGTATAACTCCACAATCTATCCCTCTGGCTGGTCATCAAATCTTCTACGGTGACTATCTTGACCTAGACGTAACCCCAGATTCTATCGCGATTGTATTTACCAGTTATGATCTCCACCAAACATCCGTAAAATTATATAGCACTTCCTTAAATCAAATAAAAACAGCTTTGTCAAACACTCCATTTAATTATGCTGTAATTCCTATAAATAAAGCACTACTACTGGTGGTTAATATTCAAAAATCATGTACACTTTCTTATGAATATACCTACAGAAAATGGCTACTATACAGAAAGTTTAGAGGACAACGGATTTTTACTGAAAAAGATGTAAATCAAGATTTTATCATTGATAAAATTCCATTCCGTTCATACAAACACCTGAAGTACACCTTCCAAGAAGTAAATTAGTGAACCACTATTCGGCTCATATTAATCCATTTATTGGTGCGCAATATTTTGATATACAGATTCTTATGGTTTTAAAGCAGGTTTTCTGAATACAGAAAGTGAAGATATCACTTCCCAACTATAATTCTTTGACAATTCCCACAAATCCACTTAATTTGCATTCCTTTTTTAATTACACAATTTATGTCAGATAAATACAACCCAGAAGAACAAAGTGTTTTACAAAAAATACAAAACCAAACCGGATGCTTGCTTTTAGTAATCGGTGTAGCGATGTTAGCATTTGTTCTGACTGATTTGATCAGTTCTGGATCGAGCATTTTTGGATCGGACGAAAATGCTGTTGGAGAAATAGCCAACGAAAAGGTATCGTATGAGGAGTTCAATGCTACCTTTGAAAATCTCAAAAACCAACTAATTGCGAATAACCCCGGAATTGTAATTGATGAGAATATAGCCAAACAATACCAAAATCAAGCTTGGAACATGGTTGTTGAATCTCGTGTTATTGAACCACAGTATGAAGAGTTGGGAATATCTGTAAGCCCGGCTGAGCTTGAAGATCTCACCATTGGAGACAATACTCATCCTCAAATACAACAATCTTTTCAGGACCCCGAAACCAAACAATTTGATAAACAACGTCTGACACGTTTCTTAAAAGAAGATATCAATACCAATCCGGATGCACTAAAAAGTTGGAATGAATTTCAGGACCAATTTACCCGTGGCCTAATTGCTCAGAAATATAATCAAATGATTGGTAGTTCTGTGTATTTTACCAACCTCGAATCTAAATATAATGATGAGGAAAATGAAAAATCAAGAAGTATTACGGTAGTTAGTTTGCCTTTCAATGAATACGAAGATTCTACACTAAAAGTATCGGACGAAGAAATATTGGCCTACATCAAAAAATCACCAAAAAAATATGAAGAAAAAGCGAGTAGAGACATCGAATTTATTCGATTAAACGTTACTCCTTCAAAAGAAGATTCTTCAGATATGATGCTCCAAATGGTCGAGATTGCGGGTAAGTTCAAAGAATCTACCGATGATTCCGTATTTGTAAGTATCATGAATAGTGAAATACCATACTCTGATGTGTATCAACAAAGAGGTTCATTTTCTCCGTCTATCGAGGATGCTATTTTCTCAGCCAGCGTAGGCGATGTTCTGGGTCCATTCCAAAACAACGGAACATATAGCGTGTTAAAATTAACCGATATCGGTACTGATAGTTTATATTCTGTTAGAGGGAGTCATATTTTATTCAATGTGATTGGGGAAGATACTGCACAAGCAGAACGAGATGCTCAAGAACTAATTGCCCAGATAAATAATGGTGAAACTACCTTTGAAGCAGAAGCGGATAAGAGAAACTACGATGCTACACGTGGTAAGGGAGGGGACATGGGCTGGATACGAAAAGATAATACGGTCTATCCTAAATCTCTTGTAGATCATTTGTTTTCAGCCAGTGTAAATTCACTCCATGTCGTTCGCACAAATAAAGGGGTGTACATTGCTAAAGCAACCGAAGTCCCGAACAATAAAACCGTTCAAATTGCTCAAATCGATCAAACCATATTTCCAAGTACCAAAACAGATGGAGAGTACTATCGTATTGCGGGTAATTTTATAGCTAAAGTGACCGCAAATCAACCATTTGAAGAGGTAGCTGAAGAATTGGGATTAACTAAACGTGTAGCCTATAAAGTAAATGAAGAATTTTTAAATATTCCCGGTGTAGAAAACCCCAATTCCATTGCTAAATGGCTATTCTCTAACGAAACTAAAGAAAATGATATTTCGGAAATCATTGAAATTGATGGCAGTTATTACATTGCTCAAGCCACAAAAATAAGACAGGAAGGACTTGCAGAGGTTGATGACATAAGACCTGAAGTAGAGACTATATTACTTAACATGAAAAAAGCCGATATTCTGGCTCCTAGAATGGAAAAAGCTTTAAGCAAAGCGAAAGATGCTGACGCCTTAGCCAATGCTCTCAAGACCGAAGCAATTGTTGTACCAGCAGCCACTTTCAATAATGCTAATCTCCCCAATATTGGTGAAGATAAAATCATTGTTGGTACTATTTTTGGATTAAAAACAGGTGCTACTTCAAAAGTTATTAAAGGTGAAAATGCTGTTGCTGTTGTATATATAAATAATGAAAACGAATTTAAACCTCAAGCTAACTTAGATCAAAAAAATCAAATGATGGACCAATTGAAACAAAATTTCCAACAAAAAACCAGACGTTCGCTAGAAGAAAAAGCAGAAATATCTGACTGGAGATACCGTTTCTACAACTAAATTGATACGAGATTTTCAGCATATAACATACACCAAGGTGGGGATAGGTCCCCACCTTTGTTTTTTACATGGGTTTTGTGAAGATTCTACCCTCTGGAAATCATCCCTACAACACCTTCAAAAGACCTATACTTGCTTAACCATCGATCTCCCTGGATTTGGGAAAAGCACCTCCGCATCTTTTACCTCCATCACAGACATTTCTCGCCAAATACATGAAATTATCCTGCACGAAAAGATAGGGGAGCACCTACTTTTGGGTCATTCACTGGGAGGCTATGTAGCGGTAGACTATGCCGCTCACTATCCTGAATATTTATCTGGTCTGGGACTGATTCATTCTACTGCTGCCGAAGATGCAGCAGAAAAAAAAGCAAACCGTAAAAAAACAATACACTTTATCCAACGTCATGGAACTGTTGAATTCTTTCAGCTTTTCATCAAAACATTGGTCGCAGAGCATCATTCGGATTGCCTCACTCCTGCACTTATCCATACCATCCAAAATACCCCGACCACAAGCATTATTCAAGGCCTACAAGCCATGCTTCATCGGAAAGATCATCGAGACACCCTTGCTTCGCTATCCATTCCCATCCTTTTTTTAATGGGAGAATACGATATCCATTATGATATGCATGACATCTTTGAACAAGCCTCCCGTTGTGATATTGCTCAAATACAAATGATTGACCATGTAGGTCATTTGTCTATGGTCGAAAATGAAAAAGCCTATCTATCGGTTCTCCAGCAATTTTTAGATTTTACCCATACCCTTCACTAGCCTTATTGATGTGTTTCACACATTTATGATGAAAATCATAGCCAAATATGATAAAAATCATATCTAATCGTTTTTAAAAATAAAACTAGGCACCTAGTTTTGTTTTTTGAATTATGAAAACAATCTATTTTTATCACATTTCACGTATACTTTTCACTTAATTCCTATGAAAAAACACCAACTCCTTTTTTATTGGATGGGACTATTATCCATCACCGTAGCGGCACAAGAGCCCGTATTTCACATGACCTACAACCTCACCGAAGAACACGAATATTGGGTTCCGAAAGAAATCAAAGAAGCGATGACGGTAAGAGATGAAATTGCCCTCATGGGTAAATTGGAAGAACAGACCATATAAGAAGTCAATTATGCCGATGGAAACTTCCAAAAAGACATCTTCATTTCCTACCCACACGGCACTTATGAGGTATGGCAAGAATGGCCCGACCACATTAGAGTTACCCCGAATAGCATCATTAACTCACTCAATCAAAAAGTCCTTTCCGAAACCACCATCGATTATACCATAATCCCTCCCGAGGAATACCTATCCAATTATAAAACGACCAACCCCTTTCAACTGCCCCTTAGCTCAGAAGAGGTGCAATCTCTGGAAGAAGAGGGATATACCGTATCCAAATGATATCCAACTGGAAATCGCCAACGATACCAGTTCCCATTACTACAACCTAGAGACCTTGTACGAAGAACACGTCATCTACAAAGAAGGCAAAACGGTAAAATACGAAGCCCACACCTACACCCCAGGTGATTATGGACAGTGGTTTCCGCTCATGAGTACCGAACGAGCTATAGTGGAGTATGACTCCAATTGCATTGAAAAAGTTCGCACCCAACACTACCGTAATTTCAATCGCTATTTCCAAGATCCTACATTAGCACCAGAAACTGGCGAGATTCAACCCATCCCTGAGATAGCAGGCGAGTACCTTCCGCCCATGAGCATCGATCGGGTATCCCCTACCGAGGGATTGCGCATTATATCCGAACATTCCACTCCAGTTCATTTTGTCATTTATACCATGCGAGGCACTCCTGTACGTGCATTCGCCATTCATCCGGGCACCAATACCATCAACACCCAAGAGCTGGATTTTGGAATGTACATCCTCCAATCGCAAAATGAAGAAACCGCCCAACATTCACCGTTGACCCCACCACCGGATGCGTCTATACCTGCGGAGAAAATCGATTTACGTGTTTTCAATTTGTCGAATAACCGCAGCATGAATCAGAAAGTACATATAAAGTATATAATACGACAGATATTACACCACCATCGATAGATTACAAAGAGCAATTTTCATCCATAGCTAACGTTTCATTCGGTTTGGGTTACAAGTTACGATAACAGAATTCGAACGAGGAAGTACCGCTATATCGTGTAGATAATTCATCATGTAGATAATTAAATATCATTATCTGCCCATACTTTCGTTGATTTGTTACCATTCATGAAAAAAATTGCAGCTATCTTCCTTTGGATTCTTTTGTCCTCCACGACCTTCAACAGTTATGCTCAAAAAAGAACTGAACTCCTCATCCAGGCCAATACCGCAACCTTAGAACGAAAATTTGATAAAGCCATCGATCTCTACGGACAATACATTGCCCTCAATCCCAATGATTTTAGAGGATATTTTAATCGAGGTACCACCGCCTTCAACGCTATTAAATACCCATTGGCTATTGCTGACTTTACAAAAACAATAGATCTGAATCCAATTTTCATGGAGGCCTATTATTTTAGAGGACAAGCATTTTTCCACACCAAAAACTATGACAAAGCTATCGCTGACTTCACCCAAGGATTGGAAAAAAAACCCAACAATCCGGCCTTTCTCAAATTGAGGGCAGAATCCTATGCCGCTAAAGACAAAAATGATGCCGCTCTAACCGATCTCAATACAGCCATTCACTATGAAAAACTATCGGGAGATTTGTATAAACGCAGAGCAGAACTCAAAGTGAAGCTCAATGATATAGATGGTGGAATCAAAGACTACAGTGCCGTTGAAAAGCTCATTCCTACCTATAAAATGGTTCACTTTATCAAAGGAAAATTATACCTGGAACTCAACGAAATTGCATTTGCATGCGATTCGTTTGAAGAGGCACTCAAACACAATATTGTTGTTGCTGATCAACTATATGCGAAATATTGTACCCAACCATAATTGCTAATTTTAGGCTAATCCCTTACCTTTGAAAAGTATGATTAATCTGCGATTTTCAAGACTTCCAAAGCATCGTAAATTTAAATACATCCCCATGTATTATGATGAACAAAAGGAAGATCTGCATGCCCGTGTGCAAGATGCTAAACGATCGATGGGAGAATCCATGAATTCTGATAATATAACCAAACAAAACATCCGAAAATTATATCAATCTAAACAACACATTCAACGATACGGAAGTCCATCACAAAGAAACTATAGAATACGCCTAGGCATCATATTGATTATACTCTCGACGATTGCTTACAAACTAATTTATTCCAATGCGCTAGAATTTATCCTTCAAGCATTTACCCGTTAATCTGATATAATGACAGGCATTATACAACTTTTACCTGATAAAACGGCGAATCAAATTGCCGCTGGAGAAGTTGTTCAACGACCAGCATCGGTAGTTAAAGAACTGCTCGAAAATGCCGTTGATGCAGGAGCTTCTCACATCAAACTATATATCAATAATGGGGGCTGTACCTTAATTCAAGTTGATGATAATGGTATGGGTATGAATGCCTTTGATGCACGCATGTGTTGGGAAAGACATGCCACATCAAAAATCACAAAAGCCGAGGACTTGTATCATTTACATACCCTAGGATTTCGTGGTGAAGCACTTGCCAGTATTGCCTCCGTAAGTGACGTAGAAATGAAGACCAAATGTGATGAAGAAACCCACGGAACACGGATTATTATTCAAGCTGGTAACTTCATTACACAAGAAAATACGGCTACTACTCTTGGTACTTCCATCGCTGTTAAAAATTTATTTTACAATATTCCTGCTCGTAAAAATTTCTTAAAAAGTATCGCTGTAGAAACCAAGCATACCTTTGAAGAATTTCAACGGATGGCTTTGGCCTATCCAAACATTGCCTTTGATTATTATAATCAAGGGAAAAAAATACTAACCCTATCTGGTGCCAATCTAAAGCAACGCATTACGGCCCTATTCAATGTCACCGAAGAAGAACTCATTACGACCCATGAAGACACAGATATTGTGACCATTACCGGATTTATTGGTGGCCCCAAATTAGCCAAAAGAACCCGTGGAAATCAGTATTTATTTGCTAACGGAAGATTTATTAAAGATCCCTACCTTAATCATGCCATTTCAACTGGTTTTGGAAATTTGTTGGAAGAAAAAAAATATCCGTTCTACATCTTGTTTTTAACGGTAGATCCGCAAAAAATTGACGTTAATATCCATCCTACTAAACATGAAGTAAAGTTTGAGGATGGGAGACATGTATACACCCTACTCCAATCGGTAATTAAAAAAACATTGGGGGCTCATTTTGTATTGCCCAGTAATGAGCAATTGCAAAATGCTATCCAAAAATCGGGTAACCAGCATTACAATCCCCTACAAACCACTCTGGGAAATTCACACTTCAATCCGTTTGGTAAGAAGAAAGCTAAAACACCCACCCATTGGGAAAAATTGGACGAAATCCTGAATACATCCCTTCCATCTGTCAAGCAAGCTACCATTTTTAACCCGCCCACAAAAATACCAGAAACTCTACCGTTATCATATGACGTGTTTCAAATCGATAGTGCTTTTTTAGTCACCAAAATAGAGGGCGAACTTTGCTTAATCCATCAGCATAGAGCCCATCGCCAAGTTTTGTATGAGAGATATAATTCTCAACAAACCGTGTCCTCACAACAACTCTTATTTCCCAGAACCATAGCACTGAGTAAGGCTGACTTTGCACTCTATATTGAAATGCAACAAGAAGTCAATGCTTTGGGTTTTGATATCAGTGAATTTGGACAAGAGACAATCATTGTCAACGGATTACCATCCGAATTGAGCAAAGAGGATGGTTCATCGGTCATTATTCAGATTTTAGATGACTTTACAACCAACTATCAATCGTTAAAAATATCAAAGAAAGATGCACTTCGACAAGCAGCTGCAAAGAATGCTGCCATTAAGACAGGAAAAGTATTGACCCTCACTGAAATGCAGTTGCTCATCCATGAATTGGGCAATATCAAACAATCCTCAACTGATTTTTCGGGCAAACCAATCGTAATTAAACTAACAAAACAGAGTTTGGAACGTTTTTTTCATTAGATCCCGTATTATGCAATTCAATAGTAATCGTTTTGGTATTCCAGAGGTAACACGAAATATTATTGCCATCAATGTTTTGCTATTTATAGCTACAATTTATGGTGGTGATATAATGTACCAATACTTGGCTTTGTTTAATTATAAAAGTGACTTCTTTCAGGGTTGGCAGATACTATCTCACATGTTTATGCATGGAAGCTTTACCCACTTGTTGTTCAACATGTTTGGTCTGTACATGTTTGGTAGTCGATTAGAACAGATATGGGGGGCAAAACGATACATCAACTTTTATTTGATTACGGGACTAGGAGCCGCGTTACTCCATACCTTAGTCCAAGATTATGAAATCACCCAAGGATTAGTGAATATAAATCAACCTACCGTTGGGGCATCAGGAGCTCTTTTTGGAATCTTAGTTGCCTTTGCCTTGTATTGGCCCAATACTGAATTATTTCTCATGTTTGTCCCTGTTCCTATCAAAGCGAAATGGGCTGTGATTGGATATGCCGTTTTTGAATTATTTGCTGGCATTAGTGGTTTTCAATCAGGAGTCGCACATTTTGCTCACCTAGGGGGGGCGTTATTTGGATTTATACTGGTCCAATATTGGAATAAAAATAATCGCAATTCGTTTTACTGAGCACATGTCTATTTGGGGAAAAATACAATACGAATACCACAAAGAAAACTCCGCAATACGCCAGATTATCATGATCAATTTGGCTGCTTTTATCTTTACCATTTTTGTAGGGGTTATTGCCAAGCTTTCTGGTTTTCTCCCCAATGATTTATTGCAATATTTCTACATCCCTAGTAACCTTGGAAAACTAATCATCAGACCGTGGACCATTCTTACCAATATTTTCTTTCATGCTGGATTTTGGCACCTTTTGGGAAATATGATTTTACTTTATTTCATAGGAAGAATTTTAGAGGGATTCACTTCTACCTTAAATGTTTGGAAAATATTTTTGTATGGGGGGATCAGTGGTGCCTTGCTTTTTGTGTTTAGTTATAATTTTTTTCCACTGTTTAGTGAGGTGGTTGCCTACAAAAAACTTTTAGGAGCATCTGGCGGTGTTACAGCAATCATTGTAGCAGCAGGGGCATATCTGCCTCGATATCAAATCAGACCGTTTGGATTATTTAACGTAGAATTAAGGTGGGTAGCATTGTTTTTTGTATTTAGAGATTTGTATATGTTCCCGGTAAGTGACAATACAGGGGGGTTATTTGCTCATATAGGCGGTGCTATATTTGGATTATTATTCATTATGAATTTGCAAGGGAAATTACCAATAGCTCCCATAACGGTCAAAAAACCGTCGTTTTTTCAAAGCAAAAAGAAAGATGAACGACACTTTAAACCGTTTAATCAAAAACAAAAACCCAATCAAGAAGAGATCGATGCTATTTTAGACAAAATTTCTCAAAGTGGATACGATAGCTTGTCGAAAACAGAAAAAGATACGCTATTTAAGGCAAGCGAGTGAAAAAAGTCAGTACTAAAATAAGTAATGTAATTAATATTCTTGCTCTTATTGGACTGAGTATTTCCTATTTATCTCCCTATATAAACCCAAATGATTTTTGGATTATTTCTTTTTTCGGACTCACCTTTACTTTTTGGTTAGTACTCAACCTTGCATTATTACTACTTTGGATTGTAGCTTTCAAAAAAAGAGGTATTCTCAATGCTTTTCTTTTGTTGATTGGATTTCAATTCATCGCTCGAAATATTCAGATTAATTCCAACAAATCTGAAACCTCAGACATCAACGTATGTAGTTTTAACACTTTTGTCCAACAAATCTACAATGGAGATAATACCTCCGATGTTATTAATCAATACATTAGTGATAAAAAATATGATGTAGTACTACTCGTGGAATGGATTAACCACAAAGGATCTATTGATTTTTCAACCTACCCGCACCAACAATTTGTGGCAGTAAATCCTAAGGAAACAGGCAAAGGATTTGGATTAAAATTAGTATCTAAACATCGAATAATTCATTGGGAAAGGATAGAATATGATCATACTACAGGTAACCTATCTGCACTATTTGATATAGAAATAAATAGCGAAATCATCCGTTTTGTGGGGGTACACCTCCAATCCAATAAAGTATCACCAAAGGACTATAGCACCCTGATTAATGCTCCCATTAATAAAGAATATAAAAACTATGCATTCAATTTTGTGACTCGACTAAAAAATTTATCTCAGCTTCGAGCTAAACAAACTCATACTATTTTAGAGACCATAAAAAACAGTCCGTATCCCGTAATTATTTTGGGAGATTTTAATGACACACCACAAAGTTATATTTATCAGTGCTTTGCCGAGGGACATAAAGATGCTTTTATGGAGCAGGGTTCGGGTTGGGGTGCCACTTACCTCAAACCCCTCCCTTTTCTTCGTATCGACTACATTTTTTATGATGATGAATTGACCTGCACAGGATACCAAACCAACACCAATATTCAAAGTGATCATAAAATGATAGAAGCCAGTTTTAAACTTTCTAAACCTTAATCCAATGGAATTTATAGATGAAAAACTCAGTCAATATGCTGAGAAACATACCACTCCTGAAAATAATTTGCTCCTCAATATAAATCGTAATACGCATGCTCAAGTATTAGCCCCTCGCATGTTGAGTGGACATCTTCAGGGCAGGCTTCTGAGTTTATTTTCTAAAATGATAAAACCTCAAACTATTTTAGAAATTGGTACCTATACTGGATATGCCGCTTTATGCCTAGCAGAAGGATTAACCAAAGATGGCATACTTCATACTATTGAAATAAATGAAGAACTAGAGAACCGAATTTTACAAAATTGGAGTCAATCTATCTATGAAAAACAAATGCAGCTACACATCGGAAATGCTTTAGAAATTATCCCCGCATTAAACACCCCATTTGATCTTGTATTTATAGATGCTGATAAAGAAAATTATTCTGCTTATTATAATCTACTGATAGATCAAATGCCGAGTGGGGGAATCATGATGGCAGACAATGTACTATGGAGTGGTAAAGTGATTGACCCAGAACAATTAGCTGAGGATAATGATACTCGAGAATTAGACAAATTTAATACTCTGGTTCAAAATGATTCTCGAGTTGAGAATATACTAATTCCGATTCGTGATGGAATTATGGTAGCCCGAAAATATTAATTACTTGTTAGTTTCTTGCGTATTACATCTCATAAGAAATACCCCACATCCGTGTATTTTTAAATTAATATTGCAGTATGAAATTTGGTGTAATAATTTTTCCAGGAAGTAACTGCGATCAGGACTTGATACATGTGCTAACTCAAGTAAGTGGACAAACCGTGTCAAAGCTATGGCACAAGGATACAGACTTACAAGGGTGTACTCATATTTTTGTGCCCGGCGGATTCTCTTACGGAGACTATCTTCGAAGTGGTGCTTTAGCCAAACTATCTCCTATCATGGAAAGTGTTACCAAGCATGCGAATGCTGGAGGTTTTGTGATGGGAATTTGTAATGGATTCCAAATTTTATGCGAGAGCGGTCTTTTACCTGGAGCATTATTAAGAAACGAAAAACAGAAATTTGTCTGTAAAAATGTATTTTTAAAATGTGAGAATACAAACACGGTGATATCCAAACAACTCCTAGACAAACCTGCCTATAAAATACCTATCGCCCACGCAGAAGGCCGATACTTTGCCGATAAAGAAACACTGGATGAACTTCAAAAAAATAACCAAATTATCTTCCGCTACTCTGACGAAAATGGTACAGTAAATGATGCTTCAAATCCGAATGGTTCTCTAGATAATATAGCCGGAATATCAAACAAGGGGCACCATGTATTTGGGATGATGCCACATCCTGAACGAGCAGCAAGTGATGTGCTTCGAAACACGGACGGACTTGCTTTTTTTACCAGTATTTTAGAAAATCAATTGGTATAAAATCTATTTGAGCAAGTGTATTTTTTCTAAAACCAAAGGACGATACCCTCTACTCACAGGAATCCATTTATCCTGAATAATTAAAGAAGAATCATCCAAACTTTTGATATGTTGTACATTCACAATAAAAGATCGATGAACTCGAATAAACGAGAAAAATTTTAAACTCTTATCAATAGCGGCTAAAGTAGATTTTACCACATATCGTTTGCCCTCTACATGAAACCCCACGTAGTCTCCCAATGCCTCCACCCATAAAATGTCCCTAAAGTGCAATTGCACCAACTTGGAATCTACCTTTACAAAAATAGATGTGGCCGAGGGAGCCACCGGGACAATATCATCTGTACTTTCAAGTTGTTTGTATTTTTGGAGTGCTTTGATTACTTGATTTACAAGTACTGGTTTCAAAATAAAGTCTACCGCATCAATCCCAAATGCCTCTGCCGCAAAATCGGATCGCGAAGTAGTTACAATCACTCGAGGAGGATTGGATAACGTTTTGATAAAATCTATTCCAGAAATCTCAGGCATTTCTACATCATGGTCTCAAAATATGACATTGGTCATATTTGGATATGATATTTATCATAAAATGGTTCTCATTGAGAATTAGAAGGATAAACAATCCCATTTTTAACCGTTTACAAAATTTTTAAGGTAGGAAAAATTCGATGTTAGTTTTCCATTTGAGGCGATAGTTGCCCGATCTAAAATGGCACTTTTATCCCCATGAATTATTAATGGGAAAATATGTTCAAGCAATAACGAACCAAATTCTTCACTTGCATTTTTGGGTAATTCAGTAGGAAGATTAGTCACGGCCATGATATCGATGGTATCTTCACCGTACGGCTCTACTTTTTTTTGTTGCGTTTTAGACCACCCAAATGTTGGATTAAAGATATCTGTAGCTTCTAACGTAATGGGTACACTTCCTTCTACATCACAGGTAATATCGGCAATGACTTGAATATTAAAATGAGGCAGTTGTGTATCTTTGACCGTGAATAAGGGCGGCATAGAATCTTCCCAATACATGCCATTGATGAGTATATCTGTGTTTTGAAAAAAATTATCAAACTCGCAGCAATAGTCGCTATGGTGTTTATAAAAATGTTGAATATCCCAGGGGCCTCCATCTTTTCTATGAAAAAGATCCCAACTGGTTAATTGGGTAAAATGGGAGGATTTGGGGGGCTGAGAAACGAACTCTTGGGGAGTACATTCTTTGAGTTTCATTTGCTCTAATACCTCCCGAATACCCTCAGCAACTCTGCCATTACCTGTAAATACAATCCGTGTCTTTTTAAAATTCAACGCACTCAATAAGTGCATCGATTCCTGATAATTATTGGTCACATAGGCTGGAGGTAAATCAAACTGACCGGTTTTTTTGCCCCAAGTCAAGAAGGCATTGTATGCCCCAGCTATACCAGCCCATTTGCCAAATCCAAGTATTCTACCCCCCTGCGGCCAAACAAGTGTTTCGTAATCAATAAGGGTAATGTTTTTCTTTAATATGGTTTTTAAGAGATCCCGATTATAGGATTGAGCCTTAATCGTATGTGAGAAGAACAAATACGTTTTATCGGAAATGAGTTTATCTAGCGGTACTTCTTTTATCCCCATCAATATGTCACAATCAGATACATCCTCCACCACCGGAATCCCAATTTCAAGATATGCTGCATCCAAAAAAGTTCGAGCAGGAGATTTTTCTACTACCAATTGTACCATTGGAAAAAGCGATTGAAATTGGATGCATTGATTTGGTGATAGAGCCACCCGTTTATCTGCGGGTTCTTTCCATTCGCGTATTAATCCAATTTTCATATTTTTTTAAGAAAGCGTTTATATATGGTGTTTTCGTCTAACAAAGGTAGAGAATTGCGTATAAGAAATATATTATTTACGTGTTTATACTCAATCATGTATCAAAAAGTTCAAGGAGTATGTACCTTTGTACTCTGTTCTTTGATAAAACCTTTTTGTCTGTCTAGAAACAAATCATATGGGGGTGTTCTGGCTTTTGACGGGTTGGCCGATAGATGTGTAAGCACGTAGAGCATTGAAAGTGCGGCTCTTAAATCTCGACTTTCAAATCATAACAGGCGATTATAACTTCGCTATGGCTGCTTAATCTAAGAGATTAAGCAAATGCCATCTGCTTGCCTGAGCCTTGTCTCGGTTGCGAGGGGTAACAAGCAGTCGACAAACTGAGATAATTTTAGTCCATTTCTACCAAACTAAAATTTATCGTGTAGGATAAGGATTAATTGGGTTTTTGCTACACCTGGTTATTCTCGAAAACCAAGGAGCAATAAACGTGTAGAAAGCGCAACTCTATTCCAATTCGGACCCGGGTTCGACTCCCGGCATCTCCACCATTTATTTTCGAATATTTTCTAATTCATTCGAAATCAGCTATTTACAAATCTGTAAGTTTTGAAAATCTATCAAAATGTTTCACTTTTGATGGGTAAATGTTTCACTTATGTTTCACCTAAGTCGAAAATGTTTCACTTACAGATTTTAAAAATGCGAACCATCAGTCTTAAATTTTTTCTCAAACCGCTTAAGCATGGCAGGTATGCTTTTAGTGTGAATTTAAGAATTATCTATGACCGTAAAAAAGCAGAAATTGCTACAGGAATCAGATGTGATAAAAAAGAATGGAATACTCAAAAAGAACGCTTTAATCATAACATCATTTTTAACCAGCGATTAGCTGACCTAGAAACCAAAGTATACAAAGCTCATCATGAGCTATTAGAATTAGGAAAAGAATTTGGTCCGCAAGAGATCAAAGAATTTATAGGAGCTGTTAAGAAACCCAAAATTAAATTACTCTCCTTCTACTTAAATTATCTGGAGGATCAAAAAGAAAAAGGACAAGTGGTAAAATCCACCCAAGCCAAATACAAACAAACCTTTGATTGCTCTGATTAATTATTTCAATTCATCAGTCAGAGAGCCCGCTGTCAAGGATATTGACTTTCACTTCATTACTAAGTGGGATGATTACCTAAAACATACACCATATAACAATAACGGGGAT
Source organism: uncultured Bacteroidia bacterium (assembly GCA_943787465.1). Taxonomy (GTDB): domain Bacteria; phylum Bacteroidota; class Bacteroidia; order NS11-12g; family UBA9320; genus UBA9320. Next base: position 662 of record CALSMN010000009.1, on the reverse strand, counting down.
AAGCTTCACACTGAACTCTGTGAACAAACACCATTCAAGACTAAAGGCTGTATTGAACGAAGCTATCAGAAGACGAATACTCTCTTTTAACCCTTATGCTAATTTTAAACTCAGATACCCACAAGCAAACAGAGAATATCTAACCCAACAAGAAATTCATCAATTATGTGATGTAAATCTTGCCAACCATCCAACGGCTAGCCAGGTGCGTGATATCTTTCTTTTTTCGTGTTACACAGGGCTTAGATATAGTGATGCTATGGCCTTAACTATGGAAAATATTCACAAGATCGGTAATGAGCTTTATTTAAGAATTGATCAAATCAAAACAGGTGAACGAAGAGAAATTCCTTTACTTGGTTCAGCTCTTTCAATTATTGAAAAGTATAGCTGGTGTAATGAACGTATGATTGAAAATAAAGTGCTGCCAAAACTGAGTAATCCAAAGGTCAATGAATACTTGAAATTCATCGCAGAGAAAGCACAAATTAAAAAGCATCTAACCCATCACGTGGCTAGACATACTTGTGCAACTACCATTTTATTAGACAATGAAGTACCCATTGAAACAGTCAGTCATTGGCTAGGACATAATAGTTTACGAACTACCCAGATTTATGCTAAGATTAGTCACAGTAATTTGAGTAAGGAGTTGAGAAGAT
>CALSMN010000008.1 GCA_943787465.1 uncultured Bacteroidia bacterium | reverse complement strand
CTACCTGGACCAGTAGCAGCAATTGTTGCCATTGTGGGTTCTGGACTTCCTTGTGATGCATTTATTTATGAAGGGTTTTTACCCCATAAAAAAGGAAAGCAAACAAAAATTAAAAACTTAGTTGAGGAAAAAAGAACAACCATATTCTATGAAAGTCCACACAGAATTATTAAAACATTACAAATGATCGAGGAAATTCTTGGCAATACACGACAGGTTGCCATTGGTAGAGAATTAACTAAAAAATTTGAAGAATATATTCGTGGAACTGCAACTGAACTTTTAGCTCATTTTATGCAACATGAACCAAAGGGTGAATTTGTACTAATGATCGCTGGTTATGATAAAAAATAAGAAGATACTTCTCATACTATATACCCTAGCACCGGCCATTTTGTTTTGGCTCTCTTGGCCTCCACGAGATTTGTTTTTTCTTAGCTTTATTGCATTTGTTCCATTATTCCTTTTGGAACAAAGAACACACGATTATCCCAAAAGTGGTTGGCTCATTTATCTGTCACTATTTTTATGGAATCTAGTCATCTCTTGGTGGGTTGGATTTGCTGATTTTTATTCCAGTATTTTTATGCTGTTTGCAAATGCTGGATTAATGTATCTTCCCTGGTTAGGATACAGAAAAGGTAGAAAAATTGTATCCGATGAAAAAGCATTTTTAATCTTTGTTGCCTTATGGCTATCATTTGAGTATTTACACCTCAATTGGCAAATCACCTGGCCCTGGTTCACATTGGGTAATATCTTTGCAAAGCATAATGAAGTTGTCCAATGGTACGAGATTACTGGCGTTTTAGGAGGAAGTCTTTGGGTTTTAGTAGCCAATATATGTTGGTACATAGCCATTACAAAAAAGACAAAATCAGCTTGGATAATATCATTCACTACGATTTGTGTTCCAGCACTCATTTCTATACCCTTTTATCTCACTCATTCCAAAGATTATGACGCCATTGAAATGCAGAATCGTCCGAGAAAAGCCTTATTGGTGCAACCCAACATAGATCCCTATACTAAATTCAATACTACTACCGAGATTTCTAATTTTAAAGAAATGCTATCTTTAATAGAAACAAAAATGAACGATAGCATCGACTATGTGATTTTACCTGAAACTGCTATTGTTGAGTATGTAGATGAGAAAAATCTAGATAGATTTACAAGCATAAGAATAGTAAAACATTTTGTTAAAAAATACCCCCAAATTCATTTAGTTTCAGGCATCTCAACCTATAAATTTTTTAATAAAAACGAACGTTTATCCTCCACCGCACGCCAAACAGAAAGTGGTGAATTTTATGATAGTTACAATACTGCTTTAATTATTGATAGCACAAAAAATATTGATTTTTACCATAAAGGTAAATTAGTCCCAGGTGCAGAAATACTTCCTTATCCTAAATTATTTGGTTTTTTGAGTTTTCTATCGATTAATCTTGGTGGAGTTTCAGGCAGTTTGGGCTCAGATAAAGAGGCCCTAGTTTTTAATGCAGGTAATAAACCAAACCTTGCTCCATTGATTTGTTATGAAAGTGTTTTTTCTGGTCATGTAGCCCAATTTTGCAGGAAAGGTGCTGAAATACTTTTGGTAATTACCAATGATGGCTGGTGGAGAGATACAGATGGATATAAACAACACATGCATTATGTCATCACTCAGAGCCATTGAAAATAGAAGAGAAGTACTTCGAAGTGCCAATACAGGCATTACTTGTCGAATAGATAAACTGGGCAGGATACAAGAACAAACCTCATGGTGGGAAAAAGACATTATTGCCGTTGACGTATATCCCTTTCAAAATATGACTTTTTATGCTACTTACGGTGACTATTTGGGACGATTAGCTAGTTTTATGGGTGTATTTTTTATTCTAGGGATGTTAGTAAAAAGAAAAAACTGATTTGTTTGACGTTAAAAACATAGGACTAATTCAATATACGGATGCCTTAAAAATCCAGCAAACAACTCATCATAATATACTAAATGGTGAGCAAAATTCCCTTTTATTTTGTCAACATGATCATGTTTTCACATTAGGTAAAAGTGCAAATGCGACTCATTTATTATTAAAACCTAATCTTCTAACTAGCATAGGGGCAACTCTTCATCAAACTGATCGGGGCGGAGATATTACCTATCATGGTCCAGGCCAGCTAGTCTGTTATCCTATCATTAACTTACGAAAAATAGGAGTTGGGGTGAGAAAGTATGTAGAAATCTTGGAAGATTCTATAATAAACACCTTAGCTCATTTCAAAATCAAAGCGTATCAAATTGAGGGTTTAACTGGGATTTGGGTGGGTAATAAAAATGAGATTCCAAGAAAAATTGGAGCTATTGGTATACGCATCAAAAATGGAGTAAGTATGCACGGATTTGCCCTGAATATATCCACTAATCTTGATTATTTCAATTATATCATTCCCTGTGGTATATCTGACAAACAAGTCACATCCATTAAAAATGAAAAGAATAATTGTACAATGGATGAATTCAAGGATCAATTTGTTGAAAAATTCACTGAATTATGGATTGGACAATCTACGAACTCAGAAAATAGCTTATAAGTCATCTAAAGTCCAGTTAATAGGATTACTCAAAAATGAATTTACTTTTGAAAAAGGTTTGCTTCCAAAAAAACCTGCTTTGCCTCCTGTATATATTTCAGCAGCAGGATGGGGCGACTCAATAATCAAATGTTTGAGTTCATCAATATATTTTTTCTTCTTTTGAGCATATTCACCCCACAATATAAAAGCTATTCTTTCATGCTGGTCAGAAAGAATCTGAATTACGTGATCTGTGAAAATTTCCCAACCTTTATTTTCATGGCTTTTGGGTGATTTTTGTTCAACCGTAAGAATGCTATTTAATAAAAAAATACCTTGACGTGTCCAAGCAGTCAAATCTCCATGATTGGGAATTCTGCACGATATATCTGTCTCTAATTCTTTAAATATATTTCGAAGTGAAGGAGGAATTTTATTTCCTTTTCTTACTGAAAAGCAAAGACCATGAGCCTGATTTTCTCCATGATATGGATCTTGCCCTACAATGACCACTTTAACCTGTTGTAATGGTGTTTGATTGAACGCAAAAAATACCTCCTCCTCCAACGGAAAAATGGGTACTTTTTCATCACGCTTTTGATCAATAAATGAACATAATTTCCTAAAATACGCAGCTTCCATCTCAACACGAAGCACATTTCTCCAACAAGAAGGTAATGCTATTTTCACTTACTCCCTCGAAGTTTAAGCTCGGTGTGATAGGGACTATTGGGTACCACATAGTTTTTGTACATCCAAATTGCTGAACCAACAAAAACAGAGACGAACCCAAGTAATATCACTATCTTCAAAAATTTATTAGACATATAAATTTATTCACCAGGATATACAAAAGCATACTCTTCTCCAAAACGTATCATTTGCTCTACATATCCCTCACTAGTTACTTTCAAGTCAATGAAGCGACCCTCATTATCATATTCCGCAACCAACTTTGGTTGAACAAAACCACTGTATGGAGCTAAATCTAAACTTTCATATCGGTTTAATACTTCTTTATGGATTGCTGCATCAACTTGTACACCATACCCTTCTACTAATGCTTCAGCAGCGACATAATCACCTTCAGATTTTATGCGTTGAATTTCACGCAATAGCTCTCCAAAAATTACACGTAGTTTAGCATAATCATGAATCACAAAATATGTTTTATTATCCATGATTTTCTTTTCGATCACATTATCTTTCAACCCTTTTTCATAGGCCCAAGAGGCATTCAATTGTCTATTTCGCATGTGATCTTCTTCGATATTTTCACCCTCCTCCAATCTTCTCAACTGAAGCATCATACCATTGGCAATATAGCTATCATATTCAGCCATACCGACCTCTATACTTGGCATTAAGCCTAGGTCAACTAACTTTTGGTCATAGATATAGTATAAAGCAACTAGATCTGCTCTAGCTTCTTCTAAAGTATTACTATAGTTTTTAAGCGTTTCTTTGGGAGTACCAACCCCATCATTGATTTTACCAGATGCGTGACCAATAACTTCATGCATCGCCGTATGCATTTTACTACTCAGTTTGCCATGTTTTTTGATTCTAGCTCTAACATTTTCATCAAAGTAAAACTCATTTAAAGAACTATTCCCTCCCGATGAATTATAAGCCTCAACAATATTTCCAAGACTGATTGATTTACTTCCATGGGTACTTCTAATCCAATTACTATTGGGTAGATTTATTCCAATAGGTGTGGAAGGTGCTGCATCTCCAGCCTCCATGGCAGCATTAATTACTCGGTAACTAACCCCTACCACATTTTCTTTTTTGTGCGCTTCCATGATGGAGCTATGATCCTCAAAATATTGAGCATTTTCACTTAGAACAGCCATTCTTTTGGATGCTTCTTTGTCATTCATTTGAATAACTGACTCGTAGGCTCCTTTATATCCTATAGCATCTCCATATACTTCAATGAAACCTAAAATAAAATCAATATCTCCATCGGTACTTTTGAGCCAGTTGATGTTAGTTGCATCCCATTGTTTCAAATCTCCCGTTGTAAAATAATCGATTAACATCCCTATATGATTTGCTTGAGCTTGATTTTCGGCTACTGTTTTTGCTTTTTGCAACCAATAAATAATGCGATCTATGGCATTACCGTATAGACCCCCAGATTTGTATATTAAATCAACCAATTGACCATTTCTTCTAACTAATCGAGAATTCAAACCATACTCTACGGGGGTTTTCTCTCCTGATGTACCCATTTTAGCATAATGAGCGATAGCCTCTGCCTCCGTAACTCCTTCACCATAGTAGTTGTTTGCACTCAATGCTACTTTATCTACCCCTTTATCTTTTACTACTTTCTTAGCATCTATTGTAGGATCAAAAATCACAGGCAATAATTTAGCTAACATATCCTCTTTTGTTTCTCCTTTGAGCATTGGTGCAAAAAGGAAGGAGCTATTATTAAATAATTCAAGGAAATAGTCTTGTGAAAAATCCGGTAAAAACTTTTTCTCTGCATAATGATGATGAATCCCATTTGAAAACCAGAATCGTTTCAAATAAATTTCAAAATTCTTCCAGTCCGTTGATGTTTTATCTCCCGAATACGTTTTGTAAATGGTTTCAAAAATTCGTTTTAATTGGATATTATGCTTGTAATTTTGAGCATAGATAATTTCCCTCCCACTCAAAGCAGCCTGAGACAAATAATAGACCAACTCTTTTTGTTTGGTTGATAAGTCATTTATACCCGATGCATCGTAACTGAGTATTTTCAAATCTGCAAAACGGTTTTCGTCTATTGAATTTTCCATTTGAGTTGACACTTCAACTTGACTTATACCTTGTCTGCTTTTGCAGGCATATATTATTGAAATAGCTACTATAAAAAGAAATGTTTTTTTCATGGGTATTCGATACTAAATTTATTGCGAAATTAATCAATATTTTTTCTCTATGAATCAACTCATTGCTTATGCTCTTCCAATCTATATCGTCCTGTTTTTTTTATTACGTTTATGTTATCCAAAACAAACGTATTTCAGAAAAAACAAATGCGGTTATCAACCAACTTCCAAAAGATGACACTATCCAAAGTTTGTTGGGTATGTATTTCAAAGTAGTTCATTATACCACCATCATATCCCTTGTTATCCAAGGAATTTATCCCAGTAGTATGAATCACCTACATCCAATTAAGTTCATTAAGCAAAATGCATTTATATATTTGGGATTAATCTGCCTGACTATCTGCTCTATTCTAGCAATCCTGAGCCAAAAAGAAATGAAAAATAGCTGGAGAATGGGTATTGATTATACGAGTAAAACAACATGAATTACCCATGGAATTTTTGGGTATTCAAGAAATCCATTCTTTGTATGTTTGACAGGAATTTTTTTGAGCCTTTTTCTCATTTTACCTAACATCCTGACCTTGTTTTTATGGATAATAGAATGGATGCTGATTACGCTACAAATTAGATTAGAAGAGGCGTATTTGACATCAAAGCATGGACAAAACTATCTCGACTATACCAAGAAAACGCCCCGCTATCTTGGAATAAAATCTATAGTTTAATATGAAACTTTTTACTCAATTCTTCAAGATCTCTAAAGACCTGATCATTAAGAGGAATTCCTGTAATTGAGCGTTCTTTCTCGATATTAAATTCTTTTTCACCAGGCACATATATAGGCTGATTTTCATCAATACGTTTTGCATTTTTAAAAGACGAAATCCATACATCCATATTCAACTTAAATTCCTCAACCGATCGAAAACCATCCACTTCCATAGCACCCACAAAATGACCCAACCCTTTACCGGGAAGTTCAGGTAAAAGGGGTAAAAAACTAACAAATGGAGGAACCCATTTCCCAAAATTTGCACCCGATAAAACTCCCGATAGAATATCAACAAAACTACCTAACGCATAACCTTTATGACTTCCTAATTCTTCTAGACTACCTAGTGGTGTCAACATACCTCCATCTTTGAGCTCATCAATATTTTGACTAGGATTTCCATGCTTATCTAACATCCAACCCAATGGTATATGTTTATTTTCCCTACGCGCAATTTCAATTTTTCCTCGAGCCACTGATGATGTGGCCAGATCCATAACTAGAGGTTGTTGCTCCCCTGCAGGAAATGCATATGCAATAGGGTTTGTCCCTAGCATCGGCTCTTTACCATGGGTTGGAGGAATAAAGGGAGTGGCATTAGTCATGGCCATTCCAATCATATCGTGACTGAGCGCTTTCATCGCATGATATCCTGCTATTCCAAAATGATTACTATTTTGAATTGCACTCCAACCTGATCCATATATTTTCGCGCGATCAATAGCCATATCCATTGCTCTCGGGGCTACAACCAAACCTAATCCACGGTCTCCATCAATGGTAAATGTTGATTTATTTTCACGGATAATTCTTACCTCTGGATTCATGTTGATTCTTCCAGATTCCCATAAATTAACATATCCGGTTAAACGAGAAACGCCATGACTGTCAACACCACGAAGATCCGCAGAAATTAACACGTCACTAGCTGTTATAGCATCATTTTCATTTGCTCCTAATACAGAAAATAATTGCTTGCAAAAGATGGATAATTCATCACTAGAAATACATTTCATTATCATGCAAATTTGCACTTTTTGGATTATAAATCAACTTATTACAAATCAGAAATGGATGTCTAGGTGAATGCATTTGAAAATTTTTCTGATATTCTTTTTTCTGTAAGTTTTTGGTTTGAAAATTTTACTTTTAATATAATTTAATGTAACTTGCAATACTGTAACTAACAATCTTGAGCATGGCAAAATTTTTACACAGGCGATTAATTCCTTTTTTGTTTTTGATCCCGTTTATTTTTTTCTCACAAAGCGCTAAAGCCACCCACATGATGGGAGCTGACATTACTTATCGTTGTGTCGATACCTTAAAATTTGAAATCACCTTAAAATGGTACCGAGATTGCAGAGGTATTGGTCTTAATAACGGAGGAGCATTAACTATCCGTTGTACTTCTGGAGGTAGTAGAACTGCTACTCTTACTCTTAAATCTATACGAGAAATTACTCCTGTATGTGCCACTGAACCATCAAGATGTAAACCTTCCAACACATACGGAACTGGAGAAGGAGTTGAAGAACATACCTACACTGGTACATTAGACTTTAATACTTCTCCACTCAGTGCTTTAGCCAAATGTTCTGGTCAAATTGTAATTGGTGGAGCTATTAATGCTCGAAATGGAGCCATCACAACAGGTCCCAGCGGTACACTATACACCGATTGTACTATTGATTTGAATAAAGCGCCCTGTAATACATCACCTGCTCTTACTTCTGAACCTATAGCAATTCTATGCTGTGATCAACCGTTTTATTTTAATAATGGAGCACTAGATACAGCCAACTTTGACTCACTGTCCTACGCTTGGGCTAATCCACAACGTGGGTATAATAACAATACATCATATAGTGGTCAGTTTACCTATTTAAATCCATTTACCGTATATGATCCTCGACCCAACGGAGGAGCACCTATCCCTGGTGGAAATCCACCTATAGGGCTTTACCTCGATCCATTAACTGGCGATATTGTTCTCACGCCTACTAACTGTAGTGAGGTTACGGTGGCAGTCATCGAAATTACCGAATGGCGTAAAAATGCAAAAGGCAAATATGAAGTTATTGGTAAAACCCGACGGGATATGCAATTTATTGTCAAATCGTGCCCCGGGAATAAACCGCCCATTGTAAATGGTCCCTATACCTATGACGTTTGTGAAGGAAGTCAACTTTGTTTCAATATCACAACAAATGACCCCCAGTTTGTTCCTCCTCCACCTGCTCCGTTGCCTGCTCCAGATACAGTTACTATAAGTTGGAATAAAGGTATTCCTGGAGCTACATTCACGGTAACCAATCCTACTGCTCGTCTTCAAACTGGTAGATTTTGTTGGACACCCGGTGCGGGTCAAGCTAGTAACCTTCCCTATTCCTTTACAGTAACCGCAAGAGATGATGCATGTCCACTGAATGCTGTTTCTGTTCGTGCATTCCGTATCAAGGTAAAGCCTCGTGCTCAGGCAACCATTGATATCGATACCATGGATTGTGGGGTGTATCCTATCGAAGCTGTTTTAAGTGACGGATTTAAAGGTACTGCTTCGTACAATTGGACTATATTAGACTCTAATAATAATATTGTGTTCAGTAGGAAAATAGCTTCTTTCAAGAAAACTGGAAATTTTCTAAGTACCTCAAAACAAGACACCATTCAATTTAAAAAAGGCGGACTGTATTACATTCAACTTGCATTAAATAATAGTCCTATCAATTGTCCTAGTACTTTTGTTGATACGCTCGTTGTGCCCCCACTTTTAGAGGCAGATCTATCTATTGGTCAAGACACCTTTGTATGTGCTGGAACGGATATTTTATTTAAACCTTACCTCAGTAATTACAACGCACCTGTGACTTATCAATGGAGTACCATGGGTGTGACTAATGATGGAACATTCCTTAAAAATGCAACCGCTGACACTACAAATAATAAAGATTCGTTCTTACTTTCTATACCCAATGTCCAATATGATACTGCAGTCAGTATCTTCATCAAAGATGCATCCGGCTGTTCAGCTGAAGATACTGTTCAGGTATTTTTAAAGTCAAATCCCTTAGCTAAGCTGCCTCCAGATCCACGTATATGCTCTTACGATAGTATTCTCATTGTACCTAATTTAGATTCAGCATATTGGGTCGATCCAATTATGGGAGATACACTTGTTCAAGGGGATACCTTATTTAAAGAATGGTATCATAATGGTGTATTATTTGACACCAAGGATAGTGTCACCATACACAAAGCAGGTATCTATGTTATAAAAGTTATTGACAGCCTCAATTGCATGGATACCGATACGATGTTCTTGAACGTCAACGACACCGTCACAGCTTTTGCTGGCAATGATACCACCTTGTGTCTCAACGAAACTATCCTACTGCGTGCTCAAGGCATGGATACCGCCGGCAATTCTAATACTGGACTCTATCGATGGTCCGATATTACCCCTACCAATATCAATACCGTCATCCTTGGAACCAATGATCAATACGATATTGTTGCCACCGATGATGAAGATTATCGACTAGAACTTTACATCACCCAAGGGGGTGTTGAATGTTTCGATGATGATACCATGAAGGTTTTTGTCAATCCCTTGCCCAATATTGTACTCGGTACCGACGAATCCGTTTGCTGCGATTATGGCCCTATTAGTCTTGGCTTTAAACTGACCACTCCAGCCGGTAATCCAACTACAGGGTTTTGGAGCTGTACCTCTACTCCTAGCCTCATCTCTGGTGGAACTTTTGATACCGATGCAGGGTGCGGTTTGATCGTTGCTCCTGCTGCTTCCATTGATAAGTATGCTGTATACACCTACACCGAACCCAACACACTTTGTGTCAATAAAGACTCCATACGTATTACCATTAATAGTTTACCTAAAATGATCCTTCAAGATCGAGTGTACTGCCAAGATATTGGAGCTATTCGTTTAGATGATGATGTAGTCATTAGCCCTTCGAACACCTCGCTGGGTTCTCCTTCCTGGAAATGCTTGGACTCTAATTCTACGAATAACCGATTCTTTGCCGATATGCTCGAAAATAGAGGATCTCAGTTTGCCCCTGATTACTGGCTAAAACTCGACGAATCTGTCTACACTATCCAAAATAGTAATACCGATACTATTGTCCTTGAATTTACATACGTCAATCGATTTGGATGTAGAGCCAAGGATACCGTTTCTATCGAAGTTTCTAAAGTACCTAAACTTACCTTCTCTGCTCACAGAGATTTATGTTATGACGAAGGAGTCGTTGACTTAAATAATCTGATGGATGTAAACCTAACCGATGGTATTTGGTCTGTAGTAGATGTACCTACTACTTACCGTGATACCAACGACCTAGGAGGAATATCCAACAACTCCATCAACACTTTCAATAGTGTGCCCATGGCTAACTCAAACATTACTCCAAACTCATGGAAAATTAGATACACGCATACGGCTACGGGTTGTCCCACCTTTAAGGATACTACCCTACGTATCAACCCACTGCCAGCCATCAACCTGACTCCACTTACCCCTAAACGCCTATGTGAAACAGCTGCTGATGTAACCCTAAACGCTACGCCTGCCGGAGGTGCTTGGTCTAGTAACGACCCCTCAGCTATTGTAGGTGGAAACAAATTTAGCCCCAGTTCTGCAGCACTTGTGGGTAACGGAGATATCATTAATCTATACTATAACTATACCGATGCTTCTACGGGTTGTAGCAATGTAGACTCCATTGATGCTCAGGTAGATCCTAAACCAACCATATCCCTACCTACCAATGCCGTATACTGTCGCAATAAAGGAGAAATGGTTATGCCTCTTACCCTTCCTATTTCGGCTACCAACAACTCCAGCCTAATTTGGATCCCTACCAATATTTATGGCAATAGAGATCGTATTAATGCGGGTGCTATTGATAATACATTAGGCGAAGGTATCATCACTCTTACGCTACAAAATCAAAAAGCAGATACCTTTAGAATTGGAGCTAATGCTGGAGGGCTTGCTTCTTGCTCGGATGTCAATGGCTCTTTTGAAATTATCATTAACCCTATTCCTGAGGCTACCATTACCAATAGTAACCCCGAGGGTTGTAATCCTGTAACTACGGATTTGGGTGTGGTGTTTAACAACGAGATTGACCCTGTTACTGCAACATATGCTTGGAATTTAGGCAATGGAAACAGTGCCAACTTAGCTAATAATACCGTGACTTATACCAATGATGGTCAAGCTATCATCACTTTGGTGGTCACCTCTGATAAAGGTTGTGATACGACCATCACTAACTCTGTACTTATCAATCCTATTCCGATAGCTAGCTTTGTGCCTAACCCCAATAATTACACTACGGCGGCTCTTCCTCGTTTTATATTTACCAATACGAGTACCGTTGACCCTATTAATGGTAGTGTCATTGATCAGTTTGATTGGGATTTTGGTGACCCGAATTCCTCAGATGACGTATCCTCTGAAGAAAATCCATCGCACTATTACCCTACCGATACCGCAGAGTATTGTGTAAACCTCAAAGTAACTACCAATAAAGGATGCTCCGATGAATTTAACTCATGCGTGGTCATTGGTCCAGATTTGATCGTATTTATCCCCAATGCATTTACACCAAATGCATCCGGCCCTAATCAAAATGAAGGATTTAAAGCAATCATTAGTGGAGAAAAAACAATGGAACTTATTGTCTTTGACCGATGGGGTGAAATTATGTTTATCACCAATGACGTTAACGAAAAATGGAACGGTATGTATAAAGGACAGCCCGCTCAACAAGATGTCTACGCTTACCAACTGAACGTAACCGCTCTGAATGACGAAGTATACACCTATACCGGTACCATTACCCTTATTCGGTAAATGAAATGGATGGTAAAAAATCAAAAAAAGGAAGTAAAGAAATTTACTTCCTTTTTTTTAGGTGTTTAAATCAAGAAAAAAAACAATAGATATACACACATCAATTAACTATTTTAATCTATAAATTCGCATCAGACAATTGAACCGTGGAAAACAAAAATCTAATAGAAAATAAAGAAATTGTAAATAAATACCGGCAGCTACTTCGTGTATCAAAATGGTCAAGAGAGAAAGGAGATATTACTGTTATCCGGAAAGCGTTTGAAAAAGCAGTAGATGCTCACAGTCAAATGCGGAGAAAATCCGGAGAACCATACATATACCATCCAATTGCAGTAGCAAGAATTGCTGCTGAGGAAATTGGTCTTGGCACGACCTCAATCGTATGCGCTCTATTACATGACGTAGTAGAAGATACTGATGTAACGTTAGATGATATAAGACAAGAATTTGGAGAAAAAGAGGCAAATATCATAGACGGTCTAACTAAAATATCTGGAGTTTATGATACAAATTCTCCTCAAGCTGAAAATTTTAGGAAGATGCTTCTAACCATGGCAAATGATGTTCGTGTAATTCTCATAAAACTGTGTGACCGCTTACACAATATGAGAACGCTAGAACACATGAGTGATAAAGGTCAGTTAAAAATTGCTTCTGAAACAAATTTTATCTATGCCCCATTAGCACACCGTTTGGGACTATACGCCATCAAAACAGAGTTAGAAGATTTATCACTTAAATATACACAACCAACGCTTTATCAGAATCTAAAGCAAAAGTTAAATGCAACAAAGGAACAACGTAGTAGATATATCCGATCATTTATCAAACCCATAAAAGTTGAGTTAGAAGAATTAGGGGTAAAATACGAAATTAAAGGAAGACCCAAATCCATCTATAGCATCTATTCGAAAATGGTCAATAAACAACTTGAATTTGAAGATGTTTATGATTTGTTTGCCATACGAATTACACTTGACAGCGAACCTGAAGACGAAAAAATGGACTGCTGGAATGTATATTCCATAATAACGAGCATTTTTAAACCAAATCCCGAACGACTAAGAGATTGGATTAGTATACCCAAGAGTAATGGATATGAAAGTCTGCATACCACAGTGATGGGACCTAAAGGACAATGGGTTGAAGTACAAATTCGCAGTACCCGAATGGATACAATTGCGGAGAAGGGATATGCGGCTCATTGGAAATATAAACAAAATGAAAATTCGAAAGAAACTGCAGAAAACCTTGATAATTGGTTAAACCAAATTCGTGAAATTATTGAAAATCAAGAGAGTAATGCTCTTGATTTTTTGGATGAATTTAAAATGAATTTATATGCCAAAGAAGTATTTGCCTTCACTCCCAAAGGATTGTTAAAAAAACTACCTAAAGGAGCTACATCATTAGATTTTGCATTTGATATTCATACCGAAATTGGGGCAAAATGTCTAGGAGCAAAAGTAAATGGAAAATTAGTTCCTCTGAGCTATGAAATTCAGAATGGAGATCAGATAGAAATTTTAACTTCAGCAAAACAAAAACCGAACAAAGATTGGTTGAGCTTTGTAAAAACATCAAAGGCTAAAAATAAAATTAAACAAAGCTTAAAAGATGATAAACGTATAGTTGCATCCATTGGAAAAGAAGCGTTGGAACGAAAAATGAAAAATGCTGGATTTGAGTACAATACTCAAAATTTAAATAAGTTGGTTCAATTTTTTAATTTAGAAGATGAATTGGAATTAAATTTTAGAATAGGTTCTGGAACTTTAGATAAAGAAAAAATTAAACTTCAAAAAATATTAATTGAAACTAAGTCAAAACATAAGCCAGGAACTCGACGACAAGAAAATTCTCCATCAGATATAAAATCATCAAAAGAATTAATTATCGGGGACGCTTCCATCAATTTTGATTATTTACTTTCTAACTGTTGTAATCCTATTCCAGGAGACCAAGTGGTGGGTTTTATTACTGTAGGTGGAGAAGTAAAAATTCATCAAACAAATTGTAAAAATGCTCAAAATCTAATGTCAAAATATGGATATAGGATTATTAAAGCAAGATGGGCAAATCAAGAAAATATTGAAGAAACATTTGAGGCTACATTAAAAATATCTGGCATTGATTCTTTAGGTCTCGTAAGTAAAGTTACTGACATTATTTCCAAACAGTTGAAAGTAAACATGAAATCCATCAGTTTTGAATCCTTAGATGGAACTTTTATTGGTAATTTAAAAGTAATTGTCTCGGACAAGGCTCACTTAGAGCAGCTAATGAAAGAATTGAGTAGCATAGATCAGTACTTAAAAGTAAGCCGAGCTGCTTTAGAATTAGAATGAATTGAACAGATGGAAGATAACAACATAATAAAAGAGGACGTAGAGCGCCTATTTACAAAATATCTAGAAAAAAAAGGTCAAAGAAGAACTCCAGAGCGCTATGCTATATTGGATGAAATATACAGCAACAAAAAACACTTTGATGTGGACACTCTATATATTCAAATGAAGAATAGAAATTACCATGTGAGCAGAGCTACTGTATATAATACATTAGACTTACTTCAAGAATGTGGCTTAGTAATTAAACATCAATTTGGGCAAAACATGGCTCAATTTGAGCAAGCGTATGGCTATAAACAACATGACCATATCATATGCAACACTTGTGGTAAAGTGATGGAATTTTGCGATCCTAGAATCCAACAAATAACATCTAAAATGGGTGAATTGCTCAATTTTGAAGTTTCAAGACATTCACTTAATCTTTTTGGTGATCCACAAGTAGATGAGCTAGGACTATGTAAAAACTGTGACAATCAAGTTAAAATAGTAGAAAAAAAATAAATGGTAGATGTATTATTAGGACTCCAGTGGGGTGACGAGGGAAAAGGTAAAATTGCAGATTATCTAACACCTAAGTATGATGTAGTTGCTCGTTTTCAAGGAGGGCCAAATGCAGGGCATTCTTTAGAATTTAATGGAATAAAGCATGTTCTCAACACCATACCCTCAGGTATTTTTCACGAAAATTGCGTGAATATCATTGGCAATGGGGTAGTGATTGACCCCGTATTATTTATGGCTGAAATTGACAGAACCGTTGCTGCTGGTGCCAATGTGATGCACAATTTGAGAATTTCATACAAGGCTCACATCATCATGCCTACTCATAAAATACTCGATGCTGCTAGTGAATGGAGTAAGGGGGACAAAAAAATAGGAAGTACCCTCAGAGGAATTGGACCAACATACAGAGAAAAAATTGGTAGAGGTGGCCTACGAATTGGGGAAATATTTGCACCCAATTTTGAACAAAATTATCATGAGAAAAAGAAAAGATCCCTTCAGTTAGTTGAGCAATTTGGCTTCACCGACTTTAATTTAGAAGCGATGGAAGAAGAATTTTTCACTTCTGTCGAAAGGTTGAGAAAATTTCAGTTTGTTAATAGCGAGTACCTTATCAATCAACACATTACAGACAATCATAATATTCTAGCTGAAGGTGCTCAAGGGAGTATGTTAGATATTGATTTCGGTTCCTATCCTTTTGTCACCTCAAGCAATACAACCGTTGGTGGTGTTTCTACTGGTTTAGGAATAGCACCCAAGCATATCCATAAAGTGATTGGTATTTTCAAAGCATACTGTACACGGGTTGGAAGTGGACCATTTCCATCTGAATTAGATAATGAAATAGGGCAACGTATTAGGGATGTCGGTAATGAATATGGTGCAACAACAGGAAGGCCTCGAAGAACTGGATGGCTAGATATCGTTGCTTTAAAATACGCCATCATGTTGAGTGGAGTTGATGAGCTTTGTATGATGAAAGCTGACTGTTTAAGTGGTTTTGAAGAGGTTCTAGTGGGGACCAGCTACAAAGGAGACTTAATGCAAACTAATGAAGTACCTTTTGACTTAAACGTTGATAATTTTAGATCACAATATGAATCTCATCCAGGATGGAAAGAAGATATTTCACAAATAAAAAATCATCGTGATTTACCCGAAACATTCCAAAATTATATTCAAGCTGTAGAACAACATATCTCTACCCCTATTCGAATCATTTCTGTAGGACCAGGAAGAGATCAAACGATTAAAAAATAACATGAACGCATTTATCTTTCCCGGTCAGGGTGCTCAATATATAGGCATGGGTCGAGAGCTATACAACACCAACAGTGAAGCAAAAGCTCTTTTTGAAAAAGCCAATGAAATCTTAGGATTTGAAATCACAAAAACCATGTTTGAGGGTACCGATGAAGAACTCAAACAGACTAAAATTACACAACCTGCTGTTTTTCTCCATTCAGTGATATTGGCAAAAACACTACCTCAATTTAATCCAGATATGGTTGCTGGTCATAGTTTAGGTGAATTATCTGCATTAGTTGCTAATCATTGCCTCAATTTTGATGATGGATTGAAACTCGTGGCTATAAGAGCAGAAGCGATGCAGAAAGCATGCGAGATCACCCCAAGTACTATGGCAGCTATCATTGGTCTTGACGATAGTACTGTCGAGCAAGTATGCGATTCTATTGACGAAATTGTAGTAGCTGCTAATTATAACTGCCCCGGACAATTAGTCATATCTGGCACAATCTCAGGTATTGATAAAGCTTGCGAAATTCTAACTTCAAAAGGAGCAAGAAGAGCTATGAAACTTCCAGTGAGTGGAGCATTTCATTCTCCTCTCATGGAGCCTGCACGAGAAAAATTAGCTTTAGCAATTGAGAATACTATTTTTAACACTCCTAGTTGTCCCATATTTCAAAATGTAAGTACACTAGCTGAAATTGATCCTTTACAAATAAAAAAGAATTTGATAGCTCAGTTAACTGCACCTGTAAAATGGACTCAATCCATTCAAAATATGATTAAAAATGGGGCAATTAAATTTACTGAAATAGGCCCAGGAAAAGCACTCCAAGGCATGATACTTAAAATTGATAAAGCAATAGAGCGTGATGGAATTAGTTAGCAGCTTGCACCTCTACTAATAAATCTAAGCATACTATATATCTATGCTTTATCAAACTAACAAAGTATACTTATAGTTTTTTTGACCATAAGTATTGTATATATTCGTAATTCAAAACATACTATAATATGATAAAAAGAAGTTTACTTGTTTTCATATCCTTATTTTATTTAATAGCATCCTTTGGACAAAATGGCACTGTTTCAGGTACATTATCTGACAGTCTTGGTGAAAAAATAATCGGAGCCGCTGTCGTTGTTAAAGGGACTAACATGGGCAGTATATCTGATGAAAATGGCTTTTACAAAATAGCTAACATCGATTTGTCAAATGCCATATTGGTAACATCCTACTCTGGTTACAAAACCAAACAAATTAAAGTAAATGGAAGATCCACGGTAAACATTATACTCTCAGAAATTTCAAATAATCTCAATCAGGTAATGGTCGTGGGTTATGGAACCTCTACCAAAAAAGAATTTACTGGGGCAAATGCCAATTTAATAGGAGAAGAACTTCAAAAATTAAATATTCCTAGAATTGATCAAGCATTGCAAGGTCAAATTTCTGGTGTGAATATTAGTACTAACTCTGGATCACCCGGAGGATCATCCAGTATACGCATTCGAGGACTTTCAACTTTTGGTGATAATGACCCCCTCATATTGGTTGATGGAGTCGTGTATGATTCTGAGGGTTTAAATGCGCTTAACCCCAATGATATTGAATCTATAAACGTTCTTAAGGATGCAACAGCAGGTATTTATGGTGTAAGGGCAGCTAATGGTGTGATTCTTATAGAAACAAAAAAAGGACGAAGAAATGTTAAACCTAGAATTGAACTGAGTGCGTATACGGGCATGCAACAAGCTACCAAGAAACTTGATCTTCTCAATGCTCGAGAATATGCTGTTCTTAAAAATGAAATGCATGCCAATGGTGGTCTAGATGTTCCTTTTCAGAATACCAACCTTGGCACAGGTACTGATTGGCAAGATGCTATTTTTCAAAATGCAATTGTCCAGAATTATAATATTACTGTATCTGGGGGTACAGAAAAAACTACCTATTCCGTCGGAGGGAGCTACTATTCACAAGATGGAATTGTTGGTCTTGACAAATCAAATTTTACTCGATTTAATGCACGTGTCAATCTTAACACGGAAATGAGTCAACGGATGAGGTTATCTAGTGTATTTCTATATACCAACGAAGAGAGGAATGCTCTTCCGGAGAATGGAATAGGTTCAGTACTCTACAATACCATTAATGCATTTCCAACTGAGCCAATACGTGATGAAAATAACAATTTCTCTTATTTAGAAGAAGTGAGTGATATCATTAATCCTGTAGCACAAATGCAAAACACGTACAATACTGCATGGGTAGATAAATTTGTTGGGAAAGAAGAAATAGCATTTGATATCACTAAAAACCTAACCTTCACTAATCGATTCAACTATAATTACGCCTTAGTTGATAACAAAGTTTTCTCACCGCTTACTTGGTACGGACCTGGTAAATCTCAGAATACAGCATTGAACGAACAACTAGATCCTACACAAGTGGAAATTGCTCCTGGGATATTGATTGATCGTGGAGCGAGTGTCTATGAAGGTAGATCAACTTACAGTGATATAAACTTTGAAAGTTTCATTAACCACTCATTTCAATTCAAAAAAATACACACCATTAAAACTACTGCTGGTGTATCCATATTTAGTAGAAATGGCAAAGGATTAGGAGGTACTGCGTACAATATTCCTAATAATTCCATTGATTATGCTGACATCTCAGCTAATTTAGCTGAAGGTGGATTTTTAAATAATACTAATTCGTTTCAATTTCAGGAAAGATTAGTCTCTGGTTTTTTGAGAGCTCAATATAGTATGGGTTCAAAATATAATGGGTCATTAATCGTTCGACGAGATGGCTCGTCAAAGTTTGGTCCCAATAATAGATTTGGTATCTTCCCTACCTTATCTGGATCATGGTTACTTTCTGAAGAAGATTTCTATGATATTGATCGTATCAAATTCCTTAAATTACGATTAAGTTATGGAATTAGTGGAAACGATCAGATTCCTAATTTTGCATACAGAGGTCTACTTAATGGAGAGGGCGTCTATGTTTTTAATGACATTATTACACAAGGAGTTGCTATTGGTAGAGCAGGTAATCCTGACCTTAAATGGGAGACTACTCGACAATTCAATGTAGGTGCTGATATGAAAATTTTTCATTCATTTGATTTAACTTTAAATTACTTTATAAAAAATACTAAAGATTTATTATTTCAACCAGACGTTTCTGGAGTTCTTGGTACTGCAGGTGCAGGCAGTTATCCCCCTATCATAAATGCCGGGGATGTTTCTAATAAAGGGGTTGAAATTGAACTCATGTATTCCACTAAAATTCGTAAAAAAATAAATATAAGTACTGGCATCAATGGCACATGGATCAAAAACGAAGTGGTGAAAATTCCTGAGGGAATAGAATTCATTCCGGGTGCTGCGTTTGGAATTGGCGGCGGTGTTGCTACACGATTTGAAAAAGGATTTCCAATTGGTTACTTTATAGGTTACCAAACAGACGGAATTTTCCAATCTCAAGAAGAAATTGATAATTCACCTGTAAAACAAGATGGAGCTGTGCCTGGAGATCTACGTTTTATAGATCAAAATGGTGACGGAATCATTAGCTTTAATGACAACTCCGATAAAACCATGTTAGGCACCCCAATACCTAAAGTTACTCTGGGTTATAATATTAATATTAGCTATGAAGGTTTTGATTTTTCAGCAAACTTATTTGCTGCCTTAGGCCAAGATATTATTCGAAATTATGAACGTCAACAGCCGTATGCTAACCAACTCGCATATAATATTGACCGATGGACAGGAACAAATTCTACAAATATTAATCCCAGAATTACAACTGGAGCTAACAAAAACACTATTTTCTCTGATTTTTATGTAGAAGATGGATCATTTTTAAGACTTAAAAACATACAATTAGGATATACCTTAAATCCAAAAATAACTCAACACGTTAGTATAAGTTCTGCAAGGATATATATCGCAGCCAATAATCTATTAACCCTGACCAAATACCAAGGATTCGATCCAGATATTGGCTCTGTAGGTGGAGCTCTTGCATCAGGAATCGATTATGGATTCTACCCTCAAGCTAGAACAATAATGGCAGGTATTTCTCTTAAATTTTAATTCAAGATATTCATGACAAAAAAAATAACATCACTCTTTATATTAATTTTCATCTTCCCATCAATTTTTAGTTGTAAAAAATTTCTTGATATAGATCCATTATACACACAAGATGCTGAAAATTACTTTCTAACTCCGCTTGATTACGATCGAGCACTTACTGGAGCCTATGATTTACTCCAGTCTTCTTTCATGACAGTGTGGGTAGGAGAAATTGCATCTGATAATTCTATTGCAGGTGGAGAAAGTGTCAATGATACAGAAGGACTTCACGAAATAGATAATATGAACCATGATGCTGTTAATAATGAATTAAGAAGTATTTTCAGATGGAATTATTCAGGAATAACTAGGGCAAACTATTTATTGGAATTTAAAGACAATATTGATTTTGAAGGAAAAGATAAAATTATAGCTCAAGCTAGATTTCTAAGAGCCTATTACTATTTTGAATTAGTGAAATATTTTGGAGATGTTCCCTTAGTTATAGACAAGAGAATTGGTGCTGATGAGGTAACAAAAATTGACCGTACACCCAAATCTGAAGTATATGCTCAAATAGAAAAAGACCTTATATATGCCGCTTCAATTTTAGACTGGAAAAATCCTACCAAAGGAAGAATAACCAAAGGCGCCTGTTTAGCTTTACTAGGTAAAGCATATCTATATCAGAATAAATTTGATGCAGCAGCTATGACCTTTGATCAAATAATTGATCAAAATGAATACATGTTAATTGATAAATATACCGACTTATTTACAGTTGCAAATGAAGGCCATACAGAGACCGTATTTGATATACAATATACAGGAGCAGAGGGTGGTGGATATGACTGCCTGATTTGCTTAGAAGGCAATGCTGCCCCTGGATTCCAAGGTATACGACAATTTGAGGGACCGACTTATGGTGATGGAAACAGTTATAATTTACCAACCCAAAATTTATATGATGCTTTTAATCCATCCGATCTCAGGAGAGATGCATCTATATTAGATATTGAGGCTTTCAAAAATGCTAATCCCTCAGTAAAATATGCCGAAGGTGGCGGAGGACATACAGGGTATTATAATAATAAGTATATAAAAAAGAAGGCAGAGATTGGATTACCCGACAATGACTTAACAAGTCCCGTAAATTATCATGTAATTCGCTACGCTGACGTTTTACTAATGGCTGCTGAAGCACATAATAGAGCGACATCTCCCGATGATGCAAAAGCCACCAACTATCTGAATCAAGTGAGAAAAAGAGCTAAAATGTCTGAAATTAATGCGAGTGGAAACCAATTAACTGAAGCTATTTGGGCAGAAAGAAGACTAGAGTTGTCTGGAGAAGGTCATCGTTTTTTTGACCTAGTAAGGACTGGAAAAGCAGCCCAAAGTATTGACGGGTTTGTAACTGGCAAACATGAACTTTTTCCAATTCCACAAGTTGAGATTGATTTAGCAGGAGGTAATTGGAATCAAAATAAAAACTATTAAATCTATTCATATGATGAAGAAAATAATATTTAACACAACAGTATTGGGACTTTTACTAGGATTGATTAGCTGTTCTGAGGAGAGACCAACTCTAGGTCCTGCTCCTTCAGAAGTTGATGCAGCATTTTATTATGAGGCCAGTACTAACACACCCAATATCATCAGCTTTACTGCTCAAAATCCAAATATCAATGCTAAATGGGATTTTGGCAACGGAACAAAAGGTGAAGGAGTAAATGCTCAAGGGTCATATCCTTATGCTGGAACCTATATAGTCACTTTGACCATTTTTGACCGTGGTGGAAGTGCTAGTACATCTCAGACAGTAACAATAGCCGAAGATGATCTTTCCTTAATCAGTAATCCACTATATACGTTGTTAACAGGAGGAATAAATGGCCCAGGTTACAAGGCTTGGGTTATGGACACTGCTAATGCAGGGCATTTTGGTGTAGGTCCTAATCCCAGTTCGGCACTTGGAGATGTCCCGGAATATTATGCTGCAAATCCTGGAGAAAAAGCTGGGACAGGTATGTATGATGATCAGTATATATTCAAAATCAATGGATTTAAATTTGATCACATCACCAATGGAAATGTATTTGTCAACTTAAATGATGACGGATCGCCTGGAGCAGAGGGTGAATACCCTGGTGGATATCAAAATTCAAATGATTATACGGCACCTTTAGCTAACCAATATGATGAAACATGGAAAATTGAAGAGGGAGAGAATGACACAACGTTAACTTTATCCGGAAAAACATTCATTGGCATGTATTGTGGAACACGTAAATTTAAAATTGTGAAAATAGAAGAAAATGTACTGTTAATTAGAGCTGAAGATGCATTTAGTAGTCTTGCTTGGTATTTTAGATTAGTCCCTGTTCAATAATTTAAAAATAAATCTATGATTATCCGATTAATTGGCATAACACTCCTATCCTATTCCTTAATTTCCTGTAACGTTGAAGAACCTGAAGCTAAACTTGAGCCACCTAGAAACCTTCAAACTGAAATAAAAATCTCCCCCAGTCTAGAGGGATTAGTTTCTGTTTCTGCCACAGCAACAGACGAAAATTATTTTACCATCTATTTTGAAGATGGAGCGTATAGTGAAAAAATTGAAGATATTAATGGAAATGCTGAACACACCTATAAGAACTCAGGCATATTTGTTATAAGAACTCGTGCACACCTTAATCCTGAAATATTTATTGAAAAATTGGATACTATCACAATAAATTTATCTTCAAATACGGACACCAATGGTGTGCCTCTTAAGGGATATACTTCGCCACTCAGTTATGATGGATATACGCTTGTATGGCAAGATGAATTTGAGGGCAATCAACTCAATCCAAACGATTGGAATTATGAGATTGGTAATGGTGATTGGGGGTGGGGAAATAATGAATTACAATATTACCGCAAAGAAAATCTAGAAGTTAAAAATGGTTATTTGACAATTACTGCAAAACAACAAAACTTTGGCAATCATTCATACACATCATCCAGAATTACAACTAAAAATAAGCAATCATTCCTCTATGGTAGAGTAGATATTAGAGCAGCTTTACCAAAGGGTCAGGGGCTATGGCCTGCACTTTGGATGCTGGGTGATGCTATAGATGAGGTTTCGTGGCCAGCATGTGGAGAAATTGACATTATGGAGCTTGTAGGAGGTAGTAAAAATGGAAAGTCTGATAGCAGAGTTCATGGTACTGTGCATTGGGAACATAATGGAGAACACGCTGAATATGGAAACAGTAATTACTTATCTGGAAGTGATTTCTCAAAAGAATTTCACGTATTCTCTATTGTATGGGATGAAACTAAAATCCGTTGGTACAGAGATAATATACTGTATAACACCATTGAAATTACTCAAAGTCAGATGTCTGAATTTCATGAAAAATTCTTCTTCATTTTTAACGTAGCAGTTGGAGGAATTTGGCCAGGTTCACCTGATACGACTACTGAATTTCCTCAAAAGTTACACGTCGACTATATCCGGGTATTTCAATAAAAATCAATATTTTTAGAAGTAAATATTTTGAGTTAAACTACCAATAGTTATGGTGTAACTTCCTTTTTCTCTGATCCATTTCCCATTAGCATTCACAAAGGCTAAATCAGACCAATCAATTGAAAAATCAAGTAATTTAGTTTCTCCAGAGGAGATCATTGATTTCTCAAAATAACGCAAACGCTTGACAGATGGAGCTACACTTGCTGTGTTATCCGAAACAAAAGCAAGAACAGTTTCTTTACCATCAAGGGTTCCTGTATTTGTGACTTTTACTTGAATATGTATTTGTTGTTTGGTTGAATCTACATTTACATTTAAATCCGAATAGTTAAAGTTTGTATAACTCAAACCATGGCCAAATTCATATTGTGGATTAAATGCTTCAAGACCAAAATCTATATTGAGTTCATCCGTATATCGATGATCATACAACAGTAAAGAATTCACATTTCTTGGATAGGTTACTGGTAATTTACCACTGGGATTCACTTTACCATTTAAGATATCAGCAACTGCTAAAGAGCCATTTTCAGAAGGTTGATATGCCATAATGATGGCTGAACATAAGGGTTCAATTTCTCGAATAATACGGGTTCTATTCTGAACTAAGACTAGAATAATTGGTTTTCCAAGAGTTGATAATTCCTTGATATAGTCCAGTTGGGCACGCTCCATTTCAAGTGAATGTATATCCCCAGGTTTTTCTGTAGAAGGATACTCCCCCATACAGGCGAGTATAATATCTGAATTTTTAGCTTTTTGAATAGCGGCTTCTATATTCTGAAAACTATCAAAATCACAACCTTGCTCAAAAGATACATTAGAGAAATTAGTACGAAGTGCTTCTAATATCGTATTTTTTGACTGATCATCCCATACAGGATCAGTACCCTGCCAAGTTCTCGACCAGGATCCATTTATCATAGTTAACGAATGAGCCATTGGTCCTGTACAAAATATTTTTTGATCGTTAGATAAAGGAAGAACTTGGTCATTATTTTTTAGCAGTGTAATTGCCTCTGAAGCTATTTTATAACTGTGATTTGAAAAACTATCCGATGCAACCAAAGGATAGGAGTGGCTATCTGGAGTAAATGGATTATCAAATAAGCCTAAGCGTTTTTTCATTAATAAAATTCTTTTTACGGACTCATCAATACGTTCCATTGGAACTTCACCCTCTTCAACAAGCTCCAATAATAAATCTGAAAATTGATAATCGTTAGGTACCATACTCATATCTATACCTGCATTGATTGCCATTTTAACAGCCTCTTTTAAAGAAGATGCCACTTTATGAAATTGATATAATTTGATAATATCTTCCCAATCTGTTACTGCTACTCCATCGAAACCCAACTCATTGCGCAACAAATCAGTAAGAAGGGATTTGTTAGCATGTACTGGAATACCATTAACGTCACCTGAATTAATCATTACACTAAGAGAGCCTGCATCAATGGCTGCCTCAAAAGTAGGCAGAAAATATTCTCTTAGTTGAATGTCTGGAATATAGGAAGAGGTTCTGTCCTTACCGGTAAATGACCAACTATATCCTAGAAAATGTTTCATACAACTAGACACTCTATATGGATCAGAAGCGTCTTTACCTTGATATCCTTGTATAGTCGCAACTCCCATTCTTTTACACACATAGACATCCTCACCATATGTTTCGAATACTCTACTCCAGAGCGGTTGACGAGCCACATCTAGTACAGGTGAAAAATTCCATGGAATTCCAGAGGCACGCGTTTCATAGGCCGTCATTTGTGCTGCTTTTTCTACCATAACCGGATTAAAAGTGGCTGCTTGGGCTAGTGGTTGTGGGAATAAAGTACCATTTAACAGATAATTAGCACCATGAATTGCGTCTATTCCGTACAAAACAGGTATCCTTAAATTAGTTTCTTTGGTAGCAACAGATTGAATTTCTTTAATAATAGAGTTCCAATGCTCAAGGCTGTAAGCATGTCCCCCAACATTTAGTATACTGCCCACGCCATATTCAACAAGTGCCTTTCGAAGTTTTGCAGAATCCAATTGATGTGGTTCTTTGAGGTTAAAAATTTCTCCAACTGAGATTACGTCTAGATTGAGTTGTGTCATTTGACCCACTTTTTGTTTTAGGGTCATTTTTTTTATTAGTTTATCAATATCGTGGGTTGGATTGTCCTTACATATAGGAAAATTGAATCCTGTCAAAATAATGAAGGAAAATAGTAGAATTAATTTTGAAAATGATTTCATGAAAAAAAAATTAAATTTAAGAAAAATAAATAAAACTAGAAATGACAACAACGCATATCACAACTCCCGTAACTAAAGCATACTTCCATGGTCTGATATCAACTTGCTCGGTGTATTTTTGAGTGTATTCTATTTCACGAGGATATAGCTTACCTATAATTAGCATGATCATTACATTCAATACAAATAAAATGGCCATGATATGTAAAAAATGAGGATAGTCATTTGCACCTATCACGTAGGGCTTGATAATAAACTGGCTAATAACATAAAGAATAGACCCGGATATTATACCAATTTTTGCAGCTATTGCAGGGACAAATTTAGTCGAATATCCAACAACAATAATCGTTAGAATAGGAATACTATAAATACCATTTACCTCTTGTAAATATGCAAATAATCCATCTGAAGCATGAATCAGCAGCGGAGCAATACACATAGAAATAATAGCGAGTATCGTTCCAAATAATTTACCTGCCTTTACGGTTGTCTTTTCATTCGCTTCTTTATTGATATATTCTTTGTAGATGTCTAATCCAAAAAGTGTCACCGAACTATTAAGAGCAGAGTTAAACGAACTCAGAATAGCACCGAATAATACCGCCGCAAAAAAACCAACCAAAACAGTAGGCAATACACTTTTTACTAAGAGTGGGTATGCTTCATCTGGATTTATTAATGAATTTCCAAACATATGAAAAGCAATAATTCCGGGCAAAACAACAATAAGAGGACCTAAAATTTTTAAAACCGCAGCATACAGTAATCCTTTTTGGCCTTCTCTTAAATCCTTAGCGCCCAAGGCACGCTGAATGATGGCTTGATTGGTTCCCCAATAGAATAATTGAACTAACATCATTCCTGTAAAAATAGTACCAAACGGAATAGATGATTCTGGACCACCAACAGAAACAAACTTATCTGGATTAGACTCAACTAATGTATGTATTCCAGTTAACATATTTCCTTTACCTACAGCTAATAGACCAAAAACAGGTATCATTAAACCACCTATCAAAAGCCCAATAGCATTAATGGTGTCCGATACAGCCACAGCCTTTAACCCACCAAAAATGGCATATATTGCTCCAATAATACCTATGGCCCAGACGGTAATCCATAGCGCACTGTCTTTAGATACACCCATTAATTCAGGAAAATCAAACATGGAATTGATAGCAAGTGCGCCAGAATAAAGCACGATGGGAAGCAAAATGACAGCATACCCAGTCAAAAACAATCCTGATGCAATAGTCCGTGTCATTTTATCATATCTACGTTCCAGAAACTGAGGTACCGTAGTAATACCACCTTTAAGATATCGGGGCAATAAGAAAAAAGCCGTAATGACCATCGCTATAGCTGCAAGCGTTTCCCATGCCATTACTAAAATTCCTTCTTTGAATGCTGCACCATTTAAACCTACAATTTGTTCGGTAGACAAATTAGTGAGTAACAATGAACCTGCAATGACAATACCTGTAAGACTTCTACCCCCTAGGAAATATCCATCAGATGTATTTTCATCATTTTTTCTGCTCTTGTAATAGGATATGATAGCTACCAATAGGGTGAAGCTTATAAATGACAGTATTTGCATAGGTTTTTTTGTTAATTTTATTTCTAGATATCAAAAACAAATCCATCATCTTTGAGGAGTTCGTATCTTTTTTCGTCAAATTTATACAGTTTTGCTGGTCTATGTGAGACATTTCCTTGAGTTTCATTCAAAGGTATCAATAGATCCATACTTAATATTTTCTTTCTAAAGTTGGGTTTATCAAACTTGGAGTCAAGTAATGCCTCGTATAAATCTTGCAATTCAGTTAGTGTAAATTTTACTGGCAATAATTCAAAACCCACAGGACGATATCTCACCCTTCGTTTCAATGTTTGAATACCGCGCATAACTATTTTTTTATGATCAAAAGCTAATTCAGGCAAATTGTATATATCAAACCATTGTATTGATTTTGCCCAAGAAGAAGCAACTGGATTATAATTTTTATTTTCTACAAGAGAATAATAACCTACGGTAACTACTCTTCCTGCAGGATGACGGTCCATTTCACCAAATGAATAGAACTGTTCCATGAAAATATTGTCTATACCCGTTAAATTTTTTAGCACATCATTAGCTGCATCATCCAAATTGGAATTTAAGGAGACTAGATCTCCCGGTAAAGCCCAACTGTTTTTGAATGGATCAGCATCACGTTCAATTAACAATATGCGAACTCTTCCTTTGCTGTATCCAAAAATGACACAATCTACCGATATACCAAACTTGAAGTAGTCGATAAACGGCACATTATTTTCGGAAATAAAGAAATTGCTTGGCGAATTCATCCTGATAATTTGTTAATAATATCAATTCAAAATTAATCGAAAAAATAACTTATAGTATTTTTTACTTAAAGTTTTTTATTTAGCTTTGAACAATTAAAATACATAAACACATGAAAAAAATTTACTTATTATTTTTATTAGCAACAGTTTCTTTTTCTACTGCTTTTGGTCAGGTTGAAGGAACTTGGAAACTTGCTCCAGTTGCTCAAGCTTTAGCAGTAGGCCCTACTGAAGGAGATTTCGGCTGGTGGTCTAACACCGAAGCTGATGTAACTACGAGAGCTTGCCTTTTTGATGACGAATACGTTTTCAACGCTGATGGATCTTTTGAAAATGTTGTTGGAGATCAAACTTGGATCGAAACTTGGCAAGGTGCTGCAGCTGAAGGCTGTGCAACACCAGTAGCTCCTCACGATGGATCTGCTATTGCTACGTGGTCTTTTGATGAATCAACTAGCGAAGTAACTATCGAAGGTGCTGGCGCTTATTTAGGTTTAGCTAAAGTTCACAACAATGGCGAACTTACTAATCCTGCTGATGCTGTTGCATCTATCTCTTACCCTGTTGCATTTTCTAATGATGGAATGACCATGACTATTGACATCAATTTTGGTGGAGGATTCTGGCATTTTGTATTTAACAAAGAAGCAGCACAAGAAACTGGTTCAGTAGACGGAACTTGGAAGCTTGCTCCAGTTGCTCAAGCTTTAGCAGTGGGTCCTACTGAAGGAGATTTCGGCTGGTGGTCTAACACCGAAGCTGATGTAACTACGAGAGCTTGCCTTTTCGATGACGAATACGTTTTCAACGCTGATGGATCTTTTGAAAATGTTGTTGGAGATCAAACTTGGATCGAAACTTGGCAAGGTGCTGCAGCTGAAGGCTGTGCAACACCAGTAGCTCCTCACGATGGATCTGCTATTGCTACGTGGTCTTTTGATGAATCAACTAGCGAAGTAACTATCGAAGGTACTGGCGCTTATTTAGGTTTAGCTAAAGTTCACAACAATGGCGAACTTACTAATCCTGCTGATGCTGTTGCATCTATCTCTTACCCTGTTGCATTTTCTAATGATGGAATGACCATGACTATTGACATCAATTTTGGTGGAGGATTCTGGCATTTTGTTTTTAACAAAGAAGCAGATCAAGGAAGCGTTAAAACCGTTGATAGAAATTTATTTAACGTTTATCCAAATCCAGCTACAAATGAAATCAATGTCACTTCTGATGAGCGGTTGACAAATGTTACTATCTTGGATATAACTGGAAAAATTGTATACACTTCCTCAGAAATCACCTCCAATCAAACGGTTAATGTATCCTCATTAAATAGAGGAATTTATATGGTTCAGGTTATGACTGACAATAAAACTTCTGTTAAACGATTAATATTAGATTAATCATCGATAGCTGAATGGACCAAAAAAAAGATTTTCATTGTTATGAAAATCTTTTTTTTGGTCCTTATTGAACCTTTTTTATCAAAAATTAATTCAACCCAAATAACCTGAAAATTTATGAATGTTTTTACAAGCTATTTACAAAGACCTTTTAAAATTATTCTACTTATCTTGGCATTTATACCCATTTTTTCTTATGGACAAACTGGAAATATTCAAGGTCAGATAGTAGATAATGAGTCTGGAGAAGTATTACTCGGAGCAAGTGTTCAAATAGTTGGCACATCGATCGGAGCAATTACTGATGAAAATGGAAATTTTACACTTACTGTTCAAAAACTGCCCGTCAAAATTGACGTAACCTATGTTGGTTACTCTAAAAAAACGGTAACCATAAACTCATATAATACCATTAAAATATCTATCTCCGAAATATTAAATCAATTTGATGAACTTGTAGTCGTGGGATATGGTAGACAAAAAAAGAAAGTATCTACTGGTTCCGTTTCTAAAATTGAATCTAAACAATTAGAGGGCATTGCTCTTCCTGATGTGGCTTCTACTATGGAAGGCCAAATGGCCGGTATTATAATAAACGAATCTAGCGGTCAACCTGGAGCAAGTAAATCATTACTCATACGAGGTGTCAGTACTAATGGTGATAACTCACCGCTATATATTGTAGATGGTATTCAGGTAGGTAATATTGATAATATTAACCCCAATGATGTTGAATCCATCGATGTTCTCAAAGATGCAGCTTCTGGAGCAATTTATGGTGCTAGAGCTGCAAATGGAGTAGTTATAATAACTACTAAAAGTGGCAGTAATGCTGAAGCAGGAACGTTTACTTACGGTATGAGTTACTTGAATTCTCAACCATGGAGATTACCTGAAATGCTTGGTTCGGAAGATTATGTTATGCTTACTCGTGAAAAATATAGAAATGCAAGACAAGAGGTTGCGCTAAACCGACTTGGATTTCCTGAAGTAGGTGATCCACTCATACATAATACTAATTGGATGGAAGAAATATTCAATCCTGCTAGTATGATAAACCACAGAGTTACTGCCTCACTCAAAAACTCCTACATTTCTCTAGATTATTGGGATCAAAATGGCGTAATTGGAGGCGAAAAATCCAATTACAAACGATATGCTTTTCGAGTAAATTCGACAAAAAAAATTAAAGATTACATTACAGTAGGCAATAGTTTATATCTGAACAGAACCATTAATAATAATATTGGAACTAATAATGCTTTTGGAGGCATACAAAGTGACGCTTTTGCATACGATCCTATCACACCAGTTCTAGACCCTGATGCTCAATTTGGTTTTGCTCAATCTCCTTGGGTTCAGAAAGAATATATCAACCCAATGAGTCGTCTATTTTTGATAAATGGCGATGGCAAATCGGATCAAATTTTAGGAAACATCTATTTAGAAATAAACCCATTACCTGGCTTAACAATGAAATCAGATTTAGGTATTGATGCCAATTGGTACGATTTCAGAACTTTCACTCCTTCATACAACTTGCACCCATCAGCAATGAACTTAACCAATGATGTATCGCAAGGTTCTGGAAATTTTCAAGGAATACAGTGGGAAAATACCATCAATTACAATACGACTTTAAACGAAAAACATAATTTTGATGTCTTACTAGGAACTACGTATAGACACAACCAATTTAGACAGTTGGGTGGATCTACCTCAAATATTCCTGCTGATGCAGCATTCAATCCCAATTTCCATTATTTAGATGCAGGTCAAGACACCTTGGATCTTGCATATGGATCCGCAAATGTCGACTACTTCCTTATCAGTACATTTGGAAGAATAATATACAACTTTGATGAAAAATACCTATTCACAGCAACTGTACGAAGAGATGGGTCGTCTAACTTTGGAGAAAATAATCGTTTTGGTGTCTTTCCTTCAGCTGCATTAGGTTGGGTTGTAGATAAAGAAGACTTCTTCAATTCAAATCATATTAGTTTTTTAAAATTAAGAGCTTCTTGGGGTATTAACGGTTCTGACCGTATTTCGCCTTTAAGTTATGTTACACGTGTTCAAAATATATACACCTATGCTTTTGGCACTTCAAATCAAGCACTAAATACAGGGACTGCTTTAGCCGGACCTCCCAATCCAAATGTAAAATGGGAAGAGAGTGAGCAACTAGATTTTGGTGTGGAAATGAGTATGTTTAACAACAAACTTTCTTTAGAACTTGATATTTATCAGAAAAAGACTAGAGACCTTTTGATGGAGCAAAATATACCTGGATATATTGGTGCTACCAATAATCCTATATCAAATCTTGGTGAAATAAGAAACCGAGGGATAGAAGCCTCTATAGGATACCAAACCAGATTTCGAGCAATCAAAATTAATACTAACTTGAACTATACCCATTTCAGAAATGAAGTTATTCAAGTTGCGGGAGATGCAGGGTACCTAAATGGATGGTCTTGGCCTGTTCGAAATACGCCAATTACAAGAATGTCTGAAGGGTATTCAGTTGGACATTTTATTGGGTATACTACCGATGGCATTTTTCAAACAACTGAAGAAATTGACAACTATGTAAATAGTGAAGGTACTAAACTACAGCCCAAAGCTAAGCCCGGGGATATCAAGTTTGTAGATAGAAATGGAGATGGTGTTATCAATACTGACGATTTAGGAGATATAGGCAATCCATGGCCAAAGCATATCATTGGTTTAAGTCTTAATTTTGATTATAAAGGATTTTTCCTCAGTACAGTATTTAATTCCCAAATTGGTCATCAGATTTATAGAACTTACGAACGATCTGATATCACCTTTGGAAACTATCAAACATTCTGGTTGGATCGATGGACAGAAGAAAATCCATCTTCAGAACTCCCAAGATTAACTTCATCTGACCTTAATGGTAATCAACGTCCATCCGATTTTTATGTGGAAGATGGGACATTCCTTCGATTAAGAAATCTTCAATTTGGATGGAATGTGCCCAAAGAGTGGTTAGAAAAAGCAAAAGTTCAGAACCTTAAGATCTACCTTACTGGTACAAATCTTTTTACATTAACAAACTATCGTGGGTTTGATCCAGACATTGGAACCAATGGATGGATTTTAGACACTGGAATTGATAAAGGATTCTATCCAAATAATATCTCTATTGGGGGAGGATTAAATATCACATTTTAAATAAAAAAAAACATGAAAAAATTATTTAAATATCTTTTAACTTTAAGTGTTTGCAGCATACTTATTGTATCCTGTAAGAAAGAAAATTTAGAAGTAGAACCTGTCAATGAGTTTCTATCTAACAACTATTATAAAACTGAAAATCAAATTGGTGCAGCCCTTATAGGAGTCTATGACCCTATAGGATGGTCCATGGGTTTTGGGCAATGGATTTCACCAACGATGTATGGTGAAATAAGATCAGATAATGCTAACGCTGGAGGTGATGCAACTAATAATGATCAACCTGGATGGCAAGAATTTGATGACTTCACCAACACTAATACTAATACAGTAATTCATCCGATGTATAGAAGAAACTACATTGGTATAAGCAGAGCAAATGCACTTCTTGAACTTTCAGAAGTAGAGTCACCAGTAGTTGATGTATACAAAGCAGAAGCTCTATTCTTGCGTGCATACTATCATTTTGAATTATTTAAGCACTTTGGACCTGTCCCAGTGGTTACCCAAATGTTAAACCCTGATGATATCAACCTGAAAAGAAGTTCTATGTCAGCGTTAATGCAGCAAGTTGTAAATGATTGTGAAGCTGCTGCAGCTAAACTACCACTTACACCAAAAGCGGGTGAAGAAGGTAGAGCTACAAAAGGAGCAGCTTTAACTTTGATGGGAAAAGCATACTTGTATTGGGCAGATTTAAAAAATGATGATCCTGCATTATTTGGTAAAGCTGCTGATGCTTTCCAACAAGTAGTAGATTTAGGTATTTATCAATTAGAGGACGATATGCGAAATATATTCTCATTTAATGTAAGAAATACCCAAGAATCTGTTTTTGAAATTCAACATAATGCATTATGGTCAAGTGATTGGGGATCATTTGAGAGTGTAGATGGAAATGGAATGATTCAACTTTGTGGAATTCGAGGATTATGTGCCAGTCACCCAAGATATGAAGCTGGATGGGGATTTATGATGGTTACATCAAGTTTATGGAATCATTTCCTTGCAGATGATACATTTAGAAGAAATGTAGCAATCGCATCCAATGAAGAATTAGCAAAAGAAATCGCTGATTCTAATTTATCTTGCAATACAGTGATAGATGAAACACAGAGCAATCCTGTTGATTATACTGGATATTGGCAAGAAAAGTATCCGAATTTTAAAGCATATGCAGGTACTAATATCAATGGCGGAAATGAACATTTAACTAAATCTCAAAATTCTCAAGTTTTCCGCTATGCTGATGTTTTATTAATGTTAGCAGAGTCCATTCATCGAAGTGGAGGTTCTGATGGTGATGCAATTCAGTATATTGATATGGTTAGAGAAAGAGCTGCAGGACCTGGTGATAATACTGGTAATTTTAGAAATGCAACTACAGTGATGAGTCAGGAAGGATGGAATTTGCTTGATTTGATTTGGTATGAGCGGAGATCAGAACTAGCTTGTGAAGGAGACCGATGGTTTGATCTCGTTCGTTCTGGGAGAGCAAATAGTAGTTTATTTACTGGTGATGGAGATAAAGAGTCAAATTTTTCAGATAACCACTTATGGCTTCCTTTATCGTTGGAAGAAACACAACTTGCTCCCAACTTAACAACTTATCCAGATCCATCATTATTTCAATAAATTAATTATTATTTAATTAATAATAAGGGGATTTCGTTATATTGATATCCCCTTATTTATTTAAAAAATTCATGAAAAAAATATCCATAATTTTCTACTTAATGATTCCATTAATGATAGAAGCTCAAAATGTTCCTGTCAATTTTGAATCCGATGGTTTTGGTGCAGATTGGTCTTGGAGAACCTTTGAAAATGATAATAATCCACCTTTAGAAATTATCGAAAATCCATTCCCCGATGACATCAATAGAAGTGAAAAGGTGGCCAAATTTACAGCTAGGGCTCAAGGTGCTCCATTTGCAGGATGTGAAAGCCTACATCAATCAGATATTGGATCATTTATAATTGATCCGGAAAATCCAATCATCACTATTATGGTATATAAATCAGTTAGAAGCCCTATCGGTATCAAACTTGTGGAA
The DNA here is from genome assembly GCA_943787465.1 of uncultured Bacteroidia bacterium. Lineage (GTDB taxonomy): Bacteria > Bacteroidota > Bacteroidia > NS11-12g > UBA9320 > UBA9320. The sequence continues at coordinate 29,149 of CALSMN010000008.1, read as the reverse complement.
ACATCTAATGCCTCCTTGGGAGAAATTAAAATTACAAACACAAAAATAAATGAATGGGAAAAATTAGAATTTGACTTTAGTTCAAGAATTGGAATAACCTATGATCAAATTGTTATTTTCCCAGATTTTAGAAATAGAACTAAAGAAAATATTATCTACTTCGATAATGTAACCATTGGTGATGTTAACCAAGGAGAATCACCTGAAAATATTACTTATTACCCTAATCCTACTCAGAGTCTTATAACATTAGCAGAAAGTCCTGTTAATTACATACTTACCGATCTTAATGGTAAAATGATTATGCAAGGTTATGAAACAAATTTAAACTTATCCTTTTTAACATCCGGACTTTACATATTAAGAACAACTGATAGCAGTAATAAGACCTTTACAAAAAAAATCATGAAATACTGATTTTTACTTTATAGAAAAATACCAGCAAGTATTGCTACTATAATATACCAAGGCGACTTTATTTTTGTTTTAAGAAGTAACAGTGAAGTTATGATGATAATGAGTATAGGAACTATATTAACAAGATGATGTGTATCTAAATTGGTGTAATAAAAACTCCCTTCCTCTACCCAATTGAAACCTACAGGCAGAAACATGAGATAAGCAGCAGCAAGAACTAACCCACAAGATGCAGCAATGACTCCAGGGAGAGCTTTAACGATAATAGGATGAGACTTTATTTGCTTCCAAATTGGATAAATAAAAAAAATAAGCAATGCTCCTGGAAGGAAAATACCAATAGTACTTGAAATTGATCCAAAAATTTGGCTTACTAAATTAGCATTTTGCATCGCTGTAGCACCCGTATAACTTGAAATAGTGAATACCGGTCCGGGTATGGCTTGAACTAATCCAACCCCATTAATAAACTGCTCAGAAGTCATATAACCAGCATGATTAACATACTGTTCAAGCATCATGGGAATTAATACATTTCCACCACCGAAAACTAAACTTCCAAAACGATAACTATTCTCAAAAAGCAAGACAAATGGATTGGAATATAGATTACCAAAAATACCAGCACTCACAAAAATACCAATGAAAGCAACCAAAAATTTCCATGGTATTTGTACTTTAATTGGTTCATGTTTAGGTAAAATTTCGCGATGCCCTATATAAGATATTATACCTCCTAATACTAGTACGATTGGGAATATCCATGGTGTTTTCATATTAATAATCGTATCCAATGGATGCCTCAATAAAGCCGCAACAACAAAAGCCATTGACGCTAGAAAATAACCTTGTTTTGAGTCAATTGATTTTTTTATCATATTAATACCTGCTATCAGTATAAAAGCAACAGCTACAGGAGTTACAAACCTGAGATAATTTAATGCTGAATCTTGAAATAAGCCTATGAAAATAGCACAAACCGTGAGTAATAGAAAAGCAGGAAAAACCCATATTAGGAGTGTTAAAAATGCCAGGAATGGGCCCCCAAACTTATAACCGATACTCACTAAAGTCTGGGTTGAAGAAGGACCAGGAAGCATCTGAGCTAGTGAATACAACTCAAGTAAATCGGTTGTAGTTAAATATTTTTTTTCTTCAACTAAACGTTTTTGGTATAGAGCAAGATGCATCGATGGACCACCATACGCTGATATAGCAATAAGGAATACATCTTTTAAAAAGATATATGCTTTTATCTTTTTTAAACTTTTAGTCGTTTTATTTGCCACAATGTTCAAATTTAGAAGCTATTTAGAGAATACCAAACTGTTATTTATTTTATGTTTAATTGGTATCATTATTTCCTTTGTCAAATGCTCAAACCATAATTTTAAAGCCGAAAATGCTCTTATAAAATTACAGGAAAAATTAGACAGCAACACCGATAGATTGAACATTGATGTCAATTTATTTCAATTAAGAATTACTGAAATAAATACTGTTTTAAAATTTTATACGAATGAATACACTGAAGAAATTGACAATGAACTTGGACTCCAATTAGGGAGATATAAAGTCATTAGAAAAATATATTCAAAACAAATAAAAGAACATGACTTCTGTATGAAAGAACAAAATGAACTCAAAAAACAGCTTGATAACTTGATGCTTGATATACAAAATAAGACGATTAGTACTGAAGAATTCAAACAATACATTAGGAAAGAAAGAACAGATATCGATGAATTAATTTCAAGATCAAAAGACATAAAAAAGTCATTTTACGAGATCGAACCCGAATACAATAAATTATCTAAAACATTAGCTATTCAGTAGGGTCTATGCTTCGCCAGTAGGACCAAAATTCATTGGCGGAAATTGAGGTGTGCTTTCTTGCATTTCTATATTTCCGAAATTAGCTTCGAATTTATCTATATTATCCGTTAGAGCAGCTCTCAGTCTTTTGGCATGTTGAGGGCTGAGTATAATTCTACTTTTCACTTTGGCTTTAGGAGTGCCTGGCAACATACGAATAAAGTCAATTACGAATTCTGAATTTGAATGAGAAATTATAGCTAAATTACTATAAATACCCTCTGCTACATCTTCCGATAACTCAATATCAATTTGGTTCCCTTGTTTTTGTTCTTTCATACCTCAAATCAACATATTTTTTTTTAATAATTGCTTAATAGAAAAAAATAAAAAAGGGGTAACATTTATGCTACCCCTAAGTCTTAACTATTTGAATGATATTATGATACTACTTCGACTGACTCTTCTTCTGTAGAAGCTTCATTTTTGGCAGCTTTTAACATATCATATTCTTCTTGAGAACCTACTACTAAATTTTCGTATGCTCTTAGTCCAGTACCTGCAGGAATAAGGTGCCCTACAATTACATTTTCTTTAAGACCGAGCATATCGTCAACTTTACCTGCAATTGCAGCTTCATTTAGAACTTTAGTTGTTTCTTGGAAGGATGCAGCAGACATAAAACTGTGAGTGCCAAGAGAAGCCTTAGTAATCCCCTGTAATAATGGACCAGATGTAGCTGTAAGAGCTTCTCTAACCTCAATTACTTTCATGTCTTTACGTTTTAGTGATGAGTTTAAATCTCTCAATCTTCTCAACGTAAGAATCTCTCCCGCTTTCACTTCATTTGAATCCCCTGGATCTGTTACAACACGCTTGTCATAAAGTAAATCATTTTCCTCTTTGAATACAATTTTATCCACGGCTGAACCTTCAAGGAACATTGTATCTCCAGATTCAATAACTGCTACTTTTTGCATCATTTGTTTGATGATTACTTCAATATGCTTATCATTAATTTTCACCCCTTGAAGTCTATATACTTCTTGGATACCATTAACAATATAGTTTTGAACTGCAGAAATACCTTCAATTGATAGAATATCTTGTGGTGTAATCGAACCATCAGACAAAGGAGTTCCGGCTCTAACAAAATCACCATCTTGAACTAAGATATGTTTTGATAAAGAAATTAAATATTTCTTTCCAATTCCTTCTTTAGATTGAATTGTTATCTCACGGTTACCTCGTTTGATACCACCATAAGTAACTACACCATCAATCTCTGAAACAACTGCAGGATTAGATGGGTTACGAGCTTCAAAAAGTTCAGTTACCCTAGGTAAACCTCCCGTAATATCACTTGTTTTACCAACAACACGAGGGATTTTGGCAATTATAGTACCGCCTTTCACCTTCGCCCCATCTTCAACAGAAAGGTGGGCACCTACCGGAACGTTCAGTTCTTTTAAGATTTCACCTTTTTTCCCAATGATATGAATGGCCGGATTGATTTTCTTATCTCTAGAATCAGTAATTACTTTTTCTTTGTATCCAGTTGCCTCATCCATCTCAACAGTGAAAGAGACTCCTTCTTTGAGATCAACAAATTCTACTTTACCATCTAAATCTGATAAAATAACTGCATTATACGGATCCCAAGAACAGATTTTATCACCTTTCTTCAATTTTTGTTTTTCATCAACATACAAGAAAGAACCGTAGGGAATATTATTAATAATTAGGACTTCTTTCGTTTTCGAATCTAATAATTTAATTTCACCAGATCTTCCAACAACAATTCCAACATCATTCCCATTTTGATCTTTACCAGGAACCGTTTTAACTTCATCGAACTCAACAACAGAATTATATTTAGAAATTAACTGAGAATCTTGAGCTATGTTAGAAGCAGTACCCCCCACGTGGAAAGTTCTTAATGTAAGCTGTGTGCCAGGCTCACCAATGGATTGAGCAGCAATTACACCCACTGCCTCTCCTGCTTGCACAGGTCTTCCAGTAGCTAAATTTCTACCATAGCATTTGGCACATACCCCTTGTTTTGACTCACAAGTCATCACAGATCTAATTTCTACTGATTCAATTCCTGCTTCTTCAACAATTTTGGCATTATCTTCATTAATTTCTTGACCAGCTTTTACAATAATTTCATCTGTTTCTGGGTGATGAATGTCTAGTAAAGAAACTCTACCTACAATACGATCAAAAAGACTATCAATTACCTCATCGTTCTCTTTTAATGTGCGAACTTCAAATCCTCTTAAAGTGTTACAATCTTCAATAGATACTACAACATCTTGTGCTACATCATGAAGCCTTCTGGTCAAATAACCAGCATCTGCAGTTTTAAGTGCCGTATCCGCCAGACCTTTTCGAGCACCGTGAGTTGAAATGAAATATTCCAAAATTGAAAGCCCTTCTCTAAAATTAGAGAGAATTGGATTTTCGATAATTTCACCTGTCCCTCCAGTACCTAATTTTTTCTGTGGCTTAGCCATCAATCCCCTCATTCCACCTAACTGACGAATTTGTTCTTTGGAACCCCTTGCTCCAGAATCAAGCATCATATATATTGGATTGAATCCTTGATCATCAGTAGCGATATCGTGCAATAGAGCATCTGCTACTTTTGAATTAATTCTTGTCCAGATATCAATAACCTGATTGTATCGCTCATTGTTGGTAATGAAACCATTTTCATAATTGAAAGTAATTTCCTCTACTTCCTTGCGAGCAGATTCAACAAGTTCTTCTTTAGCAGAAGGAACTAAGACGTGAGAAATATTGAAAGAAAGACCTCCTCTAAATGCATAGTAAAAACCTAAGCTCTTGATTTCGTCTAGGAATTTTGCAGTTGCGGCAACCCCTACTTCTTTTATCATCTCCCCAATAATATCTCGTAAAGATTTTTTGGTAAGTAACGTATTAATAAATCCAATTTTTTCCGGAACATTCTTATTGAAGATCACTCTTCCAACAGAAGTTTCAATTATTTTTTGGACAATTTGACCATCTTCTTTTACACCGGTTCTAACATTGATTACTGCATTTAGATCAGCTTTACCTTCATTGTAAGCAATTTCAACCTCTTCAAAACTGTAAAAAGTCAGTCCTTCTCCCTTTACGGACTCATTTTTAGTAGATCTTCTCATTTTGGTCATATAGTATAGACCTAAAACCATATCTTGAGAAGGTACGGCAATGGGAGCACCATTGGCTGGATTAAGAATGTTATGAGAAGCTAACATTAGAATTTGAGCTTCCAATACTGCTGCGTTACCTAATGGTACGTGAACAGCCATTTGGTCACCATCAAAATCTGCGTTAAATCCTGTACAAACAAGTGGGTGTAAACGAATAGCTTTACCTTCAACTAATTTAGGTTGGAAAGCTTGAATACCCAATCTGTGAAGCGTTGGAGCACGATTTAAAAGAATCGGATGACCTTTTAAAATATTCTCCAAAATTTCCCAAATAACTGGTTCTTTTTTATCTACAATTTTCTTAGCAGATTTAACTGTTTTTACGATTCCACGCTCAATCAACTTTCTGATAATGAATGGCTTGAATAGCTCTGCAGCCATTCCTTTAGGTAAACCACACTCATGAAGTTTTAAGTTCGGTCCAACCACAATGACTGAACGACCAGAATAATCCACACGCTTACCTAATAAATTTTGACGGAAACGACCTTGCTTACCCTTAAGCATATCACTCAATGATTTAAGCGGTCTATTTCCTGTAGCTTTTACAGCATTAGCTCTTCGCGTATTGTCTAATAAAGAATCTACTGCCTCTTGAAGCATTCGTTTCTCATTTCTAAGAATTACTTCAGGAGCTTTAATTTCCATTAATCGTTTTAGACGGTTATTTCTAATAATTACTCGTCTATATAAATCATTTAAATCTGAGGTAGCAAATCTTCCCCCATCCAGTGGAACAAGAGGTCTAAGCTCAGGTGGAATAACCGGAAGCATTTTAAGAATCATCCACTCCGGTCTATTTTCACCCGTTTTGGTTGATGCTCTGAAACTTTCGATAACATTTAGTCTTTTAAGTGCCTCATTTTTACGTTGCTGAGAAGTTTCATTTGCTGCTTGATGTCTTAAACTAAATGATAAATCATCTAAATCGAGTCTAGCTAACAAATCCCAAATAGCTTCACCACCCATTTTGGCGATAAATTTATTAGGGTCATTATCATCTAAATATTGATTTTCTTTTGGTAATGAATCTAGAATGTCAAGATATTCTTCTTCAGTTAAGAAATCAAGGTAGTTCACTCCGTCTGCTTCCTTAATTCCTGATTGAATTACAATGTATCTCTCATAGTAAACAATCATTTCTAATTTTTTAGAAGGAAGACCGATTAAATAACCAATTTTATTGGGTAATGATTTAAAGTACCAAATGTGAACGATAGGTACTACGAGCTCAATATGACCCATCCGCTCTCTACGTACTTTTTTCTCAGTAACTTCAACCCCACAACGATCACATACTATTCCTTTATATCTAATTCTCTTATACTTTCCACAATGACATTCGTAATCCTTAACAGGTCCAAATATTCTCTCACAGAACAAACCACCCATCTCTGGTTTGTATGATCTGTAATTGATAGTTTCAGGTTTGGTGACTTCACCAAATGAACGTTGTAAAACAACTTCAGGTGAGGATAAACCTATTCTAAGTTTCTTAAAATTAGACTTAATTTTTATATCTTTTTTATTTGACATTATTTTCTAATCTTTATAATTTTAATCAAAAGTTAATTCAATACCTAAACCTCTCAATTCATGTAACAGTACGTTAAATGATTCTGGAAGACCTGGCTCAACCATATTTTCTCCTTTAACAATAGCTTCATAAGCCTTAGCTCTGCCTATTATATCGTCAGACTTAACGGTAAGTATCTCTCTGAGTATATTAGCTGCGCCAAATGCTTCTAATGCCCATACCTCCATTTCACCAAAACGTTGACCTCCAAATTGTGCTTTACCACCCAGAGGTTGTTGTGTAATGAGTGAGTATGGTCCAATAGAACGAGAATGCATTTTATCATCTACCATGTGACCAAGTTTGAGCATGTACATAATTCCAACCGTAGTTTTTTGATGGAATTTTTCTCCTGTGAGGCCATTGTATAATTGAGCAGACCCAAATTGTGGAAGACCAGCTTTCGCTATTTGTTCATCAATTTCTGCTTCAGATGCACCATCAAAAATTGGTGTTCCAAAGTTTAAACCGAGTTCGCTTCCAGCCCATCCTAATACAGTTTCATATATCTGTCCCAAGTTCATACGAGAAGGTACACCTAAAGGATTAAGTACAATTTCTACAGGTGTTCCATCCTCAAGATAGGGCATATCTTCTTCTGGAACTATTTTAGCAACAATACCCTTATTACCATGTCTACCTGCCATCTTATCTCCTACTTTTAATTTACGTTTTTTAGCAACGTAAACTTTTGCAAGTTTGAGTATACCCGTTGGAAGTTCGTCTCCAACACTAATCGTAAACTGTTCTCTTTTATAGGAGGTGGAAATATCCGTATATTTAGATTTATAATTGGTTAATATTCTGCCAATCAGAGTGTTTGTATGATCATCAGATGTCCAATTATTGTATGAAACAGTGGTAAAGTCAATAGATGCTATGTTTTTAAGCGTAAATTTGGTACCTTTAGAAATGACATCTTCGTAATATACATTTTGAACGCCTGCGGAGGTTTTACCCGAAAGTAATTTATATAATTTATCCAGTAAAATAGCTCTTAATTTATCCAACTCATCCAGATGATCTTTTTCAAGTTTTGTCAATTTAGTTTTATCATCTGCTTTGTTGGCTCTATCTTTCTTACGTCGAACAAATAGCTGTTTGGCGACAACAACACCTTCTTTGGATGGTGTTGCTTTAAGGGATGCATCTTTTACGTCACCTGCTTTATCTCCAAAAATTGCTCGAAGTAATTTTTCCTCTGGTGAAGGTTCAGATTCTCCTTTTGGTGTAATTTTACCAATTAGAATATCTCCTTCTTTAATTAGTGCACCGACGCGAATTAATCCATTTTCATCTAGATTTTTAGTAGCTTCTTCACTAACATTAGGAATATCATTGGTTAATTCTTCAATTCCGCGTTTAGTATCTCTAACCTCTACATCATGTTCTGTGATGTGTATAGATGTAAAATAATCATCTTTGACTACTTTTTCTGAAATTACAATTGCATCTTCAAAGTTATATCCCTGCCAAGGCATGAATGCTACTTTGAGATTTCGACCAAGTGCTAATTCACCTCCTTGTGTACCATACCCCTCACTTAAGACTTGCCCTTCAACTACTTTATCGCCTCTTTCTACAATAGGTCTTAGATTAACAACCATATTTTGGTTTGTTCTTCTAAATTTAGTTAAGTAATAGGTTTTAGTATCTCCAATGAAACTGGCAAGCATATCATCATCAGTATAATCATACTTTATTCTAATTTCATCTGCATCAACATACTCTACCACTCCATTACCCTCTGATAGTAATTGAGTTCTTGAATCTTTAGCTACTTGCGCTTCAAGACCAGTACCTACAATAGGAGCTTCTGGATTCATGATAGGCACCGCTTGACGTTGCATGTTAGACCCCATCAATGCACGGTTAGCATCGTCATGTTCTAAGAATGGAATCAACGATGCAGCAATAGATACAATCTGATTTGGAGCTACGTCCATGTAATCTATCTTATTTTTATCTTCGATAGGAAAATCACCCTCAAATCTGGCTTTTATTAAATCATTGGATAAATTTCCTTTTTTATCAAATGGCGAATTCGCTTGAGCTATAATATGTTCATCTTCTTCCTCTGCACTCAAATAAATTACATCTTCTTCTACTTTTACTCTTCCATTTTCAACCTTTCGATAAGGAGTTTCGATAAATCCTAAGTTGTTTATTTTTGCATGAACACATAATGAAGATATCAGTCCAATATTTGGCCCCTCAGGTGTTTCGATAGTACATAATCGACCATAATGAGTGTAGTGAACATCCCTTACCTCAAATCCTGCTCTTTCTCTTGACAAACCTCCTGGTCCAAGAGCAGACATTCTTCTTTTGTGGGTTATCTCTGCCAATGGGTTGGTTTGATCCATAAATTGAGATAGTTGGTTGGTTCCAAAAAATGAATTTATAACTGAAGATAAAGTTCTTGCATTCACCAAATCAGTTGGTGTAAATACCTCATTATCTCTTATATTCATTCGTTCACGTATAGTTCTTGCCATACGGGCAAGACCCACACCAAATTGATTGTATAATTGTTCACCAACTGTACGAACTCTTCTATTACTTAAGTGGTCTATATCATCTACATCAGTTCTAGAGTTTACTAATTCAATTAAATACTGAATTATGGATATAATATCTCTATTTGTTAGAACTCGAATATTGCTATCGATGTCTAATTCTAATTTTTTGTTGATCCTGTATCTTCCAACTTCTCCTAAGTCATAACGTTTATCGGAGAAGAACAATCGTTCGATAATACCACGAGCTGTTTCTTCATCTGGTGGATCTGTATTACGTAACTGACGATAAATATGTTCTACTGCTTCCTTGCCCGAGTTAGATGTATCCTTTTGAAGAGTATTTAAAATAATTTGGAAATCATTTTTATCATCATTCTCTTTACTTAAAATAATAGTTTTAACACCTGATTCCAGAATTTCAGCTAAGTGATCTTCCTCAAGAACTGTGTCACGTTCAATAACAACCTCATTTCTTTCAATTGACACTACTTCCCCTGTGTCTTCATCCACAAAATCTTCAATCCATGAACGTAATACTCTAGCTGCCAACCTTCTACCTAAAACTTTTTTAAGTCCTGACTTTGTAACTTTAACGTCCTCAGCGAGACCAAATAAGTCTAGAATATCTTTGTCTGTTTCATATCCAATTGCTCTAAGCAATGTTGTAACAGGGAATTTTTTCTTACGGTCAATATAAGCATACATGACATTGTTAACATCTGTAGCAAATTCGATCCAACTTCCTTTAAAAGGAATGATTCTAGCAGAATATAGCTTAGTACCGTTGGTATGGTAGGATTGACCAAAAAATACACCCGGAGAACGGTGTAACTGAGAAACAATAACACGTTCAGCTCCATTAATGATAAATGATCCAGTAGGAGTCATATATGGAAGTGTACCAAGATAAACGTCTTGAACAACCGTTTCAAAATCCTCATGCTCAACATCATTACAGCTTAGTTTTAATTTAGCTTTGAGAGGGACAGCATAAGTTAGACCTCGCTCGATACATTCTTGAATTGTGTATCTAGGTGGATCAACAAAGTAGTCTAAAAATTCGAGAACAAAAATGTTACGAGTATCAGTAATGGGGAAATTTTCACTGAAAACTTTGAACAATCCTTCAAATTTTCGGTCTTCCGAGGATGTTTGAAGTTGAAAAAACTCTTGAAAAGATTTCAACTGAACATCCAAGAAATCTGGGTAATCAATCACTTTAGCGATTTTCCCAAAATTTATTCTTTCGTTATATTTTGATGACAAGGTGTTGTTATTTTTTGGTGTTAATGGAATAGAAAATTAATAAAACGCCGAAAGACCCACTGATTTCAGGGGTCTTTCGAACGCGAATTATTTAATAATTATTTAAGCTCAACTTCAGCTCCTGCTTCTTCTAAGGCTGCTTTTAAAGCATCTGCTTCATCTTTAGAAACATTCTCTTTGATTTCCTTTGGAGCTGAGTCTACTAATTCTTTTGCTTCTTTAAGTCCAAGACCTGTTAAAGTTTTTACAGCTTTAACTACGTTTAACTTTGAAGCTCCTGCAGATTTTAGGATTACTGTGAATTCAGTTTGTTCATCACCTCCTCCAGCGTCACCGCCTGCTGCGGGTCCTGCTGCAACTGCTACTGCCGCTGCTGCGGGCTCAATACCGTACTCATCTTTAAGCACAGTAGCTAATTCGTTAACATCTTTTACTGATAAATTTACCAATTCTTCTGCTAATTTTTTAATGTCAGCCATTGTTTTTGTTGTTTTAAATTGTTGTTTTTTAAATTAATTAATTTTCTCGTTCGGCTAGTGCTTTGATAAGACCCGCAATCGTATTCCCTCCAGATTTTAGTGAAGAGATAACGTTGTTTGCTGGTGAACGTAGCAGACCGATAATGTCTCCGACAAGTTCTTCTCTGGTTTTCAAATCAACTAGTGTACCTAGTTGGTCATCACCTATGAAGATGTCAGAATCAATGTAAGCCCCTTTAAGTAACGGTCTATCGCTTTTTTTACGAAACTCTTTTATAGCGATAGCAGGTGCTTTAGGATTGGAAGCAAATAAGAGTGCAGTTGTACCTATTAATGTGTCTTTAAGGTCTCCCCACTCTGTCTCACTCCGTTCTAAAGCTTTGTGGACAAAGGTGTTTTTGATAACCTGCATTTTGACACCATTTTTATGTAACAACTTTCGTAAGTCGTTATTGGAATTAGCGGATAAATTAGAACTATCAGTAACGTATACATACTGGTATTCCTTTAAATTATCTACTAATTCATCTATTATACTATTTTTTTCGTTTTTGTTCATTGCTGTATTTTTCTAAAGGGTTATACAGTTAATGTTTTTGTATCAACTTTAATACCAGGACTCATCGTACTTGATACCGTAATACTCTGAAAATAGGTCCCTTTTGAAGAACTTGGTTTTAGTCGATTCAAGGTATCAATCAATTCTTTAGCATTATCGTATATCTTATCTGCATCAAAAGAAACTTTTCCAACTGAAGTATGAATAATTCCGGTCTTATCTACTTTAAAATCAATTTTACCTGCTTTTATCTCAGTTACTGCTTTACCAATATCCATTGTTACAGTTCCACTTTTGGGATTAGGCATTAGGTTTCTTGGTCCTAAAACTCGACCTAATCTACCTATTTTTCCCATAACTGCTGGCATAGTAATAATGACATCAATGTCTAACCAACCACCTTCAATTTTAGAAACATACTCGTCCAACCCAACAAAATCGGCACCTGCGTCTTTAGCTTCTTGCTCCTTATCTGGAGTAACCAAAGCTAAGACACGAACTTCTTTACCAATTCCGTGAGGTAATGAGGCAGTACCTCTAACCATTTGATTAGCTTGACGAGGATCTACACCTAATTTTACGTCTAGGTCAACCGAGGAATCAAATTTAGTTGTTGTAATTTTCTTAACTATCGTACACGCCTCGTTGAGACTGTAGACAGCGTCTCTATCATATAATGATAAAGCTTCCTTTCTTTTTTTTGTTAATTTTCCCATTATTTAAAATCGATAATATTAATTATCTTCCGGAAACTGTCCGGTAACAGTAATACCCATACTTCTTGCAGTGCCAGCTACCATTTTCATTGCTGAAGCAGTAGTCATAGCATTTAAGTCCGCCATTTTGTCTTCTGCTATAGTTTTGATTTGATCCCAAGTAACTTTAGCTACTTTTACACGATTCGGTTCTGAAGAACCACTTTTTTTCTTGGCTGCTTCTAATAACTGTGCTGCAGCTGGTGGTGTTTTGATAATGAAATCAAATGAGTTGTCTTGATAAACAGTGATGACCACTGGAAGAACTTTACCAGCTTTATCTTGTGTTCTACCATTGAATTGCTTACAGAAATCCATGATATTAACTCCTTTAGCACCTAGTGCAGGACCAACAGGAGGAGCAGGATTAGCTGCACCACCTCGAACTTGTAATTTTACGAAACCTTTTATTTGCTTTGCCATGAAGCTTATTCTTTTTCTACTTGTATATAATTTAATTCTAATGGTGTTTTTCTACCGAAAATCTTCACCATTACTTTTAATTTTTTCTTCTCTTCATTCACCTCTTCAATCACACCACTAAAACCACTAAATGGTCCATCAGTTACTTTGACAAATTCACCGACGATATATGGATTAATAGCGCTCTCCCCTTCTTGATTACTATCATCAACCTGACCAAAAATTCGATTTACTTCAGATTGACGCATAGGAACAGGTTCACCATCTTGACCTAAGAAACCAACAACACCATTAACAGCACGGATAGTTGGTATAACTTCACCAACAAGATTGGCGTGAATTAGAATGTATCCAGGAAAATAACTCTTTTCTTTTGATGTTTTTTTTCCATTTTTAATTTCATATACCTTTTGAGTAGGTATTAAAATTTCGGGCACAAACTTAGTAAGTTTAGCATAGGCAAGTTCAGACTCTATAATAGCCTTTACCTTCTTTTCAGACCCACTAATGGCACGAACCACGTACCATTTAAATTCTTCTTGGGCTTTATCTGTGGTCATCATGCTTATTGTAATAAACTATATAAGATATCCATAACACCACCGAATAATTTATCTATTAATAAAATTACTAAGGCGAATAAAATAGATGCGATTAGAACAATAGTTGTACTGCTTCTAAGTTCGTCCCAAGAAGGCCAAGTCACCTTGTTAACTAACTCGTCTGTGGTATTTTTCCAAATTTCTACTATCTTACTCATTTATATTTTCTTTTTTGCACGGGTGGAGAGATTCGAACTCCCGACACCTGGTTTTGGAGACCAGTGCTCTGGCCAGCTGAGCTACACCCGTTTGTGCCTTATTTATTTAATAGGATTATTCGATAATTTCAGTTACCTGACCAGCACCTACTGTTCTACCACCCTCACGGATAGCGAATTTTAATCCTTTCTCCATTGCTACTGCATTGATAAGTTCTACCGTAATACTTACGTTATCACCTGGCATTACCATTTCAGTACCGTCTGGCAACATGATTTCTCCAGTTACGTCAGTTGTTCTGAAATAGAACTGCGGACGATACTTATTAAAGAATGGAGTGTGACGTCCACCTTCTTCTTTTGAAAGTACATAAATCTCAGCTTTGAATTTAGTATGAGGCTTCACTGATCCAGGAGCAATGATTACCATTCCTCTTCGAATATCCGTTTTCTCAATACCTCTTAACAAAATACCAGCGTTGTCTCCAGCTTGACCTCTGTCTAGTAATTTTCTAAACATCTCCACACCAGTACAAACAGATTTTAAATTCTCAGCACCCATACCAATAATTTCTACTGGATCGGATACATTTATGACACCTCTTTCTATTCTACCCGTAGCAACTGTACCTCTACCTGTAATAGAAAATACATCCTCAACTGGCATAAGGAAAGGCTGATCTGTCAAACGAGGAGGAACAGGAATCCATTCATCTACAGCATTCATTAATTCTTGCACAGTTGACACCCATTTATCATCTCCGTTAAGTGCTCCAAGAGCAGAACCTTGGATGATAGGAGTATTATCTTCATCAAACTCATAAAAACCTAAAAGTTCTCTGATTTCAATTTCAACTAGCTCTAATAATTCTTCGTCATCTACCATGTCAACTTTGTTCATAAACACAACTAATCTAGGCACACCCACTTGTCTTGCAAGAAGGATATGTTCTTTTGTTTGTGGCATAGGTCCATCAGTTGCTGCAACAACAAGTATTGCACCATCCATTTGAGCAGCACCCGTAACCATGTTCTTAACATAATCAGCGTGACCAGGACAATCTACGTGAGCATAATGTCTGGAATTGGTTTGGTACTCAATGTGAGCCGTGTTAATAGTGATACCTCTTTCTTTCTCTTCGGGAGCAGAATCGATAGTACCGAAATCTGTTTTTTCAGCTAGTCCTTGACTAGAGAGTACAGAACTGATCGCAGCAGTCAAGGTTGTTTTACCGTGATCTACGTGTCCGATAGTTCCAATGTTTACGTGTTCTTTCGAACGATCAAATGTTGCTTTTGACATGATAAATTTTAATTATTCTTTCTTCTTATTATTTATATGTGAGCCAACGATGGGAATTGAACCCACGACCTCTTCCTTACCAAGGAAACGCTCTACCCCTGAGCTACGTCGGCTTGTTACACAAACAGTATATCAAAGGAACAGCGTAATGAGATCTGCATAATTCTCTTCACTGACCCAATTTCGTAAAGTATACTTTACATTACTTTTAAGTTTACACTTAAAAGTACAGAGCGGGAGACGAGGCTCGAACCCGCGACCTACAGCTTGGAAGGCTGTCGCTCTACCAACTGAGCTACTCCCGCATTTCATATTGTTTTCTTTTCCCTTTAAAAATGTGGGGAGAGTAGGATTCGAACCTACGTAGCCGAAGCAGCAGATTTACAGTCTGCCCCATTTGACCGCTCTGGTATCTCCCCAGAAAAGAGCCGCCTATTGGACTCGAACCAACGACCGGCTGATTACAAATCAGCTGCTCTACCAACTGAGCTAAGGCGGCAATATGCTTAAAATCAAGGATTTAACTCAAAGAACTAAATGTATTTCTCTACCCTCGCTATTTTAAGGACGGCAAAGGTATGTATTTAGTTTAATTGAACAAACTCAAAATGTAAAAAAAAATGTAAATATCTTAAAGTGTACATAACCTTATCTGGCGAACTAACGATCTTCTATTTTACCTTTGTATCGCTTTATCTGCTTTTTTAAGGATTCAATGGCTAAGTCCGTTGCAGCCTCAAAGGTTAAAGATGTTTCTGTCTGTATAAAACTGGTTTGTTTAATATTAATTTTGATTTCAATAGTTTTATTTTCTTTGATTTGCGTATTTTCCAATTTTAAAAAAACTTGAGCATCTATGATTCCATCGTGAAATGTCTCCAGCTTAGTTATTTTATTTTCAATAAAATCAATTAGTTTTTTATCTGCTTTAAAGTGAATGGCTTGAATTTGTGTGTTCATAATTTTTTATTTTTAGTTATTCTTATTCTGAAAATGGATGTGTTTTTTTATAAATTTTCTTCAATTGTGAAATATCATTGTGTGCATATATCTGAGTAGCAGATAGACTACTGTGCCCCAAGAGCTCTTTAATTGCATTAATATCTGCTCCATTTTGAAGCAAATGGGTTGCAAAACTATGGCGGAGTACATGAGGACTTTTTTTATTGGAAAATGTCTTATCCAAAAATCTTTTCACAATAATATATACTTGCTTGTCCGATAACTTATTGCCTTTTTTGTCACAAAAAATAAATTCAGATTGAATGCCTTGTTTAGTTTTAACTTCAGTGAATGCATTGAGCTGAGATATGATTTCATTACTCAGTGGTATTATTCGCTCTTTACTACCCTTACCTATTACTTTGATTTCTTGATTGTAGGCATTAAATTGCCTTGAACTTAATGATATTAACTCGGATCGTCTCATTCCTGTATGATAAAAACAAGAAAAGATGGTGTATGCTAAACAAGATTTATAATCTGAACTATCCCATTGGAACGATTCTAACAGATGTTCCATGTCTTTTTCCTTTACATAGGTAGGTATCTGCTTTTTCAATTTGGGCAGTTGCAACTCGATGGAAATTGATTCTTTTATTTCACCAGTAATGAATAAAAATTTTGCAAATGATTTTACTGAGCTAACTTTACGATGTATTGTTTTTTCGGATTTTTTTTCTTTTGCAAGTAATCTTACCCAAAGTCTTAATGATTTTGAATTAGGAAGGAAATTATGACCACTAAACTGCTGAACAAACTGATGATATTGATTTAAATCTCGTGTGTATGATAGTACAGTATGCTTCGAATACATTCGATTATTAGATAAATAATCGGCATATTTAGAAATAAGCTTGTGATGTACACCGGTCATTATTGTGCACAATATACAAAAATAAGATGAGTTTTCTTAACTAAATATTACTTGGGGTTATTAAGAAATTGCTTGTATCTTGCCTTAATCAGCTGTTTTCTTCTTTTAACAGAAGGTTTGGTGAACTGCTGTCTGTCTCGCAACTCTTTTACAACACCAGTTTTCTCAAACTTTTTTTTATACTTCTTGAGAGCTTTGTCGATTGTATCGTTTTCTTTTAGATTTATTAATAACATTTTATATAAAGGAGTGCAAATTTAGTTTTTATTTTAATTTTTCAAATTATTTTAAAATTTGTCTTGAAATTACCAATTTCTGTATCTCTGATGTCCCTTCACCAATGGTACAAAGTTTTGAATCTCTGTAGTACTTTTCCACTGGGAAATCTTTTGTATATCCATACCCACCAAATATCTGAATCGCTTCTGTACTGACCTGAACAGATACTTCAGAAGCATAATACTTAGCCATTGCGCTCTCTTTTGTCATAGGTAATCCCTCATTTTTTAGATAACAGGATTGATCAATAAGCAACTGAGAAGCTTCAATTTGAGTTGCCATATCGGCCAACTTAAAGCTAATTGCCTGGAAACTAGAGATAGGCTTACCAAACTGCTCTCTTTCTTGGCTATACTTGACTGATGCAAAATAAGCACCCTTAGCTATACCAAGCGACAATGCAGCAATTGAAATCCTACCACCGTCTAATATTTTCATTGCCTGAATAAAACCTTGTCCCTCTTGTCCCAAAAGTGCATCATCAGGAACGAAACAATCTTCAAAGATCATTTCTGCCGTTTCTGAAGCTCTCATACCTAATTTATTTTCTTTTTTACCTCCCTTGAAACCAGGTGTTTCCCTTTCAACTATAAATGCTGAAATTCCTCTACTGTCTAGTAATTCACCTGTTCTTGCCAAAACAACAGCAATATCTCCAGAAAGACCATGTGTTATCCAATTTTTTGTGCCATTGATTACCCAACCACCATCCACTTTTTTAGCAGTTGTTTTCATTCGCATAGCATCACTTCCTGTGTTAGGTTCTGTCAATCCCCATGCGCCGAGATATTCACCTGTACTTAATTTGGGTAAATACTTGGATTTCTGATGATCATTACCAAAATATGAGATATGTCCAGTACATAATGAATTGTGGGCTGCCGTAGATAATCCTATTGAGCCACAAACTTGTGCTATTTCATCAACTACTGCAGAATACTCAAAATAACCTAATCCTGATCCTCCATACTCTTCAGGAACCAAAATTCCCATAAATCCCTGTTCTCCCATTAATCTAAATAAAGATCTAGGGAAATATTGATCTTCATCCCATTCCATTACATAAGGTCGAATATGTTTTTCGGCGAAGTCTTTAGCAGCTTGTCTGATGAGTTTTTGGGTTTCAGATTGTTCAAAATTCATTGTTGGATTTTTATTTTTGCAATTATACTATGCTAACACGTTTCATGAAAATTAGTTTAGGTTTATATAGGGCATTATTCTTTGAATAAAAATTTTATCTATGATTTTCAACTGAGTCAAATCCTCTTTTGTTTTAAAAAAACCATGTTGTTCACGAAAATTAACAATCATTTTAGCTTCCTTGTATGAAACGTATGGATGTGATGCTAATTCTTTTACTCCAGATGAATTAATGGCTATAGTTGGTTGAATATATGAACTATCTATTTGTATATATCTTTTAATACTATCGGTAGTTTCTTTGGGCAATCCATAAACCTCATACAATTGATTAAAATTATAAAAACCACCGAGTTTATCTCGAAATTTAAGAATTCTTTCAGCCAAAACTGGACCTATTCCTTTTAATTGAATAAGATCATTTGAATGACAGGAATTAATAGCAATATGAAATGATTTTGGCGTAATCACATAACCACTTTTTTGTCTAGTTTTATTTTTTCTTAGAGGTAAATCAATGGAATTCTTTATTTGATTGTAGTAGTAATCATTTATGGTATATATTTTTTTTAAATCACTCTTTATCCTGAAAACGCCGCCTTTCTTCCTATAATTTAATATATTTTTTGCTATGTGATTTGAAAGACCTTTTTGAATCATTAATTCATAGCTATCTGTATTTGGATTAAATAATTGAACATTAGCCTCAGTCTTATCATCAACATTTGTTGGCACATTTGTCATTGATTCTTCTTCAAAAAAAGACTGATTTCTGTTTATGAAAGCTATCATCTCACTATCGGTTGGCGAGTCTAATGCTGTCAAGTGACTGTGCTTAAAATAATAATATGCTGAAATGAGGAGTACAATAAAAAATAAGACAAAAAAGCCTAATCTTTCGTAATTTGAAATTTCTATGTAACGCTTAAGTCGACTTAAAAATCGAAAAATCAATTAAATGCTGCTAGGGTTTCTGCTTTATAATCACCTTGCAAAAGTTTACCTTTAATGTCCTGAAAAGCTTTAATCGTTTCTTCTACATCTGCCAATGTATGTGAAGCTGTTGGAATAAGTCGAAGCATAATCACATCTTTTGGAACCACAGGATAAACTACAATTGAACAGAAAATATTATAATTCTCTCGTAGATCGTGAGTCAAGTGTGTAGCCTCTGCAACATTGCCTTTCAAGATAACTGGAGTTACACATGATGTAGTAGAACCTATATTGAAACCTTCTGCTTTCAAGCCACCTTGAAGAGCATTTACAATTTTCCATAGGTTTGCTTTATGTTCGGGTTGAGTTCTTAACATTTCCAGACGTTTGATCGCTCCTTTGACAAATGTCATCGGTAATGATTTTGCAAATATTTGAGATCTCATACTATATCGTAAGTAATTGATAATCACATTGTCACCAGCAATAAATGCACCGATACTTGCCATAGATTTTGCAAAAGTTGAAAAATACACATCAATATCAGCCTGTATACCCTGCTCCACTCCTGCTCCTTCCCCATTTGGCCCAAGTGTACCAAAACCATGAGCATCATCAACCATTAATCTGAACTCAAATTTAGATTTTAATGCAACCACTTCTTTGAGTTTTCCTTGATTTCCGCTCATACCAAACACACCCTCTGTGATGACTAAAATTGCACCACCCTGTTCATTAGCCATTTTAGTAGCTCGTTCCAGCTGTTTCTCTAAATTTTCAATATCATTATGAGCATAAACGAATCTTTTACCTTGATGAAGTCTTACTCCGTCAATGATACATGCGTGCGATTCTGCATCATACACAATAACATCTCTTCGATCAACTAGTGCATCAATCGCTGATAAAATACCTTGATAACCAAAATTCAATAAAATAGCGTCCTCCTTTTGTTCAAATTCTGCTAACTGCTTTTCTAATTCTTCATGATAATCGGTGTTACCAGACATCATTCTAGCACCCATAGGATAGGCACAGCCATACTGAGATGCCGCTTCGGCATCTGCTTTTCTTACATCTGGATGATTCCCCAAACCAAGATAGTTATTCAAACTCCAGTTAAGC
The DNA here is from genome assembly GCA_943787465.1 of uncultured Bacteroidia bacterium. GTDB lineage: Bacteria > Bacteroidota > Bacteroidia > NS11-12g > UBA9320 > UBA9320. The sequence continues at coordinate 8,691 of CALSMN010000008.1, read as the reverse complement.
ACTTCTTTGCCCCTAAATATCATTCTTGGAGCTAATTCACCTTCTAATTTTGGGAATGTATAATAGTGATGTGCATCTGCTGCAAATTGACCAAGAGGGCTTACTTTGTTTGCAATTTTATCAAATAAATCCATTGTAAAATATTACTTATTTTGTGCAAAGATAATACGTTATGTATTTTGGCAATCATCATTGTTAAGCATCTCATAATAATTTTATGCATTCATGCGAAAAGGCCCATATTAACATGAAAGTTTATTGAAAATGATATGAAATATGATTATCTTTGCACACATTTTGGAGTGAGAAATTTAGTTTACATATCATTCGTGTTTTTATTTGCCTCTTGTTCCAGTTATCAGAAACTGGTGAAAGATGGCACTCCTCAAGAAAAATTAGACGCTGCTAAAAAATACTATAAAGCCAAGGATTACCTCAGGGCTCAACCTCTTCTGGAAGAACTTTTGGGCTTGTACTATGGCCGATCTGAGCGGGAAGAAATTCAATATTTGTACGCTTATTCGTACTATGGAAATCAAGAATATCTTTTGGCTGGTTACCATTTCAACAATTTTGTTGAAATATATTCACAAAGCGATAAAAAAGAAGAAGCTTTATACATGTCTGCTCTTTGTAAATTTAAGCGATCAATGCCACATGAACTAGATCAACGTCCAACAAAAGAGGCTATCAATGATTTGCAAGCATTCATAAATAAATACCCCAATAGTACATACGTATCAGATTGCAATGACAAAATCGATATTCTTCGACAAAAGATTCTTAAAAAGATTTACGAAAACGCCAAACTCTATTATGAATTAGGGTATTACAACAGTGCAATTGTTGCCTGCCAAAACGCAATTGACGACTATCCGGATATTGAAAACAGAACTGAATTAAACTACTTGGTAGTTGATGCTGCATATCGATATGCCAAAAATAGTATTCAAAAGAAACAAGCAGAGCGTTATCAAGATACCTTAAACAAAATTGAAGCGTTCAAAAAAGAATTTGGCGACAAGACCATGTATGCCAATGATATTCAAAAAATAAAAGAAAAAACACTGGCAGTTTTAGCCCAAACCAACTAAAAAATAATATCATGACAAATAACGATTCAGAGATTCCAAACTCAACCATTACTAGAGACACTCGTGAGATTAGTTTACCAACCGACAATTTATATGAGTCTGTTGCTATCATCTCTAAAAGAGCAAACCAAATCTCTTCTTCTATCAAAGAAGAATTAGTCGCAAAATTGGACGAATTTGCTTCTGACCATGACAATTTGGAAGAAATTTTTGAAAACAGAGAGCAAATTGAAATTTCAAAACATTACGAAGGACTACCAAAACCAACAATTGTTGCGATTGAAGAGTTTTTAAACGAGAAGGTTTATTTCAGAAATCCTGCAAAAGAAGATTCCAAATAAAAAAATTCTTCTTGGCATAACCGGAGGAATTGCTGCATATAAAGCAGTTGTTTTAACGCGTTTATTCATTAAAAATGGAGCCGATGTTAAAATCATTTGTACCCCAAGTGCGTTAGATTTTATCACACCACTAACCCTTTCTACATTATCTAAACATCCCGTATACTCCAACTTCTTTGTTAAAGAAACTGGCCAGTGGACCAATCATGTTGAGCTAGGAAAATGGGCAGACGCAATGGTGATTGCTCCTGCCACAGCCAACACTCTTTCCAAAATGGCTATGGGGAGATGTGACAACTTATTGTTAGCTACTTATTTGTCCGCAGATTGTCCTGTTTTTTTTGCTCCGGCTATGGATTTAGATATGTATCAACATCCTTCTACTTCACAAAATATTGACACACTTATTCGTTTTGGTAATATTGAAATTTCGGCAACTTCAGGTGAGTTAGCTAGCGGTCTATCTGGTATGGGTCGTATGTCTGAACCCGAGACCATCTGTGAAACTGTAGCTCGTTATTTTGATCAATCCACTCTGTTGGAAGGAAAAAAAATACTTGTCAATGCTGGACCTACCTATGAAAAAATAGATCCTGTTCGTTTCATTGGGAATTACAGTTCCGGGAAAATGGGTGTAGCCATTGCCAATACTCTATCTCGTCTTGGCGCTAGTGTTGAACTCGTTCTAGGACCTACTTCATCTCACAATTTATCCCCCAACATAACATTAACTCATGTTGAGTCAGCAGAGCAAATGTATGATGCCTGCAGCAGGATATTCCCCAGTTGCGATGCAGCTATTTTAGCCGCAGCAGTAGCTGATTTTAAACCGGCTCAGTATACTGACCAAAAAATAAAAAAGGGAACAGCAGACGAAATGCAATTAATATTAACCCGAACGAAAGATATACTTGCAACATTAGGGAAACTTAAAAAACCAAATCAGATACTTGCCGGATTCGCATTAGAAACTACCGATGAATTAAAACACGCCAAACAAAAATTAAATACCAAAAACTTAGATTTCATCGTTCTCAATTCAATGAACGATCCTGAAGCTGGATTTGGAAAAGACACCAATAAAGTTACCATCCTGGAAAAAAATGGAGAAATACACCAATATAGCGCTAAATCCAAATTAGAAGTATCTCAAGATATTACTCAACTTTTGCTCCGTTACTTATGAAAAAATACTTTACTCTCGTTTTTATTCTAATTTGCTCCATCTCATGGGGACAAGATTTACAATGCAATATCCAAATTAGAACAGACCAGATTCAGGCAACCAATAAGGATATTTTTGATGATTTACAAAATGCTATCAATCAGTTCATGAATCAACGTAACTGGATTAGCAATAAGGTACAACCACAAGAAAAAATCAATTGCAATTTTGTCATCAATATTACTGAATTTAACATTGATCAATTCAAAGCAGAAGTAAATATAACGAGTACACGTCCCGTATATGGTACCACATATAATACTACACTCTTTAGCCATTTTGATCAAGAATGGTTCTTTAAATATGCTCAATTTCAAAGCCTAGACTATCAAGAAAATGCCAATCTTATGGCACTAACCACACTACTAGCTTTCTATGCCAACGTAATTATTGGAATTGATTTTGACTCCTACGCCCCTGAAGGAGGACAAGCTTACTTTAATAAAGCACTTCAAATACGGAATATGTCCCAAAATGTTCCTGGGTGGAATCCAAGCGATGGTCGAGGAAATAGAAATAAATATTACATCATTGATCAATTATTAGATGATCGATTCAAAGTTTACAGAGCTGGTTTTTACCAATATCACATGGTAGGCTTGGATAAATTCAAAGATGACAATGATGAGGGTAGAAAAGAAATATATGCATCATTGGAAAAAATTCGATCCATCCAAGAACGGGTTCCTAATTCTGTTACATTTAAGATTTTTTTTAATGCCAAAAGGGATGAGTTAATTCAAATTTTTTCCAAAGCTGATCCTGGACTTAAAAATAGAGCTATTGATATCCTTGGGAAATTAGACCCATCTAATGCAACTAACTACGATCGTATCAAAGGATAAACTATCCCGTAAACTCCATACTAAATTGACGATTGATTTCCTGATTTTGCCCCAAAGCGATAATTCCTTTTTTTGAAAAAATATCCTTATTGTGTGAAGTAAAATCCGCCAGCCCCTGCCATGGTTCGATACAAACAAAAGGAGCACCTGGTTTTGACCATATTCCCAGATAAGGGAAAATCAGTGATATCAACTTTTACAGCGTAAGAGGATTTTGCATGTACCAGCTTAACCCATTTGGATTGAAGTTTTTGAAAGATTAGAGCGTCCTCATTAAAGGTAAATAAATCTAAACTTATTTTGTTGTCTACAATTATTGGTTTTAATTGATTACTTATATATGGACCATCAAGCATGTTAGAATAAATGGATTCATTTGATTCAAAATAAATTTCAAAATCACCAATAGGGTTTGCATTAAATGCTGGATGTCCGCCAAAAGAAACAGGAATAGTTTTCGTATCCGTGTTTAATACTCTGTAGGACTGTATCAATGAATTATTCTCTAAAGTAAAGGTGATTAATAATGTAAACTTAAATGGATAACTCCTCCATGTAAATTCATCATTTTGAAGAATAAAGCAGATGGAATGTTCACTTTGATGCAACATATCAAAATCCATATCTCGAGCAAAACCATGATGAGTAAGAGCTATATTTTTATCATTATATCTGTATTCGTGATCCAACAAACTACCTACTATTGGAAATAAATTTGGTGCATGGCGATTCCAGATTGGAGATGCCTGCCATATAAATTCAGTATATGTATTGTTCTTTACTGAGCACAACTCAGCTCCTTTCCGCTTGATACGTACTTGAAGAAAATCGTTGTGTATGGTATAAGTGTCTGGCATTCGTTCTGCAAATTAAGGAAAAGAAAAGGGTTTTATTTCAGGTATTCTTTATCTTTGCAATGTAAAAAGTCAATGTATTTATGACTTTATCTTGGGGGATTAGCTCAGTTGGCTAGAGCGTTTGACTGGCAGTCAAAAGGCCACCGGTTCGAATCCGGTATTCTCCACCATTTTCCTTTCTGAGTTTTTCGACCTTTTTCAAAGCCTTTCATTGTCAATAAGTTACATCATTTAGAGTTGCAATAACTTTTATTTTATTCCTAATTTTATTGCAAAATGTTTCACTTATGTTTCACCTAAAGAATAAAAATGTTTCACCTGAAACATTTTCATCAAAAACAATGACGGTTAAGTTCTACTTAAAACCTGTTAAAAGTTCTGGATCGGGTTTTAAGGTTTATGCTCAAATTATCTTTAACCGAACAAAAGCAGAATTTACAACTGGTTTACCTTGTAAAAAATCAGATTGGAACCCTAAGAAAGAGGAGTTTAATAAAAACTCGCTTTTTAATCAAAGACTATCTGATCTAAAGATGAAAATTTATCGCATAAAAAATAATTTTGATGAACTAAAAATAAATTACTCCGCTAAAGATCTTAAAATACAATTACTAGGATCAAAAAAATCTGAGGATTTATTATTAGAATACTTTCAAGAGTACATAGATAGAAAATTAAAAGATGGCTCTTGGTCTCAAGCTACAAGTAAACTCTACTTTGCTAGTCAAAATTATCTTACTAAATTTCTATCCGAACATAATAGACAAAAGATCACACTCGAAAATTATGATTTAACCATTATTGCCAAGTTTGATGACTATTTAAGACAAATCATATGGAATAATAAAGGAGACAGATTAAGCATTACTTCTATCAATAAGCATCATACAAGAGTTAAAACCATTCTTAGTGATGCTATATCTAGAGGTAAATTGAATATAAATCCTTATGCCCATTTTAAACTAACATTCCCACAGGGGAACAGAGAATATCTTACCAAGGAGGAACTTGATAAATTGAATAGCTTGGACTTATCCAAAAATGAATCTTTAGATCAAGTAAGGGATATATTTATGTTTTCGTGTTACACAGGTTTAAGATTTTGTGATGCAATAGATCTAAAAATGGAAGATATTCAAATTATAAATGATGAACCTCATATTAGAGTAGATCAAATTAAAACCGGAGAAAGACGAGAAATACCCCTAATTAAACCAGCGATTTCAATTGTAGATAAATACAACTGGTCAAAATTTAGAAGCTTAAAAGGTAACGTTTTACCAATCTATACCAATCAGAGAGTTAATAGGTACTTAAAGTTTATTTCTAACTTATGTGGTATTAAAAAAAATCTAACTCATCATATTGCCAGGCATACATGTGCTACAACAATACTCTTGGATAATAATGTTCCCATAGAGGTGGTAAGTCATTGGCTAGGACACACCAATATTAAGACAACTCAGATTTATGCGAAAATCTCTCATTCTAAGCTTCAATATGAAAGTGCTAGACTTAATAAAATCACTTTACACTAATTAATCATTGATTGATTAAATACAGACAAAAAATAACACGACGTAACAGAACTTATAAATATAAAGGATAGTGACTTTCATTTTACAGAGTTTAACGTAACGTTACGCTCACAATTAAATTACACATTTTAAATCGATAATTTTTAAAAATATATTTGTAAAATGATATCTAATCTTAAAACATTACTGCTTTTAGTAATATTATCATTTAATTATATCAATTCAAAAGCCACAAGTGACTCACTTAAAATTGAGAGATACAAAAAGCATGTTATTTCACTTGATTATATATCCAGACATACAAATAACAACAAGTATTATTTATCTCTAACCAGTAATTATTGTGATTCAATAATTGAAATAGACAATGAAAATTTATTTGCTAAATTAACTAAGGAAAAAATTAATTTAACGCTGGCTACTTGTGATCAAAATATGAATCACAAAATTGAGCTCTTCCCGTTTTTCAATGGCTTGCCAAATTATATGGGTTTTGCTGACGATCCGATTGAATATGCCTATGATGAATCAATTGAAAAACTATTATCAACAAAATACATTGAGCTTCAAAACGTCCCGATCGCAAACACCAATATCACATCTGTAATAATTCGAAAAAATTGTAATGATGAAATGTTTGAAATCGTAAACCAAACTATTCATAAAAACTCAAATCATCATATATTACAACCAAATGAATTAAGAGAAATATTTGGAAACGATAAAACAGAATCTCTTTTAAACGGAGAATTAAATGAATCTATGTTTTCTATACTTTGCGAAAAATTAAACCTTGATAAGATTGGAATATTCATAGTTGACGATCTAGATGTAATTGAAGAATCAATATGGCTTGTTCAAACAGAATTTCTAACTTACAGTAATTTAAATAGCTTTTCAGAACCACTTAATTCAAAAGGTTTTAATCATGATAAAAGACATGTAAGCTTTATTAATATATTATTGCTTTTTTTAAAATCAATCTTATTAATATCAGCACTTGCTTTCTTCAATCAGAATATAAGACAAATAATTAACAATGGTTCCTCCGCAATAACAGACCTTATTGAATTATTTTTAAAAAAAATACGATTTGTATCAACGTTCTTTTTAATCCCTGCAATAACATCATTTTTTATAATTTATTCATTATCATATTTAATGCCAGAGCCAGAAGATCATTATCTTGAATTTTCAGCAAAACTATGGATCGCTCTTTTGACGCTTGGAATGAGTTTAATGCCAACATTAATAAATTTATATTTCGTTAACAGAATGAATCTTGATGGCTTTCATACTCTTAAAGGTTATCGATTTTTTGCTAATGCATCACTATATGCATCCTACTTCCCTTTGTTTGTATTTTATATAATTTTATTTGACGATTACCCAATATATGCTCACTTGTTTATGGTTTTCATTACATTAATTATTGGTGATTTGCTTGCAAAATCATATTTTAATTATTCGTCAACAACTCAAAATATAGCATTAAAAAAGGCTTCATTCATTGGACTTATTCTTGGAATTATATCATTACTAATTTTTAATTCAATAATTCTAACTGGCTTGAATACTAATAATTTATTATTGTCTTTTGCTATAATTTTACCACTTAATGGTGTTTATAGCCTCAGCAATTCTTTTTTAATTAAGCGATATAAATCACAAATTAAAAATTCAATCAAATTTGAAAATTTCCAAAAGTTTCCTTTTGTAGATAGTTTAATAAATATTGAAAATGATATTTATAATCGTATTACCTCTAACATTAATGATGAAGAATTAAACATCATGTTGATTTCAGGTCCTGCAGGAATTGGAAAAACAAGAAGTTTAATTGAATCAAAAAATAGATTTATTAAAAATGGGTGGGATTGGTATTATGGAGATTGTGATGAGGTTCAAGGAGAAAATTCACCAACTTATGAACCCTTTTTAGAAGCATTTAGAAAATTACTAAACATAGATGCATTTGCAATAGATAGAGGACAAAAAATAGAAAATTCTTTGAGTAAAGCTGTTCAAGTTGGTAGCTCAATAGTTTCAGCAGACTCATTAATCAATGAATATTCAAAAAGTAGAGACCAAACTCTAACAGACCTTTGTATTGAAATCATAGAAAAATTAGAAACTAATAAAAAGCGAATTATCTTTATAATGGAGGACATTCATTGGATTGATGAAGAAAGCTATGCATTCTTTAAGTCTTTTATAAAGCATGTTAACAGAAATAAATTTTTAAGAGGCAATATGTGCATTATTTTAACCATTAGAAACAAGGTGCATGAGCAAGATAGAGGACCATCATATGATAAATTATATGCTGAATTAAATGAACTTAATTCTAATTCAAGCTTTGGTTTTAGTATAAATAAACTGTTAAATAAAAAAGATTTTAAACTTAATGATTTTGTTAAAAATCTTAGCAAAAAAAATAATCAGTTTAAAATCCAAAATAGTTCTCTAAATGAAATTAATAATCTTTTTAATCAAACATTAGATCCTAATGATAACATAGGCCAGATAACACCGCTATATATCTTTCAGGTGATAGAAAGTTGGATAAAAGACAAAATATTAATCTACGATCCAGCGGGGTATTTTTTATCAAGACCAATTGATGATAGCTACTTACCAAATACAGAAAATATTGATAGTTTTTATCATTCTATTATTGATCAATATGATGAAAAATGGAGACGACTTCTGGAGAGTGCATCTATTATAGGAAATAAATTTAACGCTGATATACTGTCTCAAGTGTGGAGCTATGAACTTCTTGATGTTC
>CALSMN010000007.1 GCA_943787465.1 uncultured Bacteroidia bacterium | reverse complement strand
GATTTATCTCCCATGCGCATGTGTGGTTTAAAAGTAGCACCTGCAGATGCTGCATGGGAAGTATTAAAAGAGTCAAATATGATAACCAAAGCCAAAGGTGGAGAAGGGGCCATAAGAGAGATCATAGTTCAAGTATTAACCATTCAGGATGCTTGGCAAGATTCCAATCACGCTGTATGGTAAAATCTACATCCTTTTAGTTTTGTGGTTTTATACTCATTTGAAATTTATTAATTTGTATTCATGAATTTTCTCGAAGTAATAACTTCATATAAATATCCAATTACGTTTACATTTTTTGCATTATGGGTTGTATTTTTTGATGGAAATAGTGCAATCTTTATTTATAGACAATACCAAGAGCTCAAAGAATTAAAAGCTCAAGAATCTTTTTTATCTCAAGAAATAAATGATATGACAATAGAAATGGAAGTTTTAACATCTAATGATGAAAAGCTGGAAAAATATGCCAGAGAAAATTATTTTTTTAAAAAGGATAATGAGGATATTTACATAATTGAAGAAAAAATTGATTAACTGAATTTCTGTTGAATTATGCTCAGAATTTTTTGATGCAAAATTACATTGCTAGCTAAAATAGAATTTCCAAATACAAATTGATTTTTGGCGTGAAAATCAGTTACTATTCCACCCGCTTGTTGAACAATGTATGCTCCCCCAGCAACATCCCATGGACTTAAATTGAGTTCATAAAATGCATCAAATCTTCCGCACGCTGTGTAAGCCAAATCAATAGCAGCACTTCCCATTCTTCGTATACCTTTGGTTTCTCTCGATCAATTTTTCGAGTAATTGAAGGTAAGACTTCATTTCATCAAAATTATAGTATGGGAAACCTGTGGCAATCAAAGTATCTGACCATTTATTTCGTTTTGAAATTTGAATGCTGGTGTTATTGAGAAAAGCCCCTTGGGGTGTAGCCGAAAACATTCGTGGTCTTGAGGAACAAAAACATTAGCATAAACGGGTTTTTCGCAGGCATATAGAGCAATAGATATAGCAAATTTGGTGTGACCAAAAAGATAATTAGTTGTACCATCCAAAGGGTCAATAATCCAATATAGTTCAGGATTTTTTTCTAAAGTCGTTTTTTCTTCGGTAAGAAAACCAGCAGAAGGTGTTATTTTTTTAAGTTCTTTAACTAGTTTTTTTTCACTTTCAATATCCACATAACTAACCAGTTGGTTTAAGCTTTTTTCTTCTATTTGAATGGGATTTACTTTGGTTTGATGTTCGCATTGAAAATCCCCAACTTCAAAGAGGACTTTTTCTATCTGTCGGATTTGATAAGTACTAAGCATCAATATTTTCGTTATACTTTTCTAATATGAAATTCCATGCTACTTCCATATCAAGTTTTTCAGGATCATACTTGTAATCGTAAAGTTGTGTTTTTGAATTCCAATAAATGGTTGCTACACGATCATCCTCTTTGACGTCAATAATGGATGAAGTTGGAATAGTTTGAGCTTTTGATGGTAAACAAGTGAAACCAAGTAAATAACAAACAAATAAAACGACAATGATAAGATCTGATATTTTCATAATAGATTAAAGTTTAAAAGACGTTGCAAAATTAAAATTAAAATTCAGTTAATTCATTCGGCTTTAAACTATAATTTCGTAGGCATAATTTTCTATGCATAAAGTAGTACAAAATGCTGATGAAGCTATACGAGGTATTCAGGATGGATCAACATTAATGTTGGGAGGTTTTGGATTGTGTGGGATACCTGAAAATTGTATATCAGCACTGGTAAAATCTGGAGTTAAAAATTTGACGTGTATTTCTAACAATGCAGGTGTAGATGACTTTGGTATTGGTTTGCTTCTTCAAAGCAAGCAAGTGAAAAAAATGATTTCTTCATACGTTGGTGAGAATGCAGAATTTGAGCGACAACTATTAACAGGGGAATTAGAAGTAGAGCTTTTACCTCAAGGGACACTAGCAGAGCGTTGTAGAGCAGCGGGAGCAGGTATTCCAGCATTTTTTACCCCAGCTGGATATGGGACAGAAATAGCAGAAGGCAAAGAGACTCGGGAGTTTCATGATAAACAATACATTATGGAAACCGCTTTTGAATCAGATTACGCAATTGTTAAAGCTTGGAAAGGAGATACGGACGGAAATTTAATATACAAAGCCACCGCAAGAAATTTTAATCCAATGATGGCTATGGCAGGTAAAATAACCATTGCAGAAGTAGAAGAACTTGTAGAACCTGGTGAGTTAGATCCTAACTTTATTCATACACCCAGCATTTTTGTGAATCGCATTTTTCAGGGTACCCATTATGAAAAACGAATTGAACAAAGAACTATTCGATAACCTGTTATGTTAACCAAAGAACAAATCGCCAAACGTATTGCCCGAGAACTCAAAGATGGATACTATGTGAATTTAGGAATCGGCATACCGACTCTGGTTGCCAATTATGTTCCAGATACCATTAATGTAACGCTTCAATCTGAGAATGGATTACTTGGAATGGGGCCATTTCCCTCAGAAGATGAATTAGATGCGGATTTGATTAATGCAGGCAAACAAACGGTAACCACACTTCCTGGTTCTGTGTTTTTTGATAGTGCAACTAGCTTTGCAATGATTCGAAGTGGTCGAGTAGATCTGACCGTTCTGGGAGCTATGGAAGTAAATGATCAAGGCGATATTGCGAATTGGAAAATCCCTGGGAAAATGGTAAAGGGTATGGGAGGTGCTATGGATTTGGTGGCATCTGCTCAACAGATTATAGTGGCTATGCAGCACACTAATAAAGCTGGTGAAAGCAAGTTGTTATCTAAACTCACATTGCCAGTTACAGGGTTAGGTTGCGTAAAAAAAATTGTTACAAATCTCTGTGTAATAGACGTTACTCCTCGTGGCTTCGAGTTAAGAGAATTAGCTCCAGGTGTGGGCGTGGAAACAGTTAAAAATGCTACAGCAGGCAAACTAGTGATTGAAGGAGAAATTCCAGAAATACAGTTTTAACTCTGGCTTAAATAAAATCTAAAAATTGCCCATTGTTCTTTAGGGATAATTCTTTTCAAACGTTAATTTTGCACCCATGAAAGTAACAGTAGTAGGAGCAGGTGCAGTTGGGGCAAGTTGTGCAGAGTACATTGCCATAAAGAATTTTGCGTCAGAAGTTTGTCTAATCGATATCAAAGAAGGTTTTGCAGAGGGTAAAGCTATGGATTTAATGCAGTGTGCATCACTTAATGGTTTTGATACTCAAATTACTGGTGCTACCAATAATTATAGTAAATCAGCCAATAGTGATGTTGTTGTAATCACAAGTGGGATTCCTCGTAAACCAGGAATGACTCGTGAAGAATTGATTGGAATCAATGCGGGTATTGTTAAATCTGTGAGTTCTAGTCTGTTAGAATACTCTCCCAATGCTATCATTATAGTAGTAAGTAATCCGATGGATACGATGACTTATTTGGTACATAAAACAACAGGTCTATCTAAGAATAGAATTATTGGTATGGGTGGTGCTTTGGATAGTGCTCGTTTTAAATACCGAATTGCAGAAGCTTTGTCCTGTCCATCTTCAGATGTAGATGGAATGGTCATAGGAGGACATAGTGATACAGGTATGGTCCCACTTATTGAAAAAGCTACTCGTAATAGTGTGAATATTTCTGAATTTTTATCCAATGACCGGATGAGCCAAATTGTAGAAGATACCAAAGTAGGAGGAGCAACTCTCACTGGACTTTTAGGAACAAGTGCATGGTATGCTCCTGGTGCAGCTGTATCAGAAATTGTAAAGGCTATAGCCTTAGATTCTCATAAAATGATACCCTGTTCTGCTTTATTGGAGGGAGAATATGGCCTTTCTGGGTTATCTATCGGTGTTCCATGTATTATTGGTAAAAATGGAATCGAACGTATTGTAGAAGTATCACTAAATGATGCAGAAAAAAATAAACTACATGAAAGTGCCGAGGGTGTATCAAAAACAAATAGTCTTCTAGATTAAATTTCAGTATACTAAATATATTAAAGAGCCTTACGGGGCTCTTTTTTTTTGGACTATTTTCTGAGTGCGACTACTGGATCCATTTTAGAGGCCATTATAGCAGGTGATATCCCTGCAATAATTCCAATAAAAATGGCTATCGAAATTCCAAATGCAAAAATTGAAGCACTAAAAAAAAGCGTAAATGAAGTGAGGTATGAGACAACTAATCCTACCGTGATCACCAAAATAATTCCAATAATAGCCCCTATGATGCATAAAAAAACGGATTCAAAAAGAAACTGGGCTAAGATGAATTTACGTTTTGATCCGAGGGCTTTTTGAAGTCCGATAATAGATGTTCTTTCTTTTACAGAGACAAACATGATATTAGCAATACCAAAACCGCCAACTAAAAGTGAGAAGAATCCAATGATACCAGCAGCTATGTCAATCATCCCGAAGGTCTGATTTAAGCTATCAGAGACCATGGTTAATTTATTGATAGCGAAATTATCTTTATCTTTTGGTTTAATTTTACGAATAGATCTCATTATTCGAGTTATTTCAGATGACAAAGCATTCATATTAATATTTTCGTGACCTTTAATAATAATGGATGATGATGAACCGGAACTAGTGGCTTTTGCAAATCGTTGAGCAAATTTTTGGTTTAGGATTACAATATCATCATATTGTGGTCCACCAATACTTGATCCTTGATAATCAAGGATTCCAATAATTGTAACTTTTGTACCGTTAATTTTGATGGATTTACCCCTTGGATTTTGTCCTTGAAACAAATTTAAAGCTACATTATAACCTATGATTGCTGTGTTTTTTCCAGTTTTTATTTCAAAATCACTAAAAGCTCGTCCGCTAAATAATTCCCATTGATTGATTTCAAAAAAATCACCCATCACAGCCTGAATCTTAACATCATTCAGTTTAGATTGATTGGATTCAATGGTATTCTTACCAAATTCGAAAGAAAAAGCAGTATTCTTTACTAATGATGGATTGACATTCTTGGATAAAATTTGATACTCTTTTACATTGCATTGAGGGCGGTTCATGTATTCCCACCATTGATAGTTTTTGCCAAAACTCCATGGCCATTTTTGAATATAGATTATTTTATCACCTAGTTTATCGACATTATTTCTTATGTTTTTTTCTAAAGAATAGGTTGCTGTAAAAATGGCAACAATGCATGAAATCCCAATAGTAATTCCAATTATAGATAAAAAGCTACGCAATTTATTGGCTCTCAGAAACCGAAAAGTTATCGCTACAGATTCTCTTATTAATAGAATAAAATTCATTCAGTTTACAAGGTTAATGAGGGAATTAAGAATAAAAAATTTGTTTTCCTAAAATTCGATATTTACGATATCGAATACAATGTATGATCAGTCAATGTCAAATCATTAGATAACACAGTTTCATAGAATGCTACAAATTGCTTGACTTCGGCTTTCAAAAGGGTTATCTTCGCACCAATTTTCAGCAAAAAAACTAAAACTATCCATGAAATTATCAGAATTCCATTTTGAACTTGATCAGAGTAAAATAGCATCTATATCTCCATACAACAGAGATGAGTGTAGGCTAATGGTTGTAGATAAAACCACAAAAACCATTGAACATAAGATGTTTAAAGATATACTTGAGGAGTTTGATGAAGGAGATGTAATGGTCCTCAATAATGCCAAGGTTTTTCCTGCACGTCTCTATGGAAATAAAGAGAAAACTGGAGCCAAAATAGAAGTTTTTCTACTTAGAGAATTAAATGAGGAATTACGACTATGGGATGTTTTAGTAGATCCAGCACGAAAAATACGAGTTGGAAACAAATTATTTTTTGGCGAAGATGAGTTGGTTGCAGAAGTAATTGACAATACAACATCACGCGGGAGAACCATACGTTTTCTTTTTGATGGATCAAACCAAGAATTTAAGGATGTCATTGAAAAACTTGGCCATACACCCATTCCTAAATACCTTGATCGCGAGGCTATTCCTGAGGACGAGGAGATGTACCAAACTATTTTTGCTGAAGAAGAAGGAGCCATTGCACCACCAGCTGCAGGATTACATTTTACTAAGGCTCTGATGATGCGTCTAGAAATCAAAGGAATTGAATTTGCCAAAATCAATCTCAACATTGGTTTAGGATCTTTTAGACCTGTTGAGGTCGAGGATTTAACCAAGCATAAAATGGATAGTGAACATTTTAAAATTGATCAAACTGCAGCTGATATAGTAAATAAAGCGAAAGAGAATAAAAAAAGAGTTCTAGCTGTAGGATCAAGTGTCATGCGGGCATTAGAAAGTTCAGTCTCAGCATTCGGCAAACTTAATCCAGACGATAATTGGACTGATAAATTTATATTTCCACCGTATGAACCCAGAATAGCCAATTGTTTTTTGACTAATTTTCATCAACCTCAATCTACATTAATGATGCTAACTTCGGCATACTTGGATGATCAAAAACTAGCTAATGAGGTATATGAAACAGCGTTAAAAGAAGGGTATAGCTTCCTCTGTTACGGAGATGTATTATTAATAAAGTAATTACTTTTTCTATTCATGTTATCCTTACAAATATTAATTCTTGCACTCATTGCATATCTCTTAGGTAGCATTCCTAGTAGTATATGGATTGGCAGATCTTACTTTGGAATGGATGTTAGAGAATTTGGAAGTGGTAATGCAGGAGCTACCAATACGTTTCGTGTACTCGGAACGAAAGCAGGAATTATTGTTTTATTTTTAGATATCATAAAAGGTGTAACTGCAGCCAGTCTTGTACATTATTTGGGGTCTGTAAGTCATGGAACTGAACGTTTCGTGAATCTTCAATTATTTTTTGGAATCCTAGCTGTAGTTGGACATATCTTTCCGGTCTTTGAAAATTTTAAAGGGGGGAAAGGCATAGCCACATTGTTTGGTATGCTTATCGGAATTCATTATGTGCTTGCAGTCGCTTGTCTAGCTTTATTTCTTGTGGTCTTATTTTTAACAAAATATGTTTCTCTAAGTAGCATATTTGCAGCGATATCATTTCCTTTATTTACCATTTATGTGTTTCATCGTGATGAACCACTTTTCATTACCTTTGGTATTGCAGCCGCTTTAATGGTCATTATTACACATAAAAAAAACATTAAACGTCTTTTAAATGGAGAGGAAGCGAAGACACGATTATTCAAAGTTAAATCATGATATATTGTAGTGACACACAAGAGCTTGAAGACGTATCTGTAACAACGGATGTCGATAAAGGATTTGCTATCATTTTATATAATGATGACGTCAACACATTTGATCATGTTATTCATTGTTTGATTAAATATTGTAAACATACCGAGGATCAAGCTGAACAATGTGCTATGATTGTCCATTACAAAGGAAAATGTCAAGTTAAAAACGGCTCAGAAATACTACTTATTCCTATTTGCAAAGTTCTTCAGGCACAAGGTTTAAGTGCTACATTGGAACAACTTTAGTACTGCTCTTTATCATTGGGGAAATCTACCGCTTTTACATCTTTAATATATTGACTTACCCCATTTTTAATCTCACTATACAGATTGAGGTATCTTCTCAAGAAGCGAGGAGAGAATTCCTTGGTAATACCTAAAAGATCATGTATGACCAGGACCTGTCCGTCAACGCCGCTTCCGGCACCTATTCCTATGACAGGGATATTGATACTTTGTGCAACCTGGGTAGCTAAAGTTGCAGGTATCTTTTCAAGAACGATTGCAAAGCAGCCAGCCTCTTCCAAAAGTTTTGCGTCTTGAATTAATTTTTCTGCCTCCTCTTTTTCTTTAGCTCTGACGGTATATGTGCCAAATTTATAAATACTCTGGGGGATTAAACCTAAGTGTCCCATAACGGGTATACCTGCTGATAATATTCGTTTAGCAGATTCAATTATTTCTGATCCACCTTCTAACTTCACAGCATGAGCACCACTTTCCTTCATGATACGGATTGCACTTCGCAATGCTTCAGAACTATTGCCTTGATAACTTCCAAAAGGAAGATCAACAACAACTAATGCACGATCAACGGCTCTAATTACAGATTGTGCATGATAAATCATATGATCCAATGTGATGGGGAGTGTACTGTCATGTCCTGCCATAACGTTACTGGCAGAGTCTCCAACAAGAATAACATCTATCCCTGCATCATCTAATATTTGAGCAAAAGAGTAATCATATGCGGTTAACATCGATATTTTTTCGCCTCGAGTTTTCATTTCTTGAAGCTGATGAGTAGTTACTTTTTTAATGTCTTTTTTGGCGGTGCTCATTTTTTTTATTCTGGAATAGGGAGTGAATTCTTTAACCGATCAATTTCTCGTAATAGTATTTTAACATCCTCTTTGAGTTTTTTGTTTTCTTGTTCGTGAATACTCTTCTCTTTTTTAATTGCAGCGTTTTCTTTTTTTAAATTCGCTAAAATTTGTGTTAAGTTCAGAACTAAATCACCATTAGATCCTTTTTCAATATCTTCTTTTAAAGATTCAAGATAAAGGAGTCTACTCGTATTTTTCTGAAGAAGTTGAGTGGTAGAATCAAGTTGGTATGTCAAAAATGTATTCTGAATTTCTAGCTCAGAAGCCTTGGCTATTAGTGTAGTATCGTAATTAAGCATACTGCGGTATTTATCTACTTCTCTTTGTAAGCTTGCGATTGTTTGTTGTTGTTTATCAATTTTGGTTTTAAAAATCAAAATGACTTCTTGAAATTCTATGTTTGGCTCTTCTTTTTGTATCCCACTGGATGATGAACGATTTGAAAAATCAGTCAGATTGGAACTATTTTTTAATAAAAATTGATTGAATTTTATTTCACTTTCGGGTCCAGAGAACAGACCAATTTTGCCTTTTGTTAGCTGCATATCATAGATAGAATTTACAAAAGTGCCATTCATGTAAATATCGCTGTGTTCAGATTGTGTTTTAATAGTGATTGTATTCTCCCCGTTTTTTTCAATAGCTGAATGTTTTAACCACCCTAAATTTTCTGGATCACCCAAAATGTATCGTTCTTGGTTGTTGGTTATTTTAAGTACACGATACTGTCGATCAGAATTTATTTCGACGATGATCGCTCTACTGGGATTTGATTGTCCATGGAAAATGATTCCTCCAACCGAAGCACTTGAACTCTTCGTTAGCATATATTTTACATCTATTTCATAATTACTCAGATCATTCGGATGTTTGAGATATACCATGGATCTACCTTCCGTATCCATGCGTTTTACCCGATAGTAACCATCTTCAACAATAGATAATTCAAACGCATTGAACTTTTGAGGAAATAAATCAATGGTATTGTTTTCGAAATTTTCAAAATAAAGCGTATCACTGTAATTTTGTGTTACATTTTGTCCTCTAGAAAAAAGAAATACACCAATTGTGCAAATAAATAATAGGAATCTCATCATAATTATGAAAGCTTTGCAAAGCTAATCTAAAAATATGCAAAAAACGATTTGGTATCTGTTTCTAACGTTGTTTCTATTAACTTCATTTTGGAGTTGCGAGAACGAATTGGTCGTCGCTGCAGATTGGAAAGAAGTGGCTGTTATCTACGGAGCATTAAATCCCAATCAAGAAAAAAATTACATCAGAATACAACGGGCTTATTTAGATGGTAATGAGGCTGCAATTGCCTTTTCAAACCATAAAGATTCGATATATTTTGATACCTTGGATGTGAGGATTCAAGAATACAGAATGCTAGCTGGTGAGATAGATTTTAGCTTTCAGAATGAGTTTACACTCAGAAAAGTAAATGGTACAGATATCGGAATGCCTAAAGATTCGGGAGTCTTTTATCAAGATGACAATATACTCTACGAATTGAGTGATCCCATCAAGTCTTCACAATTTGCTACAGATTATCGGTATAAAATTATTGTTCAAAACCCAAAATCGGGTTATGAATGCCATGCTACAACTCTAAGTGTGGGTCAAGCAGAAGTAAAAGGACCCGTAAGTAACTCTGGAGGAACCATATATTTCTCAAATGAGACCATCCCTGTAACACTTCAAGAAGGAAAGCATGCGAGGGCATATAAAGTAACTATGGATTTTAGAGTTGAAGAATATCCAAAGGATAATCCTTCTTCATCACAAATAAATGAGTACACATGGACATTAGTTAATCTAGGCAAAACTCAATCTTTGAATGGCTTCAATTTGGGGAGATACCTTGTTTCTTCCTCTGGTTTTTTCTACGACATTAAGTGCGTGCAGTTGCCTGTTAATGATAATGTACAACGACGATTGGTAGATTTTGATTTGACGTATTTTGGTATATCCGATGATTTTAATACTTATTTGAGCGTTAACAAACCCTCCATTGGCATTGTTCAGAAAAAGCCAGAATATACCAATATAGAAAATGGCCTGGGTTTGTTTGCCTCCAGAAATAGTATATCATTCAAAAATCTTGGATTTCATCCTACTACACTTGGGCTTATTCAGACCAACGATAAAACTAAAAATCTCGGATTTGTAGATTAGGGGTGTCTTTTTGTCATTAATAATGGATCAAAAACTGACATTATTATCCTATTAAGGTGTGGCATCGAAGTTGATTATTGATTGGTAATTAACAAATCAAATTAAAATGAGCAAAGTAATTGGAATTGATTTAGGAACTACGAACTCGTGTGTTTCTGTAATGGAGGGAAACGAACCTGTAGTCATCCCAAACAGTGAAGGAAGAAGAACAACCCCATCTATAGTTGCATTTATGGATAATGGGAATGGAGAGAGAAAAGTAGGTGACCCTGCTAAAAGACAAGCAATCACCAATCCGCAAAATACGATAAGTTCCATCAAAAGATTTATGGGATCTACGTTTTCTGAAGTAGAAAAAGAAGCAGGTCAGATGGCATATAAGGTTGTTAAAGGAGACAACAATACTCCACGCGTATTAATCGGTGACCGAAAATATACGCCACAAGAAATCTCTGCTATTATCCTCCAAAAAATGAAGAAAACGGCAGAAGATTATTTAGGAACTTCTGTAGATAGAGCCGTAATCACTGTTCCAGCATATTTTAATGATAGTCAAAGACAAGCGACCAAAGAAGCAGGTGAAATTGCTGGTTTAAAAGTAGAACGAGTAGTAAATGAGCCAACTGCTGCTGCTTTAGCTTATGGTCTAGATAAAAAAGATGTAGATCAAAAAATTGCGGTATATGACTTAGGTGGAGGAACTTTTGATATTTCTATTCTAGAACTAGGAGATGGTGTATTTGAGGTAAAATCAACCAATGGAGATACTCACTTAGGTGGAGATGATTTTGACCGAGTTATTATTGACTGGTTAGCCGAAGAATTTATGGCGGATGAAAACATAGACCTGAGAAAAGACCCGATGGCTCTTCAACGTCTAAAAGAAGCAGCTGAAAAAGCAAAAATTGAACTATCCAGTTCTACCCAAACGGAGATAAATCTTCCGTATGTGACAGCAACCGATAGTGGACCGAAGCATTTGGTTCGATCATTTAGCCGAGCAAAATTTGAGCAACTGGCCGATGAATTAATTCGAAGAAGTATGGAACCCTGCAAACAAGCGTTGAAGGATGCGGGATATTCTCCGTCAGATATTGATGAAGTGATTCTAGTTGGAGGAAGTACTCGTATACCTCGAATTCAAGAGGAGGTACAAAAATTCTTCGGAAAAACTCCGTCTAAAGGAGTGAATCCTGACGAGGTTGTTGCGATTGGAGCAGCTATCCAAGGGGGAGTACTTACCGGTGAAGTGAAAGATGTTTTATTATTGGATGTTACGCCACTTTCCCTTGGGATAGAAACCATGGGTGGTGTATTTACCACATTGATTGAGTCGAATACGACTATTCCTTCCAAAAAATCACAAGTGTTCTCAACAGCAGCAGATAATCAACCAAGTGTGGAAATTCACGTACTGCAAGGTGAGAGAAGCATGGCTAAAGATAACCGAACCATCGGTAAATTCCATTTAGATGGTATGCCGCCAGCACCACGAGGAGTGCCTCAGATTGAAGTAACTTTTGATATTGATGCCAATGGCATATTAAATGTGAGCGCAAAAGATAAAGGAACTGGGAAAGAACAAAATATTCGTATCGAAGCGAGTTCTGGGTTAAGTGATGCTGAAATTGAGAAAATGAAAAAAGAAGCAGAAGCAAATGCCGATGCAGATAAAGCTGAAAAAGAGAAAATAGATAAATTAAATTCAGCCGATAACCTTGTTTTTTCAACAGAAAAGCAACTCGGTGAATACGGTGATAAAATTCCAGAGGATAAAAAAACAGCCATTGAATCGGCAAAAGAAGAGCTTAAAAAAGCCCATATGGCAGGAGATCTTGCGGGAATTGATTCTCACATGGAAGCATTAAATAAAGCTTGGGAAGCAGCTTCACAAGATATTTATGCGGCTCAACAATCTGCAGCAGAAGATGGAGGTGCAGCAACAGAGCCATCGGGTGAGTCAGAC
This sequence comes from uncultured Bacteroidia bacterium, assembly GCA_943787465.1. Taxonomy (GTDB): domain Bacteria; phylum Bacteroidota; class Bacteroidia; order NS11-12g; family UBA9320; genus UBA9320. Next base: position 126,570 of record CALSMN010000007.1, on the reverse strand, counting down.
GCTACCTCACAAGACTCCAAAGATGTGGAAGATGTAGATTTTGAGGAAGTAAAGTAATTTATTTCAAATTAAAAACGGTACAAAGCCACTCCTTTATTGGAGTGGCTTTTTTTATATTTTGACAATTCCATTACATAAAAATGCATAGACTTTAATTTTATAAATCTTAGTATTGCATCAGATTAATGGCGATGACTCTAAAAAAGACTTGAAATCGCTCAATTTTTAACTTTATTAAATTTATTATAAGACATGAAAAAATTAGTATTATTCGGTGGTGTACTCTTGGTGCATTTTCAAATTTTAGCACAATGTGGAGCTGCCTCAAGCAGGTATGCTTTTACTGCCAATGGAAAAAATTATGAATTGGTTCGACTGAATCAAACCTGGTCCGGAGCTGCTCAATGTGCTTTACAAAGTGGCGGTTACTTGGCGCATATTGACAGTGAAGCAGAAAATACAGCTATTTTTAATGAGCTTTCTAGTCCAGCGGCGGGGATAACTCTCAATCAAACGATAGCAAATGATGGAGGAGGAGGAGCTTACGTCTGGATTGGTGGAAATGATTTGACCCAAGAAGGTGGGTGGCGATGGGATGGCGATAATTTGGGTGGATCGATACCTTTTTGGAATGGAAATTTTAATGGCACTAATGTGGTTGGATCCTATCAGAATTGGGGTGTAGATGATGCAGGATCTCAAGCAGAACCTGATAATTTCAACAATAATCAAGATGCATTGGGCTTTGCCTTAACTCAATGGCCAAGATCTACCACCTGGTTTCTTGGGTCTGCAGGGCAATGGAATGACGTGTCAGCAGCGAATCGATTATATTACTTAGTTGAATTTAATGGCACTTCGTGTATAGAAACAACATCATCCATCACAACATCATCGTGTGATTTGTATACGTCGCCCAGTGGTAAGTTGTGGACGAGTTCTGGAGTATACAATGATACGATACCCAATGCCGCAGGATGCGATAGTGTGATCGGATCTACCATCCGTACAGAGTACGTCGCGTGGTAAGGCGGTTTGGAGTATAAATGACACGATACCCAATGCAGCGGGATGCGATAGTGTAATCACGATTAACCTGACCATAACCTCGATCAATACAGATGTAACCAAACTCAAGGATACCTTGACTGCAGAGTCATCCCAAGGAGCGTATCAATGGTTGGATTGTGAAGATAATTATGCGATGATAACGGGAGCCGATGAGCAAAGCTATGTGCCAGATGAAGACGGGGAGTATGCTGTAGAGATTACCCAATCAGGTTGTGTGGATACGTCAGATTGTGTACTGCTGATATTGTCATCCATAGCGGATATACAGGAGCGAAGTGTCAAGCTATATCCCAATCCAACCATCGACAATATTCAGTTGGAAATAGAAGAAGGAGTAGATGTTGAAGGGATATGGGTAGTGGACATGCAAGGGAAAGAACATACGGTAGAGATAAAAAAAGAGAGTGGGACACGATATAGGGTAAACCTGCATGAATTATCAGCGGGAATCTATAGTATCGTAGTTCAGACGCCCGCAGGCCAAATCATCAAACAAGTACAGAAGTTGTAGAGTTCAATTATTTTTCCATTAAAAAAGGTTCGTGCATGCACGAACCTTTTTTAATTTACCATATTTAAATTTTACAGTTTGAAAGTAGCACCCAATTTCCCGTTGGATAGTGTACTGCCTCTTCCAGCCTCAAAATGAAGACCCCAAGTATCGTTGATAAAATAGCGAACTCCCAATTGGGTTCCTATACGAATTCCCGTACCTTGATTTTCAGAAAATGTAAGTGAAGATCCATCATTGCTGGAGTAATTCCACAAATAGAATCCTGCATTGAGTCCTGCATACAAATTCCACTGGGAAGGCAGGTTCAAAATTCGATTGAAATGGTAGTTCCCGTTGGCTAATATACCAACAATGGATATCTTGGTTTTGTAGTCGTGGGATGAGTAGTTGTAATTTCGGAAGGATAATTCACCACCTACGGAAATATCTTCGTGGATACCATGGTCAAGTCCTACATATAAGGGTAGCCCCCAAGATGAAGTCCCGATGCCTACATTGAGTTGGTTTTCTCCAATTTGGAGTGGTGCTTGGGCTTGAGATTGGATGGATAATCCCATTACAAAAGCGAAGTTTAAAATGGTTTTTTTCATAGGGTTAAGTTTATAATTTTCAAAGGTATTCAATTACCACATTGGATTAAATAATTTTAAAAAAAAATGAATTGATTGAATAAAAACAAGGCACTTATCCTATTTTTACACCTTAATTTAAAATGCTTTTGAAACTATCTATACTAAAAGAAACCAACGAAGGTGAAACTAGAGTTGCAATTGTACCCAAGTCTATTGCTAAGTTACAGAAACTGGGTTTTCAAGTGAGTATTCAGTCGGATGCAGGAGCGCAAGCATCATTTACAGATGAAGAATACAAAAATGCAGGAGCAACGATATATTCCACATTACAAGATTCGATCGAAAATGCAGATCTTATTGTTAAAATAAATCCGCCATCAGCGGAGGACTTAAAACATTTAAAAAAAGGACAAACTTGGCTTTCACAACTATTTCATCGATTGAATGATGACCTAATTAATGCATTAAAAACAAAAGGAGTTTCTGCATTTAGTTTAGACGCTATGCCTCGTATCAGTCGAGCTCAAAGCATGGACGTACTCAGTTCTCAAAGTAATTTGTCCGGCTATAAAGCGGTGATTGCTGGAGCAGAGCATTCCAGCAAAATTTTTCCGATGCTGATGACGGCTGCGGGAACAATTACACCAAGTCGAGTACTCATTTTTGGAGTGGGTGTGGCTGGTCTTCAGGCTATTGCTACAGCAAAACGGTTAGGAGCTATAGTTGAGGCAACCGATGTTCGATTAGAATGTAAAGAACAAACGGAATCGTTAGGGGCTAAATTTTTAACCGTTGAAGATGATGGGGTGAAAGTAGAAGGAGGGTATGCACAGGAAGTAACTCCGGAGTATTTGGCCAAACAAAAAGAAGTGGTCAATAAATCACTTGCTCAGGCAGATATTGTAATTACTACAGCACTTGTTCAAGGTGCTAAAGCTCCTGTTTTAATCAGTAAAGAACAAATTGAACTAATGAAAAATGGTTCTGTTATCATTGATATGGCTGTAGCTAAAGGCGGAAACACAGCCCTAAGCAAGGCTGATGAAATAGTATTTCATCAGGGTGTAAAAATTGTTGGAATAAGTAACTTCCCTGCTCAACTTCCAACCAATGCAAGTGAATTATTAAGTAGAAATGTAGATACATTTTTATCACACATAGTTGAAGACGGTGCTTTTAAATGGGATATGGAAGACGAAATCACACGTGAAACCCTCATTATTAATAATACAAACAATTAATTTAGAATTAAATGAATGAAATAATCGAGTTTTTTAAAGTTCATCAAGACATGGTTTTTATTGTAGTTCTTATGGTCTTTGTAGGAGTAGAGGTGATTGGTAAAGTGCCAGCGGTTTTACATACACCCTTGATGTCTGGAGCAAATGCCATACATGGAGTGGTGGTAGTTGGGGCAATAATCGTTATGCTTAACTCTAAGTCTAGTGATTATCTAGCTATGGGACTTGGATTTGTAGCCGTTTTCCTTGGAACAATGAATGTTGTTGGTGGTTTTGTAGTGACAGATAGAATGTTGGAAATGTTTAAAAAGAAGAAGAAATGAATATTGACATCATACATATCATTTATCTAATTGCATCAGTCACTTTCATATTAGGACTGAAGATGCTAAGTAATCCGAAGACGGCTAGAAACGGTAATCTTCTTGCAGCAGCTGGAATGATTGCGGCTATTTTAGGTACTATTTTTTTACATCAAGGAAGGATCGATAATGTCATTTATGGTTTAATTTTTGGAGCAATAGCATTGGGTACGGTTGTTGGTTGGCTCACGGCTAAGCGCGTGCAGATGACTAAAATGCCAGAGTTAGTATCCTTATTCAATGGGATGGGGGGAGCTTGTGCCGCTCTTATTGGTTTAGTCGAATTTCATCACAATGTAAATAATCCAACAAATGTAGCAATCATTCTTGCGGGGATGATTATAGGTTCTGTTTCTTTTAGTGGAAGTATCATTGCTTGGGCAAAATTGAATGGGACACTTAAAAATGCGATTCGATTGCCCAAATACAATATCTTGAATACCGCTATTATGGTTGGCTTGTTTGCCTATGCTTTTTTTATAGTTTGGTCTGAAACACATAGTGAGGTTCATCTCTATCTTTTATTTTTTGCAGCATTAATCTATGGCGTATTATTTGTTATTCCTATTGGTGGTGCAGATATGCCTGTTGTTATTTCGTTGTTAAATTCATTTACAGGTTTAGCTGCAGCATTTGGTGGTTTTTTATATGGAAATCAAGTAATGCTAACGGGAGGTATTCTAGTGGGAAGTGCAGGAACACTATTAACCTTGGTGATGTGTAAAGCCATGAACAGACCTTTATTCAATGTGATTTTTGGTGCATTTGGAGAATCAGATACTTCTCAAGCTACTGAGACGGGAACGCAAGGAACGGTTAAAGAAGTTGGCCCAAGTGATTTGGCTGTTCAGATGAATTATAGTAATAAAATACTTATAGTTCCAGGCTATGGATTGGCAGTTGCTCAGGCTCAGCATATTATAAAAGAATTAGAACAAATATTGGAGGATAGAGGTGTTGAAGTAGCGTATGCAATACATCCGGTAGCGGGAAGAATGCCCGGACATATGAATGTTCTTTTGGCAGAGAGTAATGTAGATTACGACAAGCTTAAAGAAATGGAAGATGTGAATCCAGAATTCTCACAAACTGATCTTGTACTTGTCGTGGGAGCGAATGATGTTGTAAATCCTGCAGCAAAAACAGACCCATCAAGTCCCATCTTTGGTATGCCTATTCTTGAAGTAGAAAATGCAAAACATGTAGTAGTGAATAAACGAAGTATGAATGCTGGATATGCGGGGATTCAGAATGAGCTGTTTTTTAGAGATAAAACGAGTATGCTTTTTGGTGATGCGAAAAAAGTATTGACAGAATTGGTAGAAGAACTTAAAGCGTTGGATTAATGCAATATTCCTGAAGCAATTGAATACTATTTTCTTTACAACATCAATTCATGATAAAACACTATCCCTTGTCGATCAAGAAGCGGTTCATTGTGCACTAGTTTTGAGGAAGAAAGTGGGTGATATCATCCAGGTGATTGATGGAAAAGGAAATATCTATAAATGTGGAATAGACCAGATGAGTAGACGAACGGTCTTATGCACGATCATTCAATGTCAATTTTATGCACAAACAGAGCAAATAACCATTGCTGTGGCTCCAACCAAAAATAGAGACCGTTTGGAATGGATGATCGAAAAGTTAGTAGAAATAGGAGTGTCTAGTATTATTCTTCTACAGACCACGAATACCGAACGAAATCGAACAAACTATGAAAGACTTGAAAAGAAGGCTATTTCAGCGGTCAAGCAAAGTCTTCGATTTTACATCCCACCTATCAAAGAAATGGAATTTGAAGACCTCATAAAACAAGATTATTTCAATAAATTCATTGCTCATTGTCATTCAGAATTTGAGGGGAATAAACAAATGCCTATCTCATCTGGTAATACATTAATCCTAATCGGTCCAGAGGGAGATTTCACAGAACAAGAAGTTAAATTAGCCCTAAATCATAATTTCATAAGTTTGAATTTGGGTGCACATCGACTAAGAACTGAAACCGCTGCAATTGTAGCGGTTGCAAAATTTCAATAGGAAACGATTCATGCGGCTCATAAAAACATACAGTATCATGTTTGCCATTTTGTTGACAACAACTTCTTTTACCTCCGACTCAGGACTTAAAATTGCCAAACTAAAATATGGAGGTGGAGGTGACTGGTACGCAAATAGGTCTGCATTATCTAATCTTATTCGTTTTTGTAATGCTTCATTAGGGACCACCATAAATCCGGAGGATGAGGTTGTGGAAATTGGCGACAAAGCAATTTTTAATTACCCATATGTTTATATGACTGGTCACGGAAATGTAGTTTTTAGTCCTTCAGAAGCGACTAATTTAAGGAATTATCTAAAAGCAGGAGGGTTTCTACATATTGATGATAATTATGGATTGGACAAGTTTATTCGATTGGAAATGAAAAAAGTATTTCCAACTTTAGAATTTGTTGAATTACCATTTGATCACCCCCTTTATAAACAGCCTTTTAATTTTAATCAAGGTTTACCAAAAATTCATGAACATGATGGCAAACCTGCTCAAGGTTTCGGGTTGTATTATGAGGGAAAATTGGTTTGCTTTTATGATTATGAGTGTGATTTAGGTAACGGATGGGAAGATGTAGGAATTCATAATGATAGTCCTGAAAAACGATTGCAAGCTTTACAAATGGGGGCAAATATTATTCAATTTGTTTTTAATAATTAGGTGTTTCTCAATGCCTCTTCTTTCAGATGATGAGCCAAGTCTTCACCCAAATACCAATCAATAATAGCATGACTGAAATAAATCAGGGGTGTAAGTACAATGGCTATTAAAAATTTAAAAATATAATTATTTAGACCAACAGCAATAAGAAGACTCCAACTCCAATCTGCACCAATTTTAAAGGCAATAAACAATACAATAAAGCTATCTATAAGTTGACTGACTAGGGTGCTTCCAGTTGCTCTTAACCATATTTTTTTTTCTCCCGTCAACGATTTTAATTTTTGAAATACTTTGACATCTATGATTTGTCCAATTAAAAAAGCAACTAGCGATCCAATAATGATCCATAAACCTTGACCAAATATTTTTTGAAATGCGAATTGAAAATTAGGTACTCCCTCTGAAATAGCACTTTTTACCCACCAAGTTGCAGGGGATAAATGAATTGCAAAAATGACAATCAAGAAAGCATAACTTATGAGTCCCACTGCTAAAAATGACAGGAATCGTACTCCCTTGATACCAAAATATTCATTGATGATGTCTGTCATGATAAAAACTACGGGCCATATAACCACTCCTGCAGTAAGGTTAAAACTCATTAATTCCCCAAATACGGTGTATGAAAATGAGTCAAATCCTAAGGTGTTCTCTAATGAGAAAATCTTTACACCAATAAATTCAGCGATAATCGCATTTGAAACAAAAAAACCACCTAAAATTAGGAATAATATGTTTTCTTTCTTTTCTAAGATGTTCATTTATCTAGCATGAATAGTAATGGTGTGGAAATATAGGTACATTCCTTGTTATTTTCATCATTATCATTGTGTTAGTTTATGAAAAAATATTTTGTTTTTATAGCTATTTCCTTTTATTCAATAACCAGTATTGCTCAGGATGCATTGGGCTGGTACAATTCAGGTATCGATAAATTTGAAGAAGGGAATGTGTTGGGTGCAATTAAAGATTTTAATGCTGCGCTAGAGCTTAATCCGTCTTTGGCTGAGGCGTATTGGGGAAGAGGAAGTGTATATGCTGAAATGCAAGAATTTGATTTGGCTCTTAAGGATTTAAGTCAATGTATTAAACTAGACCCTGGAGTTGGAGACGCTTTTTATAATCGTGCATTCGTTTTTATGGCTATTGATGAACCTGAAAAAGCACTGAATGATTTGAACATGTATGTTATTCTTAATCCCAATGATATAAATGGTTATTTATCAAGGCTTGATATTTTAGTAAAATTTGGTATGAAGTCCGAGGCATACGAAGACATGGAAAAAGCATCTAAGTTGGAAGCTAGTGTCCCATCTGAGTTAATCCAGAGATCAAGAATACGTTACCTGATGAGAGATACCCTGGGTTGTATTTCTGATTTGGATGATTGTATAAATATGGATCCCTCGTTTAAAGAAGCATATTTTTTGAGGGGGAGATACCATTACGATTTTCGTCACTATAATTTAGCTATACAGGATTTGAATATCTATCTTTTGACAGCTAATGAGGATCACGAAGCGTATGTGATTAGAGGTGAATGCTATGCCACTCAAAATGAATATTCGCTTGCGATTAGTGATTATTCCAAGGCAATTATGTATGAAAAATCAAATCCAATCTACTACTTTGATCGTGGTTTTTTTCATCTTCAATTGCAACAGTATGAAGAAGCTCAAGAGGATTTCATTAAAGCTATAGCCTATGATCATCAGGATTTAAGATTAGCTTATTTTAACTTAGGCATAGCCTCTTATCGATTGGGTCAAAAAGAAAAAGCTTGTGAGCAGTGGAGGAAATCAGAACACGTGGGTATGGATTACATCAACCAATATTGTAACTGATTTATTCTTTCAGTTCAAATAGTTTGAATTTTTTTAATCCCCATTTAGAAATACGATACTGGATAGAAACCCAAATCACCCCAAGTCCATAAATAGAACTTCGTTTAAAATTGATGGAGCTAGCATCGTCAAAATATTTTGTAGGGCAGGTTACTTCTCCAATTTCATATCCGGCATAGAAAATCTGTGCAGACATTTGATTGTCAAAAATAAAATCATCGCTATTTTTCATGATGTCAATTCGATTAAAAATAGACGTATCAAAAGCACGATATCCTGTATGATACTCGCTTAATTTTTGATTGATTAAAAGGTTTTGAAAAAGAGTTAAAATTCGGTTAGCAATATATTTATACCACGGCATTCCCCCTTTTAAAGCTCCTTTACCTAATATCCTAGATGCATATACAACTGGGAATACGCCATTAGCAATAATACTGCACATGCTTTTAACCAATAGCGGGGTATATTGATAGTCAGGATGAACCATAATCGCAATATCAGCCCCTAATTCAATGGCTTTGTTATAGCAGCTTTTTTGATTTCCACCATAGCCAGTGTTTTGATGATGAATAATAACATGATTGATGCCAATCTTTTTGGCAAGTTCTGCCGTGTCATCTTTACTTGCGTCATCCACTAATATGGTTTCGTCCACGATATCAAAGGGTAGTTCATTGTAAGTTTTTTCTAATGTTTTTGCGGCATTGTATGCAGGAAAAACAACGATAACTTTTTTACCATCAATCATATATTAGGCAAACATAAGATAGAAAACGAGTGCTCCAGATAGATATCCTATTACGGCCAACCAACTAATCTTTTTTAGATACCAAACAAAGTCGATTTTTTCTAATCCCATAGCGGCAACTCCAGCTGCAGAACCAATAATCAGTGCACTTCCCCCAGTACCTGCACAAAATGCCAAAAATTCCCAAAAACGACCGTTAGCAGCAAAATCTCCAGAGGGACTAATATCATACATGCCTTGAGCAGCAGCTACCAGAGGAACATTATCTACAATACTGGACAATAGACCAATTACTATATTGATGGAAAATATATTACCTGAAAATAATGTGTCTAGTTTTTCTGCAGCTGTTCTTAAATGACCAATTTCTTGCAAAGCGCCAACGGCCAATAAGATACCAAGAAAGAATAAAACACTGGCCGTATCAATTTTTTGAAGAACGCCTATCACCGATAATGGATGCTTTTCAGATTTACTTTTACCAATATGCATAACCTCTGTGATGGCCCAGAGTATACCTAGACTCAGCATCATGCCCATAAAAGGGGGAAGGTGTGTATAGGTTTTGAAAATGGGAACAAAAATCAATCCAGCGATACCTAAAAAGAATACAAAGGTACGTTCACCCGAAGTGGTTGGATTGATGTAATGATCAAGATTTTCTTGTTTGACAGGTCGCTTTATCTCACCTTTCAGAGACATACTTAAAATAATTAATGGAACCAGCATTGAAACAAAACTTGGAATAAACAGATTCGTTACAATACCCTCTACATTGGGAAGTTGACCTTTGATCCAAAGCATAGTTGTGGTCACATCTCCAATAGGCGACCATGCTCCACCAGCATTGGCTGAGATAACAACCATACCTACAAATATCCATCGTATTTTGACATCATCGATAAGCTTGCGGAGTAAAGAAATCATGACGATAGTAGTGGTTAAATTATCTAATGCAGCAGAGAAGAAGAAGGTTATTAAACATATTATCCAAAGTAATTTAGTACTACTTTTAGTCTTGATTTTATCCGTAATAACTGCAAATCCCTCATGGGCATCAACTAATTCAACAATGGTCATGGCTCCCATTAGAAAGAATAAAATATTTGCAATGTCATACATATGATGATACAAACCACCTCCATTATTGAGACCATGTTCAATGGTGTGAATAATGTCATGGCCATTACCATCTATGGAAAAAACGTATATAGTCCAACACAATATACCTGTAATTAAAGCACTAGCTGCTTTGTCAATTTTAATTGGATGCTCTAAGGCAATGGCTAGATAACCAAGTATGAAAATAATAATAATGAGTGTTGACATGTGGTTTTAAATATTAGGGCAAAAAAACATTTTTTTCTTCACTATAGTGAGGGAAATCATGGACAATTTTAAAGTTTTCGTTAGTTCTAATGATTGATATGTGCTGCATTCCATTCGTGATAAGAATCATTGGGGAGTTTAGATGTTGCAGATAGGATATTACTTGATCCAAAGTTTTTTGAGTTATCGCAATCGAAGGTGCTTTGCATTCCACTAAAAGTGTAGGTTCACCTAGTTTGTTGTAATAAACTAAATCGTAACGTTTCGAAGTATGGGGTAGCATTCTTTCAACACTCATTCTTCCGGAAGGAAAACCATTTTTAAGCAGTTGTTGAATCACATGTTGTCTGACCCATTCTTCAGGTGTGAGGCGTATTTCCTTTTTACGTAATGGATCAAAAATAAGTTTTTGCCCATTATTATTCGTTTTTACTTGAAAGTTAAAATTTTCGAAGTTTAATTGCACTACTTTATTACAGATGGCCAAAGGTAGTAGTTCATACACAGATTTCAATACGTTGATAGGACAACTCAACAATAATCAAATTTCTCCTGTGTACTTATTGCATGGGGATGAATATTATTTTTTGGATCAATTATTAACTAAAATAGAAGAAGTAGCTTTAGATCAAGCAACAGCAAGTTTTAATCATCATGTATTTTATGGCAAAGATGTAGCTGTTGAAAATATTGTAAATACTGCTCGTCGATTTCCAATGATGGCAGAAAAACAACTGGTTGTATTCAAAGAAGCTCAATATTGTAAATCACCAGAAGCGATTATCCCTTATCTAGAATCACCAGCGGGAAGTACAGTTTTAGTATGGTATCATCCTGGCAAGAAACTTCCCATGAATCGAAAATTAGGGATGGCAATGAAAAAACATGCGGTTATTTTCAACGCTGACCCTGTTTCAGATCGAGAGGTTTTTCAAGTAGTACAACAATACATCCACGAAAAAGGGTATGATATTGAGCCAAAATCATTGCATTTACTGTCAGAGAACAGTGGTTATAAATTTTCTACGATGGTCAGTGAGTTAGAAAAAGTCTTTTCAAATCTTGACGTGGGAAATAAAATAAGAGTTGAGCATATTGAAAAATTTGTAGGGATTAATAAGTCTTTCAATATTTTTTCACTTCAAAAGGCTTTAGCACAAAAAAAGAAAAATCAAGTAGTAGAAATTGTTCACTATTTTACTTCAAATATTCATGATTATCCGGTAGTCATGCTCAATGCTTCATTATTTAGTTATTTCAGAAAGATAGCGATGGTTCAAAGCATGGGAAAAAATACAGACAAAGAAGTGATAGCAGCCACAGGTATTCCTTATTTTGCTATCGGTGAATATAGAGAGGCTGCCCGAAATTATGGGGGTAAAAAAATAGTAGAGGTGATGGGGTATATCAGTGATTGTGATTTAAAATTTAAGGGCATAACACAACAGAATAAAAATCCTCAAACACTTTTCGAGGAAACAATCCTAAAAATAGTAAGTATTTAAGAACTGATTTTGGACATAAAGTCAAAAAAGTATTATTTTCGAAATGTTATTACAAAGTAACTTTACATAATATAATCAATGAAAAATACACTAACTCTCGGTTTTTTAGCCATCTCAATTTTATCATTTTCACAAAATCAATTAAAAGAACTCCCAGTTCCTAATTCACATGCAGTTGTATTAGAAAATTCATCTAAAATAGCAACGGATAATGAATATATACCTGGACCCGTAGTTCCCAGAAAAGAATCAATAAAAACCAAAAAAGCGGTAAACTACGATTATATTGATTTAGGTCAAACGTACTACGATTTACAAACAAATTCTAGTCCAGGTCGAAGAATTGCATTACATGCAGATGGAACGATATCTGCAGTTTGGACCACTAGTCCAGATGCTGGAACTGGATATCCCAACAGAGGGTCTGGTTACAACTATTCTGATGGTACAACGTGGTATACGGGTAGAGATAACAAGATTGAGTCTAGTGGAAGAACTGGATGGCCGTCGGTTATGTTACTAGAAGATGGATCTGAAATGATTATAGCACATGAGTCCAATACAGGAGGATTTGTAGCTTCTCGCAATAGCACAAAGGGAAGCACAAATTTCATAAGTACATCAGCTATATTGGATGATGTATCCAATGTCAATACTAATCGAGTACCCATTTGGAATAGAAGTGCCACATCAAATGGAAAAGTTCATTTGATATCAAACTATTGGTTTAGTGATGCAAATGGGGTACCTTTAGTAACCCGTGATGGGGTATCTAGCCCTACAACGTATAGTCGATGGGATGTTTCTGGCGATACAGCGGATATTACGCATGCTCTTTTGCCTGGATATGATAGTACACTGTTTCAAACAGGCGGTGGAGATAGTTATGCTATCGATGTTAGAGATTCTATAGTAGCTATTCTTTTAGGCGGTTTGGGTGATCCTTTATCCCTATGGAAATCAACAGATAATGGTGAGTCTTGGACCTATACAGATATCGATAATCTTCCTTTTAAAGGAGATCGTGCTAATGCTAAATTACTGTTATCTGGAGATACCATAAATACAAATGATGGTTCCGTAGATGTGATGATTGATGCTTCAGGTCAAGTACATGCTTTTTGGGGATTAGGTAGAGTAATGGGAGGTATAGCTAGTACTGGAGACACCTCGTATTCTTTTTTCCCAGGACAATCCCAAATTAGACATTGGAAAGAGGGGGATTCAGAATCACGAATTGCAGGTTCTGGTTTTGATTTGGACCAAAATGGTCAGTATGATATTACGTCCGAAACATTAAGTGGTTTAGATGGAAATGGCAATGTACCCAATAACTTATTATCAGCAACCCGAACAGGTGCTACATCGTTAGTGACTATGCCCAGTGCTAGTATGGATGCCGATGGAAATCTATTCGTAGTGTATTCTGCACCTGTTGAAAATCAACTTCACTTTTTGAATGCCAATTTCAGAGATATAATGGTATCTTATTCTACTGATGGAGGAGAAACTTGGAATGGTCCACAAAATTTAACGCAAGATGGAACACAAGAGTGTAATTTCCCTTGTGCTGCTAAATCAGCTAATGATTTTTTACATGTACTTTGGCAACAAGACGAAACCCCCGGAACATTCTTGCAAAATCACTCAGCCAGTGCGGGTTCTCATCCAAATGAAATCAACACTATGAAATATGCAGCGATTCCTACGGCTGATATTTTAGCGAATGTCATTGGTAATGATGTCCGAACAGCTAGTGTGCAAGAAAATAACATGAATGAGGTTTTTGTAGTGAGCCAAAATCAACCCAATCCTTTTGATGGAACATCTCAAGTTATGATCTATTTAAGTTCAGGATCTCCTGTAACACTGACTATTTCTGATATATTAGGAAATGTGTTAAATCAAGGCGATTTAGGAGTTATGAATGCTGGAAATCACACGTTATCTATTGATGGTAATGGACTCACTTCAGGTATTTACTTTTACACAATAGCTACTGATAATCATCAAGTTACCAAAAAAATGCAGGTAAAGTAATAGCTGTTCAAAATCAAAAAAAAATCCATCATTCAAATGATGGATTTTTTTTGTAATAAACATTGACCTAAACTGAATATTATTTTACATTTGCAGCCCTTTAATAAAAGGAAAATTGAAGCGGGCGTGGTGAAATTGGTAGACACGCTAGACTTAGGATCTAGTGCCTCACGGTGTGAAGGTTCGAGTCCTTTCGCCCGCACTCATGAAACGACAAGCCCTGTTATTGCAGGGTTTTGTTTTTTATAATACAATAAAATAAAGTATCAAAACTTACACATACTACATCCAAAAAATATAAAAATACTGTTTTAAATGAAGGTTACCTTTGAAAAATTAGATTCACTGAATGCAATAATTAGCATTGAAGTTAAAAATGAAGACTATCAAGAAAATTTGAATAAGCAGTTTAAGGATTATCGTAAAAAAGCCAAAATTCCTGGTTTTAGACCAGGTACTGTTCCTATTGGAATGGTGAAGCAAATGATAGGGAAGAGTGTTTTATTCGAAGAGGTCAATCGAATTGCGTCTGAGGAATTATATAAGTATCTTCAAGATAATACCATTGATATACTTGGTCAACCGATGACCAGTGAATCAAAAGAAAGCATTACAGATTTTGATAACTATGGAGATTTTATATTCCATTTTGATTTAGGTCTTGCGCCTATTTTTGATCTGAAAATATCAGAAAAAGATAAATTAACTCGCTATGAAATTTCGCTTGATCAGAAAGAAGTAGAAACAGAAATTAAGAATTTAAGACGTCAAAATGGCTCATTAGAAACTATCGAAAAAGTGGAATCAGAAAATGATTCTATCGTACTAATTGTAACAGAACTAGACGGAAAAAATGCCAAAGATGGTGGCGTTTTTGAACAGGAAGTTACCGTTTTACCTGAAGTAGTTAAAAGCAAAAAAGTTAAGAAACAATTACTTGCTCTGAGCACCAATGATGAATTTGAAGTAGATGTTTTCGACTTATTCAATGATAATGAAATGGTTATTTCTCACTCTTTAGGCATAGATAAAGAAGCAGTAAGTAGTCTGAATAAGAAGTTTAAGTCTACAGTCAAAGAAATCAAAAAAGTAATGCCTGCTGAACTTAATCAAGCATTCTTTGATTTAGTAATGGGGCCTGGATTAGTTTCCTCTGAAGAAGATTTCAATAAAAAAATAGAGGAAAATTTAGGTTCTTATTATATTGCAGAAGCTGAAAAACAATTAGAAGCAGAAATAAACACATTGCTTGAAAAAAGTCATCCGCTTGTTCTTCCAGATAGTTTTCTTAAACGTTGGCTCCAAGGTACAAAGCCAGAAACATACACTCCCGAAAAAGTAGATGAACTCTACTCAAACGAGTCGGTTGTGCTTCGTAAACAGTTAATCCGGGAAAAAATTGCAGAACAATACCATGTCGAAGTTTCTGATGAAGATATCAACCAAACCTCATTTGCCTATACTGCTCAGATGTTACGACAATATGGATTAAATAATCCTGATCCTGCAATGATTCAGAACTTTGAAGCCAAAAACAGAGAAGATAAAAATTATTTACTAAGAATTAGAGATGTTGTTGTAGAAAAAAAGGTGCTGGACCAAGTAAAACAGCTCATTACAATTAAATCTAAAAAAATATCAGTCGATAAATTTTATGATGAGATCAAAAAATTTAACGAAAAGAAATAATTGGTAGCGCACTGAAACCACTTTTCATAAGTGGTTTTTTTATGGCTATGTAAAACAATTGAATTATGTAAATTTGACAAATATTTAAAATTACAAGAATGGATTACGGAAAAGAATTTAAAAAATATGCAACAAAGCATATGGGGATTAGTAGCATTAAAGTAGATCACTACATGTCTAGTTCCATTCAAACACCCCAAGATATGACAAGGACTGTAATCGAAGAAAGACAAATGCCTTTTAGAGAGGTTGACGTGTTTTCTAGATTAATGGCTGATCGAATCATTTTTTTGGGTACAGGTATTGATGATTATATCGCTAATGTAGTTCAAGCACAGTTGCTTTTTTTAGAGAGTTCGGATGCCAAGAGAGACATTCAAATTTATATTAACAGTCCCGGTGGCTCAGTGTATGCAGGTTTGGGTATCTACGATACCATGCAGTATATAGCTCCTGATGTGGCTACAATTTGTACAGGGATAGCAGCAAGTATGGGTGCTGTTCTGATGTGTGCAGGTGCTAAAGGAAAACGTACAGCATTGAAACACAGTCGTGTTATGATTCATCAACCATTGGGTGGAGCACAAGGACAAGCTACAGATATGGAAATTACCGTTAAAGAAATTATCAAACTCAAAAAAGAACTGTATGAAATAATTGCCCATCACTCTGGTCAAAAATTTAATAAAGTAGAAAAAGATAGTGAACGGGATTTCTGGATGACGGCTCATGAAGCCAAAGAATATGGCATGATTGACGAAGTTCTTATAAGAAAATAGATGATGCAATTAACCTGTTCTTTCTGTGGTCGAAGCAAAGGTGAAGTAGGATTACTTATTTCTGGAATCGATGCACATATTTGTGAAGATTGTATTGAACAAGGAAATGAGATTATTCGCAGTGAATCAAACTCTACGCCAAAAAAAGATAAAAAAGCTTTATTTAAATTATTAAAGCCTAAAGCCATTAAATTACTGTTAGATCAGTATGTAATTGGACAAGAAAAAGCCAAAAAAACACTGAGTGTAGCGGTATATAACCACTACAAGAGGTTGTCTTTTGTTTCTGATACTGAAGATATAGAAATTGAAAAGTCGAATGTCTTATTGATCGGGGAAACAGGGACAGGTAAGACACTTTTAGCAAAAACACTTGCTCGAAGTCTGGAAGTACCCTTTTGCATAGCGGATGCAACTGTCCTGACTGAGGCTGGATATGTAGGTGAGGATGTTGAAAGCATTATTTCAAGACTCTATCAAGCCTCAGATTACGATCAAGAAGCTACAGAACGAGGGATTATATATATTGATGAGATTGATAAGATCGCTCGAAAGTCAGATAATCCTAGTATAACTCGGGATGTAAGTGGTGAGGGTGTTCAGCAAGGCTTACTTAAAATTTTAGAAGGTACAGTTGCAAATGTTGCTCCACAAGGAGGCCGAAAACATCCTGATCAGAAGATGATAAAAATTGATACTAAAAATATCTTATTTATCTGTGGTGGTGCTTTTGATGGTATCGACAAAATTATTAGTAGAAGACTACAAGCGGGAGCATTGGGATTCAAATCACATACCACTAAAGATATTCAATCAGAAAACTATTTAGAATATGTAATGCAGGCGGATGTAAAACAATTTGGTTTAATACCAGAAATTATTGGACGAATTCCAGTTCTTACGGCACTACAACCACTAGATGCAGCAACTCTTAAGTCTATACTGTTGGAACCCAAAAATGCATTGATTAGGCAGTATCAAGCCTTGTTCAAGATGGAAGGCATAAAGCTTGATATAGCCGACGATGTAATTGATTACATCGTCAAAAAGGCACTGGAATTCAAACTCGGAGCACGTGGTCTTCGATCGATATGTGAAGAAATATTGAGTGATTACATGTATGAATCTCCTTCGCAAGAATCCGTTAAGACCATTTCTATTCAAATGAAAGATGCCAAGAAAGTCATTGAAAAATTAAGACTTAAGGCGGCGTAAGTGTATAACTAAGTTAACGTACTCTAATTTTTTTTTATTTGCTTTGAACAAACTACATTTTGAGAGTATTTAAAAAAAATGATCCTAAAGTAATCCGAGCATGGACGTTTTATGATTGGGCCAATTCAGTTTATAATTTAATAATTTCAACGGCCATATTCCCAATTTTTTATCAAAAAGTCACAAAAGACTATGCCGCGTCCAATGGTTTGGTTCGTACAATTAATGGTGAGTCTGTAGATATGGTTCGTTTTTTTGGATTCGAATTTGTGAATACAGAGTTATATTCATACATCTATTCATTGTCTTTTCTACTTGTAGTACTGATGGTTCCAATTTTATCGGGTATTGCCGACTATACTGGAACTAAAAAGCGGTTTATGCAATTCTTCTGTTATTTGGGTGCCTCTGGATGTATCGCGTTATTCTTTTTTGATGTAACTAATCTAGAGTTAAGTATGCTACCCTTATTCTTGGCAAGTATTGGTTTTTGGGGAAGTCTTGTTTTTTATAATTCCTTTTTATTAGAGATTGCCGATAAAGAAAAGCATGATCAAATCAGTGCGAAGGGATTTGCTCTAGGATATATTGGGAGTGTTTTACTTTTAATCACCATCTTAGCTTTATCCCAAGTTTTTAATGTGATGCCTATCAAATATGCTTTTATTCTTGTAGGAGTTTGGTGGATTGGATTTGCTCAATATACATATTATTATCTCCCTAATTCATCTCACTATGTAACAAGAGAAAAACAACGAAATATTATTTGGTATGGATATAGAGAATTGCGAAAAGTATGGAATGATTTAAAAAAACATAGGAGAGTGCAGTGGTTCCTTGCTAGTTATTTTGTATACAATATGGGTGTACAAACGGTCATGCTTTTGGCTGTTCTCTTTGCAGGAAAAGAAATAGATTGGATAGAAAACGGTGCCTGGTGGGAATCGGATAAAATAGGACTGATTGTTAGTATTATTCTTATACAGTTAATTGCAGTTTCTGGGGCCTATGTTTTATCCAATATTTCAAGGAAACTAGGCAATATCAAAACCCTAATGATCTCCATTCTTATATGGATCATATGTACCATCATAGCCTATTTCATTCATTTGCCTCTAGAGTTTTATTTTCTTGCTATATTAGTTGGTTTTGTAATGGGTGGGACTCAATCACTCAGTAGGTCAACATATAGTAAAATGCTCCCACCAACAGACGATACAGCATCCTATTTTAGTTTTTATGATGTGATGGAAAAAGTTGGACTAATATTTGGTCCCTTTCTTTTTGGATTTTTAGAAGGAGTTTTTGGGAATATGAGGGTATCTGTACTGATGGTAATGGTTTTTTTTATTATTGGTCTTATACTGTTGTACATGACACTTCAATCTGAAAATAAATCAAATATTCAGGAAAGTGAGGTATGTTGAGAAAGTATATCTCTGATATCGCATTTATGCAAGTAATTAATTTACTTGTTAAGCCGATATGGATTCTTGTGATTGACAGAGCTGTTCAAAATGCACTACCCCAGGAGGTCTATGGTAATTATTTTGCGTTATACAATTTTAGCTTGATGTTTTTTATCATTCTAGATTTGGGCTTGAATAGCTATAACACCACAGAAATTTCGAGAGATACACAGAAAATTGTCTCTGTGGCAGGACATATAATTGGATTAAAACTAATTCTAATGATCGTATATGTATTAGCCGCATTAGGAGTTGGGAGTATTTTAGGGTATACCCATATTGAATTTCAAATTTTACTCATTTTATGTGTTTTGCAGATTATAACTTCATTCAACCAATACCTGAGAAGTATAGTAGCCAGTTTGCAAAAATTTAAGTGGGATGGCGTTTTTATGGTCCTAGACAGGATCATAATAATTGGACTTTGCTCAGTTTTAATTTGGGGTCAATTGGATCAATGGAGCCTAACTATTCATCGATTTATCTATGCTCAACTGATAGGAGTTAGTGTTGTTTTGTGTTTACTGATACTATTTTTATTCAATCACCTCACAGAAATAAAGATTTCATTTAATCTAAAAAAGCTTATGCCTATTTTTTACAAGTCATGGCCATTTGCCCTTTTGATTACCCTAATGGGTTTATACAATTATGTAGATAGTGTGATGCTAAAATTATTGGTTGGTAATGAAGCGGCTGGGAGTTATGCCTTGGGCTACCGTTTGTTTTATGCATTACTCATGTTTGCTCAAATCTTCAGCGGGGTATTGTTACCTTTATTTAGTAAAAATATAGCGAACACTTCGATAATTAAAGAAATCAGTACCTATACAGTCAAATTTTTATTACTGGTAGCCTTAACAGCAGTTTTTGTTAGTTTTTCATACAGTGATGAGATTATCAAGATGTTATATCCAATGAAGTATAATGCTGAAAATTCACGAACCTTTTCATTACTCATGATTGGTTTTATTGGGTCAGTATTAATTCTTGTATACGGTACACTTTTAACTGCTGCCTTAGAATTAAAATATTTGAATATTGCTGCTTTTTTTACCCTACTCGTTAATGTAATCCTGAATACTCAGTTGATTCCAGTTTATGGTCCTAGTGGTGCTGCTATAGCTACTTTTATCAGTCAACTTTTATTCGGAAGCATTTGTTTTATGATTAGTTATCGTAAATTTAAGTTAAGCTGGGTATGGTCAGACATCTGGAGGTTAAGTAGTAGTGTTATTTTTTTGTTTATGAGTATAGTTACTTTAAAACAATATATACCAAGTCCTTTCGTTCATTCTCTGTTAATTTTGGGCATAGTAGGTCTAGTCGCTTATGTTTTTAAGCTATTTCATGTCAAAAATATACCCACTTAACGAAACAAATTATAGGGATGTTTATTAAAAATATACCTTTGCAGTGCCAAAAAAAATAATGAAACAAAACAAAGAATTTGAATTCAATTTCGTAGATATTGTATCCTTAATCTGGTTGAATAGAACACGTTTAGTCTTAATTGGTATCATATCCATAGTATTATCGGCTGTTTTTTCCAGTCCGTTTTTTATAAAGCCTAAATATAAATCGGAAGTTATCTTTTACCCGACTACCATCAATTCGATTGGAAATGCCATGTTTACAGATTTGACTCAACGTCAGTCTGACCCATTAGCATTTGGAGAAGAAGAAGAAGCAGAAAACGCTTTACAGCTTTTAAATTCTTCGGCTTTGCAAGGGAGAATTGTTCGAAATTTTGATTTAATGAATCATTACAGAATCAATAATGATGGGGGTAGTCCTCAAACAGATTTGGCCAAAGAAATGAATAAAAATATTCGTTTTAGTAGAACAAAACATTTGGCTGTCAACATCACTGTACTGGATGAGGATCCCATAAAATCTGCAGAAATAGCCAATGGAATTGCGGTATTGTACGACTCCGTTAAGACTGAAATACAAAAACAAGTATCCCTAGAAGCACTCAAAATTGTCGAAGACGAATTCAAAAATAAAGAGGCAGAGGTATGGGATCTCCGAACCCGTCTAAAAGAATTGGGACAAAAAGGAATCACCAACTATGAAGAACAGAGTAGAGCGATTTCGGAAGAGCTTTATAAAGCAGTGACTCCTGCCAAGGTAAAAGTGTTACAAGCCCAACAAGACGAGTTGGCGAAATATGCAGGTGAATTTACGTATCTCAATGAAACATTAATTCTTGAATTAGAAAGCTTAAGTAAATTGAGAAAACGATTTGAAAAAGCCACCGTTGATGTTGAAAAAACATTGCCTCAAAAATTTATTTTAACCAGTGCTACACCTGCTGAAAAAAAATCATACCCCATACGTTGGTTAATTGTTTTGGGTGTAACGGCAGTAGTGATGTTTTTTAGTGTTATTGTATTGGTTTTCAATAACCAAAAGAATTCGCTGAAAAAGTAGATGAGGCCTTGGTCAGATATAACTCGCCTGTATGTACTAGCAGGAAGTTTTCTTTCGCTTTGTCTTGTAGCTGTTATGCTCCAATTTTATTATTTTTTACTTCTTCCATTTGCTCTTTTATTGCTATGGATCACCATTCAAAAACCGCGTTATATACTCTATTTCTTAGCTTTTGCCACACCACTTTCTGTACATCTTATCGATGAGCGATACAGCACAATCAATCTAAGTATACCAACAGAGCCCATTATTATCATCCTATTTTTAGGTGTATTGCTTAAGTTTTTTCAAGCAAAAAAGTTGCCTTGGAAAGCGATGGGAACGATATTAAGTATTCTTTTATTGGTGGACTTTTCGTGGTTATTCATTACCACACTCACCAGTTCTATGCCCGTCATTTCGGGCAAGTATCTGCTCATGAAAAGTTGGTATATCGTTGTTTTTTATTTTTTGTTGAGTCGATATTTTCAGCAAGAAAAAATCATCAAGCATTTTTTATGGAGCTTTATTACCGCCGTTTGTATATTGGTAGGATACACCCTGTGGCAACATGCACAAGAGGGTTTTGGACGTGCAGCCTCTTACACGGCCATGCGACCTTTTCTTCCGGATCATGGAATGTATGCAGCCTGTATATCGTTTGTGATTCCCGTACTTTTGGTGTTTACTATTCAGGGAAAACGAATCAATTACTCACCGTTTTTACGTGTCATTTGTGGAGCATTGTTTGTTTATTTATTAGTCGCAGTTGCTTTATCATTTACCCGAGCTTCTTGGGTAAGTATCGCTGTGAGTCTGATCATTTATATCGCATTAGTACTCAAAATACGGTTTCATTATTTACTGATTTTAGGGGGATTGATGGTCGGATTTTTAGCCCAAAATTTAGTAGATATTCAGACAGATCTCTCTAGAAATAAAAAAGAATCCGATGACAACATAGAAAACCATCTACAATCTGTGGGCAATGTATCTTCTGATCCATCTAATTTGGAACGTATAAACCGCTGGAGTTGTGCCGTACAAATGGTCAAACAAAAACCCATTACAGGTTGGGGGCCAGGGACGTATACCTTCAACTATGGTCAGTTTCAATTACCACACCAAATGACCATCATAAGCACCAATGCAGGGACCTTAGGTGGAGTTCACTCCGAGTATTTGCGACCATTATCCGAAAGTGGTATACCTGGAGTATTATTGTATCTCAGTATAGTCATTTATGTGATCAGTTTAGGATTCAAACACCAACGTCTGCTCACAGGAAGTGCTAAAGTCTTAAGTTTGTCTGCCTTCCTAGGTTTGACAACCTATTTTGTGCACGGACTTCTCAATAACTATTCCGAATTTGACAAAATTGCTGTACCATTGTATAGTTTCATGGCTATACTCACAGCCCTTGAGATGAATCGAAAACATGTGGAAGAAGATCATCAAGAATAAACTGGGTTTTGCAGGTCTCATATTTATTGTACTGCTTGCATTGATTTCTTTGTTGGGTTACTTCATAGCCCCAGATTCATCACCCAGTGCCAATGAAATTCATGTAGAAATTGCCCTTCAAAAACCAGGTTTTTCCGTTTTATTTTTAAACACCGATGAATTAAATAATCAGCCCCCTGTATCAGGATTGAGTTATTGGATGTATGGGAAACCCTCTCCAAGCACACGTGTTCCAGTTTCGCATATTGCAGGTAAAGATAGCTTTGCTGTATTCAACAAAAATGGGATCGTTTTATGGCAACAACTCGGAAAACCGATTACACACACGTCCTTAGAATCCCGAACATTTTGGTTTGGGACCGATCGCTATGGCAGGGATGTATTAAGTAGAATCATCATTGGTTCACGAGTTTCATTATTGGTGGGATTCATGGCGGTTTTAATTACTTTTTGTATTGGTACGTTGCTTGGACTTTTAAGTGGATTTTATGGAGGCTGGGTAGATCAAGTTATTCTTTGGCTAGTTAATGTAGTATGGAGTTTACCCAGTTTACTCATAGCCATTGCCATCAGTTTTGCATTTCAAGAAAAGGGAATCTATCAAGTTTTTTTGGCTATTGGATTGAGCATGTGGGTGGAGCTAGCTCGTGTGGTCAGGGGTCAAGTATTGCAAGTCAAAGAAATGGAATACATTCAGGCTGCCAAGGTGTTGGGATTTGGTAATTTTAGGATTTTGTTTAAGCATATTTTGCCCAATATTACAGCCCCAATCATTGTAGTATGTGCCGCCAATTTTGCCAGTGCCATCTTACTTGAGGCTGGTTTAAGTTTTTTAGGATTAGGAGTGCAGGCTCCCATGCCCAGTTGGGGGAGTATGATAAAAGAGCATTACAATTACATTGTATTTGATGCGGCATATCTAGCCATCATTCCGGGATTGTGTATCATGTTACTGGTGATGAGTTTCAATTTTTTGGGCAACGCTATACGCGATGCGTTGGATGTCAACCTGAAGTAGACTTTCTTTTCATTTTTTGTTAAAAAATCATATCCAAGTATGACGAAAATCATATTTTGTCAGGTTATGGATTCATTTTTTTACGGTCTATTCGAAGCTTGAATTTGGAAATAAAAAGAGGGGTAAAAAAAATGCCCCGAAGGTAGTCGAGGCGGCTAAATGTTTTCACAAAGGAATTGCTTGATTGGCCTGCTTCCATATAGTGCTGCTAAAATATAATGGATTCAATTCATCTCGATTTCATCCGCGGGTATTTTTCCTTCAAAAACACGTTCAGCTGGTCCATGAAGGGTAATGTTTTCAAAACTTTTTGGTTTTTTTTCAAATCGTACGGTAAGTGGTCCGCCTAAGGTATGTACCTTTTGTACATATTTTTTTTGCGTGCTTTCTTGTTCCAAATAGTGGGCTATAGCCGCAGCGGTAACCCCCGTTCCGCAACTTAGGGTCTCATCTTCTACCCCGCGTTCATAGGTTCTGATATACAATATACCGTTGCGAGATTCCAGATAATTTACATTTATGCCCTCCTCCTTAAACGGGTTACTATAGCGGATGGCATGGGCTGCAGATAGTAAGTCTAAATGGTCTAAGTCTTCGGTATAGGCAATGTAATGAGGCGAGCCTGTGTTTAAAATATAACCCGCATCTTCAACTACAATAAAGTCTACATCGTGCATGGATAATTGGATCATATCCCCATCCACTTGGGCCGTGTGTGTCCCATCGTTGGATAGAAAGGTGCATGTATCGGTGATCCATCCCAGATAATGGGCATGCTTCACAGCACATCGACTGCCATTGCCGCAGAAGCTCTCCGATCCGTCTGCGTTATAATACATCATCTCAAAATCATAGGTGTCGGATTTTTTAATGAGGATTAGTCCATCAGCCCCAATACCAAATTTACGATCACACCATTTTTTGATTTGTTCGGTGGATATCTGACTCCATGCATCAATGATAATAAAATCATTGCCGGTGCCTTGGTATTTGTGAAATGTAATGGGTTTAGTATTCATGGAGGAGGTCTAATAAAATGGTGTTGGTTTCGGCAATAAAACGATTATTTGAATGTAAAGTTAACGCATAAAAATAACCCTCTTTTTTTAGATAGATCCGATCTTCTAATTCAATGATTTGAAGAGGTGTCTCTTTGGGGATGCCAAATAATTTTAGTTTTTTCCCATCAAAATGATATCCGGTAAATTTCACGACACTTTCCCAATGTTCTATCGTTATGGGTGCTTTAGTTTTTACTTCAGCATCTTCTTTGGATGCAGTTTTACCAAGAGCTTGGTCATCGGCATTTCGTTTTTTGAATTTGAGGCGTTTTTCGTTTTCAGATAAATTGTTTTCTTGATTCAGTTCAAGAAAAGATGTGACATTGATTTGGCGGGAAGCTATAAGTTGATCACTTGCTATTTGAATTTCTTGAGTAGAGATTTCTTCTGATTCAGGACTTTCTAGATCGATATCTTCGACATCATTAATTTCCATGAGGTCAGTTTCAATTTCTTCATCCTCCACGATGATAGGATCTATACTTTTCTCTTTAAGATCAAATTGGGCAGCAATACGTTGGGTGTCTTTTGGTGATCTTTGATTTGAACGGCTGGTTTCTTTATCTTCTATTTCGATGGCTGTATGGGGAGTTGAATGGGCCTGTGGTACAGTGTCTAAATCAGGAAAATGGAGTGCAGTTTGTGTGAGGGAGGGGTCAGGTCTGAAATAAAAGAAAATACTCACAATAAATATCACTGAGGCAGCAATAGCTATAGCGGTTTTAAATTTGGCAGACTTCAAAGGCGCGGAGTTCGTTTTTGAGGTATGATCCGAAATGTATTTTTTCAACTCCAGCTTTCTATTTTGCTGAATAGCGTCTATCATACCTTTTTGAATGGCTACCTGTTCTTGAAGCGTGGAATTGGACTTGAGTTCCGCTTTAAAAGCATCCAATTTTTGGCCTTGCAACGTGTCGGCTAAATAGGCATCGATTAATTCATATGTCTTTTTATCCATTTTCATAGGAGATCTTCTTTGACATAGTGTTTCAGAACCTGCTGTTGTAATTTTTTAAAACACTGGTATTTCTTACTTTTAACGGTATTTGAATTCGCAAAATTTAGTTTTTCGGCAATGGTGTTATTATTCATGCCATCAAAATAAAAATAGGAAAGGAGTTTGCGACAGGTCTCGTCCATTTCTTGCACCAACTGTAGGATGATGGATTGATCGATAGGAGGTTCAGGGGTATTCGTTTTTAATGAATGTTGATTAGAATGATCAATTCGAATGAGTTTACTTTTTTTCTTGAGTTCTTTAAACCAAATGTTCTTAGTAATGGCCAATACATAGGTTGAAAATTTTGAATGTAGTAAGAAGCTAGGTTTTTGTACATTCCTCCAAAGGGCAATAATCGTTTCTTGAAGTATATCATCTACTTGGTCTTCCTCACCACTATTTTTTAGAATAAAATTTTTGATCAGTTTAAAATAATCCTTATACAGATAAATAAGAATCTTTTCGTCTCCTGATTTTATTTTTTGGATAATGGTTTCATCCGAATATTTCCCTAAACCAAACATTTATAGACGATAGATACGTTTTAATCGAAAAAAGTAAATGAATAATATTTTGGGAGGGTAATACAACGTTGGTATCATAACAATAAGAGTTTTTGCAAATTTACACAAATTATCGTTAGTAAAAATTGACACCCGAAGTTTGGCTATATTTGGAACGAGATTTGTAAGGGTTTGAATAACTTTAACTAATTTTAATACATCAAGATGAATAATAATATTAAAAAAATTGGGAGTTTATTACTGGTAGCTATCATCGGAGGTTTAGTAGCGCTTGGCCTTAATAAATTAGTTGTCCCTAAGTCAAATGAGACCTCAGAATTTTTTGAATTACATCAAAATGCCAAATTTACATTAGCTGAAAGAATGGCAGATACGACACTGGGTGGCAATTTTGTGTTGGTGTCGGAAGTAGCAACACCGGCTGTGGTTCATATCAAAACCATGATTAGCAGTTCTAATCAAATGCGTCAAATCAATCCATTTGAAGATTTTTTTGGACCGGGATTTGGTATGCCAGATCAAGGACCCAGAGAGGCTTCAGGATCGGGTGTTGTCATTCATAGCGATGGATACATTGTGACCAACAATCATGTTGTTGAGGCGGCAGATAAGGTAGAAGTCATTTTGAATGATAAGCGTTCATATATCGCTGAAGTTTTGGGGGTAGACCCTGAAACAGATTTGGCGTTACTCAAAATTGAAGAAGAGAATTTACCCTATTTGAATTTGGGGAACAGTGATGATCTAAAAATAGGAGAGTGGGTAGTTGCCGTCGGCAACCCTTTTAATCTTACGAGCACTGTGACAGCAGGAATTGTAAGTGCAAAAGGTAGAAATATTAATTTACTTCGTCAGCAAGGAGGTGAATATGCCATTGAGAATTTTATTCAAACGGATGCGGCTGTTAATCCTGGTAATAGTGGAGGTGCTCTTGTCAACACCCGCGGAGAGTTGATTGGTATCAATACAGCGATAGCCTCTAAAACGGGATCTTATTCTGGATATTCTTTTGCAATTCCGATAAACTTAGCAAAGAAAATTATAACAGATTTAAAAGATTATGGTGAAGTCAAACGAGCTATACTAGGGGTTCGAATTCAAGATATTACCCAAGATTTAGCTGATGAAAAAGGGTTGAAAAGTCTAAATGGGGTATTCATTCCGGATGTAACCGATGGAGGAAGTGCTGATAAGGCTGGAGTAAAGTCTGGAGATGTTATTCTTAAAATTGATGACGTATTTGTCAATAAATCTTCAGACTTACAAGAACAAATTAGTCAATATCACCCTGGCGATAAAGTTAGTATAACGCTTTTAAGAGATAACCAAGAAAAGGTCATTGAGGCGGAACTTTTGTCTAAGACTGGAGAAAAAGAAATTGTCAATGATGTTAATCGTGAAGAAACAAAAGTATTAGGAGCGGAGATTGAAAATATAAGTCGTGATGAGCGCTTAGCACTCAAAATTAGACATGGAGTGAAAATTACAAAATTGGGTAATGGGCAATTAAAATCTAAGGGGATTCCTTCAGGGTTCGTGATTACTCATATCGATAAGATGCCGATGTATTCGACTTCCGATGTTAGAAAAGCACTAAAAGACAAAACAGGTGCAATTTTAATTGAGGGTGTGCGTGAAAATGGAGATGAAGAAGCGTATGCTATTAGAATAGAATAAGCTGGTTTCATCTATTTTTTAAAAAGGGGAAAAGAATTACACTTTCCCCTTTTTTTATAATTCAAAACCATTCCATGTTTCAAATTTCCAAATTTCTAAAACGTGATCGATATGAATGGGGTAAGGGGCGTATGCGCTATTCGTACTGACTAAGGTTAAGCTTTGATCTTCTTTGATTTTGTTATACAATCGCTTAAATACTACACCTTCATCTTTGGTTACTACGATATAGTTTTCTCCATCCTTGATATCATTCCAATCTTGAAGATAGCTAGCTGTAACCCAGGATCCTTCACTAACGGGAGGCATACTATCGCCTTTGATTTGAAAACTTCTATACGTTTTGTTTTTAGGTAAAAACGGGAGTTTGAATTTGGGCAAATTTTCGATAAATTCAGGGTCGGCATATCCTCCTGTATAACCCGCTTGAGCTTTCATGCTAACCACTTCTATATTTTCATCTTCATTAGCATCTACACTTACGGTAAGTAGGCGCAATTTACGACCTCTTAAGTCAGCTTCACTTCCTTTCAATATCTGAGTTAGTTTAAAATGGGTAAGCTTGGCTAGATCGTGGCGAACTAGGCCGTCAAGTGTTACATTAAAATAATCGGCTAGCTCAATTTGTATATCAAATGGAGGTTGTACGCCTCGTTCATAACTGTTTAGTTTGGATCGTGTAATATTTATAGCGTCAGCTAAATCTTGCTGACTCAATCCTTTTTTTGTACGCAGTAACTTAATATTTTTATCGAAATACATGATGCTACAAATATACTAAAGATTAAATTATTATCAAAATATAGATAATAAAATTGTCAATTTTACCTTCTTTTTATACATGAAAATTATAAATGGAAAATAGAAAATCTTTTTTTTAATAAATTATAAGGATTAGTGCCTAATAGATAGGATAATACATGAATAAAACTATATTTTTGCTTACGGAATTTAATGATGGGAATATTTAATTTTTTTACTCAGGACTTAGCTATCGATTTGGGTACGGCTAATACATTAATCATGCACAAAGACAAGCTTGTTGTTGATGAGCCATCGATCATTGCTATACACAGAAATAGTAAGGAAGTTTTAGCTATTGGTTCAGAGGCACAAAAAATGCATGGCAAAACCCATGAAGACATCAAAACTATTCGACCACTCAAAGACGGAGTAATAGCAGATTTTGAAGCTGCTGAACAGATGATTAGTGGTTTTATAAAATTAATAAACAGCAAAAATACCTGGCGATCACCACAACTTAGAATGGTTATTTGTATTCCCAGTGGCATTACACAAGTTGAAAAAAGAGCGGTTAAAGAAAGTGCTGAACGTTCTGGCGGAAGAGAAGTGTATATGATTCCAGAACCGATGGCAGCAGCCATTGGTATAGGGATTGATGTTGCCGAACCCATGGGAAATATGATTATTGACATCGGGGGTGGAACCACAGAAATTGCCGTCATAGCGCTCTCAGGGATCGTTTCTGACGAATCCATACGTGTAGCAGGCGATGATTTTACCAACGATATCATTGAGTATATGCGAAGACAGCACAATTTGATGATTGGTGATAGAACAGCTGAAAATATTAAAATCAATGTGGGTGCTGCACTTCCTGAGTTGGAAAATCCACCCGAAGATTATGCCGTAAATGGAAGAGATTTAATGACAGGCATTCCCAAACAAATATTTGTAAGTTATTCTGAAATTGCTCTTGCCCTAGATAAATCTATTTCAAAAATTGAAGAAGCAGTGATGAAAGCACTAGAATATACTCCCCCAGAATTATCTGCAGATATTTATCAAACTGGTTTATACTTAACCGGGGGTGGAGCATTATTACGCGGATTGGATAGAAGAATATCCAGCAAGACTAAACTTCCTGTTTATGTTGCAGAAGACCCACTAAGAGCTGTCGTCAGAGGTACGTCCGTTGCCTTGAAAAACTTGAAAAGCTATAGGACTATATTTACTTAATGCAACGCCTAATTGCGTTCATAGAGCATAATTTACACATTCTATTACTTGTATTTTTACAGGTAGTTAGTGCCTTTCTTATCTTCAATTTAAATCCATATCAAAAAGCGACTTTTACTCAATTTGCATCTTCTGTGACAGGAAGATTCCACGCTATCTCCTTTAATGTTACAAATTACTTTGACCTAAAGAAGCAAAATATAGCCCTACAAGAACAAATTGCAAATCAATTTAAAGATAGATATCCGCAATCACTTAATTATCTTAATGACACTATAGCTATTCAAGATTCTATCAATAATCAACTGTTTGAGGCAATCCCGGTTCATGTGATTTATAATACATCATTCAAAGTCAATAATGTCTTCATTATTAACAAAGGGAAAAATCATGGAATAAAAAAAAATATGGGTGTAATTTCTCCTCAAGGTGTCGCTGGTATTGTTTTAGAGTCGAATGATAATTTCAGTACGGTCATGTCATTATTGAATTCTGAAATGAAAATAATTCCGTATATAAATGGGCAAGAGTATTTTACAGAATTAATCTGGAATAATTCAAACCCCAATCATTTAACCCTAAAAGGAATAAATAAACTAGAAAACATCCAGTTGGGGGATACGGTTTATACCGGCAACTCATCCCTATTGTTTCCAAGGGGTATTCCCATTGGTAGCATCACCAAAATTAAAGAGAATCCAAAAAGTCAATATGCCGAGATGGAACTGAAAACAGTGACAAATTTCAGAAATCTAGCTTATGCTTTTGTGATAGTAAATCGTGATTATGAATCCTTAAATAATTTATTTTTAAATGATTAAAGCAACGATATATTGGATATTTATCATTTGTTTTCAGATTTTAATTCTAAATCATTTGGATATTTCTACCTACATATATCCCCAAGTATTTATAATTCTATTAATTGCTTTTCCACTTCATATCAAGAAATCATATCAAATTATCGGAGCATTTTCTCTTGGATTGTTCATTGATTTTTTAGTGTATACACCAGGAATTCATACGTCTGCTTGTTTGTGGCTGATGGGCTTGAGAATGTTAATTCTCGATCGCCAAGATTTGGTAGAACAAACCAATAATCGATGGTCCTATTCTATCCAAAATGTAGGCTTTGTTCCATTTTCTTATACGGCTCTAATTCTGGTATTTTTCTATCATTTTTATGTCTTATGGTTAGAGGGAATTGGTCATATTAATGTCAGTCATCTGTTAATTACAGGAGTGAGTAGTTCTCTTCTATCTCTACTGATAATTGGTATTTTTGAAGCATTATCGATTAGACAAATAGAGTGAAAAATAGTAGACTACCTTATATCTATTTGACGGTTGTGATTATTGGATTAACCTATCTATTCAGATTACTTCAAATTCAAGTTTTGGATGACAAATACGCGCTAATTGCAGAACGTATATCGCTTCGAAAACAAGTCATATACCCACAACGTGGTCTTATCTTTGATAGAAATCAAAAGCTTTTAGTCTACAATGATCCAGTTTATGATTTAATGGTGTCTGTACCTATTTCATTGCAAAATATAGATACTTTAGCTTTTTGTGAATTGTTAGAAATAGATAAAAACACCTTTGATAAACTACTAGCAAAATCCAAAAAACAATCCTACCAAGGCAAATCGCTTTTTAAAAAAAATATTTCAAATACTACCTATGCCCATATTCAAGAAAGAATGTACGAATTTCAAGGATTTTTCTTTGAAATTAGACAAGATAGAAATTATAAATACAATAGCTCGGCTCATTTATTAGGATATCTAGGTGAGGTAGGTGAGTCTGATTTGATGACTCAACGTGATAGTTTTTATAGCCAAGGTGATTTTATTGGTAAAAAAGGAGTCGAGAAAATTTATGAGAAAGAACTCAGAGGTGCTAAAGGTGAATATTTTTTTTATGTAGATCGTTCAGGTGTCAATAAAGGTGTTTATAAAAATGGGGCCTTAAATGTTGAACCGGTTGACGGAAAAAATTTACATTTAACTATTGATGTTGACTTACAACAATATGGCGAGAAATTATTGGATAATAAAATGGGAAGTATTGTAGCGATTGAACCCCAAACGGGAGAAATTTTGTCCCTTATTTCAAGCCCATTTTATAATCCAGCAAATTTCAATATTCAGAATAGAGGTAAGTATTACAAAAGAGCTATTGATGATCCTACAAAACCTATTTTTAATCGAGCAGTAAGTGCTCCATATCCTCCTGGCAGTACTTTCAAACCGCTAATGGCATTAGTAGGTCTTGAAGATAATGCTATTGAGTCTCATACTCATTTCAATTGTTCTGGTCAATATAAGCTTGGTACTCAAATTATTAAATGTCACTATCATCCATCAAATACGAGTCTAAAAGAGAGTATAGCTAGCAGTTGCAATACGTATTACTGCAATATATTTAAAAAAATGATGCAATCTCAGAAGTATTCATCTACCGAAGAAGCATATGTGAGCTGGACATCTTATTTAAATAGCTTTGGCTTAGGAAATGAACTGGGAATAGATATTTCTGGTGAATTTAAGGGATGGGTAAAAGATGCAGATTATTACAACAAAATGCATGGTAAAAATAGTTGGAATTATGCCAGTATTATTTCCCTGTCTTTTGGTCAAGGTGAACTGGGACTCACCCCCATACAAATTGCCAATGTGGCAGCTACTATTGCCAATAAGGGCTACTTTTATACGCCACATGTGGTAAAGCAAATTGAAGGTTTAGATCAAATACCCAAAAAATATTTAACTAAACATGTGACTCATGTCTCACCTGAACATTTTTTGCCCGTAATCGAAGGGATGAAAGAGGTGACCATTTCCGGTACAGCATCTCATCTAGCTTTTGATCATATTGAAATAGCGGGAAAAACAGGAACGGTCCAAAATCCTCACGGCAAGAATCACTCAGTATATATGTCTTTTGCTCCTGTTAATGACCCTAAAATAGCCATAGCTGTTATTGTTGAAGAATCGGGGTATGGTGCCTCCTGGGCTGCGCCAATAGCACATTTAATGATTGAAAAATATCTGAAGATAGATTCTGAGAATCATACAACTAAGCCCAAGTTAGAAGAGAAGATGATTAATGCTAATTTGATTCCAGAAAAATATAGAATAATGATGGATGAGTCTTTATATGGAAAATAGATCTCAGCTAGATATCATCGCTTTATTTCTTTTCATAGTGATTACTAGTTTAGGAATAGCAAGTGTCTATTCAGCTACAATGAATGATACTATTTTTAGTCTTTTTGACGGAAGAAGTGGCAAACAATTAGTTTGGTTTGGAATTTCATTATTTCTGGGTATTATCATTTTCTTACTCAATGCTAATTTTTTTGAATTATTTAGTTTTTACATATTCGGTATTTGTATGCTATTGCTACTTCTTGTATTGATAATTGGAGTTGATATAAATGGTGCTAGATCTTGGATAAAACTCGGCTCATTTAGTATTCAACCCTCAGAATTTGGAAAATATGGAACGGCTTTAGTTGTATCTTCTTTGATTAGTGCTATTGATTTTTCATTCAATAAAAGATCAGATTTGATTAGAGTTATTTTAGTATTATTAATTCCAATGGGGTTGATAATTTTACAAGGGGATACAGGTTCAGCTCTGGTATTTTTGAGTTTTATAATTGTTTTTTATTTAGAAGGACTTACCCCAACGGTATTAGTTTTAGGGATAGCCTCAATTATTATTTTTATAGTAACTTTAATTTATGGATCCTTATATCTAAGTATTGCTCTACTGATTTTGTTCTTAATCTTTTATGGATTTACCTATTCTGAAAAACGATTTTTTTGGCCAAGTGTATCATTTTTATTTTTAGCTATAATATTCAGTTTGTGTGTTCAGTTTATTTTTGAAAATGTACTTCAAGAACATCAGCAAAAAAGGATACAAGTCACTTTAAATTTGATTGAAGATAATCAGGGTGCGGGATATAATGTTAATCAATCTAAAATAGCTATAGGTTCTGGAAGACTATATGGTAAAGGTTTTTTGAACGGTTCACACACGAAGGGGAATTTCATACCAGAACAAGAAACAGATTTTATTTTTTGCACTATCGGTGAAGAAGGAGGGTGGGTAATGAGTAGCATTACAATTATCCTATACTTGTCATTTGTTCTCCGATTATTCTATTTGTCTTCTCGTGCTAAAAAGAAATTTAAACGAATTTTTATTAGTTCTTTAGCATCCATTATTTTATTTCATGTTGTTGTAAACATAGGCATGGCAATTGGTCTTATGCCTGTAATTGGTATTCCATTGCCTCTAATTTCTTATGGTGGTTCATCTGTACTAGGTTTTGGTATATTTATTTTTACGGCTCTTAAACTGGATGCGACTAGAGATCAAGATTTAGAATCGGTTTTATCATGACACACATTCATCAACTTACATTCGGTCCATTTGCAGAAAATACGTATATCCTATCAGATGATTATTCCAATGCAATCATCATTGATCCTGGAATGTATTATCCTCAGGAAAATATAAAATTTTTTGAATATTTAAACTCACATGGATTAAACCCAATTCGACTCATACTTACTCATGCTCATTTAGATCATGTATTTGGCGTAAATTGGGTATATCAAAATTATAATGTAGTCCCAGAACTTCATGCAGACGATTTAATGATTTATAACTCTGCCGTATCTGTTGCTCAACAATATGGTTTGCCTATGAAACCTCTGGTTAAAGCGAATTCAACGCTAACCCATGGTCAATCATTTCAATTTGGCGGAGCTGATTTTAAAATATTCCATACTCCTGGTCACTCACCTGGGAGTGTTTGTTTTCATAATGAAAAAGAAGGATATGTTATCGGTGGAGATGTTTTATTCCAAGGGAGTATTGGAAGAACAGATCTTCCTGGAGGTGATTTTGATATCCTTATACGTTCTATAGATACTCATCTACTCGTATTGGATGATTCTACTGTGGTGTATTCTGGTCATGGTCCACTAACAACTATTGGACAAGAACGAATTGCTAATCCATTTTTACAAACATAAAAAAAGCCACTGTAGAGTAGCTTTTTCATGTTTTAAAGTGTATGATGTGTCGTCTAATTTTCTTGATTTTTGAAAGCGTCTAAATCAAAAAGTAGGCTAAATCGTATCGTATTTTGAAGTGGGTGTCTTCTTGCAAATGGCTGCAGATATGCTGCATCAATTTGAAAAACATTATATTTTAGTCCAGCACCAAAGGTCAAATATTTTCTAGATCCTTTGGTATCTGCTTCATAAAAGTATCCAGCACGAAGAGCAAATTGTTTTGCATACCAATATTCAAGACCCGCAGAAATGGTTATTTCGTTCAATTCTTCTTTAAATCCTCCAGGAGCATCAGCAAAAGATGAGATCATTCCATTAATCAATGGATCATCTGCAATTACCCTTCCAGATATTTCTCCAAGAGAATCATATTCATATTGGGGAGTAGGTACTAGAAGTTTATTGAAATCTACTCCAAAACCAATGTCATTATACTCATCTAATTCAGTACTCCAAAAAGTTCCGACCCTTAGATTCACAGGAATAAAATCTCGATTTGCCTCTGTTGTGTATGTGATTTTATTTCCAATGTTGCTGATGTTACCACCAATAGTATAATCAAAATCTTTACCGCCTAGATTGGTATTATTCAGATAAGTCATAGATATATCTCCAGCACCAGCCATTCCTGCTTTTATTTCTGTACCACTGGATCCTATTTGACCACGTGCAAGATCAGAAAAGATAAATCTTAGGGCTACTCCTAATGCTAGGTTATCAGATAATTTACGAGCATATGCTCCATCAAATGCAAACTCTTTTGGTTCATAGTCTCCTGTTGATGTTCCTTGATTGTCAGTAAACTGAATGTCACCCAGTGAAAAATATCTCAATGATGCTGCTACAGTACTTTTGTCATCAATTTTTTTATATCCAGATAGATAATAAAACCAGATATCTGGAACAAGTTGTTTCAACCACGGTGCTGCTGAAATTGCAATACCACCATCTCCCTCAACAAAAGCTAATTTGGAGGCATTCCAGTGGATAGAGTTGGCATCTGCGGAGGTTGCAACTCCTAAATCTCCCATTGCTGCAGCTCTTGAGTCAGGAGAAATTAGCAGAAAAGGTGCGGCAGTAGTAATTACATTTCGCTGTCCTAGTAGACTTTCTTTTGATTGGAGTCCCCCTTGAGCAAAAGTTTGGGCTGATATAAAAAGGCTTAACCCAATGACTAATGTTTTAATATTTTTCAATGTTTTAGTGTTTAAAGGCAAATGTATCATTAATTTTTTATTAGTTAATGATGTATAATTTTTGATTTTGACTCGTCTCTGTTCCATCTTCTGTTCTAATTTTTAGTGTGTATAAGTATACTCCTCGACCTATAGGGTCTCCAAAATCATCAAATCCATCCCAAGTTATGGATGAACAATGGGTTGGAGCATTTGGAATTGTTTGAACAATTGTTTTTACAACTTTACCAGTTACACTTGTGATGGTAAGCATCGATGTAAGTGTTTGTCCAGATTTATTATGATCAAAATGAAATGTTGTAAACGCATTAAAGGGGTTAGGGTAGTTCAGTAAATTTTCAATAGAAACTTCTGGATTTTTACTTACCACAAATTCTGTATATGCCTCTTTCGAATTATTGTAAACATCCCAGGCTTTGATATTTAATGTATGGAGTCCTTCAGCTAGTGTCTCAAATGGGTACTCAATACGTCCCTTCTGATAACTATTGAGTGCAGGTTGATAGTAATCATTTAGGATAATCACTTTTTCATTCTTAGTTCCTTTATCCAATATGGCCTCCATCTCTCTTCCAATACCACTTCCAATGGTATTAATTCCATTACTGTCTAATAAGTCAGCAATTAATATTGGATGAGTAGATGTCAATCCGCCAAACACCCAACTTTCATCATCAATGTATAGTTCAAGTTGGTCAAATACGTTATCCTCTACCACATTATCGGATGTACCACCAATACTGTAATTGAGTTCGGTACCTCCTGCATGGTCAAATCCATCTTTTGCGTAATAAGATAACTTTCCTTTGTCAACATTGTATGCTATATCCTTGGGTATCACAAATTGAAATTTAAACTGACCGTTATTTACTGATACTTTCCCTTTATAGATGATTCTGTTTTGTTCTTCAAACTCGATAGGGATACTCTGTGCATCTTGACCAAGAGTAGAATACTTTGATGGTTTGTCATAAAATGTTGGGAATAGCTCACCATTAAAATTGGGCATAATTTTTTGATCCAAATCTCTAATTTCACCTTCTATAGTTACAACTTCTAATGCTCCGAGGGTATCATTAAATAATCCCACCTCAGTCTCATTAATTTTAGTGGTAACAACATGGTAGGATGGACTCAATAAACGCATTGCTGGATCTGCTAACAAAATAAAACATCGTTTATTAATTTCCTCAGATGGATCAGAATTTCTAGTATTTCTATAGGCTTCGCCAAGCGTTGGTAGCTTTCCATTTGTACTTTTTAAGAGATTGTTGTTGAGTAAGTTGGCATTTAAATCAGTGTTAGCTCCAATGTATACCACGCGGGTAGTTGCAAGCATACCGACAGCACCACCATTGGGATTTAAGAGCATTAATTCTCCAGGAGATTCTATTTCTAAGTTATCAATTTTGGCAAGTTCACAACTAGCCGTGATATAAAAAGATAATTTATCATAGTTGGTCCAATTGGATATTTCTGGTCTTGTGACTACTCGTTCATGTGCCATGCCATTTTCACCACCATGACCTACATAATTAAAAATCAGTGTACCTTGAGAACTAATAACTTTATTGATTTCTTCATTGACTTTCGGATATTTATTGCCACTTCCAAATGACACTTGTTCATAGGCATCGAGCCATATTTTTTTGATGTTGTATTCAGGGCTTTGTTGACTAATGATTTTAGTCATATTTTCAGATGGTTGCACGTGTCTATTTTGATCCTCATCATCTCCAAGAAAAGTAATGGTTTGCATCCAATTTCCTATGCTTGCTTCTGAATTGTAATGAAGAATTTTATCGACAATCAATTGGGCTTCGGCAATGTTTGAGGCAGGAAGTCTACCTACATCAATATCTAATCCCTCATCTTTAGAAGATGTGCCCCAATAACCTTCATCATCATCAAGAATAGCATAATAATCATCAGAGCAATAGGTGATGGGGGGATAGTTACTTTCATAACTTTGATAGATGGGTACCACATTGGTATTGTTTGCTTCAACGTTTTTAAAATCATAGCTTGCATCGCCAAATAACAGAAGGTGCTTAAATGTTCGTTCTGCACCTGGAAGGTTGCCTCTGTCATACAAGAGCTTAGCAAAGTCACGAATTGCAGTTACGTCTTGGGATCCCGATGAAAATTCATTGAAAATTTGATCGGTAGTAGCAACAAATACGCTAAGGTTGTTACTTCGATGATAATCGGCCAATCGTTCGGCTTGATTGACTAAATCTGTATGGGTTACAATTAGGTAGTCAATATCCTTAATCCCATGTAAGTTTTGATTAGGTATTTTTTGAATAAAACGGGGACTTAAGGTAGAATTTAAATCAAATAATATATATAATGGAGGATTATTTATAGTTATATTTTCTGCAGTAAAAAATCCTGAATTATTTTGAATATCAATTTCCTGATTTGCTGGGTTTTTGAAATCGGTAATATTCCAAATCATGGTAGAAGGATTATAATTGGATATTTCAAAACGAGTATTTCCGTCCAACATGCTTCTTTGTGTTCGTATTATTTTTTGTTCCCCATAAAATTGAATGGTTCGAGGGACGGTTATAACAAAATAATCAATCCAAGCTGCAGCTTCATTCCATGATTTATTATAATTGAATGTAAGATTGATTTGGTCACTATTTACGGTTTTGTCAACTATGGTTTTTATTGGATCTGAAGCATAGCGATCATCATAACTGCCACTTACAGAACTGTAGGGTATATTTTTTAATAGCTCATCATTTAAAAATAATTGCATAGAGGACGGATATCCTTGAATAGATCGAGCTGTGGTAGTGGTTTGAATACTGATTTTATCACCTACCGAAATACCTGGAATGGAGTAACCGAAGGACTTTATAGTATTATTTTGCATTTTATCACCCCACCAGATACGACCAGATTTTTGGTGATTTTCTTCATTCTGTTCATGATAAATTACATCCTCATATTGATTAGTCGTCTGATTGTAAGATAGACCTCGACCATCAGCAATTGTAGTTATTCTTTTTCCAGCATTTCCTCCCCATGTTAGGAAGTAATGGGATGCGATATCAAAATCATGACCTTGCGCATCATAAGATTGATTGGATTCTTTATAGCGAATAGATGTTGGGTCTTTTGCAAACCATAAAATATAGTCTTCTTTATCAAAAAGATTATTGTTGTTAAAATCATATACCTGTATGGGTACTTCAACTAAATCTTCGGAACGTTCTGAAATAATAAGCTCGGGCAACATTTCCCCACCATTGCCATAAACCTTAAATGTTGATAGTGAAATATTGTTAGGATTAACTTCTAAAGATGCTATAAAATTCCAATCAAATTTGTATATTCCATCCGTAGCGATAGAAATCTTATAAAAATCACCATTTTTCAATACAGAGGTATACGTTTGGTCTTTTTTGTATTTAATTGAATTCGAAGTCTTGGTATACGGTGTTTTTGTATATGAAATATCAAATGATGTTAGATAATCTACATCATTATTGTTTGCACGGAGTGGCGTAATAATCAGCGTTATATAACGATTGCCTTTTTCATAGGTGGCAATAGAATTCAGTTCAAAATTTTCAGTTAAATAGGCGTTTAATCGGGCTGAATTTATACGTTCAAAAGTGATATTATTCAATTTTAAATCCGTAACA
Source organism: uncultured Bacteroidia bacterium (assembly GCA_943787465.1). Classification (GTDB taxonomy): domain Bacteria; phylum Bacteroidota; class Bacteroidia; order NS11-12g; family UBA9320; genus UBA9320. The sequence goes on along the minus strand of CALSMN010000007.1, from coordinate 86,371 downwards.
TCAAAATCGTTGGCTAAAAACTTCCTGGTGATGTATGGGATCATAAAAGTTTTGTCCTTGGTCAGTTTTTCAAAACAACCAACACAAGAGAAAGGACGCAAAACTTCATGTACTCTAGAATCTGGATTAGAACTGACTTGCTCGTCTATGACCCATTCAACTGACGCTACTTGACCAATTACTTCTTGAAAGTAAAATAGAAAAATTATATTTAGAAAAAAGGACTTCAGCGACCAGTTTAATATCATGAATGCAATTTTAATCTTGATAAGCTAAAAGACTAACATATGAACAAGAATATTTATTGTTAAAAATTTAAAATTTTACAAAAGCGGTATAATAATGACAAAATATAATCGTATCTTTACAAATGTTATATCTTTGTAAATTACAATAATTCACAGAATGAAAAATTTTAAAGCCATAATTATTCTATCATTAATACTTGTATCTAGTGTTGTTACGTATGCTCAAGATCCTGAGTTTACTCAGTTTTATGCAGCACCCGTGTATACAAATCCAGCAATGGCCGGAACAGGTTCTTGCAATGGCGGTGGGCGTGTAGTTCTGAACTACAGAAATCAATGGCCATCATTACCAGGTACATTCATTACATCAAGTGCCAGTTATGATCAACATTTTGATAATATAGGCGGTGGGGTATCCCTACTTTTGCTGGATGATCGTGCAGGCGAAGGTTTATTAAGATCTCAAACAGTTTCTGCTGGATACTCATTTCAATTAGACGTAAATAGAAGATTCACAATGCGATTTGGTATTGAAGGACAATACGGACAACGTAGTATCGATTGGCAACGACTTCGATTTGAAGATCAAATCGATGAAAGTAAGGGATTTGTAAACCCTACTGCTGAACCATATGTATCTGATGGGGTGGGTTTTGCAAATTTTTCCACTGGTATTTTGGGATACACCGAACGCTTTTATGGTGGTGTAGCTGTTCATAATTTAATTGAACCTAATCAATCGTTCTTTGGTAATCCCGATGCCATTGTCCCTCGAAGATATACAGCTCATAGTGGTTTAGTCATTCCTTTGGATGGAAGAAAGATTCCCGAATCAACCATCTCCCCCAATGTACTATTTATGTTGCAAAATAAATTTACCCAAATGAATATCGGTTTCTATTACAATAAAGGACCATTAGTTACTGGACTTTGGTTTAGACAAACCTTTGGTGAATACGGTAATTCAGATGCACTCATGGGGCTCGTAGGGTTTAGAAAAGATCGATTTAAATTTGGATATAGTTTTGACTTGACAGTTTCTGATGCTCGTTCAGCAGCTCCAAGTTCTCATGAAATTTCCACTGGAATAGAATGGTGTGCCAAAAAACCCAATAGAAAATACAGAAAGCTATCTTGTCCAGATTTTTAATTGGAAACATAAAATTGTATAATTGCATAATATTATTAAAAGAATATAGTTATTAAAAAAAGTTTCTTACAATATGAAATTTAATAAACTCACAATCACACTACTTGCTGCCTCTTTGATGTCAACTGTGGCTTGTAAAAAACAAAAATCAGCCAGTACGGGTTGGAATTACAACGATTCCAAATGGGGTGGCTTTGAAAAACACGAATATGCGGGTCAAGAAACAGGACCTGGTTTAGTGCTTGTCCATGGTGGTACTTTTACCATGGGTTCGTCAGAACAAGATGTAACCTATGAACACAATAATGTTGAACGAAAGGTTACCGTTCCATCATTTTACATGGATGAAACAGAAGTCACTAATAATCATTACAGAGAATATGTATATTGGTTGAAACGTGTGTATGTTGACTATCCTGAAGTAGGTATCAATGCGTTGCCTGATACCAATGTATGGAGAAATCGACTGGCCTACAACGAACCTTATGTCGATTTATATTATCGTCATCCAGCGTATCAAGATTACCCTGTAGTGGGAGTTAGTTGGCAACAAGCTACAGCTTATGCTGCATGGAGAACAGATAGAGTTAATGAAATGATTCTCATCAGAGAAGGTGTTTTAGAACCAGAACCTGAGCAAATGAATGAAGCTAACTTTAATACTGATGCATACTATGTAGGTCAAAGCGATGGATTAACTTTCGGTAAACATCAAATGAAAGATTATCGAGTGAAAAAAGGTGGAACTCGTCAAGTTAGAATGGAAGATGGTATTATGCTTCCAGATTATAGACTTCCAACTGAAGCTGAATGGGAATATGCTGCACAAGCCAATATTGGTTCCTCTACTTATGAAAATATAAACCAAAAGAAAATATACTCATGGGAAGGTTTAACCGTAAGATACTCTGGTGGAGATGAGAGAGATAGAGGATACATGTATGGTAACTTCAAACGAGGCAAAGGTGATCAAGGAGGTATTGCAAATCGATTAAATGATGGGGCATTAATCACAACATCAGTTGCTTCATATTGGCCTAATGATCATGGTTTATATAATATGAGTGGTAACGTTGCTGAATGGGTGATGGATGTTTACAGACCTTTATCCTATGAAGATGTGAGTGATTTTAACTCTTTTAGAGGAAATGTTTTTGATAAAGTTAGTTTGGATCAAGATGGTATTGTTGACTTAAAAGACAGTTTAGGAAGAATTGTATATGTTCCTGTTACCGAAGAGGAAAACGTTGGAAGAAGAAACTATAAAAGAGCAGATAACATGGGATATTTGGATGAGGAACTGTATATGGATGGCGAACAAGGTTATGAATATGGTGTGTCTACACTTATTGATAACCAAGCTAGAGTATACAAAGGAGGGTCATGGAATGATAGAATTTATTGGGCTTCACCAGGCACAAGAAGATATTTAGATGAAGAGCAATCATTGTCAACCCTTGGTTTTAGATGTGCTATGCACAGAGTAGGAGCACCATAATTATCTCTAATTAAAAATTAAGAAAAAAAAGGAGGATGAAATTTATTTCATCCTCCTTTTTTTTCTTATCTTAAATATCAGACTAGCAAAACTCATTATACACCTCTTTGAGGTGTGCTGAGATCATCTCAGCAGATCGACCTTCAATATGATGTCGTTCAACAAAGTGAACTAACTCTCCATCCTTAAATAGACCAATACTTGGAGATGATGGAGGATATGGAAGTAAATATTTTCGTGCTTCGTTTGTAGCATCAGTGTCTTGTCCTGCAAACACCGTAAATAATTGATCTGGTTTTTTGTCGCTATCAAGAGAGTTTAATGCACCTGGTCTTGCACTTCCTGCAGCACAACCACATACACTATTAACAACCAAAAGGGCTGTTCCTTTACAATTTCTGAATGTATTGTTAACTTGTTCTGAATCTCTCAGTTCCACAAAACCATTGTTGGTTAAATCTGCTCGCATTGGAGCTACTAATTCTTCTGGATACATAGGTTTTTAATTTTATTTTACAAATATGCAACAAAAGGAATCAAAGGATTGTTTATATAATATTAAATTTGCACCAATATAAAAATAAGATGACAACAGAATCAATGACTAGATATAAGGTTAAAGATATCTCACTAGCTGAGTGGGGAAGAAAAGAAATAAATATTGCTGAAGCAGAAATGCCGGGCCTAATGGCTCTTCGTGAAGAGTTTGGACCATCACAACCTCTAGCAGGTGCACGTATAGCAGGATGTCTTCACATGACCATCCAAACTGCTGTTCTTATTGAAACCTTGACAGCTCTTGGTGCAGAAGTTTCTTGGAGTAGTTGTAATATCTTTTCAACGCAAGATCAAGCTGCTGCGGCAATAGCTGCCGCTGGAATTCCAGTTTTTGCTTGGAAAGGAATGAACGAGGAAGAGTTTGATTGGTGTATTGAACAAACACTTCATGCTTTTGAAGGTGATAAACCGCTAAACATGATTCTTGACGATGGAGGTGATTTGACCAACATGGTTTTAGATAATTATCCAGAACTTGTAAGTGGTATCAAAGGAATTTCTGAAGAGACAACAACTGGAGTGCTAAGGCTGCATGATAGACAAAAAATAGGAACTCTTCCTTTGCCTGCCATTAACATCAATGATTCTGTTACTAAATCAAAATTTGACAATAAATATGGTTGTAAAGAAAGTGCTGTAGATGCTATTCGAAGAGCTACTGATGTAATGATTGCCGGGAAAGTAGCAGTTGTTGCTGGATATGGTGATGTTGGTAAAGGGACAGCTGCATCTCTTTCTGGAGCTGGCGCTCGTGTGATCGTAACTGAAATTGATCCAATATGTGCTTTGCAAGCTGCTATGGACGGTTATGAAGTCAAAAAGATGGAAAATGCTATTCCAAGAGCTCAAATTGTAGTAACAGCTACAGGGAATAAAGACATTCTTGTTGAAAAACACTTCAAATTAATGAACGATAAAACAATTGTTTGTAACATTGGTCATTTTGATAATGAAATAGATGTAGCCTATTTAAATTCGAATTATGGACATACCAAGTTTGAGGTTAAGCCTCAAGTGGATGTTTATAATATTGATGGCAATGAAATAATATTATTAGCTGAAGGTCGATTGGTTAACTTAGGTTGTGCTACTGGTCATCCGTCATTTGTAATGAGTAATTCATTTACAAATCAAACGCTCGCACAACTAGAATTGTGGCAAAATTCAGAAAACTATAACAATGAAGTTTATGTTCTTCCTAAACATTTGGATGAAAAAGTGGCAGCTCTTCATTTATCTAAAATTGGGGTTGAGTTAGAAGAATTAAGCAAAGATCAAGCTGATTATATAGGTGTAGGTATGCAAGGTCCTTATAAAGGAGAACATTACCGTTACTAATATAATTACAAAAAAATAGAATTATGCCTACTTGAATAAAGTGGGCATTTTTATTTTATGCGGGTTATTCCTACTGTGCCTCTCAATGAAAATATCTTTGAAGCATGGCAGATATCATCATAGTTTATTTTTCTTTCAATAATTTGAAAATGATAATTTGAAATAATATGTCTTAATGTGACTCCGTATATTCCACCAGATGACAGTGATGGAGTTATATAATTTTCTCCGTCAAAAATTAAAATATTGCTAATCAATTCCTCACAGATATCTCCGTCCTGATTTTTTATGAATAAGTAGTCGGCTTCTGATTTTTTCATGAATTCAGCGGCCAAAACATAGTATATACTAGATAAGCTTTTAACCGTCAACCAATTCACAACAGGTTTGGGTTGATCATAAAGTTTGAATTGACCCAATTGAATTGGAGCTTTCTGGAGTTCAGATTCGAGATCTAACTGGGTAGGAAGAAAGAAGGGTAAATCACATTGCTCACACGTGAAATCAAATGACAACTCATTATTTTCTGGTAAATATTTACCACCACCGCTTCTAAAAAAATTTACTCTAATAATTTGGTTTTCGTTGGTTATAAGTGATCTTATGAACAGTTCATCAATTGGGAAAGAGTGCTCAAGATGATAAATTTTCAAACCCTCATGGATACGTTGAATATGATAATGTAACAAAGGCACCTGTCCATTATATATACGTATAGTTTCAAAAAAACCATCACCATATAAAAAACCGCGATTCATCATAATGTGAACATACCTGCTACTGCTGCAGTCATGAGACAAGCCAATGTTCCTCCTAAAAGAGATCGAAGTCCTAGTTTAGCTAATGTGCTTCGTTGATTAGGAGCAATAGAACCAATACCTCCAATTTGGATGCCTATGGATGCAAAATTGGAAAATCCACACAATGCGTAGGTAAGAATAATGATGGTTCTTTTTTGAAGGAGGGCATTTGTTGTATTTTCTGCAACGATGTCTTTCAGCGATAAATAGGCAATAAATTCGTTGATGACGGTTTTTTCACCCAGTAGTTGACCAGCTATTAATATGTCATTTGAATGGATACCAATAATCCATGCAAAGGGAGCAAAAAGATATCCCAATATCATCTGAAGATTGAATGAATCAAATATAGTCCTTGTCTCAATAATTTCATTGAGGGATGTAAATTGCCAAGATCCTATTCCGTTGAATTCTCCGATAATATTGATTAACAAATAATTGATCAAGGAAATAAATGCTAGAAAAACCAAAATCATACCAGCTACATTGACGGCAAGCTTTATTCCGTCGGTAGTGCCATTGGAAATTGCTTCTAGTGGTCCATTCCCTATTTTTTCTTTGTTGATTTCTAAATTTTGATTGATTTCTTCAGTCTCTGGAAATAGAATTTTAGCACAGACAATTGCAGCTGGTGCAGAAAGAATAGATGCAGTTAACAAATGTTTGGCGAATTCTTGTTGAGAAGCGATGTCATCACCTCCAAGAAATCCAATAAATGCAGCAAAAACACCGCCAGCTATAGTTGCCATACCTCCTGTCATTAAACACATAATCTCAGATTTAGTCATATGAGCAATGTATGGTTTTACAATCAAGGGTGCTTCAGTTTGACCCACAAAAATATTGGCGGCTGCTGCCAAACTTTCTGCACCAGATAGCCGCATCGTTTTACTAAGTACCCAAGCAAATCCGTAAACAATTTTTTGGAGTATTCCTAAATAATAAAGAAGTGAGGTAAGTGCAGAAAAGAAAACGACAGTTGGCAAAACCTTAAAGGCAAACACATAACCAATTGTATGTTCAATGGGTCCATTAGACCCCAATTTGAAGATTTGAGCAGAATCTGGCCAATTTCCAAAAATAAACTGGGCACCAGAATCAGTAAAAGCTAATAATTGAGTAAAGAAGCCAGCTAAAAATGTGAATATAATTGAAATAGAAATATTCGTGAATGGAATTTCGATTTGTTTAAATACAAGAATTGCGAGTATAAATTGGATCAAAATACCTGATAAGACTAATTTCCAGTTGATATGTTTTTTATGCTTACTAAAAATGAAAGCAAATCCAATCAAAATGATTATTCCAATGAATCCTCTGATTATTATCATTAATGTTATTTAATAAATTTGCCGTAAATATAAAAGAAATACCGTTGGTCAATTGGTTTAATGTTGGATCATTCTTTTTCCTTCAATTACTTATTTTTAAATATTCTATTCTAGGTATACTATTTTCGAACGTTTTCAATCACTTATCTTTGTAACTAATAATAATTTGCACATGCAAGATCAAACGCCCTATTCTCCTAAACATAAAGTTAGAATTGTAACTGCCGCATCCTTGTTTGACGGCCATGATGCCGCAATCAATGTTATGCGAAGGATAATTCAGGCGAGTGGATGTGAAGTGATACATTTAGGCCATGATAGAAGTGCTGAAGAAGTTGTTAATACAGCTATTCAAGAAGATGCCAATGCGATTGCAATGACCAGTTACCAAGGAGGTCATAATGAATATTTTAAATATATGCGCGATCTTTTGGTTGAAAAAGGAGCTAGTCATATTCAACTATTTGGTGGTGGTGGGGGCACAATTTTACCAGAAGAAATTGAGAAGTTAGAAGCATATGGCATAGCTAAAATATATCATCCAGATGATGGAAGGTCTATGGGACTTCAAGGAATGATTAATGATTTGATTCAAAAATCAGATTTTGCAACAGGTCAACATCTAAATGGCGAAATAGATTCGTTCAGGACACGCAACAAGATGTCTATTGCACGGATCATTTCTGCTGCAGAAAATTTTCCTAAAGAAAACAAAGCCTTTTTAGATCAAATTCAACGTGAGGCTAAAACGATATCAACTCCTGTGTTAGGAATAACTGGAACTGGGGGAGCAGGAAAAAGTAGCTTAGTAGATGAATTAGTTCGACGTTTTTTACTGGATTTCCCTAAAAAAAATATAGCAATTATATCAGTAGATCCATCAAAACGTAAAACAGGCGGTGCCCTTTTAGGTGACCGAATCCGAATGAACAGTATTCGTAGTGAGCGAGTTTATATGCGTTCTTTAGCAACAAGACAAGCAAATTTAGCCTTGTCAGCGCATATTGATACGGCTAAAGATATATTGAAAGTGGCCGGGTATGACTTAATTATTTTAGAAACTTCGGGTATTGGACAAAGCGACACAGAGATTACAGATCACAGTGATGTGAGTTTATATGTAATGACTCCAGAATATGGAGCTGCCACCCAGTTAGAGAAAATTGATATGCTTGATTTTGCGGATGTGATAGCACTCAATAAGTTTGATAAACGTGGTGCTCTAGATGCACTCAGAGATGTTAAGAAACAATTTCAACGGAATCATCAATTATTTGATCAAGATCCAGATAAAATGCCCGTTTTTGGGACTATAGCAAGTCAATTTAATGATCCAGGTGTGAATTCATTGTATGCTACACTGATAAAAACGATTCAAACGAACACAAATGCGGATCTAAATACTTCGTATGGTACTACTCAAGAATTGAGTGAGAAAATATATATTATACCTCCTAAACGAGTTCGGTATTTATCTGAAATAGCAGAAAATAATCGGAGTTACAATCAATGGGCAAAACAACAAGCCAATATTGCTCAAAAATTATTCGGAATTCATAAAACTATTCAGACTATTCAAGAGACAGCGGTTGACGATTCTGATCGTTTGATAAAAGATTTAAAAGAGACGTATGCCAGAGTGGCTCTTGATTTTGACCCCAAACTTCAGGTGGTTTTAGACGAGTGGGATCAGCTAAAAGCGGCATACGCCAATGATATATATACGTATTTGGTCCGTGGAAGAGAAATTAAGGTTGAAACTAAAACGACCTCACTATCACATCAAAAAATAAGCAAAGTATCGCTACCTAAATATGAGGCTTGGGGTGACATTTTACAATGGAATTTACAAGAAAATGTGCCCGGTAAATTTCCGTTTACAGCAGGAATATACCCATTCAAACGTCAAGGAGAAGACCCCACTCGTATGTTTGCGGGTGAAGGAGGTCCTGAAAGAACGAATAAACGTTTTCATTATTTGAGTAGCAGTATGCCCGCTAAACGGTTAAGCACAGCCTTTGATTCGGTAACCTTATACGGAAATGATCCAGATCATCGTCCTGATATCTATGGTAAAATTGGTAATGCTGGAGTGAGTATTTGTTGTTTGGATGATGCAAAAAAGCTGTATTCTGGATTTAACCTAGCCAATCCAATGACGTCGGTAAGTATGACTATCAATGGTCCTGCGCCTATGCTTTTAGGTTATTTTATGAATGCTGCCATTGATCAACAATGTGAACTATATATTCATGAGCAAGGCATTGAAAAAGAGATAAAAGCTAAAATAGATGCCTTTTTTAATTCACGTGGTATAAAACAACCGCAGTATGAAGGAGAATTGCCAGTGGGTAATAACGGCCTAGGACTTATGCTACTTGGAGTAACAGGTGATATGGTGCTCCCTTCGGATATTTATTCTAAAATTAAAGCAGACACATTAAACAAGTTCGTGGTACGGTTCAGGCAGATATATTAAAAGAAGATCAAGCTCAAAATACGTGTATCTTCTCTACTGAATTTGCACTCAGGTTAATGGGAGATGTACAGCAATATTTTACGGATCATGGGGTTCGAAATTTTTATTCTGTGTCCATTTCAGGATATCATATCGCAGAAGCTGGTGCAAATCCAATTACACAATTAGCATTTACCTTAGCCAATGGATTTACCTATGTAGAGTATTATTTGAGTAGGGGAATGAATATCAATGATTTTGGTCCTAATTTGTCATTTTTCTTCTCCAACGGTATAGATCCAGAATATGCGGTTATTGGAAGGGTTGCACGAAAGATTTGGGCTAAAGCAATGAAATTAAAATACGGTGCAGATGAGCGAAGTCAAATGCTTAAATATCATATTCAAACCAGTGGAAGAAGTTTGCATGCTCAAGAAATTGATTTTAATGATATTCGAACTACACTTCAAGCTTTGTATGCCATTTATGATAATTGTAATTCATTGCATACCAATGCATATGATGAGGCTATCACCACTCCTACAGAGGAAAGTGTCAGAAGAGCTGTCGCTATCCAGCTCATTATTAATAAAGAACTGGGGTTAGCTAAGAATGAAAATCCTATGCAAGGTTCTTTTATCACTGAAGAGCTTACAGTGCTTGTGGAAGAAGCTGTTTTGGCGGAATTTGACCGTATAACAGAGCGAGGGGGTGTTTTAGGTGCTATGGAAACAATGTATCAAAGAAGTAAGATTCAGGAAGAAAGTCTGTATTACGAAACGCTAAAACACAATGGTGATTTTCCTATAATTGGCGTAAATACTTTTTTAAGTAGTAATGGGTCGCCTACTATTTTACCCAAGGAGGTTATTCGAGCAACGGAAGAAGAAAAACAAATCCAAATTAAAACATTAGAAAACCTTCATACTTGCTATGCTGAAGCATCCAAGAAACAGCAGAAAAATATTCAATCGGTTGCACTTCAAAATGAAAATCTATTTGATGCTCTCATGGAAGCGTGTAAAGTCTGTTCTTTAGGACAGATTACGGATGCTCTCTTTGAGGTAGGTGGTCAATATCGAAGAAACATGTAAACTGCTGCTATTGTATTAGATTTGTAATCATGATGTCATTACGATCTGTATTTTTTGCGTTTTTTATATTTCTATCTACTTTGTTATGGGCATGGGGTCCTACAGGTCATCGCGTGGTAGGCTATGTTGCACAAAAACATCTTACTTCCAAAACAGCTAAAAAAGTAGATGCAATTTTAACATCATATTCTCTTGAAATGTGTGGTAATTACCTAGATTTTATTCGTTCAGACACCCAATATAGACATATGAATGCTTGGCATTATGTCAGTATCCCAGATGGTAAAACATATGCAGAGTGCGATCACAAATCTGCAGGGGATGTAATACAAATTATTGAAAAATTAGTTCAAGAACTTAAAACAAAGGAGTTTAGTATAGTGGAAAATGAAGAATTTGCCATTATGGCTTTGGTTCATTTGGTAGGTGATTTACATCAGCCACTTCATGTAGGATTAGAAGAAGATCGAGGAGGTAATTCAGTGAGTGTAAACTGGTTTGGGAAAAAAACAAATTTGCATCGAATATGGGATAAAGAACTCATTGATCATTTACAACTCAGCTACACCGAATTAGGGAATCATATAAATCGAAATATAACCAAATCTCAAATAGCCCTGTGGCAGCGTTCAACGGTCCGCGAATGGGCTCAAGAAAGTCAAAATTTAAGAACTGCTTGTTACGATTTTGAAAAAGATACCAATCTAGGTTATTCGTACAGTTTTAGACATACCCAAACCATGCAAATCCGTTTAGAGCAAGCAGGAGTTCGGCTTGCAGGACTTTTAAATGAAATTTACAATTAATGGGTACGATTAGTGAATATGAAGATTGACAGCCAATAATGCGACTACTAAACCTACTAAAATGGCAATCAATTTATATCTGCCGTAAGTATGACTCTCATTATTCTCGAAAAGAATGGTGGTACTGATATGTAAAAACACCCCAATAACCACTGCGATTAGCATACTGAAAATCTCGGCATAGTCTATAAGTTGGTGGCCAATAATCATTCCAAGTGGAACCATAACAGCATATAGCGCAATCCATAAATAGTTCGTTTTATCTTTTGAAAAAACGCTCTTGAGAACCACAGCCAGAGCAAAAGCTGCGGGTAGCTCATGTAATCCTATTGCAAAAACAAGATTATTTTGGGTTGCCTCGGAGAATGCATCTCCACCTAATCCTAGTCCTTCGATGAACGCATGAAGACTTAATGCCAAAAACACGGAGATGGGAAACCCTTTTTTAAACTCATGAAAATGTAAATGGCCATGTTCTATGCCTTTGGTAAAAAAATCAACAACAATTTGCAAGAAAAAGCCAGCCAAGATATAGTACCCTGCTTGGTGGCCAATTTTTTCATATACCTCAGGAATCAAATTAAGAATGGTAATAGAGATAAGAAATGCACCACTAAACGCTAAAAACAACTTGAGCTGTCGTGTTTTTTCAGATTGAATAGTAAGTCCAATGACACCTCCTAAAAATGGAAAAAAGAAAAGCAAGAAAAGCCACCAAAAATGCATGAATGCAATTTTAATCAATAGTTCGTAGTTATGATACGTTTTATTTTAATTCACGTTATATTTCTTCATCTGGATGATGATCCGTTAGTTTCATAATCTGGGATGCTTCGAGCTCATTGCCAGCAATACCTTTTATGCTTCCAAAAAGAGATGCTAGATTTTCTTGCACCACCCATATTTGTTTTTCACGTGTAGCCCAAATTTTGTGCATGGCTTTTTTTTCGGCATTGAGTTGGTTGATCATTCCATCATAATTTTCGACAATGCGCTGAATATTTTGAACAAAACCATTGCTGGTCAGGTAGGTATATAGTAGCTCCATCTTATCGCCCTTGTTTTCTTCAGCAGATTTTACGGCATGGGTCTTAATTACCATCTCGCGAAGAATAAAAGAAAGGCTTTTTACTTCATGAAATCCACAAATCCAAACACCATCTTTAGCACCAAACCGATCCATATCTGAGGGATAAGTTTCCGTAACAATTACAGCAATATCTGCTTGGCAGTTCATCTGATCTTGCTTGAGTTTTTCAATCCAATCACCAGCAAAATTCTTGGTACGTTTACTCTCATATACGATAGAACCACAGATTTGCTGTGTGTTGTTTCGAACAACTTGAATGCAGTCGGCTCCACGAACTCCTTTAGGCACTTCTTTAATAATATCGAAGGGGTAGGAAGCCAAAAGCAGGTTTTCTAGGGCTAGTTCTTGCACCTCCCCTTGAAGCTGCATGCTGCCTTGTTCTGCTTTTCGACGCATTTCCTCTGCCAGTCTTTTATTATCATCTATTTGTTTTTGCCATTTTATTTTTTCCAATTCAAAGGTTTCTCGTTCTTTAGCTCGAGCCTTTTCCTCAATTTCGTGTTGTTTGTCTAGCATTTTTTTTTCGAGATCAAGCTGCAAGTTTTCGGCTTGTTCTTTCAAATCGCGTTCTTTTTTGAGTAGACTTATTTCAATTGCCTTTAGCGCTGCGTTTTCCGCTTTTTTCTTCTCATTTTCTTCGGTGAGATCTTTCAGTTGTTGCTCAAAAGAGGCTTGGGTTTGTTTATGGATGCTTTCTTTTTCTTTGAGTAATTGCTGGTTCAAACGATCTTGAAACAGCTCATTTTCATTTTTCTTTTTTTCTTCGAAGGCGGCTTTTTCCTGTTGCAGTTTTAGTTGTTCTGCTTCAAACCGTTGATTTTGTTGGGCTAATTTTTGTTCAAATTCTGCCTTAAAGTGAGCCTGTAATTTGCCGCTTAAGGCTTCTTCTACATCAAAATTACTTCCACAATGGGGACATTTTATTTTATCCATCATACTAAGGTCAAATGTAATGTATTGGTCATAAAAATAGCAGTGGTTAAAAATCATATCCAATTATGATTTTTATCATAATTTATTGCTTACGAAAATTAGATAATTGCCCAATGGGGATAGATTGAGTCAAGTTTTTGAACCCATCATCATAAAAGGGTTAGGATCGGCCAGACTAGAGATATACAACCGTTGGGGCGAGAAAATGTATGAAACTAGTGATATGGAAAAAGGCTGGGATGGGGTTTACAGAGGCAAACCAGTTCCCGAAGGAGAATATTTTTGGATACTCTATTACCAGATTTCAGATACGAATGGACATATAAATGGGACCGTTACATTAATCCGTTAGGCATCGATGTAAGCGTAGGCTAGCTTGATGGTTCCGTAATCGATTTTACCATCCAAGGCATTGAAAATGATACTGGATTTTATTCTTCCATCGGGACTATAGTTGTCTTCTTTTCCGTTATCTGCTTCCTGATAGATTTGAATAATACGATCCATCAATACATCGTCTGGCTTATAGGCTTGAATGTCCACATCCGGAAAATCATCGGATATTTTAAGGATATGACCTTGTATGGTGGTTAGTGCCATGCCACGTTCACTGGATATTTCTTGTAGCGATTTTCCTGCTTTGATGAGTTCGATGGTTTGTTGATAGGTGTTGATTTTTTTTTCTTTGGCGCGTATTTTGGCTTTGTTTTTCTTTATTTCAGAAGGATTTGTAGTTCCTCCGCTGGCTAGGATATGGCTTTCCCAATCTTTTTCAAAGTCGGTTTCCGGCAGTAGATCTACTTCTTGGCTTAACTCTTGAAAACGTTGATCAGCCTTAAGAGCCAAAGAGTCAACCTCAATGGCCATTCGATTTATGCCCAACAGTTTCAACCCGTCCAAATCTTTCAATCGAGATAGAGCAACATAGCCTTGTCCGGGTTCAAATGCTTTTCCCAAATCAATTTCGGCGGCTTCTAGCGTCATACCTTGGCTTTTATGAACGGTTATAGCCCACGCTAAGCGAAGGGGGACTTGTTCAAAACTCACTAGGGGTGTCCCTTTTTCATTGTTGATGGACCAGACATCAGGCGTTGCTAATACCTTTCGTTTATCCATAAGTTGCACTAAGGGAAATGGACCATTTTCTTCAGCATCTTTTTTAAAGTCAACAATTACACCTAGGGTACCATTCATAATAGCCCGTTCATGATTATTTTTTAGAAACATCACTTTTGCTCCTTTTTTGAGTACCAATTTATCTTGAACGATCAACGATTTGACGAAGGATTCCATCATTTTTTGATTTCCTTTCTTGATGGCAAAAAATTCCCAGGGTTCTTCCGATAATTCAGCCAGTTCTTTCTCGTTCATAGCATCTACATCTGCATTATGAGCATACAATTTTGTGGGCTCTATGGTATGTTGATTAAAACGGGTTTCTTGCAATAGCTGTACTGCAGGCTCATCAATTTCATTTGCACGAATTTGATTGAGAATAGTATTTAATTCATTTTTAGTTTGGCGATATTGCTCGGTAAGGTAACAGACTATGGGCGATGCGTCTACCCAGGCCTTGCTCATAAAAGCAAACTTTTCCCTGCTGGGAACAAGTTCCTTGCTCACAGGGGGTAATTGAAAGAAGTCTCCAGCAAATACGACTTGCATTCCTCCAAAAGGTTGTGCTGAATTTCTTAAATATTTTAGTGATTGATTGATCATATCCAATTGATTTTTATGAAGCATGGATATTTCATCGATAATCAATACATGGGTTTTGGTTATGTTTTTGGTTAGATACTGTTTTCCTTGCATGGATTTCAGATCGCTATGGGATAGGCTTTCTTTAACCCCAATACCACTCCAAGAGTGAATGGTTGTGCCATTCATGTGGGTAGCAGCTATTCCCGTGCTGGCCGTTATTGCTACAGGAACTTTATGTTCTTTTAGCCATTGAATGTAGGTGTTTAATGTATAGGTTTTCCCTGTTCCCGCACTTCCAGTTAAAAAAACATTTTTTCCTGATTTTAGTATAGATAGTGCCTTTTCTTGAAACATAGATTAAGATTTTAGAAGTACTTTATGGAGACCAGTAACGATGAATTTCCCAATGATAAATCCTGCAATAGCACCTACCATAATATCACCTAAATAGTGTTTGCCTACATACACTTGCGCAAATGATATGAGTCCAGCCCAACCATAAAAAATCCAATGTAGATGATTAGAAGGATGTTTTTTTGTAAAGAACCAAGTAAAGATAACAGCCAATCCAAAATGGTTGGTGGCATGAGAGGATATAAACCCGTACTGACCCCCGCAGTCAATAATATGACGTATATGCTGAGATAAACTAGGCTCATGACAAGGCCTTAACCGTTCAAAGAAAGGCTTCATAAAACCTGCAGAAAATTGATCAGTTAGGATAATAGATAGTATGGCAGCTAGGAGAAAATAAAAACCTTTGAGTTGGTATTCTTTAAATATCAAAAAAATAAACAGGACATATAATGGAATCCAAGTCAATGCGTTTCTTATGGGGAGTAGGATGGCATCCAATATAGGATGTGCCCATTTTTCATGGATGAGTATAAATATAGATTGGTCTATATCTTGTAAAAATTCAATCATTTAGTTGCAATTAGAATAAACCGTTTTGAATGAGTTGAGTGATACGGGGATAAAGCATAATCACCAAATGTATCTTGAATAGCGAAGCCAGCTTTCTTCATCATAGCCATAATTTCATCTGGACGAAATGCGGCGACCTCTTCTGTAAACGTATAATGTTGCCCGTTATCTTTAAAAGAGATATGTTTTTGTAACGTGCCATTAATTTCTTTTCGAACGATATTGAATTCAACTGGTCCTTTTGTGACGGTTTCATGAGAAATAAGTTGGTCTAAAATGAACGGAATATTCATAAAATCAAAGACAAACGTGCCATTATCGTTAAGTCCAGTATAAATGTGATTAAGCGTTTGTTGGTGTTCTTTTAGGGTGTCAAAATAACCAAAGCTGGTAAAAAGATTGAAAATATAATCATATTTTTTTGGTAAAGGATTACGCATATCATGTGTATAGAAACACAAAGCATTATTTTCAAATTGTTTTGCATGTTGAATGCTATTTTCCGAATAATCGCAACCTTCAACAATGGCTCCCATTTTCTGGAGATGAATACTGTGTCTGCCTTTACCACAAGCTAAATCAAGCATTAGAGCATGGGGAGCAGGGGTGAGATATTGGTATATTTTCTGAATAAAATTTTCTGCTTCAGTGTGATCTCGGTCTTTGTAGAGTAGGTGATAATATTCACTATCAAACCATGTTTTGTACCATTCACTCATGGTCACAAAGGTATTCTGCCATCTGAAATGGTTGATATAAAATACAATCAACTTATCCCTTTTAGACGTATAATTTGTTAACCTTTGTAACTTTATATTACAAATAACCGTAGTATAGATACATATAACCATGACTACTCAAGAGTATAATATCTGTGTTCAAACGCATACTGATGGGATATATCGGTTCATCCTAAAAAATATAAAAGATGAATTTGAAGCAGAAAACATTGTCCAAAATACCTATGAAAAGTTATGGATACGCAAGGATAAAATTGAGTTTAAAACAGCAAAACCCTATCTATTCAAAATGGCCTATCACGAGATGATAGATTCAATACGAAAGCAGAAAAACCGTGTTTCTTTTGATGATATTGGTGAGATTGCTGCGGAAGAAGAGTTGTATAATAATACAATGGAGGTGGTAAAAAAGGCAATGAATCGTTTGCCTGAAAAATATAAAAATGTACTACTATTAAGGGATTATGAAGGGTATGATTATCGAAGTATAGGTAAAATTATGGATTTGAGTGATAGTCAGGTTAAGATTTATATATTTAGGGCTCGCAAAACAATTAAAGCCTATCTTCAAAAATTAGATGTATTGGTATTATGAAGTTAAATGCAAAAAATTATGAATGGATTTTATTTGATCTTTTAGAAGGTAATTTGAGTCATCAAGATGAACTTTTAGTGATGGAACAGATAGAAGAGAGCGAATTTCTTTTTAAAGAATGGAAATTTCTAAAACAGACTAAAATATCTGCAGATGACGAAGTGGTGTATAGCCATACATCGGATTTGTTAAAACCGTTGTCCAAAAAACGATACTTTATGGATTATGGTCAAAGTATAGCAGCTTCTATTTTATTCATCTTACTCATTAGCTTGATGGGACCAGTTAAATTGGGAAATAATTCATTTTTATTAAATTCGAGTATTTCAAATTATAGTCCAAAATCTACAACTGAAGAAGCTAGTATACCCTTAAAAAAATACCAGCAACATCATGGGAGTTCCACGGTTTATATATCGGGTAGTTCTTTAAAAAAACCTTGGACAAGCCCATTTTAACCGAAATAAGATCTTCTGAGATTGACATATGGTCTCAAGAGCTTGAATTGCCTGTGAGTTTGTCCCAAAAGGACGTATCCGGTTTTTTAGATAATAAACGTACACTTTTTTTTCAGCCTGAATCTCTAAAAGAAATAGCCTACATTGATAATTATAAATCATCAAAGCAAGAGATTAATCAAATATTAATATATCCCGTTGTAACTTTTAAATCATACGGACGTATTATAAGAAAGGCTATGGCATTTAGATCTAACATTGAAAATCCAACATTAAAAATAAATCCTAATGTACAAGGAAGAAATATATCTTTAGATATTTTATTTGAGAGTTCAGGATATATTGCCAAAGCTAGTATTCAACCTTTTAAAACAAAACATTAAAAAATAAAATCATGAAAAATTTAATTATCGCATTCATTCTTTCTAAAGTATTATTTGCTGCTCTTCCTACATTAGCTCAAGTAGATGAGTCAAAATCAGATACGCTCAATATAGGCAAAACTCGAGTTATTGTTAAAAGCGTAGATACAACTGAAAATGGAGTAAATAAAGTAAATAAAGAAGTTATAGTAGTAGAAAAAGATAAAATGAGCGCAATAGAAACAGATTGGTTTACACTGAAAGTAGGATTGACTAATTGGATAAATTCGGATAACAAACTTGAGGCGGATCCCAATTTTCAAGCATTAACAATCAATACGGGTCAATCTGTCAATTGTCAAGTTAATTTTATTGAACAAACATTGAAATTGGTGGACGATAGACTTCAGTTGGTTTATGGCTTAGGTCTGGATGGTAATTACTACAAATTGAAAAATGACATTTCCTTATCTACAGATGATCAAGGTATAGTCATTACAGACGAGTCATCAGTGATCGATTTTAAACGAAATTGGCTCATCAATGAATATGTTACGATACCCATGTTGCTTAACCTAAATTTTGCATTGCAAAAAGGAAAAAAGAAAGAGGTGTATGTATTGGCTGGAGCAAATTTTGCGTATGCACTTCAATCTCGAATCCGTCAAAAATGGGAATCAGAGGATATGAAGTACGTTAGACGTGGAAAAAAAGATTTGAATGTCAATCAATTTCAAGTAGGATATGAAGTTCAACTGGGGTTTAAGAATTTTATGCTTTACGGAAAATATTATCCAGACGGAATATTTAAAACTACAACGGTCAATCCCAATTTGAGGTCTTTTTCATTTGGTGTAGTGTTATAATTTTTGTTTTCGCATAGCAGCTATAATTCGTTTGTTTTCATCATAGATATCATAGCATTGATGAGCATTCCACGCTTTATCAAAGTAAATGGTTCTATAGTCAAAGTAAAGTGGCATATTTTGGTTTAAATGTACCCATGTTGTTTCTTTAAGTGGTTGAATGATAGCAGTAGTATCAGTAGGATCATATGTTTTCAAACGTTCTTCATCTTTTGGTAGTAAGCCCATCATAACTCTAAAGTCATCGGCATCATACTTGTTTACATTTTGCATCAGAAATTCACCAAATAGTATTGGTTTTTCAAGACGTACACATCCATGACTTACCGCACGTTGGGTAAGATTGAAAGCACTTTTATTGGGGGTGTCGTGTAGATAAATACTAAATGGATTACTAAACATAAACTTTACTGTTCCTAACGCATTTTTTGGACCGGGGTCTTGAACGATTTGGTAAGGAATTTGCATTTTATTGATTCGTTTCCAGTTGATGGTATCCCCATTAATTAAAGAATCACCTCGATAAACTTTATGTCCGGTTCTGCTCAGATGTGCCGGGTCTTTGACAAGTTTCCACCACATTTCATTGCGAATAATACTATATGGAATGGTCCAAGTTGGGTTAATCACCAAATAGTTAATACGACTGGCAATTTGAGGTGTTTCCATATTTTTTGGTATAGCAATCGACTTTTCACTATTTTTATTTTCATTAACCATTTCATCATAGTTGTCAGGTAAATTTTTTCCAATACAAATTTTAAAGGAAGAAGTACTGTCCTTCCAATGAAGATTGACCATGTATTCGGGAAGATTAACATATACAAAGGGTCTTGTTTGAGGCTTATTAAACCAACGTTGTCTTTCTAAATTAGCGATGATTTGATTCAAATTATCGGTTGGATTACCATTAATAATTTGAATGGTTTTATATCCAATTACTCCATCTGGAGATAAACGGTATTTTTCCTGAAGTTTTTTTATTTGTTTTTCTAAATCCTTCGTGTAAATATCTGATTCATTGATATTTTGAATGCTTTTATCGGGTAAATTCTGTTGTTTTAAACGCTGTATAATTTTAATAATATCGGGTGACGTATCTCCTTGTTGTATTTTAGTTTGATACGTAAATTCAATTAAACTAGCTGTTGATTGATTTACTTTTTTTTGTTCCTGTAGAAGGAGCAATATTAAATGCTGGTAAGTGGTATCATTTTGATGTAGCGCATCTATTTTTTTGGTTTTGTCAGAGGCATATAAAAAATTTTTGTAGTCTAGAGCTTTTAAATTATTAAGTGGAAGTAGGTAATTATTTCCAAAAATATCTTTGGGATTGGTCCGACCATTGGCAATATCTTCATACATATTTAATAGTGCACTAGAAATCAGTATTTCGCATTTAGCAGCAGCTTGGTATGCTAACTTCGAATTAGAAGTGGCAAAAATCTGTTCTTTATATTTTCGGATAAGGGGAAGAAAATAAAATTGGGTATCCATGCCATGTTTCATCGCATGGAGAAAGATATTTTCTAAGGTATCCCAACTAGATTTGTTATCATTAAGCACATAGATCCATAGGGGTGCAAATGTTTTTTCGTGGTAAAATTGCTTAAGGGTATCTTGGAATAAAACTGTCGGTAAATCTTTTGAAGCAATGGATGTATTAAGTTGTTTTTGAATATAGAATGCTAATGAGTCTTCTTCTAGAACGATGGGTAGATTGTTGTCTGTTGTTTCTTTAGTCGTTGTAGAATTGCAATTAGATATGAAAAAAATAAAAGCAAATACACTAAAATATCCCAGGAATTGTTGTAAGGTCTTAATTCTACGGACCATTGTTTTTAAGCGAATATAACAGATTTATATGACTAAATCATTTATGGTTAAGTACATGGATGTATTTAATATCCTAGAATTATTCATGTAACTTTGGTTAGGATAATATATAAAAAGGCACGTTCCTTCTTTGATGGTATTGATAAGAGTTTTGTTAATTGATTTTGATACGGCAGGGCAACCGAAACTTCTTCCTATTCTCTCATTTCGATTTACAATTGTAGGAGATATATAATCGGCACCATGAATGACCACACCTCTGGAGAAGGCATTTGAATTGAAATTTGGTTCTAATCCGTGTAGTTTTAGAGATAAATTATTTCTACCATAATAGGGGTTTCCGGTAACGTAAAAACCCAAGGAGCTTTTTTTGCTACTATGTTGATTGCTAAACGAGTTAGCATATTCATTGCCACTTCGATTTCCATGAGCAACCCACTCATTAATTTTAATATTTTTATTAATTAAGTCTATCACCCATAGTCTTTTGGTATTGCAATGTTTAGAAAAATCAATGACAGTTAAGTATTGTGTGTCTGATAATTCTTGGGTATGCTTCAGAAAGAGATAACCTTTTAAAGCACTGGATAATGCTTCTAACGATAGTGAATCCTGACCCGAAGTGTAGGTAATCTCATTGTAAACACGCTGAGTAAATGCATTAAATTCATCGGAAGCTAAGGAGATTAATTCATTACCGTCTGCCTTAGAAGTAGGTGGATTTTTGGGTACAGTCTTAGTAGAATATGCATTCGAAAATAAAAAGAGAAATAAGATTACAATACATTTTGTTCCTATTTCTCTTTTTGTAAATATCGTTTGCATTTTTGAATGAAAGAGGTTTATTTAGTGTGTTATTGATAGGCTATTTCTTTATCTTTTTTACAACAAGATGATTTTGTTTCAGCTTGTTCAGTGGTTTCCTCAGCGTTTTTATCCGAATGGTTACCAGAAATATGTCCACCTAAAATTGGAGCAATAATCAACCCAATAAGACAGGTAAGCTTTATCAATATGTTCATGGAAGGCCCAGAGGTGTCTTTAAATGGATCACCTACAGTATCTCCTGTAACAGCTGCCTTGTGAGCGTCTGATCCTTTGTAAGTCATTTCTCCATTAATCTCTACACCTGCTTCAAAAGATTTTTTTGCATTATCCCATGCACCACCGGCATTATTTTGGAAAATAGCCCAAAGGACTCCAGAAACGGTAACACCAGCCATATATCCACCTAGCATTTCAGCCACTAATTGATTGTTTGTAGGGTAAACAAGTTTACCAATAATTACAACGGCTATTGGGAAACCGATGGTCAGTATACCAGGCAGCATCATTTCTTTTAATGATGCTTTTGTTGAAATGTCTACACACTTGCCGTAATCGGGTTTTCCAGAACCTTCCATTATGCCAGGAATATCTCTAAACTGACGTCGAACTTCTTCTACCATTTCCATAGCAGCCTTTCCTACGGCATTCATTGCGAGTGCAGAAAAAACGACAGGAATCATAGCACCAACAAAAAGCATTGCTAATACAGGAGCTTTAAATATATTGATACCGTCAATTTCAGTAAAGGTAACGTAGGCAGCAAAAAGTGCTAATGAAGTTAAGGCTGCAGATGCTATAGCAAATCCTTTACCAGTAGCTGCAGTGGTATTACCAACAGAGTCCAATATATCCGTACGTTCTCGAACGATAGGTTCTTGCTCACTCATTTCGGCAATACCTCCAGCGTTATCAGCGATAGGACCAAAAGCGTCAATAGCTAATTGCATCGCTGTTGTAGCCATCATGGCGGAAGCAGCTAGAGCCACTCCATAAAAACCAGCAAAAGCATACGATGCCCATATTGCAGCAGCAAAGAGCAATACTGATGAAAAAGTTGAAATCATACCTGTTGCTAATCCTGCAATTATATTTGTTCCCGCACCCGTACTAGATTGTTGTACTATTTTAAGGATTGGTTTTTTACCCAAGCCAGTGTAATATTCGGTGAATGAGGAGATCGCAGCACCAACCACAAGCCCAACTAAGCAGGCATAAAATACTCTCATTGAAGTGATATCTTTAATACCTTCACCAAAAAACTCCATTTGCATGGTCTCTGGCAACATCCAAGAAACTAAGCCAAAACATGCACCAGCTACTAATACTATGGAAGTCCAATTCCCAATATTTAATGCTTTTTGAACATCAGCTTCTTTTGCATCATTGTTAGATATCTTTACTAAGAATGTTCCGATGATTGATATTATGATACCAGCACCAGCAATAGCAACGGGTAATAAAATAGGGCCAATGCCACCAAATATATCATTCACTGAACCACCCATATCATTAATCACATAATTACCTAATACCATAGCAGCTAAAACAGTAGCAACATAGGAGCCAAATAAATCAGCACCCATTCCAGCAACATCACCAACATTGTCACCAACATTATCCGCAATTGTTGCAGGATTCCGTGGATCATCTTCAGGAATTCCAGCTTCTACTTTTCCAACAAGGTCAGCGCCAACATCGGCAGCCTTAGTGTAAATACCACCGCCCACACGTGCAAATAAAGCGATAGACTCAGCTCCTAAAGAGAAACCAGCAAGTGTTTCTAATACTTTGGTCATATCGGTATTTGATGTCCAAACACCTCCCATGAAAACATGAAAGAAAAGAATGAATAATAAAGTTAGGCCTAAAACTGCAAGTCCAGCTACACCTAATCCCATAACAGTACCGCCACCAAAGGATATTTTTAGTGCATTCGGTAAACTTGTTTTTGCGGCTTGCGTAGTTCTGACATTGGTTTTTGTAGCTATTTTCATTCCCATGTTACCTGCTAATGCAGAAAAAATAGCTCCAATAATAAATGCTGGAATAATCAGGTAATCAGTTGTAGGAACAAAATAAGCAATAGCTCCTAGAACTCCACTTGCACCAATCACAAAGAAAGTAAGTAATTTGTATTCAGCTTTCAAGAAAGCCAATGCACCTTCATAGATATAATCCGCAATTTCTTTCATTTTTCCATCACCCGCAT
Source organism: uncultured Bacteroidia bacterium (assembly GCA_943787465.1). Classification (GTDB taxonomy): domain Bacteria; phylum Bacteroidota; class Bacteroidia; order NS11-12g; family UBA9320; genus UBA9320. The sequence continues at coordinate 62,545 of CALSMN010000007.1, read as the reverse complement.
CTTGTTTCATAACCCATTGTTTTTTATAAGTCATGTAAAGAAGTCCTAAAACAGCCATCGCAATTGGCATGTAAATCATTATTGATCCCATATTTTATATTTTATTTAAATGTTCAATTCTTTAAAGCCTGCAAAAATAACAGATATATCAAAATACAACTCTAAAATCATAGTATCTTTAAACGATAGTGTCTTATTTTTTTGAATAATTATATCTTTTGAGGACCGTTGCTGCATTATTGAAAATATCATTGATACATTACGCAGTATTTTGTTCATTGAAATAGGAATAGTTATATCTTCGCGACACAAATGGAGAACATCCGAAATTTCTGTATTATCGCTCATATTGATCATGGTAAAAGCACGCTAGCTGATCGATTACTTCAAACCACTGGCACCATTAGTGATCGTGATATGAAAGAGCAAACACTGGATGATATGGATATAGAGCGGGAGCGAGGTATTACTATCAAATCACATGCTATCCAAATGGATTATGTACATGAGGGTAAAAAATATGTGCTTAACTTAATAGATACACCAGGCCATGTTGATTTTAGTTATGAAGTAAGTAGAAGTATAGCCGCATGTGAAGGAGCACTTCTGATTGTCGATGCAGCTCAAGGGATACAAGCACAAACGATTTCTAATTTATACCTTGCTCTGGAACACGAGCTAGAAATTATTCCAATACTCAATAAAATGGATCTTCCTGGAGCAATGCCAGAGGAAGTGAAAGACCAAATTGAGGAATTGATATTGTGTGATCGTGATGATATTATAGCTGCAAGTGGTAAAACAGGCATGGGTGTGGACGATATTCTGTCTGCTATCATTCATAAAATACCACCTCCTCAAGGCGATTCGAATGCCCCATTGAAGGCTTTAATTTTTGATTCAGTCTTTAATCCTTTTCGAGGGATTATTGCCTATTTTAGAATCATTGATGGTGAATTAAATAAAGGAGATAATATTCAATTTATCAATACTCAAAAAAATTACCATGCGGATGAGATTGGCGTGCTTCGTATGAACCAAGAGCCCAGATCAACTGTTAAAACAGGCGATGTAGGCTATATTATCTCAGGAATAAAAGAAGCAAAAGAGGTGAAAGTGGGAGATACGATTACTCTTCTCAAAAATCCTACACCAGATGCCATCCATGGATTTGAAGACGTAAAACCTATGGTTTTTGCTGGTATTTATCCAGTAGATACCGAAGATTTTGAAGAACTTAGAGACTCTATGGGTAAACTTCAATTGAATGATGCTAGTCTTGTATTTGAACCTGAAAGTTCGGCAGCATTGGGTTTTGGTTTTAGATGTGGTTTTTTAGGGATGCTCCATATGGAAATTATTCAGGAACGTTTGGAGCGTGAATTTGGTATGACTGTTATCACTACTGTTCCTAACGTGAGTTATCATGCGTATTTGAAAAAAGACCCCGATACCATTGTGATTGTGAATAATCCTACCGATTTACCTGAACCCAATTATCTGGATCGAGTTGAGGAACCTTATATTAATGCTCAGGTAATTACTTCTGCAGATTATGTAGGTGCTATTATGTCGCTATGTATTGAGAAAAGAGGAATTTTGAAAAATCAAGTGTATTTGACATCTAATCGGGTAGAGTTAACCTTTGAGATGCCCATGGCAGAAGTAGTCTTTGATTTTTATGATAAGTTAAAAAGTGTGAGCCGGGGGTATGCTAGTTTTGATTATCACCCCATTGGTTATAGACAAAGTATTTTAGTAAAGCTTGATATTTTACTGAATGCTAAAGTAGTTGACGCCTTATCGGCTGTAATACATCGGGATAAAGCCTATGAATTTGGAAAAAAAATATGTGAAAAATTGCGAGAACTCATCCCTCGCCATCAATTTGAAATTCCAATTCAAGCAGCTATTGGAGCAAAAGTGATTTCCCGTGAAAACATTCGAGCCATGCGAAAGGATGTAACGGCGAAGTGTTACGGGGGAGATATCTCTAGAAAACGGAAGCTTCTTGAAAAGCAAAAGAAGGGTAAGAAACGAATGCGACAAGTAGGGAATGTGGAGATACCGCAAAGCGCATTTATGGCTGTATTGAAAATTAACGACTAGCATATCTTTTGCGGGTAAATTTTTACTCATCAAAAAATTGTATTTCAGTATTCGAAATATTAGCTATTAATTTGCAGCAATAAAACTCTGAGTATTGACATGATAAATGATTGATTTCTTTTTCGTAGTCCTTAGTGTTTGAAAACTTAAATAAAAAACAACATGAAAGAATTTAAAAATTTTATTAGCCGAGGAAATGTAATTGATATGGCTGTCGGTTTAATTTTAGCCACTTATTTTGGTGCCATTATCAAATCATTAGTTGACCACATTATTATGCCACCCATTGGACATCTCATTGGAGGTGTTGATTTCTCAGAGCTCAAGTATGTGATTCAACCTGCAGTGGATGGATCAGCAGACGGCAGTGTTGAGGCTATCAATGAAGTGGCCATTAATTATGGTCTGTTTGTCAATGCAATTATCACTTTTATTATTGTAGCTTTTGCCATTTTTATGGTCGTTAAAGGGTACAACAAAATGAAAGATCGCATGAAAAAAGAAGAGGTTGCTACACCCGAAACGCCACCTAAACCATCAACAGAAGAGGTTTTATTGACAGAAATCAGAGATTTATTAAAAAAGTAGAAAGGTTACTGTCCATTTTTACTCAGAATTCCCTGAGTTAACCAATTAGCAATTGCTTGTCGATTATTAACGATAAGCAATCGTTTTTGGTCAAATTCATTGGTAATGTTGCCCAATTCAATATATACCACTGGAGGTTTAGACTCACGCAAAGTATGTAAATCTCTGCTTTTAACTACGCCAGAATAACCTCGATTGGATTGGTGTTCTTCGTATTCAGACTTGATCGTTCGATACATTTCCTCAGCCAAATCTTTACCTACTGAACTTCCTGGATAGTAGTAAAAGAAAATATCTACTTTTTGGGTTTCATATCGACTGTCGATATGGATTTCAATAACTCGCTGTATCGTAACACCATCATTTTTGTGCTTTTCGTAAAGTTCATTGATTTTACTAGATCTTTGTCTCAATCTTTTGACATGATTTAGAGGTATGGATTGATTAAACCAAACAGTTTCGTCCTTATCATTTTCTAAATATTCCTGATCCCTTATTCCATCAGTATCTCGTGTAATCATATAAACTGTTGCACTTTGCTGTAGAAGGTTTCTGGCAAATCTTAATGTAACATCGTATGCATATTCGTCTTCACAGAGCATATGACCATCTTTCTTGCCAATGGCTCCAGGATCAGGGCCGCCATGACCACTAATCAAGTAGTAAACTTGCCCTTTTAATCGATCATTTAATATAATGGTCTCTTCGTAATCCTTACCAAATATCGGAAAAATTTCGGTACGTACTACCGTATTTCCGTCTGCGGTATTTTCTACATGATCTAACCTAACTTCTTGCTTTGATATGTCTTTAAACTCGATAGAATCTGTTTCATGAGCGTACCATAAATGAATGGGTACCCACAATTTTTTGCTTTTTTTGTAATCTACTTTTTTTACCCCATTTTCAAAAGCATTTTCATTAAATTGTTGAATAGATATAGCCAAATCGTAGTCGTCTTTTCCAATTGTAGTTCGAATATTTTTACCATTATAATCAAAGACATAAATAGGAAGTTTATATGTTTTGAATAGGAGCAGAGGACTGTTTGGTTCTAATTCGTTGATTTGCAAAAATGTATCTAAGTTAGAACCATAACGACTCAAATTATATCGGTTTAATAAAACAGTAATACCGTCACCTGACTTAGCCTGAGTAGTAAGATATTCTTGGGCATTGATGCGTATGCTACTTGAGTTAAAAGCTATAAAAAAAAGAAGTAAATTCTTAAGTGATTGTCCAACCATTAAATCCTGTTAGTGGGACAAAATTAAAGTTTCCATGATCCGTTTCTGTGTATTCATTATCACCAATTCTATGAATGAGTATCATTTTTTGGACATCTAAGCTACCTACTGGTGCTACAATTTTTCCTCCAATTTTCAATTGCTTTAATAAGTTTTCTTTTAGTTCTGGTGCGCCTGCTGTTATGATAATTTTATCGAAAGGAGCAAGTTCTGGTAGTCCTAATGACCCATCTCCTAAAACAGCATTAATTGTCAATCCTAACTTAGAAAATAGGATTTTTGCTTTTTGATGGAGTGTAGGTATGGTCTCTATGGTATGTAAATGTACACCCATTACTTTTAATACTGCAGCTTGATAGCCTGATCCTGTCCCTATTTCCAGAACCTTTTCACCAGTTTGAATATCTAAGAGTTCTGTTTGTTTTGCAACAGTGTATGGTTGAGAGATCGTTTGTTTTTTGTCAATAGGAAAAGCGATGTTCTCATATGCTTTATCAGCAAAATCTTTCGGGAAGAAAAAATGACGAGGAACGTGTTGAATGGCTTTTAAAACAGATGTGGATTGAATACCCATGGTTATTAATTCTTCAACCAGTCTATTCCTCTTTCCTTTGTCCTTGTATGTGTCTTTGAGCAAGTGTTTACTTTTTGATACGCAGCAAATATCATTGTTTTTAGCACAAATAAAATAAGAGCTTTATTCGTATTCATATTTATAAAATACATAGGTGCACATTGGAGTAATAGGATCGGGTAATTTTTCAATTGAAGTATTTAATTCTTTGAAAAAAATGAATGGGATCTCCATAATCGGGGGATATGATTCAATTCAGGCTTCTAATTTTAAAACGTTTAAAACTTTAGATGATTTACTTATTTCTGTTGATATAGTTTTAGTCCTCGATATGTTATCCTGTAATTATGTTACTTTATCTACTATTTTAAAACAAAGCAAACACCTGTATATTGAAAGTCCTGGTTTGTTAAGTAGACGGGATTTAAGTCGTCTAGAATTATTGTCACAAGAGGCGCGTGTTGTGCTCCAAATTGGTTTGAAGCAGCGATTTTATAATTTCTATGATGACTTGGAAAAGCATGATGTTTTGCCAAGAATGATAGATGCTAGAAGACATATCAAATTTAATATTAATACTACACAATTGAGTGTAGTAGATGATTTAATGCAACATGATATTGATGTCATATTAGGATTGGTAAATTCAGATGTAAAATCTATCAATTCAAATGCTGTCGGTGTTTATTATAAAGATCCAGATATAGTTAATTGTCGAATTGAATTTTACAATGGTTGTGTGGCAAATATTTCGGCAAGCAAAATTGCAGATACGGATATTCATTCAACTGAATTATTTCAAAATAACTTTCATTGTGTCATCAATTTCCTTGATCAATATGTGCAAGTGCAAAGTAGCCAGTCTCATGTTGGTGATTTGAAAAAAGATTGGGGAGTTCGATCTAATTATAATCATGGAAAAGACGATTATATTTTTATGCTTACAAAAGAGATTCAAGCACTTCAACATAGTATTTTAAATAATATTGAGCCATTTGCTGGGATTTCACAATATTTGCAACTCCAGTCAGTGACGGGTAAAATTAAAGAGCAATTAGAACGCAATTTCACAGCCAACGTATAATATCACTTCCATGGATATGGAGTCTATTTTTTCTGTGTTTAATTTTTCACGGCTGTGATGAGGAGGAATCTATCCCTTCTTATATTTATATTTCGGATATTTCATTAATAACTGATCGAGCGACCCAAGGGGATGCATCCCATGATATTGTAGATGGGTGGGTATATTGTGATGGTATTTTAATAGGAGTCTTTGAGCTGCCTTCCCGAATTCCAATACTTCAATCGGGGAAACACACCATTACCATTGTTCCCGGCATAAAAAAAAATGGACTATTTAACCAAAGAGTGACATATCCATTTTATAAGCCATATGAAATTGATTTAGAATTGATCCCAACAGTTATTGATACGCTTTCTCCGATATTTTCGTATCGATCGAATATTACATTTAGTTGGTTGGAGGATTTTGAGGACAATTCTATATCGGTTGAAAAAAGTGGATCAAATACTACAACTGATAGCTTATTTGTTACAGATGATCCTGACCATGTATTTAATTATGATGGTTTGGCTAATCAATTTTCTGGACAAGTAGTTATCCCCAGTGGATTTCAAATTTTTGAAAATGCAACCGTACAATTATATGATTTACCGCGGAGGGGTACGGAAATATTTTTAGAATTCAATTTTAAATGTAATACCGAATTTTTGGCAGGTATATATCCAGTTACAGGGTCATTTATAAGTGGTGTGCCAATTGTTAATTTCTATTCAACTCAAGATGATAATGGAAAAATGCAGTGGAAAAAAGCCTATGTAAGTTTGAAAGAGGATGTGAATAATCCTGATTATTCAGGAGCTGATTTTCGGATATTCTTTAATGCACAAACCAATGGAGATCTAGAAAAACAAATTTTCTTCGATAATTTTAAGCTCGTACACTTTTGAATAAAATTCGACTCATACTGACCTATTTATTGCTAGATTTTGTAGCAGCATTTGTTGCCTGGGGATTATTTTTTATTTATCGCAAATGCTTTGTGGAAGGTATTTATAATTCCTATTACATGCAATACGTTTGGTCTGATTCAAAATTGTATATTGGTGTAATCATAGTCCCATTATTTTGGATTTTATTGCATGGCCTCATTGGTCTTTATAGAAATGTCTATCGAAAATCACGCTTAAAAGAATTTATTCAAGTGATGACGACCAGTGTGATCGGTGTATTAATATTGTTTTTTACCTTATTAATTGATGATGAAATTGTTGGGTATCAAAATTATTATCAATATCTAGCTGTTTTATTTACCCTTCATTTTGGATTAACGTCCTCTTTTCGTTTTATTTTATCTACTCGAATAAGTTACCTTCTAAAAAATAGAATTATTGGTTTTCCTACTTTACTAGTAGGGTCTGGTCCCCGAGCTCAAAAAATATATACAGAGTTAGTATCTGCTAAATATTCTGAGGGTCATTTTTTTATGGGTTATATTTCGGTCAATGGCGAAAAGACTTCTGTCAATGAACTTAAACGATTAGGATCAAAAAATGAACTCAATAAAATAATTTCTGAATACCATATCAAAGAAATTATAATAGCAACAGAAGAAGATCAAAAAGATGAAATAGCTTCAATTTTATCGCTACTGGATGGAGAAAGCATTCGTATTAAAATTATTCCTAACATGTATCAACATTTAGCTGGGATGGTTAAAATGGGTAATGTATTCGGTGCTGTTCTTATTGAAATAAAAATAAATGTACTCCCCCCTTGGCAAAAGTTTTTAAAACGAATTTTTGATATTGGAGTGTCAATTTTAATTCTTATACTCGGATTTCCCTTCTTTATTTTAATTGGAATATGCGTAAAAATAAGTTCCAAAGGTCCAATACTGTTTCTTCAGGAAAGAATTGGTATTGCAGGTAAACCTTTCAAAATTATAAAGTACAGAAGCATGCGTATTGATGCTGAATCTAATGGACCACAATTGAGCAGAGAAAATGACCCAAGAATCACACCATTAGGATTATTTTTACGTAAGACTAGAATAGATGAGTTTCCGCAATTTTGGAATGTATTGAAAGGAGATATGAGTTTGGTAGGTCCTCGACCTGAGCGACAATTTTTCATAGACCAAATCATGCAACAAGCTCCACATTTCAAAAGACTTCAACGTGTAAAGCCAGGCATCACCTCTTGGGGTCAAGTAAAATATGGATATGCTGAAAATGTAGATCAAATGGTACAACGATTAGAGTTTGATTTACTATACTTAGAAAATATTTCTTTGTTATTAGATTTAAAAATTTTAATCTACACTGTTCTTATAATGGTTCAGGGGAGAGGTAAGTAAAACAAAAAATTACGTATTTTCTAAATTTCCCTTCACAAGGAGGTTCTTCTAATATATTTGTATTCCTAAATTTATACGTATGAAAAATAGTTACATCATCATTTTATTATCCATCCTGTATGTGGTTTCTTGTTCAAATAAAGTAACTCAAAGCACGAATCAACCAGTTGCATTTGATATTCATTATATGGACACTACTACTAGTCCGTGTGACAACTTTTATACCTATGCAATAGGCAATTGGAGGTTAAATAATCCTGTTCCAGAGACGGAAAGTAGATGGATGGCTTTTAATATTTTGAATGAAGAAAATCGTAAGAAATTGATGAAATTGGTAGATGAAGTTTCTCAAAAAAAATCGCTAGAATTAGGGTCTGATGAACAGATGATTCGTGATTTTTATAATTCAGGAATGGATGTAGCATCAATCGAAAAGCGCGGTGTATCTGAAATACAAGATATTATTAACTCTATCGATGCGGCTTCTACTGTTCAAGATATTCAGACATTATTCGGAAAACTGGCTCCCCTAGGTATTAATACTCCTCTAGGTTTTTATATATCTGCTGATAGTAAAAATAGTATAGCAAATGTGGTATATGCTAGTCAATCTGGGTTGAATCTTCCCGATCGTGATTTTTATATACAAGACAACCCTAAATTTATAGATATTCGATCCGCATACGTGTCACATATCAATCGAATGATGAATTTTATTGGAGAGGATCAACAAATGGGTGAACAAATTTTAGATGTGGAAACTTCGTTGGCTACAATAAGCTGGAGTAGGTTGGAACAACGTGACCCCAACAGAAGATACAATAAGAAAAATTTAGTAGACTGGGATAATTCATTACCGACTCTAGACATGCAATCTATCTTGAATAATAGGGGTTTTGGATCATTTGATACAATTATTGTGAGCCAACCTTCATTTTTTGAATCGTTTGATGGACTTCTGGTGAATAAATCTGTTGACGTCTGGAAAGCTTACTTAAAATGGAATACTATTCATTCTTTTGCTTCATACCTTAATGAGGAAATTGTGAATGAGCATTTTTCTTTTTACAGCTCAAAACTTCGAGGTACTCAAACAATGAAACCTAGAAATGAGCGTGTATTTTCGGTTGTTGATGGTTCATTAAGTCAACCTTTAGGAAAGCTGTTTGTCCAATCATATTTCGATGAGGAGAGCAAACAATACATGGTCAATATGATAGAAAATTTGAGATCTGCTTATAGAGATCGTATTGAAGAATTAGCGTGGATGAGCGATGAAACAAAAATGAAGGCACTCAAAAAATTAAATGCCTTTACCTATAAAGTAGGATATCCAGATGAGTGGGAGGATTATAGTAAATTGACGATTAAGTCTGACAGTTACATACAGAATATTTTACGCGTAAGGAAATTTGGATATAATAGAATGTTAGCTAAACTCGATAAACCCGTTGATAAAAAAGAATGGCATATGTCCCCACAAATGGTAAATGCTTATTACAGTTCAAGTAATAATGAAATTGTCTTTCCAGCTGGGATATTACAGCCACCATTTTTCCATAAAACATTTGACCATGCTATTAATTATGGTGGTATTGGAGCTGTCATTGGTCATGAATTTTCGCATGGATTTGATGATCAAGGTAGTAAGTTTGATTGGGATGGAAATTTAAATTCATGGTGGACTGAAGAGGATCGAGCTAAGTTCGATCAATTAGCACAGAAATTAGGTGAACAATATGATTCATACTCACCTGTAGAAGGGATGAATGTGAATGGTAAAATGACTATGGGAGAGAATATCGCAGATTTAGGAGGTGTGACATTAGCTTATAATGCTTTGCAGTTAGAATTTAAAAATGGAAAGCCTGCAGATATTGATGGATTCACTTGGCAGCAACGATTCTTTTTAGGATGGGCTAACGTTTGGAAAGGCAACATAAAGGAAGAAGAAATGGTCAATCGTTTGAAGTCTGATGTTCACTCTCCTGCTGAATATAGAGTACTTGGCCCATTGGTCAATTTTGAACCGTATTATGAAGCCTTTGGTACCTGTGAGTCAGGTCATATGTATAAGCCTGATACCTCACGTATTGCCATTTGGTAAGCAAATCTATTTGTACAAAAAAAAGCTCGGCTAAGTATCCGAGCTTTTTTTATTTTTTGATTACCTCAATGTCTGAATAAGAGGCATGCGTCATAAAATCCTGAATAATTTCCTCAACATCAGGGTGGATGTACGTTGATTTTGATGAATCAATAGTTACGACAGATCCATTGGGTATTTTATTAAGGGTTTCAAGTATCCGTGCTTTATTTAAAAAGCTAACTTCATCAGCCAATTCAATGAGATAATTTCCATCATTAACATCCATGTGATATGGTTTTTTATAGTTGATGTATAGAATTTCGAATATGGCAACTACAAGCCCAATACCTACTCCCCACAATAGATCTTTAAATATGATAAAACCTATGGTTATTATAAACGGTAAAAATTGACTTAATCCAGCATTCCACATTTTCTTAAAAGTAGCAGGTTTGGCAAGCTTATACCCTACAATAAGAAGAATAGCCGCTAAACTAGCACGTGGAATGAGATTTAAAATACCGGGTAATAAGCTAACAAATCCAAGGATTAAGAAACCATGGAACACCGCTGAAATTTTTGATTTTCCACCACTTTGAATATTTGCTGAACTTCGAACAATAACCTGCGTGATTGGAATACCTCCAATTAATCCAGATATAAGATTACCCAAACCCTGAGCTTTTAATTCACGATTGGTTGGGGTTACATTTTTTTCTGGATCTAGCTTATCAGTAGCCTCAACACATAAAAGTGTTTCTAAACTTGCCACAATCGCAATTACAAGGGCTGTTTTCCAGATTAACACGTTATGGATAGCTGAGAAGTTTGGGAAATTAAAAAAACCAATAAATTCATTTGTATTTTTAGCTACAGGAACATTAACTAGGTGTTCATCGATCATTTCAAATCCGCTTCCTTTGAATGCGATAACCAGGCTAATGCCAGCAATTATTGCTACTAATGGACCTTGTATGAGATTGAAAATATAATGTTTTCGAATAAAATTTTGTTCCCAAAGAATCAAAATGGTAAGTCCAACAAGTGCAATTATCGTAGCACCCATATCTGGATTGCCAAAGGCATTGATAATTTCTGTAAATGTATTTTCACCATCCATTTGGAAAAACTCAAAATCTCCCTCAATATCTTTATCATATCCCATTACATGGGGAAGTTCTTTCAGGAAAATAGTTAAACCGATACCTGTCAACATTCCATTAATCACGGAAGAGGGAAAATAATATCCAATAATCCCTCCCTTAAAAAAACCCAAAATGATCTGGAAGACACCAGCAAGAACTACCGCTAGTAAAAACATTTGAAATGCATCACTAGAAATACCATTAGCAAGTGTATTTTTAATATCCTCAATGGAGTCATATACGATGACAGCTAATCCAGCAGCAGGTCCACTCACGCCTAATTTTGATCCACTGAACAATCCTACTACAATACCTCCTACTATTCCAGCAATAAGTCCAGAAAATGGTTCTACGCCACTCACTGCAGCGATACCTAAACATAGGGGTACAGCCACTAAAAAAACAACAATTCCTGCAGGTAGATCGGATTTTAAACTCTTAAAATATGATTTCATAAAATTAACGGTATATCAAAACTAATCCAAATTAAAGTATTTTATTGAAAATACTCTATTATTAAAAATAAATTTACAGTTGAACAATAGATGTCCTTAATTTTATTATTTTTTTTAGGAGCGAAGATGAAAATAAACCAAATGGTACGGATCCCAGCCGACGATATAACCAAAATTAATTTCCTTAAGAATTAGGTTCAATTCTGTCTGTGGACTACCCTCTAGAAAAACTTGTAGACGATGCGTATCATTATCATACTCCCATGTATCAGGAGTTAAAAAATCATTGTTACGTGCATTCTTATTCTTAAAAAGTGCATAGGACTCTTCTATGTAGTTTCTATACTTCGGTTCATTGATGCGTTCTATATTATTGGCATCTGTAATGCTGGTTACTTTCCATGATCTTCCCAAAACTGAGGATAAAACATACGTAGGTGAAAGACCGTTCCATGGACCAAATATGTTAGTCATCGTATAGTTATTGGTGTGAGCAATGATTGGGGTATCTGGGGTTGTATTATCATCCCAATTTGTTCGAGGGTATAGACTTTCACCACTATGCCCCTGATAGAACACATCATAACTGTAAGTTATGTTTTCCTGAATGTGGTCTACAAATACAACTTTACCCTGATCATTCGTCAGTTTTTTGGAAATTAGGTTTACACTATTGAGTCTATCTTCTTCACTGGGATATAAGTATACAACAGCACCCTCAACATCTTTATCTTCTTGTAATTCACCTTGAAAATAATACATGCTTTTGACATGAATAGTGAGAGTTGTAGGGTTTGGAGTGGGTTCATCGTCTCCACCACATAATTGACATGATTGAATCAGAATTAGGAGAGTACTTATGATCACAAATGATTTAATAGAAATTTTCATCCTGCAATGATAGGTTACACAAAATATTTTAGTGCTTGGTTTATGTAATATTAGGGTCAATTTTATAGTTGATCGACACCCAGTCCTTCGCGAATAATTTCGGGATGATCTGTGGTCGCGTCTATAACGGTGGTTCCTATATTTTTACCCGCTCCTCCATCTACAATCATAGCAATGGAGTGGTGCCATTTTTCATAAATTTCAGCTGGTTCGGTTAAGTATTCTTGGATTTCATCTTCAGCGTGTATTGAGCTTGATACAAGAGGATTGCCTAAGGATGCGATGAGCGATTGACAAATGGTATTATCAGGTACACGTATACCAATGGTTTTTTTATTTTGACGAAATATTTTCGGAATATTGGTATTGGCCTTGAGAATAAAAGTGAATGGTCCAGGCAGTAATCGATTCATGAGCTTATACAATGGATTGGGAATAGGAGAGGTGTACTTGGATAAGTTACTCAAATTTGCACAAAGAATAGATAAGTTGGCTTGATTGGGCTTTTTACCAATTTGTTTGCATATTTTTTCTAGAACCTCTCGGTGATTTAAGTCTCCTACAATTGCATAAATACTATCTGTTGGAATGATCGCTAGATGTCCTTTTCGAAGATGGTCTACAATAGACTGAATGCTACGCTCATTGATGTTATGAGGACGAATCTCTAAAAGAATGCCCACAATTTTTTAGGCTAGTACTTGTTTAACTTTATCTGCTGCTTCTTGTAAAACAATAGCGGATTCGACACGTAGACCGCTTTCATCAATAATTTTTTTGGCTTCCTCAGCATTGGTGCCTTGTAAGCGAACAATAATGGGTACGTTAATCTCTCCAATGGATTTGTATGCTTCTACAACACCATTAGCTACTCGATCACATCGCACAATTCCACCAAAAATATTGATTAAGATCGCCTTTACATTGGGATCCTTAAGGATTATTCTGAATCCTGCTTCCACAGTTTCAGCATTTGCTCCTCCACCTACATCCAGAAAGTTCGCAGGTTCTCCTCCGCTTAGTTTGATTATATCCATGGTTGCCATAGCTAAGCCAGCACCATTAACCATACAGCCTACATTTCCGTCTAGTTTGATAAAGTTAAGGTTATGTTTTTTAGCTTCAACTTCAGTGGGGTCTTCTTCACTTTCATCACGAAGTTCTGCATAATCTTTATGTCTGTACAAAGCATTATCATCTAGCGATACTTTACTATCTACCGCTATGATTTTATCATCGGATGTTTTCAGTACAGGATTAATTTCAAACAAAGAAGCATCAATACCGACATAGGCATTATATAGAGCGTTTACAAACTTGACCATTTCTTTGAAAGCGTTACCGCTAAGCCCTAAGTTAAAAGCAATTTTACGGGCTTGAAAAGCCTGTAATCCTAAAGTTGGATCAATAAACTCCTTATATATTTTTTCGGGTGTGTCGTGAGCAACCTGCTCAATATCCATTCCACCTTCTGTTGTATAAATAATTACATTTTTACCTGTAGTACGGTCAAGTAAAACACTCATGTAGTATTCGTCTGGTTCGTTGGCTCCCGGGTAATACACGTCTTGTGCAAGTAGTACCTTACTGACATATTTTCCAGCTTTGCTTGTCTGCGGTGTTACCAGTGTCATACCTAAAATATCATCAACAACTTGTTGTAATTCAGCATCATTTTTGGCTAATTTAACTCCGCCTCCTTTTCCACGTCCACCGGCATGTATTTGAGCTTTTACAACCATCCAATCGGTACCAGTTTCTGCACGCAATTGAGCTCCAGCCTTTAAAGCATCTTCTTTTTTGTCGATGACAATTCCTTCTTGAATGGCAACGCCATAGGATTTTAATATTTGTTTTGCTTGATACTCGTGTATATTCATAATGAAGTTGCAAAAATATGCTACTGTAGGTGTTAGAAAACCATTATTCTTAAAAAGTTATCATTTTTGAATAGTTATCTCCGTATCATCATTAATTTTAATAGAATAATGTATCGATTAGGGATTATTGTTTTATAAATCTACGATAGTAGTTTTTTTCACCAGTACGGATACTTGCAATGTACATACCTGGACTTAAGGATGATACATCCAATTTATATGCATGATTGGTCTCTGCAAGGAGATACATTATTGGGTCCGCGTTCCTTCCACTCGATATCGGCAAAAGCAGGACTAGTTTTGGTTTTTAGGTTACTAAGGTTGACTTCATTATAGTATTCTACTGCCGATTGCAATCGGTTGGAAGGAACAAACCCGAGCTTTGGATCGTGAGTTTTATCCCATTCGTGTTGAAGAGCTTCTTGAAAGCGTTGTTCTTTTTTGGAGTGGGTAGAGAATTGATTATGGAATATAGAGCAACTGGTGATGAATACAAAAAAAAGGATATTCCAATATTTAGGGTATAAAAGCGAGTATTTTTTCATAATGCACTTACAAAGCTATAGCCTTATGTACGCAAAACCAAATGAAAAGGTTGGTAAGTCATTCTTTTTTACAAGCTAGAATGACTTTAAACGGGAATTATTCTGAGGAGGGTTCTATTTTATCTTGATCAGTTGCTTGTATAGGAAATAGAAATTTTCTGAAAATAAGAATGGTAAATACGCCAATACTTATTGCAGCGTCTGCTATGTTAAATACGGGTCTAAAAAATTGAAAACGACTTCCACCTATGTATGGAATCCAATCAGGCCAAAAAGTATCAATGAGCGGGAAGTACAACATATCTACAACCTTTCCCATAAATAATGGTGCATATCCGTTACCTTGAGCTGTAAATTTTGCGATTCTATGGTAAGAACTTTCTTCAAAAAAATATCCATATATCAAAGAATCAATAATGTTGCCAATTGCACCAGCTAAGATGAGGGAGATCAGAACAATAGTTATTGTTTTTGTTCCCTCTTGTATAAGATTTTTAATGTACAATATAATGATACCAGATGCAATTATTCTAAAAAGTGTAAGCGCAATTTTCCCCCATTTACCTCCCAAGGTCAAACCAAAAGCCATCCCTGGATTTTCTGTAAAATGCAATTGAAACCAATCTGGAATAAGTGTTACGGTTTGACCTAATGTAAAGTGGGTTTTAATGTAATATTTCAACCATTGGTCAAAAACCAGTACAAATAGTACAGTGACTAGAGCAAAAAGTACTTGTTTTTTTGACTGTTCAGAAAGAGAAAAATGTGACAAATTAACGATATTGATTCTTTTTAGCTTCCATACTTTGGGTAGTATGCGGAACTGCTCTCAATCGTTCACGACTGATTAAATTACCAGTTACTCTGCAAATGCCATATGTTTTATTCTCAATACGAACCAATGCATTTTCTAAATTTTCTATAAATTTTTGTTGACGAGCAGCTAATTGACCGGTACTTTCTTTTTGTTGAGAGGCACTTCCATCATCAATGGCAACATATGCACTAGCTGTGTCATCAGTTCCATTTTCATTTTCAGATCGAATTTGTTTTCGGAGGTAATTGTACTCCTCTTTTGCTGATTCTAATTTTTTTAAAATAAGATCTTTGAATTCTGCTAAATCTGCGTCGCTATATCTTAATGATTCACTCATAATTGGTTATTTTGTTAAGTTTATTAGGATTGAATTAGAGTCAATATCAATGGTCTCTTTGGAGTCTATTGTATCATTTATGGTAATTTCATGTGCGAGAACTTCTCCGCAAATATATTGTTTATGAACCTGAATTGCATCCATAATGTATGGATGATGTTGTAAATTCACCTGAATTTTATCTGTTACTTGAAAGTCCTTATCTTTTCTTAGGTTTTGAATTTTGTTGACTAATTCTCGAGCAATACCTTCATTTTTAAGCTCGGTGGTTAATTCTAGATCAAGAGCGACTGTATATTTTTGATCACTGATGATTTGCCAACCCGGAATATCTGCTGTTTTGATTTCTATATCTTCCAGACCAATCTGATATGTTGTTTCGTCAATATCAATAGGAATAGATTGACCTTGTTCAAGGCAGGCTATTTGGTCATTATCAAAAGAAAAAATCTGGGCTGTCAAAGCCTTCATGTTTTTACCAGCTTTTTTTCCTAATGATTTGAAATTAGGTTTAGCAGATTTTTTAATCACACTTGAATCTTTATCAATAATCTCTATTTCTTTGATATTAACCTCAGATTTAATGATCTGCTCTACATGTTTAAGTTGCTCTGCAAAGGTTTCACTTAGAGCAGGTACAATAGCCTTTTGTAATGGTTGACGTACTTTTATGCCTTCTGCTTTACGTATACGTAGTATAAGTGATGTAATTGCTTGCGATATGGCAATTTGACTTTCTAATTCTTCATCAATTAAATTAGAATCAACACTCGGAAAATCTTGTAAATGTACAGATGCTTTAGAAAAAGTTAAATTTTGATACAGATTATCTGCATAAAATGGACTAAAACTACACATGAGTATAGCTATTTGTTCCAAACAGGTACTTAAGGTTTGATATGCAGCGATTTTATCTTGACTGATTTCTCCTTTCCAAAAACGTCTACGATTCAGTCGGACGTACCAGTTACTCAAATCATCTATCACAAAACTTTGAATTGCTCTAGTTGCCTTAGTAGGTTCGTAATCATCCATGGCCTCTTCTACTAATTTGGTAAGTGAATTTAGCTTGCTAAGTATCCAACGGTCTAATTCTGTTCGTTTTTTGAAAGGGACTAAATCATGTTGATTCTTGAATTGATCAATATTAGCGTACAATGCATAGAATTCGTAGGTATTGTGTAATGTTCCAAAAAATTTACGTTGGGTTTCAACCACACCATCTAAGTCAAATTTGAGATTATCCCAAGGAGCAGCGTTACTTAACATATACCAACGAATGGCATCTGCACCGTATTTTTCAACAGCCATAAATGGGTCGATAGTATTGCCTAAACGTTTGGACATTTTATTGCCTTCTTTATCAAGTACTAAACCATTGGCAACTACATTTTTGTAGGCAACAGAATTGTTTAGCATGACTGATATGGCATGCAATGTAAAAAACCAACCACGCGTTTGATCTACTCCTTCGGCGATAAAATCTGCTGGATAAGAATGATTACTTTCTATTGCATCTTTATTTTCAAATGGGTAATGGTGTTGAGCAAATGGCATAGCTCCAGAATCAAACCATACATCGATAAGGTCAGTTTCTCGATACATGGGTTCACCATTATTTGATACTAAAATAATGTCATCAATGAATGGTCGGTGTAAATCAAAATCATGACTGATTTGATTCTCTTTCATAAGACCAGCATTAACCGCTTTTTGAACTTCGCTTTTTAATTCTTCAATAGATCCTATACAAATAGCTTGTTCTCCATCTTTCGTTTTCCATATAGGCAGAGGTGTACCCCAATACCTACTTCGACTCAAATTCCAGTCAACCAAATTTTCTAACCAATTACCAAATCGGCCTTCACCTGTGCTGGCTGGTTTCCAGTTGATGGTTTTATTCAATCCAATTAATTGATCTTTTACAGCGGTTGTTTTGATAAACCAACTCTCTAAAGGATAATATAGAATGGGTTTATCTGTTCTCCAGCAATGCGGATAACTGTGTTCGTATTTCTCTACCTTAAATGCTTTATTGTCAGTTTTTAACTGGATTGCTATTTTGACATCAGTAGTCATGAATCCCTGAGCAGATTCATCTTCTTCTTTGTAATTTTTAACATAAAGGCCAGAAAATTCACCAACTCCATCTGTAAATTTTCCCTCACGATCAACTAAAGTTAAAGAACCAATTCCATTTTGTTTTGCAGCGATGTAGTCATCAGAACCAAAACTTGGCGCTAAATGAACGATTCCTGTTCCATCTTCGGTCGTTACAAAATTGGCGGCTATGATTTTAAAAGCATCTCCATCTTCGGGTTGTTGATAAGGCATGAGTTGTTCGTAGGATTGCCCAACCAGTTCTGACCCTTTAATTTCTTTGACTATTTCGAATGGTATATTTTTATCTCCAGCATGGTATGCTGTCAATTGTAATTCTTCATTTTTGGAAGGAAAATACTTGCCGACTAATTTTGAAGCGAGAATGACAGTGATTTTTTCAAACGTGTAGGAATTAAATGTTTTAATAATCGAATAGTCTATTTTGTGACCAATCCCTAATGCTGTATTGCTTGGAAGTGTCCAGGGAGTAGTAGTCCAAGCTAAGCAGTATGTGTTTCCCCAATTAAAATCTAGTCCAATAGATAAAGGATTCGAAAGTTGAAATTGAGCAACTATAGTGGTGTCTTTAACATTTTTATATGTGCCTGGTTGATTAAGTTCGTGCGAACTCAAACCTGTCCCAGCTGCAGGAGAATAGGGTTGGATGGTGTGCCCTTTGTATAGCAAGCCTTTATCATACAATCGTTTTAATAAATTCCATACGGATTCTATGTATGAATTATCATAGGTAATATAGGGGTCCTCAAGATCAACCCAATATCCTATTTTTTCAGTAAGCTCATCCCATTTGTCTTTGTATTTTAATACATCCTCTCTGCAAGCTTTATTATAATCCTCCACAGATATTTTGGATCCAATATCTTCTTTGGTGATTCCTAGTTTTTTTTCAACTTGAAGTTCTACAGGTAAGCCGTGAGTATCCCAGCCGGCTTTTCGTTGTACTCTATATCCTTGGAGTGTCTTGTATCGACAAAATACATCTTTGATACTTCTACTAATCACATGGTGAATGCCCGGCATTCCATTGGCAGAAGGGGGTCCTTCAAAAAACACAAAGTTTTCCTGATTAATTCGGTTTTTGATGCTTTTTTGAAAAACAGTATTTTCTTTCCAATAGTGTAAAATATCTTTTTCAATCTCAGGAAGATTTAATTGTTTGTATTGAGGATATGAAGAAACTTTGGACATTAAAATTACACCCTATTTAATAAAGGAATGCAAATTTAGTATTTTACGTTATTAAATTTGGGTTTGATACCTTTTTTAGTGGGAATCTATAATTTCTTTCTTCTTTTTTTCTCTTGTACATTATCATAAGATAGTAGCAAGGATGGTAGAAGTATCAAATTGGATAAAAGAGCAATAAAAAGGGTGATTGCTGTGAATAAACCTAATGCAATCGTTCCACCGAAATCTGAAAATACAAATATGATAAATCCAAAAAATAAGATCACAGCAGTATAAATCATGCTCGTACTTATCTCTTTTTGAACTTTAGCAACGGCCTCAGTAATAGTGTTAGAATTTTTGAGTTCTTGTCTGTATTTTGTTAAAAAATGAATAGAGAAATCAACGGCTATTCCAAATGCTACACTAAACACCAATACGGTACTTGGTTTGAAGTTGACATCAAAAAAACCCATAATACCTGCAGTAAATAGGAGTGGTATCAAATTCGGTAGCATAGATATTAATATCATTCGTAGTGACTTAAATATACTAGCCATTAATAAGGAAATAATGATAAAAGCAATAAGCAAACTCATTAGTAAATTTGAGATTAAATAATCATTTCCCTTGAGAAAAATGATACTTGTTCCTGTAATTGAAATATTAGTCAAATCTGAGGAATCTAAAGGGGTGTAGCTTACTACTTTTTTCGAATAAAAGGTAGTATCTGTTTCATTGTTTTCAACGTCAATGAGGTCTACATATAGTATTGAATCAGTTGCTATTTCTTCTGTATTTTTTTGATAATTAAAAATAGTATCAGCTATAAGTTGGACTTCCTGCTTCAAATCTTTTATTCGAACACTGCCAACATCAGCCATTTGAACACTAACTCTTGCCTGGCTATTATCAGGATTAACTAGGCTGTGAATTAAGTTATCATTGGTTTCATTTTTCGGTATATAATTCATGATATTACCTAGGTCCATAACACTAGGTGTTCTATATCTTCTTGGATCACCGTCAAAATAGGATTGATTCAGAAATTTCATTGTTTTTGAAATACTTACGGGTTTTGAAAACTCAGGGTATTTGCTGATTTTTCGTTCAAGTAAGTCAATTTTCATAAGTGTTTTCACATCAAAAATACCTTGCGGTTTTTTGGTGTCAACAATGATTTCAAAAGGCATTACGCCGTTGACATTTTTTTCAAAAAATTTTAGGTCAAGGTATAACGGATCTTCTTTTGAAATATCATCGACCATATAACCAACATTTTTAAGCTTGGACATACCAATGGCAGATGCTATGACTAATATTGATGTAGCTAAATAAACCCATTTTCGATGGGAAATGGCTAAATGTGATAGGGTATCAATAAGGGAGTTTAGAAATTTATAGTCGAGATGTTTTGTTTGTCTTTTGTTAGGAGGTGGCAGAAAACTGAATAGTACAGGAATTAGAATAATTGAAATAACAAATACAGCAATAATGGATAAAAAAGCAGTGAGTCCAAATTCTTGAAGTACTGAACTCCCCGTAAGGGTGAAAACTCCAAATCCAACGGCAGTGGTTAAGTTGGTAAATAATACAGCTCGTCCAACTTTAGATATTACGCGTTGTAGGGATTTAATTTTATTGGTATGATTACGGTATTCGTCGTGATATTTATTGAGCAAGTAAATACAATTGGCAATGCCTATGACTACGATAAGGGGTGGTAACAGACCAATAAACATCGTAATTTTATATCCTAACAAAACAAGTATACCAATGCACCATATCACGCCTATGACAACCGTGAGCAACGAAAATGCAATAGTCGGGAAGCTTCTGAAGAAAAATAGAAGAATCAATGATGTAAGAATCATGGATACGATGGTAAATCGAATCAATTCCTGTTTGATCATTTGCGACATTTTTGTTCGAATAAACGGAAGACCGGAATAATGGACTTCTACATCATATTTCGAACAAATGGAGGATATTTTATCTTGAATTCCATTAACAAAGGGAACCCTTTCTTTGGTGTCTAAAATTGATTTTTCAAGCGTGATAGCCATCAACGTAAAATCAGAGGAATCCTTGAATATTAAGCCTTCATAGAATCGTAAATTTTTTATTTCATTGAAAATAGTATCCAGTTCTTTTTGAGAGTTAGGTTTCTGATTGATTATTTTTTGCGCAGTAAATACTTCAGTTTCAAAAGAATCTCCTTCAAAATATTGGTATACATTTTTTTTTGAGAGTGTTATTAAATTAGCTATGGAAATAACTTGTTTAATATTTGCAGTGGTATCCAGTTGATGGGTAAGATCATACCATTCATTAAAAAAATTAAGGTTGGTTATTTTTGAGGTGTTAATACCAACAACCATTACACTGCCATCATCACCAAAAAGATTCTTAAACTCTTGATAGGCGACCATGTCAGGGTCATTGTCGGGTATAAATTTAGGATTGTCGTAGGCTAATTCTACTTGAGCGGCTTTGTATACCATTAGCACAGTAGCGACAATCAGAAATAGAATAAGGAAAAGCCTATTTCTTAGGATAGTGTTGGCAATTTTTTCCCACATGTAGTTTAATGGTTTGCGAAAGTAGTCAAAATGCATTCATTTTAGGTAATACAATTTGTCTGGGAATAAGGGTTATTGAATCTACAAGTTGTATGATTAAGCTATAATTTGAGTGTTAACAAATCAGTAGTATTGTATCCATTTAAAAAATCAGTAATATTCATTTTTCGTTTACCTTGAAGTTTAATACATTCTAAATAGACATATCCATCTAAAACACTTACTGCTATATATTTTTTTTGGTCTGAAAAAAATAGGCCTCTTTCTTTTTTATGCTCTTTTTCATAAAATCGAGCTTCAAAAATTTGCATTTTTTTCCCATTAAAGGTGTAATGAGCAGAAGGATAGGGGTTTAATCCACGAATAAAATTAAGAATATCTTGTCCCTTCTGATTCCAGTCAATTGTAGTGTTTTGCGTATAAAGTTTTGGAGCACTTTTAAGCTGTTTTAGTTCAATTTGGGGTTTTTCGTGGAGAGTTTTTTGAAATAATTTTTCAAGGGTTTCGATCATTGTGTTGGCTCCTAAAACCATTAGTTTATCATGCAATGTGCCTGCATTGTCTTGGGGTTCAATCGAACACTCTTTTTGAAGTAATATTCCGCCAGTGTCTATTTCATGTTGCAATCGAAAGGTGGTAACTCCTGTTGTTTTTTCTCCATTGATGATGGCCCAATTAATAGGAGCTGCACCTCGATATTGTGGAAGCAAAGAAGCATGGAGATTAATCGTTCCCATAGCAGGCATGTTCCAGACTACTTTTGGCAACATGCGGAATGCTATCACAATTTGAATGTCAGCATCTAAGTCTTTTAGCGTTTTAAGAAACGCTTCATTCTTTAGATTTTTAGGTTGCAAGCAGGGTATATTCATGGACTTTGCATAGGTAGTTACAGGTGTTTCCTGTAATTGAAGACCCCTTCCGCCAGGTTTGTCAGGAGCTGAAATAACAGCTACGATGTTGAAATTAGCTCCTACTATCTTTTCAAGATGATAACGAGCAAATTCGGGATTACCCATAAAAATAATTCGATTTTTATAGGTGTAACTCACTAGTGAATAATATTAAAAATTCTATTCCAACGGATTCTACTGAAAGTACCTTTGTGCCTACCTCCATAAATTCCATCTTGTTCTATACTCATCCAGATAAATAGAGCTTTACCAACAATATGGTCCTCTGGAACATATCCCCAATAACGAGAATCAGCACTTCGATGTCTGTTGTCACCCATCATAAAGTAGTAGTCCATTTTTACTTCGTAGGACGATATTTCTTGGTTATTTAAATATGCCTTGCCATCACGAATAACGTAACTTTCATTTCCTTCATATTTTTGAATCAAGTCTCTATATATCCACATAGTTTTGGCGTCTAATTTTAGTTTATCTCCTTTTTTAGGAATATAGATTGGTCCGTAATTGTCTCTACTCCAAGGAAGTTGCTCTGGGATATGGGGATATACATCGGGATAATTTCCGAAGGAATCTATGGTAGGTATTATACTCACAACTCCAGGAAGTTCAGATATTTGTTTTTTGTTATTCGGAGTCATCCATATTTCATATGCCCTTATATTCGGATTATATCCGTATTCAGAGATATCTATTTTCTCAAGTGATTTTCGATCAATCACATTCGAGGTGTTAACTCGGTAGCTAGTTTGGCTATTTTCTGCCAAATCAGCTACTTTTCCATTGACGTATACAATACCATTTCTTATGGTTAAGCTATCACCTGCTATGGCTATACATCGCTTAATGTAGTTGGTTTTTTTATCGACTGGAAATTCATCTTCACCTGGATAATTAAAGACAACTACATCATTGTTTTTGATTTTTTGAAAACCAGGTAATCTATAAAATGGTAGTTTTAATATTTCAGAAAATGATTTGCCACCAATGATGGGTAATTCTTGATGTACAAAAGGAAATGAAATAGGAGTCATGGGTATTCTTGGTCCATAATTCATTTTACTCACAAACAGGAAGTCACCTCGAAGTAAAGATTTTTCCATCGAAGAAGTAGGAATTTGATAGGCTTCAATAAAAAAAGTTCGAATTAAGGTTGCCGCTAAAATGGCAAACATTCCTGCATCAATCCATTCGCCACCTTTCATATTATTTCTTCGCTTGTAGCGAAACATGTAATATACCCAAATGGCTGCTTGCCAAAAGATAAAATAGATAAAAGCCGCAATAAAACTTACATCCGTTTGGGAAAAGAGTAAAATAAAGGTAATCAGGTTAATTACGGAAAAAATGATATAAAAAATTGCCGCTCTTTTGCTTAATAATTTCCAGTCTTCTTTTATGTTAATTTTCATATTTTTTTAAAATTGTATTAAATCGTTCATTGTATAAACGCCTTTTTTATTATAAATCCACTCAGCTGCCATAAGTGCACCTTGGGTAAATCCTTGTCGATTAATTGCATTATGGCTGATCTTAATTTCATCAATATGACTGGCATATGTTACTTGATGAAATCCAGGGACGTTTTCTTCGCGATTACATTTTATCTGCAATTCTAAAGGATTTGAGGTGTGCGATGGTGGATCAATTAGACCAACATAGGTTGATTTTCTATCAATGTTATTTAAGATGCCCTCTGCAAGTGTAGCTGCAGTTCCGCTGGGATGATCTTTCTTTTCTAAGTGGTGAGTTTCAGTCATCTCCACATTATATTGGGGAAATTGATTCATAATTTGAGCCAATTTTTCATTAATGTGAAACAAAATATTGACACCTAAACTAAAATTGGTAGCTGTAAATAGCGTCTGATTTGTGTCGAGAGCAATTTTTTTTATTGAAGGGTAATCTTCATACCAACCTGTTGTTCCAACAATAACTGGAATATTTGCTTCGAAGCATTTTTTAATATTCGCAATAGCCATGTCAGGTTGAGTAAATTCTATGGCAACGTCAGCCTGGTTAAGTTCATTGGGTTCAAAATCAGGGTAATTGATCTTTGAAACAATTTGATGCCCTTTTTCGATAGCCATTTTTTCGATGGATTTCCCCATCTTACCATAACCGATTAATGCTATATTCATTATTGAACTACAAAACTAATATATAGTTTACTTAATTTGCGATTAAGTACGAACTGATTTGAAGAAAAATACAAGAAGGTTTATCGGATTTATTTTGTTTTTGACTGCTATTGGATTTACGCTAGCATATACTGTTTTTTTTACTAAAAATACAAATTCTTTGAGTGATGGGGAGTATTTTTATATTCGTCACGATGATACATATGCCGAAGTAAGATCAGGACTCATCAAGTATAATATTATTAAGCAAATTAAAACCTTCGATTTAGCGGCAAACAAAATGAATTTGCCTCAAACTTTCAAGCCTGGGCGATATAAGATTGATGAAGACTTAACCAATACCGAATTGATTCGTAAAATTCGAAATGGTCAATGGGATAACGTTGTCATTAAAATTGACATAGAAATGTCTCGAGATCAGATTATTCAGCATCTTGCTGAAAACTTAGAGGCTAGTAAAACAGAATTACTAGAACAAATGAAAGAATCTTGGGTGCAAGAAAATGGTTTTACAGAAGAGGACAAATGGACTGTGTTTTTAGCTGATCATTATCATTTTAATTGGGCTTCAGATTCAAAAACAATAATAGATAGGTTTATTTCAGAGTATAAAAATTTCTGGAACAAAGAACGATTATCGGTTGCAAAATCACTAGGTCTTCGTTCATCTCAAGTGTGCGTATTGGCGAGTATTGTTGATGCAGAGGCCATACATATAAAAGAAATGCCAATCATTGCGGGTTTATATCTGAATCGATTAAATAGAGGTATGATGCTTCAAGCAGATCCAACCATTCTATATGTGGTAGGTAAGGAAGGTAGAAAACGTGTTTTGAATAAAGACCTAAAAACACCTCATCCATACAATACCTATTTGAACAAAGGATTGCCCCCAGGTCCAGTTTTTACTCCAGATAAACGGGCTATTTTAGCTGTTTTGGATTCCGAATCTCATAATTACATCTATATGTGTGCAAAACCAGATGCTTCTTATTATCATAATTTTACGGCAAGTCTGACTCAGCATCAACGTAATGCAAGGGCTTATCAGCAAAGTTTAAATAAAAAAGGGGTATTACGATAATTTAAGATCAATATCTCCTTCTTCTTTTAGAACCATGACTACCTGCACTACTCTCTTTACGTCTACCTCGTCCTCTATCACCGCGGGACTCACTGCCACGACCTCTTCCTCGATTTCGATTGTCTTTTTGTTCTCCATTTCCCTCTGGTCTCGGCGAACTTTCTTCAATGGCGACTTCACGACCATTAAATTCCATTTGTTTTGCGGCACGCTGTAAATCTGAGGTGTGACCCGTTTCCATTTCAAAAAATGAGAACATTTTCATGATTTCTATTTGCCCAATTTCTGGAGATAATCCACCCATATGTGAATTGATCATACCCATGAGTAGCTTTGGACTAAAACCATCTTTTTTGCCTTGGTTGATAAAATATCGAGTCATATTGGCAGCAGTTTTATGTTCTCTTTTTTCTCTTCGTCCTCTTCGTTCTCCTCTGTCATCGTCATTGGAGTTGTTGCGATCATTTTTTCGTTCTCGCTCCCTTTTATCGGATGTTTTATTTAAATCTGGGGCATCGCGATAGTAATCTAAAAATCGATTAAACTCCGTAGAAACAATTTTTTTCAAGACCTCTTCTTTTGTCATGTCTTTGAACATGTCAAAAATTTGAGGAAGAAAACTATCAATATGACTATTTGCAAT
Organism: uncultured Bacteroidia bacterium; assembly: GCA_943787465.1. GTDB lineage: Bacteria > Bacteroidota > Bacteroidia > NS11-12g > UBA9320 > UBA9320. The sequence goes on along the minus strand of CALSMN010000007.1, from coordinate 35,830 downwards.
TTCTGTCTCTTTGATATTATCAATCAAACTAAAAAGTTGCTTTTCGCAAATTTCTTGACCATTAGGTATCGATACTTTTTCAAATTTTCTCCCAATTTTCTTTTCAAGATAGCGAAGTCTGCTTTCTTCTTTTGCTGTTAAGAGAGAGAGAGAAATACCCATATTGGCTGCTCTTCCAGTACGACCGCTCCTGTGCACATATACAGCATCCTCATCTGGTAACTTGAAGTTGATGACGTGAGTAAGTTCATTGACATCCAAACCACGAGCAGCAACATCCGTAGCTACTAGCAATTGTAATTGTCTATTTCTAAATCGGTTCATCACATAGTCTCTTTGAGCTTGTGATAAATCGCCATGCAGAGCATCCGTATTGTAGCCATCTTCGGCAAGTCGCTCAGCTACTTCTTTAGTTTCAGCTCGAGTTCTACAAAAAATAATACCATAAATATCTGGGGCGATATCTACGGCCCTTTTAAGTGAGGGATACCGGTCTCGAGAATTGATTTTATAATATTGATGGGTTACGTTAGTATTTGCTTCTTGTTTACTTCCAGCGGAAATTTCAATGGGATCAGTCATATACTTTTTGCTAAGCTTTACCATATCAGGAGGCATGGTTGCTGAAAAAAGTAACGTTTGTTTTTCTTGCGGGGTATTGGCTAAAATAGCATCTAAATCCTCTGCAAAACCCATGCTCAACATTTCGTCTGCTTCATCCAATACGAGATACTGAACACCTTCTAAATTAAGCCGATTTCGTTTGATTAAGTCTAATGTTCTACCTGGAGTTCCAACAACAATATCGCAGCCACGTTCTAATTTTTTGATTTGAGTCATGATATCTGCTCCGCCATATACAGCGACAACTTTGAAGCCAGTCAGGTTTTTTGAATAGCTTTTGATGTCTTCAGCTATTTGAAGCCCAAGTTCTCGGGTAGGACTCAAAATGATGCATTTGATTCCTTCTTTTTGGGAATCAATCTGATTAAGGATGGGTAAGCTAAAAGCTGCAGTTTTTCCAGTCCCTGTTTGGGCAAATGCAATTAAATCTTGTTTTGATTCTAATACCTTTGGTAAGGCAAGTTGTTGGATAGGCGTTGGTTTTTCGTAGCCTAAGTCGGTGATGGCACTTAAAATCTCTGATTTTAAGCCCATTTCTTTGAATGTACTCATTGTTATTTGTTTTTGTTAGCAAATGAGCACGTATCGACTTGGGTTGATTTATATTTCCAGATTGCTCTGATGCTAAATAGGGTGCAAAGGTAACTATATTTATTGGATTTAGGTTGATTGTATGATCTATCCCAACAACCGCTCACAACAAATGGCAGTTGCCATGGCCGCATTAAGGCTTTCGACTTGTTTGTTTCCTGGAATAGTCACTGGCAGATAGTTGATTTTTTGGAGTAGTGAACCAGAAATACCGTTGGCCTCATTGCCAATCAATAAAACACCATTTTTTATCTTGGGAAGTGTTCGTATATTTTCACCATCAAGCATAGTGGCATACACATCTTTTTGGTCTAAATTTTCAGAAAGACTGCCATATTTTAACTGAACTCTAAGAAATGAGCCCATGCTAGATTGAATAACTTTATGGTTATATAAATCAACGGTATCTTGACTGCAATAAATGGTATTGATTCCATACCAATCGGCTATTCGAATGATGGTGCCTAAATTACCTGGGTTATTGATATTATCTAATGCAATTTGCCATGGTGTTTCTGTCCAATTTGGTTCATGAAACTCAGCAATGGCTAATATGCCTTGGGTGCTTTTTTGTTGGGAAATGGTCTCGAAATCACGATCGCTTAGAGAACAGATGTAAGGACTGTAATTCTTAGAAATCTCAGCATTGAATGATTCGCTACAAATAATTTGAGCTATAGGCCAATTACTCTCAACCAATTCATGGACAGATTTCAATCCTTCAACAATAAATTGACCATACATTTGTCTAAATTTTTTAAAATGAAGTTGCTGGTATTGTTTTATTTTACCTTTGCTTAACGTTTGAATCATTATTTGAATACAAAACTAAAATATTGTCTGACAATTTATTGTTTTTTGAGCTTAACGGCTTGTCATATTGCTCGAATTGTGCCCGAGGGAGATCAATTGTTAGTAGGCAATAAAATTATTCGAAACGATATACACGGTATTGATTTATCCGAAGAAAAAAATAATATCAAACAAAAACCCAATCGAAAACTATTGGGTTTTATAAAATTTCATCTCTGGGCATATCAATACGGGAATAAGGGTTTAGGCATCCAAAAAAAACAACCTCCGCTTCGTCGATTTGCGGAAAAAATTGGAGAAGCACCGGTTTTAATAGATTCAAATAAACTTCAGATATCTGCACAAAAATTAAATGAGTATTATTTTGGAAAAGGGTATCTCAATAATTCGGTAGATTTTATAGTACAACCCAAACGTTTTTATAAAAGTCGAGCTAAAGTAAATTATGTCGTTGATTTACAAAATCATTTTAATATTCGAAAACTCAATTATAACATTGATTCAAAAGCTATGCGTTCTTTAATTGCTTCAACTTCAAGTGATCAAATATTGAAATCAGGTCAAAGGCTCGATTTTGAGAATTTGGAAAATGAACGGTCACGCATTACGGGATTGTTTAGAAATAATGGTTTTTATACATTTAATAGTTCATTTATAGATTATGATATTGATACGACCATAAATGCTTACGAAGTTGATGTGGTTCTCAATATTAGGAAAATTAGTACTGATGTTAATCATCAACCCAATTATATTAAGCAAATAATTGTAAAAATTGATGATCAAAATAACATAGATTCATTGGAGTATGATGGTATTCAATTTCTTGAGGGCAGCAGTTATATTAATCCCAATACACTAGCTAAAAATATAATTTTTAGAAAAGGAGATGTATATAAGTCCGATCTGATACAAAAAACGTATGCTAATTTACTTTCTATGGGATTATTTGATTTTGTGACCATACGGTTGAAGAATGATACTGCCGAGAATCAATTAATAGCTGAGGTTATTTTACAAACTACACCAAAACATGATTTTACATGGGAACCTCAAACGATTTACACCGATAGAAGTGATGTTGTCCAATCTACTTCAGATCAAAATTTTGGGATAGCAAGTAATATCCGTCTGAATAATAGGAATGTATTTGGGAACGGAGAGTCTTTTGTGATTAGTTCTCTAACAGCCATAGAAACTCAAATTAGAAAAGATAATAACGGTTCTTTAAACGGTTTTAGACAGAGTGTTAATGCAGAACTCAAGTTTCCCTCATTGATCTATTTTGAGAGAAATAAGTTTAGTCCGTCTTTAACTAAAAAAACCACTAAAATAAACGCATCCTTTTTACATGATAGAAATGTTAATTTTACGCGTAATGTGATACCTTTTAATTTGACCTATGCCTTTACAAAGAATAATTGGTCAATGGGCATTACCCCATTAAGACTGAGTATTAATCAAGCGAGAATAGAGCCTGATTTTCTTAAAACATTAGATGATAATGCTCAGTTCTATACAAGTCAATTATTAACGAATAATATCATCTCTGGACCTAAAGTGACTCTTAATTGGTCTAATCGTTGGCAAAATAAAAAATCGTATTGGCAAGTAAGATCAAATGCATTAGAGCTTTCAGGAAATTTAGCTTCTTTATATTTTGATCAATTCACACAAAAAAAGGGAGTTAATAAAGAAATACTAGGTGTAAAATATTCTCAATTTGTCCGTTCAGATATTGATGTGGTATACACCTTTATATGGGACGAGAATAACGCATTAGCCTATCGTGTAAATGGTGGTATTGGGGTGCCTTATGGCAATACCGAATTTTTACCCTTTGAACGCCGTTTTTTTGTGGGTGGTGTAAATAGTTTAAGAGCTTGGAGACCTCGAACGGTGGGTCCAGGTAGTTATCGCGATTCTACCAATAACATTACTATAGAAAAAACAGGTGAAATTCTTTTACAAGGGAGTGCAGAATATCGATTTGATATCATTGATAAGCGAATAGATGGGGCCATATTTTTGGATGTAGGTAATATATGGAATTATAAAGAAGATGCTAATTTTCAAAATGGAGAATTTAAATTCGATCGTTTTTACAAAGAGTTTGCTATCAATAGTGGTATAGGGCTTCGATTTGATTTTTCCTATATTGTATTTAGAATTGATTGGGGAATATCCCTACATGATCCATCGTTACCTGAGGAAGATCGATGGGTGATAAAATATTTTTCAGATAATAGGTGGATTTTTGATAATACAGCAGTTAATTTTGCCATCGGTTATCCATTTTAATTTATCAATCAAATTTTACCTCATGAAACACAGAAAACTTTATTTTAATTTATTAGTACTTACATTGATCAACTCATTGTTTTTATCATCTTGTCAAGATAAGTCTGGTGGGGGTGGCATTAACTTTTTTTCATTGGAAGATGATAAGGCTTTTGGAGCTCAAGTAGCTGCAGAAATAGCTTCAGATCCTGCTACTTATCCAATTTTAGATAGTACTCTGTATCCAGAGGCTTATGGATATTTATATGCTATTCGGGACAGTATTTTATCATCCGGAAATGTAGTACACAAGAGCGATTTCACCTGGCAAGTAAAAATCATTAAAGATGATGATGTATTAAATGCATTTTGTACGCCAGGGGGATATATTTACGTATATACTGGAATCATTAAGTACTTGGATTCTGAAGATCAATTTGCCGGAGTCATGGGTCATGAGATAGCTCATGCTGATGAACGTCACTCAACCACAGCACTTACTCAACAATATGGATTAGACGTTTTATTGAGTATTTTACTTGGTGATAATAAAGGAACATTAGTTCAAATTGCTCAAAATCTAATTAATCTTAAATACAGTAGATCAAATGAATCAGAATCGGACATGCGTTCTGTGGAGTATCTTTACCCCACAGCTTATGATGCTAGAGGAGCCGCACGTTTTTTTGAAAAAATACAAGAAAGTGGTGGATCTTCTGGTCCAGCCTTTTTAAGTACTCATCCTAATCCAGAAAATAGAGTAGAAGCCATTTATGCCCATTGGCACGGTTTAGGGGGTAAAACAGGCCAACAATACATTTCCAGATATACTGAATTTAAAAACAGCTTACCTTAAATACTATAACAATGAAATTAACCAACCATGGTTACACTTTTGGTGGCGTTCCTGTCACAGAGCTTTCTAAGAATTTCGGAACACCACTATACGTTTATAATGCAGACGTCATTCGAAAAAATTATCATACTTTGAAAAATGCATTTAGTGGTGTAGATGTTCATCTCAAATATGCTTGTAAAGCTTTAACCAACATCAACGTTTTAAAAATACTTCAACAAGAAGGAGCAGGATTAGATACGGTAAGTATACAAGAAGCAAAAATGGGTTTACGAGCAGGCTTTCAACCCAACGATATTTTGTATACCCCAAACTGCGTTTCTTTTGAAGAAATTCAAGAGGCTGTAAGTCTTGGTTTAATCATTAATATTGATGAGCTGAGTACTTTAGAACGATTTGGTAACGAATACGGGGGTAGTGTACCCTGCTGCATTCGACTAAATCCTCATATTATGGCTGGCGGAAATTCACATATATCCGTTGGTCATATTGATAGCAAGTTTGGTATAAGTATTTATCAAGTTCCACACATCAAAAGAATTGTAGATAACTTGGGTATCCATGTCAATGGCTTACATATGCACACAGGTAGCGATATATTGGATGCTGATGTTTTTCTACGTGGTGCTTCTCTTTTGTATGAAGCGGCTAAATCTTTTGAAAAACTTGAATTTATGGATTTTGGAAGTGGCTTCAAGGTAAAATATAAGGAAGGAGATATTACTACCGATGTTAATGATATTGGTCAACAAATTGTCGATAGTTTCAAAAAATTTTGTCTGGAATACGGAAAAGAATTGCAATTGTGGTTTGAACCAGGGAAGTACATTGTTAGTAACGCGGGGCATTTATTGGTAGACGTCAATGTGGTAAAACAAACGACATCAACCGTTTTTGCTGGAGTAAATTCAGGACAAAACCATTTATTACGCCCCATGATGTATGATGCGTATCATCACATCACTAATGTTTCTAATCATACAGGTGTTGAACGCATATATTCTATTGTTGGATACATATGTGAGTCGGATACATTAGGGTATGATCGAAAACTAAATGAAGTGCGGGTTGGGGATATACTGGCAATAAGTAATGCTGGAGCTTATGGATTTAGCATGAGCAGTAATTACAATTCAAGATTTAGACCTGCGGAAGTACTTATTCAAAACCAGAAAGCTGTACTAATCAGAAAGCGAGAAACACTGGATGATCTATTGCAAAATCAAATTGAGGTCGATTTAGTATAAATAAAACTCGTTTTGATTTAATACTCTGTTTTCATGGAGGATTTCAACCTGATAAACGCCAGGCTTGTAGTTTGCCTTTTGATCATAATAATATATGAAACTCTTTTCAGATCCATCATAAGTAACAGTTTCATTTAACGTATACAAATCATCGATATTTGATAATTCATCATTATACTGAGTCAGAACTGATCCATTTGGGGCAATTATTCGAATGGTGACTTCTTTTTCAACCTCTTCTGTTGGCTTCCCTTCTGGAATTATAAATTTAATTTTAAGACGCTGTACTTTTTTAGATTTATCAACTATTTCTTGTACTCCATTCTTCTCTCGAATGGGAGTAATATTAAGTTTAGAAATAAGTAGTGGGTTACTGTTGCTTAAATCTTCTTGCAACTGAATATTTGATATTAGCAAGCTATCATTTGAAAATTGTAATGATTGAGCCACATATTGAACGGAATCTGATTTCGCTTTTTCTTGGATATATTCATTTTGCAGTTTCTCAATTTTATCGATGTACTCATAGTTGATCTTCACAAGCTGGTTGATTTGAGCTTTGGCTGCAACAAGGCTTTTTGGTGTTTTACCTGAAGAAGAGTTAACATCTTTAGCAATGGAAGAATTAGTATTGGTTCTACTTTCGTTGATTAGTGATTGTATTCTATCATAGGCAGATGTTAATTCCTGTTTTTGGGCCATTAACTCGTTTCTTAATTCTTGCTTTAAATCTTCTTGAGCTAAGTTCTTATTGATTTCATTCTCAAATTTGATCATAACCATATCTAATTCTCTTTGCAATGAATCTGCATGGAGGTTTAAAGCTTCATAAGCTAGAGATAATTCTTCATTTTGCTTTTCTATTTTGGCTGCATTTTTCACATATTTTAAAAATAAAAATGTGGAAAGACCCAGAGACATTATAAATAGGATAATAAACAAAGTCAATGACCCAGACTTAGATTTGGTTGGTTGTTCCTCAGTGTTTTGTACCTCGCTCATATTTTTCAGATTGATATCGTAACAAATGTAATTATTTTTAAATAAAAGGCAATCTGTTGTTTCTTAGGTCCAAGATCCTGAAAAATCAGTTATTGGTATCATCATATTTTGAAAAATCTATTTTGCTCATAAATTTTTTTTCTAAAGAAGTCCAAGTATCAGGGGAACGCCAATGACCTCTTCCGTAAGCAAATCTTGCTTTTTCCCATGATCCATATTTGACATGCAAATACTTTAAATAATGGATACCCACAACAAGATAATTTTTTCTTGTTTTTCCATCAGTAAGATTTAATTTTTCATACCAATACCAAAACGTTTTATCAATGACTTGTAAGTCTCCAAAATCAGTTCCGCCAGACTTATTTTGAATATAACTCCAATTGCTTTCATTTTGTCCAATTTCGTAAATTAAGGGGTAAGGTACATCTACTGACTGGCAAATTGAATCTGCCAGTTGAAATACATCTTTTGGTTTAGTTTTCTGACGAAAAGTATCTCTTATTGTAGCATCATTTTTCTCAGTCACATGCATCGAAATATTTTCTGTAGTGTTCTTGGAAGGTAAAATTGTTATGAAGCTACTACTAAAAAGGGATGTTATTGCTAACAAATAAAACAAATAAGCACTTTTAGAATGCATGAAAGAACCTTGTCAGGTATTTATTTAAATACAAATGTAAATGATGCTTAAAAACTAACGGATGAGTTTAATCACATTGGGGTAAAAGTGTTATGTTTTTTATACGATAGTATGTTCTAATACTAAAATTATGATTTTTCTTCAAGACAAATTAATTTACAAGAAAGGAATTAACGGATTGCGTTATTAGCTTCTAGAACTTAAATATCGTTCTGCATCCAATGCAGCCATACAACCACTTCCTGCTGCAGTTACAGCTTGACGATAAATTTTGTCTTGAGCATCTCCACAAGCAAAAACACCTGGAATATCCGTTTTAGCACTATCAGCATGAGTAATTATATATCCAGAATCATCCATGGTTAAAAAGTCTTTGAAAATATCGGTATTGGGTTTATGGCCAATAGCAACAAAAAATCCTTTGATTGCAATTTCACGCGTTGCATGGGTTATATTATTTTTAACACGAACACCCTCTACCGTCATATCACCGAGTATTTCATCTGTTTCGGTATTATATAGAATCTCAATATTTTTTAAGCTATTTACCCGATGTTGCATGGCTTTGGATGCTCTCATTTCACCTTTTCTGACCAACATATATACTTTATTGCAAATTTTAGACAAATAACTAGCCTCTTCAGCAGCAGTATCTCCAGCACCAACTATGGCAACATCTTCTCCTTTGTAGAAAAATCCGTCACAAACAGCACAAGCGGATACTCCACTTCCATTTAAACGTTGTTCGCTGGGAATATTTAACCATTTTGCACTAGCACCTGTAGAAATAATTACTGTTTCGCATTCAATTTGATGAGATCCATCAACCGTTACAGTATGATTATTTCCATTTTTATCAAAATCTACAGCAGTTATCATACCAAATCTAACATCAGCTCCTAAGCGTACGGCTTGTTTTTTGAAATTTTCCATCATTTCAGGACCCATAATTCCATCTGGATATCCCGGGTAATTCTCTACATCCGTAGTAATTGTTAATTGTCCACCCGGTTGGAGACCTTCATACAAAACAGGTTTCATATCTGCTCTTGCAGCATAAATGGCTGCGGTATATCCGGCTGGTCCTGATCCAATGATTAGGCATTCTACTTTTTCCATGATTAATTTTATATTGGTGGAGCAAATAAAATACAAACTAGGGTGAGGAGCTATAAGAAAAAGAAATTTGGGTATAAATTGTTACAATGATTTTAGGGTAAGCTCAGTTCAAATTTTTTGGGAGTTATTCCATATTTAGCTTTAAAGGCATCAATAAAATGACTTACATTGGTGTATCCAAGCTGATCAGCGATTTCTGCAATTTGAAATTCACGTTGTAAAATAAGTTCTCTTGCTTTACTCATTTTGTACTCTTTAAGAAATACATGAATAGTTTTTCCATAAATTTCTTTGAATCCAGTTTTTAAATTATATTCATTCAAAGCAACATGTTTTGCTATTTCTTTAATCGTAGGAGAGCTATTGAGATTTTGGAGCAAAAACTCTTTAGCTTTCCTCACTTTATTGACGTTTTCTTTTTGATTTAGGAAAGGACATTTATAGGCTTTTTGTTTACTGGGTTTGTTAAAATAGTTATCTAGAATAACATATTTATTAGCTTTTATTAATAATGGATTATTAGGATTGTTGTTGATATCGTGAACACAATTGATGATCACATCTGTAGCCATTTCAAAATGATGATATTGTTCTTTTTCAAAAATAGATGCTTGAGTAAAGTTGAGATGGTCCGTTCCATGTCCTATAATTTTATGAAGGGTTGAAATTGGAAGGTTAATAATACAAAGTTGAGTAGAAACATTCGACTTCATGGACAGCTTAAAATTCCTATTCTGGTCATAAAATAGGTAAATACCATGAGGAGGTAAAGGTATATTTCTTTGTCCCATAGGCATTAATATTTCGTGTTCTCCATTGATAAAAAGACAAATATTACCTTGATTGTATTGGTAACTAGCCAAATCATTTCTTATTTTTTGTACTTGAAGTTGAATAGCTAAATCGTCCATTTTTGGGTTATTAATTAAACAACAAAGGTAGTGTGTTTTTGATTTATTATTGTAAGTAACTGTAAATCAATCAATTTAACATGATTTAAGTTTTTTCATTTTCGGGTATTTTTATTTCTTTTTTGGTTATTTTGTCAAATCACTCTACAGCACTTTTGCATCATGATAAATACAAAAAATAAACTCTTTATGTTAATCCCATTACTTATGTGTGGAATTGCCTCAGCACAAACAGCTGATTCTGTTGTTACCACTGCAGGAACCTTTGATGCGTATTATGATTTTGAGACTGGTTCTCAAATTTTATTGGATAGAACAACATGGGATATTGGTTTGACTACTGATCCAAGAAGTTCAAGTGTAATTATTAATGAAAATGCTGGGGTAGAACTTTTTTTGTATAGTAATGATACGGCAGATTGGTCATCAGTCGATACTACAGCATTTACATTTAGTAACATTTACAATTCAGAAGAATCCTGGGATAATGGTGCTTTTTCTAACCTAGGTACAAATCACCCAGATTACGGATGGGGGGTGTATGATATGAATTCACATGATATTAATGGTAGTCGTTTATTCATCATAAAAACAAATCAAGGTGAGTATCTGAAAATGATTATTGATAAAATGTCTAGTACTGGAGATTTTAAATTTAGAACAGCGAATTTAGATGGAACCAATTTGAATTTATTTTCTCTAAAAAAATCTACAGATCGGGGGAAAAATTTTACGCTTGTAGATTTATCTACTCCTAATACAATTTTAACCAATCCCTTTTCTAAAGATTGGGATATCTTATTCACCAAATATTACACGGAAGTAGTACAAGGACCTACGGTTAGGATCATGCCCGTTAGCGGAGTAAAAGTGAATGCAGGATGTGAGGTGGCAGTTCGGTCAGGTATGGATGTTTTAGATGATGATACCAGTACTATTACATGGAGTAGTGTTATTACCGAAATTGGCTATGATTGGAAAACATTCAATCGGAACACTTTCCAATATGACATCACCCCAGATTTGGTATATTTCGTTAAAACAAAAAATAACGCGGTATGGAAGTTATGGTTTACTGCTTACAACGGGGGTGCTGAGGGGAAATATGTATTTAACAAAAAAGAAATCAAAAGAGGTGTAAATACGGTGCCAATTACAAGAAAGTTAAAAACCTCTTTATTTCCTAATCCCGCTTTATCGAATGTACACATTGATAATCAAGAGCCGACCAAGTTAAATGTTGAAATTGTAGATACCTACGGTCGAATTATTTATATTGAGGAATTGCCTCCATACACACAATCAAAAATAAACGTAGAATCATTTGCTTCAGGTCTTTATTCGGTTCGTTTTTCATCAGGAAATAATAGTGATATTAAAAAATTAATCATTGAATAAATTAGGTTTAATTTTTCAATTTTTTCTTATTGTAGTGCCTACCCTCGGGTGGGCACAAACTATTGTGCGTGCTGTTGATGCAGAAACCAACTTTAGTGTTCCTTTTCAAGTAGCTATTCAAGGGGCAAATCCCCTTCATAATGACTCATTAATTCTTACATCCATTAACGGTGAGATTCATTATTCCATCAAAACTTCTAAGCAAGTAATCCTATTTTCTAAAGGATATTTGCCTCAAAACTTAACGCTTTTGCCGAATGAGGTTTATTCCGTTAAACTAGCCAAATCTTTTTATAATTTGGGTGAGGTCTTGGTTACAGATATTCACTCCAATCGTTCATTTACCAACACTGTTCTTCATGTTTCTAAAATTAGTGCCCAACAAATGGAATCTATGGGTGCTGTGGACTTAAAAGACGCCTTATCTTTCCAAAATAATATTCGATTGAGTCGAGATAATGCTATCGGTTCATCAGGATTGAGTTTAATGGGAATGAGTGGTGATAATGTAAAATTATTGATTGATGGGGTACCTGTGATTGGACGATTATTCAATCAGTTAGATTTGGAACAATTTAATCTGGAGAACATGAAACAAATTGAAATTGTTCGTGGTCCCATGTCAGTAATTTATGGCAGTAATGCCCTAGCTGGAAGTATCAATTTAATTACCAATAATACGAATACAAAATCAAGGTTTAATATCAATGGAAATTATGAGTCTGATGGGCAATATAATACGGGTCTAACCGTATCAAACTCGTACAACAATCATTTTGTAACCTTAAGTGGAGGTAGAATGATGTTTACAGGGTGGAGTCAAACGAATACAGACAGAACATTTGATTGGATCCCCAAAGAGCAATATACTGGAAGGCTTCAATACAGTTACCAGCATGAAGATGCGAAAATAAATGTAAGAACAGAGGCCCTTCGTTCTAAATTGATTGATCGTGGAGTACCGCTTTTACCTTATCAAGAAACAGCTATCGATCAGCATTATACGAATATTCGTATGGACAATAGCTTAAGTTATGAAAACAAATTAGGAGAGTCGAGTATCCAATTAATTGCTGGAAATAATAATTTTAGAAGAGTAAAAAATAAATACCTAAAAAACCTCATTAATCTGAAAGAGCAACTTGTTCCGGGTACATCTGAGCAAGATACGCAGTCCTTCAATGCTTCCGTTTTTCGTTTGATTTTTGGGCCTGATAGAAAACGAACAAAGGGCATAGAAACACTCATAGGTTTAGATGGAAACTATGAAATAGGTTCAGGCAATCGGATTAAAGAAACCACACAGCGGCAATATGATATTGCTTTGTTTGGTAGTGCAGAAAAACAACTAACTTCTTTTTTGCTTGTACGAGCTGGGGTTCGGTTTGCTCAGAATTCAGCTTTTAATGCTCCCCTTTTATATTCCTTGCAAACAAAACTAAATTTACCCCATGATCAGCAAATAAAACTAGCTTATGGAAAAGGATTTAGAGCTCCATCGTTAAAAGAACTCTATCTAGATTTTAGTGATAGTCGTCATGAAGTATTTGGAAATGTGAATCTAGTTTCAGAATCCTCATATTCGCTTACAGGTTCATATACCAAATACCATAAATGGGGAAATATATCCTCATCTTCCACCATAGATGGTTTTTATAATCGGGTGAGTAACAAGATTGAATTGATTGTGACTGGACCAATTCAAGCTCAATATGGCAATATTGGAAAATATCAATCTATTGGTGGAGGCATCAGTCAATCGATTATAAATAATAATTTTAAGCTCAATTTTTCATTCAACTATACAGGTATTTATAATGGTGTGGATGCGAAGAAAAGTGATTTTTATTTTTCTCCTCAATATACCATCAATCCCACCTTTATGATCTCAAAAATAAATACACAACTGGGATTATACCTCAATCATTTTGGGGCAGTCAGTCGAGTATTCTCAGATAGCGAAAACTCAAACTTAAATATTCAAGAGCAAGATGCGTACACCATGATTGATTTTACATTGCATCGACAATGGCCCAATACCAGAATGAAAACAACATTGGGCGTCCGAAATCTATTGGGTGTTGTAAATATCAATGCTAATAATACAGAAGTGGGAGCACATACGCCAAGCACTAGCTTTATTTCAATCAGTCCAGGAAGAACTTATTTTTTTACTATTCGTTATGCGTTATTTCACTAAAATAGTATTTTATAGCTCGCTTTTTTTTACAGCTTGTTTCCCTAAAGAAGACACCATTACACCTAAACCAAGGGTATTCCAAACCGTAAAAATTGATGCAGGTAAAACTAAAAACAAGGTCGTTTTTTATTCTTTGGATGAAGCTAAAATTGTTGCTGAAGCCAGTCCTATGGACTGGGATTTATATCTTGATGAATCCGTCATTAGAATCAATTATTTTAGAAGTTTAAGAGTAGCAGTTACTTTATTGGATTGGAATCAGATTAGTGATACATCGGGATTACAATTTTCCTATCTAACCAATCAGGAAGATACCTTAACTCAGTGGGAATTAGAAGAGAATAAAAAATACATTTTAGATTTAGGTTTAGATCTGGAATATCAACCGATGGGATTTGTAGCGGTTCAAGTTAGACGTATTGGTGATTCATTTGAAATTATCCAAAAGTTCTTGAATGATACAGCAAAGAAAAAATCGACGGTATCTGAAGCATGTTATTATAATCTGAGAACAAATCAGTCGCTGGATTTTCCCATGGAATATGAGTACGATGTAGCTTTTGGTAAATATACTGATTATGTCACCGTGGATGATATATCTCAAGATTATCTGATTTATGGAGCAATTTTAGGACAAGCAAAAGCATATGCGTTAAACACGGCATTTGAACCTTTAACTAGGGATGATTTTGACACAAAAGAACTAAAATCCTCTAAAGATGTAATTGGGTGGGATTGGAAAAAATTCAATTTAACTAAAAATGCTTATGAGATAATTCCAAATAATACGTATATGATAGCTACCAATGCTCAGTTTCTGTGTAAATTACGTTTTGTTAACTTTTTAAATGATCAAGGGGTGTCAGGTCATCCTACCTTCGAATTTAAAGTTTTGTAATTTTTACGCCATAATTTTGTCATATATTGAACATAGTACGTGATTAATAAGAATTAGATTTAATATTTGGGGACAAAAATTAATATTGACATGAAAAAAATTGTATTAAGTTTCCTGATTTTCTCATTTGTATTGACATTCTTTAGTTGTAAAGATAAAAACGATATTTCTACAAATAACACTGGTCAGATAGATACTGCGTTTGTAAAAACTATAACCTTTTACTCATTGGATAGTTTAGAAATAACGGCAGATCATTATCATATAAACAACAGTTCTCCAGTTATTATACTTTGTCATCAAGCAGGCTGGAGCAGAGGAGAGTATATAGAGATTGCTACTAGACTAAATGATTTGGGATATAATGCTTTAGCAATTGATCAACGATCTGGTATGGCTGTCAATGGTATCGAAAATGAAACAGCTAAGAATGCTTCTATTGAACAAAAATCCATGCGATTTATTGATGCTAAACAGGATATACAAGCAGCTATAGATTGGGCAAAAAATAGGTATAATCAAAAAGTGATCTTATGGGGGAGTTCGTATTCTTCATCACTATCATTAATGATTTCAGCAGAAAGAGACGATGTTAGTAAAGTACTCGCTTTTAGTCCAGGAGAATATCTTCAAGGCATTAGTGTTCAAGGAAATATCTCAGGAATATCTATACCTTGTTTCTTAACTTCATCAAAAAGTGAAAGGGTTCAAACTGAAAAATTATACAACGCAATTACCAATACATCATATAAAAAGCAGTTTATACCTATGGGTGATGGACAACATGGAAGTAGGAATCTATGGTCTTCTATGCCAGATCATGAGGAATATTGGGCTGCTGTTGAAGTATTTTTGAATTATTAATTTTAGTAATAATAAGATGATTTTTTAATCGGTGTATCTTACACTTTTGGCGTATATTGTTTAATATTGAACCATGAAAAAATGGACTTTTTTAGTGATCTTATTTTTAGGATGGGTTTGCATACCACAAGCGTTCAGTCAGACCAATAATACAGAACATCACCCCTTAATCACCAAGGATACATTGATTCTTGAAGGGGAAACTCATTTTAAAAATATGAAGCAATTAACGTTTGGAGGAGATAACGCAGAAGCATATTTTAGTTTCGATGGAAATCGATTGGTTTTTCAAGCCAAAAATCCGAAATGGAATGCACTTTGCGATCAAATTTATATTACTGGGGTTAACCAAACATGGCATAATTCTATTCCGCCATTGATAAGTACTGGAAAAGGTAGAACAACCTGTAGTTATTTTATGCCAGGGGATAGTTCAATTTTATATGCAAGCACCCATGAAGGTGACGAAAATTGTCCTCCAGAACCTCCTCGAGGAAATAAATACGTTTGGCCAATTTATGAAGATTTTGATATTTATGTTGCCAATTTTAATGGGGATATCATACAACAATTAACCAATAGACCCGGTTACGATGCGGAGGCAACCGTTTCTCCTTTGGGCGATAAAATTGTATTCACAAGTACACGTTCGGGAGATTTAGAATTATATACGATGAATATAGATGGTTCAGGTGTCAAACAGATTACACATGAGTTAGGTTATGATGGAGGAGCTTTTTTTTCACCTGATGGAACAAAATTAATTTTTCGGTCTTCTCGTCCCAAAACAGAAGATGAAATCAAAGAATATAAGGATCTGCTGAATCGGAATTTAGTTCAACCTACCAATATGGAGTTGTATGTGTGTAATATAGATGGGTCTGATTTACGTAAAATTACGGATTTAGGAAATGCCAATTGGGCTCCTTTTTTTCATCCCAGTGGTCGAAAAATTATTTTTTGTAGCAATCATCATAGTCCTAAAGGTGGAAGGCCACAATTTAATCTATTTATGATAAATATAGACGGAACGGGCTTGGAGCAAGTTACTTACGATAAGGTTTTTGATAGCTTTCCCATGTTTTCTCCAGATGGGAAGAAGTTGATTTTTTCAAGTAATAGAAATAATGGCGGTGGTAGAGATACCAACTTATTCATTGCCGATTGGATCGATTAATTCTAGTCATTTTTGTTGTCTGTAATGTTCTCATTCCGAATCACTTTTTTAACATCTTCCATGCACTCGTTGGGTATTGCTAAAGAAAGTACATAATACATTAAAAACCATCGACCAGATTTATATTCAATCATACCAGAACCTCGGCATGCCCCCATGTGGGTATCTAAGGTTTCATAAAAGCATGCTGCGGTGCTATCTTTATTAAAATTAAATTCACGATTCAGTGGAGTAAAAGACCATGTTTCATTTTGTTGAAAGTATGGAGTGCAGAATTCTTTAAACTCTTTTTTGGACCAATTTTCATTAGCATCTGTGCCGATGAAATGGCAAGTGCTATCCATGAAGGAAAAGTATGCATCCAAATCTGAGTCAGAAGCACTTTTATGCCACTGATCTAATTGTCGATTAATGGCAATGATTTTAGACTCAGGTTTCTGCTTTGAAGCAAACGAACATAAGATTATGATAATTGCAGCATATCTGATACTAGACATGCTGCAAAATAATAAAAATCAAGGAATTAAAATTACTGAAATGTTTTTTTAAGTTGACTTATAGTTAAATTTAAATGCATTTATTTTGGTTAATTAAAGCGATTGAAAAGTGTTGTATTCTATCTTTGACAAGCATGGATACTCTCTCTATTGTAGGGAATTAGAATATCAAGGTAATTGATACCAATTGTTTCCGTTAGAAATTATCATGGTCATACCTGAAAATGTGGTATTGGTTGTTACCCCAGGTGGTTGACTAATGGCTGTATTGTAAGTAAATGTTCTACCTGAGGTTAGATGACTAACAATATAAATTCGACCTGGGCAGGATGAAGCTGAAGGTAAGTTTACGGTAGAATTTTGACCGGAAATAGTTAAAAAGTAATCTGCCTCATCCAGTGTAGTGGTTGTGGTTCCACTTACAGAATTAAAGTGCCGCGTAGGAACAGCCATAGATCCACCCAGATGTAGTGAACTAGTGGGTAAATTGGTTCCAATTCCAACTCTATCATTTGCTCCATCTATACTTAATGTAGTTCCGTCCACACTAAATCCATCTACAACAGTAGTAGTTATATCCATAGTATTTGTTCCTCCGGTAATGACGACTCCACCAGAAGGTATAGTTCCACTTCCAGAATATATGCCATTCTCGTCGGTTGGTGTTTGCCAACTTGTTCCACCATTTACCTTGGTAAGGACTTCTTGAGCATTGGAATTGTAAAAATTTAGAATAAGAAAAGATAGCGTTAAATAAAAATTGATTGTGTTCATGATGTTGATTGTTTATTTTCACTACAAATGAACAATCCCATTGTATCATCTCAAGCTATCAAAATATGATATTGGTCATATTTTGATATGATTTTTATACGAGTTTTTGAAGGAGTATTGATTAGAGAATTTGAGCTAAAGTATCTACGGCAAAATCTACTTCATCAGGGGTGGTGTATTTACTAAAGGAAAATCGGACAACAGAACGGTTGGGGGGATGATTAATACCCTCAAGGACATGACTAGAACCTACAGCACCGCTGTTGCAAGCTGAACCACCACTGGCATATACGCCGTTAATATCTAATTGAAAAAGGAGGGTAGAGGCTTTATCAGAGGGAGGAAGGGACACATTAAGTACCGTATATAAACTGCCTGTACTGGTAATATCGCCGTTGTAGCAAATACCAGCTATTTTTTCTTCCAATTGTTGGATGAAATAGTTCTTAATGGATTGAACTTTAGTGATTTTTTGGTCCACATTATGAGAAGCCACTTCCAATGCTTTTGCCATGCCTACGATTCCAATTATGTTTTCAGTTCCTGCACGCATGGCTCGTTCTTGCCCTCCTCCGGTAACTATAGGACGGATTTTTAAGGCTTTATTTTTGTACAAAAAACCGACTCCTTTGGGTCCATGAAATTTATGAGCAGAACAGGTAATAAAATCTATATCCCACTTACTCAAATCTATAGGATAGTGACCGATAGTTTGCACTGTATCGCTATGGAAGTAACACTTATTTGCTCGTGCTATTTGGCTAATTTTAGTTACATCATTCAGTGATCCAATCTCATTATTGGCGTGCATTAAACTGATCAAGCTTCCCGGATTTCGTTTGGCTAATTCTTCTAAATCAGATAAATCTGCTTTTCCAAAAATATCTAATTGTACGTAGCTAATCTGAACAAGCCCTTTTAATTCTAATTCTTTGGCCGTGTCAAGAACAGCTTTATGCTCTATTGTACTGGTAATAATATGGGTCACTCCTAAATCATGCACCGCACATCGCAAAGCCATATTATCTGCTTCCGTTCCACTTCCAGTAAAGATAATCTCTTGACTTTCGCAATGAAGAAGTTTTGCAATATTTTTACGTGCCATCTCTACAGCTGCTTTTGCCTGTCTTCCTTGTGTGTGTGTGGCAGAAGGGTTTCCGTACACTTCATTCATAATAGAAGTCATTGCCTCAATGACCTGAGAATCCATGCTGGTAGTCGCAGCATTATCGAGATAAACTTGCATAAGATTAAATGCAAATTAACGAATTAATCAGAATATTTATAGCCTATTAATTTATAGCATAATTGAGCCATATGATAGGCCGTAATATCATCCTGTGATTTTGGATTTAACTCAACAATATCAAATCCTTTAACATCACATTTTTTAAATACTTTTCGAAGAAATTGGAGGGTAGGATACCAGAGTAATCCACCGGGTTCGGCAGTACCTACACTAGGGCAAATACTCGGGTCAAATCCGTCAGTATCAATGGTGATATATAGAATTTCAGGTAGTTTTTCAATGACCTCATCCATCCATTGGTTATCTTCCCAAATTTGATGAGCATACCAAGTATGGATATTGGATGAATTTTGGATGAGCTGATTCTCTTCAATGGATTGAGCTCGGATACCAACTTGAAAAATTTCAGGTTTTAATTCATGAATGCGAGCCATTACACTAGCATGAGACCACTCATTTCCGTTGTAGGATAATCTTAAATCACTATGAGCATCAAGTTGAAGTATACCAATGTCTTGGTATTTTTCTTGGAAGGCTTTGAATATACCATAAGTTACCGTGTGTTCAGCTCCTAAACTGACCACAAATTTGTTGTCTTTAAGTAATTTTGATGTTTTTGCATGGATTAAATGCATAGCATCTTGGTTAATCGTTTCTCCAAAAATCAGGGGTTTTGTACATGCAATTCCACATTTTTTGTAGGTTTCTTGATCTAATTCAATATCGTAAAACTCAACATATTGAGAGTTCTCTATAATCGTATGAGGTCCATGAGCTGAGCCTTGTTTGTAGGAAGAGGTATGTTCGTATGGTATTTGTTGAACAATGCACGATGAAGTGTCATAGTTGGACCATTTAGATTCAGTTATTCCTAAAAAATGAGGGATTTTACCATCCATATTTTTCAATTAAGTATAGATTATTTAGCTCGTTCTACGTATTCGCCAGTTCGAGTATCTACTTTTATTTTTTCGCCAGATTCAACAAATAAAGGCACATTGACAATGGCGCCAGTTTCTAATGTAGCAGGTTTAAGTGGATTGTTTGCTGTATCACCTTTGATACCAGGTTCGCTGTAGGTGATTTCTAGCACCACATGATTTGGTGCATCAGCCATTATAGGATTTCCTTCATCAAAATATACATTAAGCATCATCTCTTCTTTTATAAATTTCATTTGATCACCCAACATTGTATCGGCAACAGATACTTGCTCGAAGGTTTCCGTATTCATTAGTACTAAATTGGATCCATCTTTATATAAATACTGCATTTCAATTTGATCTATTCTTACATCATCAATTGTCTCACCACTTCTGAAGCGATTTTCAATGGATTTTCCAGTAATCGCATTTTTCATTTTAACTTGATAAAATGCTCCACCTTTTCCTGGCATGGTGTGTTGGTAGTCGATAACCTGACATAATTGACCATTATATCGTAAAAACATTCCACGGGATAAATCTTGTGTTGTAGCCATATAGGTGGCAAATATATTACATCTAAATAGTTATGTTTATATGTTGTTTGTTTAAGTCAACGTTTAATGTTCTATGTTTGAACTAACAATAAGTTAAGGGAAGCGAAGTGAAAATCTTCCACTGTACCCGCAGCTGTAAAAGTTTGATAGAGTATTGCCAGTCAACACCACTGTTTTTTAAAATGGGAAGGTGGCATTTGCTAAACTAAGTCAGAAGACCTACTTTTTGTTCAACTAACGGTATTAAGCTTTCGGGAAAAAAAGCGATAAGTGTCTGACATTGTTTTCGGTCAATTATTACACTATTTTTCTACGCTTAATTTTTTTATTTTAATAAATGAAATTCGCAACTGCTGTCTTATTTTTTATTTTCTTGAGCCATCAATTAATGGCTCAAGATACAGTGGTGTATGGTCTAGATTCTGTAGCTGTAAGTTATAATAAGTTTGCGTCTAATAAACAACTGATTAGCCAAGTTCTGTTTCAATCTAACCCAAATCAGACTTTTGCTGAATTATTGCAAAAACAAAGTGGTATGTTTATAAGAAGCCAAGGAAATGCGACTTTGAGTACTCCATCGTATAAAGGCTTAGGTTCCATGCACATTCCCATATATCTTCAAGGAATCAATATGCAAAGTAGCATGAATGGTACCATGGATTTAAGTTTGATAGATGCGGTACATTTTAATTCCATTCAATTTACATCTCAGGACATGAACAAGTTGGGTATTCAATCCATGGGAGAAGGAATTTCCCTACAATCAGATTTTCCTCAAACGGGAATAAATATAAATGCTAGTTTGAGTTCTTTACATGAATATGGCGTATCGGGTGCGTATGCTTTTCAACATAAAAATCTTAAATATTGCCTGAGTGTTTCTACAATTAAATCAGAAAATAAAATTAATTTAAAGCACTATCAATTGGATAGTTTTCTACAAAATACGGAGTTTCATCGGGCCAGTGTAATGCAAAATATCAACTATGCCTGGACGAATAATTCCATTACCTCCCAATTTTATTTTTTGACTGCAAACAGAGGTATTCCTCCATCTATCGGGGAAAATCAACTTAGTAGACAAGAAGATAACAATGGATTTTTACTCACGGAGTATCAAAAAACATTTTCAAATCGCTCCATTTTAAAAATCAGTAATCAACTTTCCAAAGAGAAAATAGGATTTCAAGCTACTCCTACTTCTAAAAATAGCATAAGTAATGTTATTAATTTGAATACCAATTTAAGTTTTAACAAGCGGTTCAATAAAAACTGGTCCTATCATTTTTTATGGAGTAATCTTCAAGCAAACTATACTTCAGATGCGCTTCGTCAGTCGGTAAATTGGAATAGAAATAAAGCATCCTTTATTATAAAAAAACAATTTAAAAAGGGATATTTAAATTACACTCATGGAGCTATTCATACTGAACAACAATGGGCTACCCGTATTTCATTAGACATCAATTATAGAGTTCATTCAAAGTATATGGTGAAGGCTAATCTGCAGAAAGTATATCGATTGCCCGTGCTCAACGAATTATTTTGGTATCAGCCGGGGGAGGCTATGGGAAATATTGACCTTAAACCAGAAGAGGGGTATAAGGTAGATTTTATACTAGCCCAGACTAATAATCAATTTCAATGGACACTCAATCCGCATGGGGGTATTTTTAAGAACTGGGTTCAATGGGGCGGGTTTCCTGAAATTAAGCCATATAACTTAAATCAAGTCCAGATAGTTGGTCTTGTTGGGAGTGCTTCTTATACATACCCTTTCCAAAAATATAAGCTATTGGCTCAAACCAATGCACATTATGTGAGGTCTGTTTATGTCTATAACAATAAAACGGATCCTCGTCACCATCAACAACTTATTTTTACACCTCAATTTAGCAGTAATTTAACACTTAGCTTCGTTTCTAGACGCAGTGGGGTGTATATGAATCTTCAACAGGTAGGTAAAAATTATGTCACCAGCGATAATTCTATTTTCATTGACCCCTATGTGCTAATTGACGTGGGTGGTTATTACTCTAACAAAACCTTGCGAATAAGTGCCACCTTAACAAATGTAAGGAATACACCATACTACACTCAACCTAGAACTCCCTTACCTGGGAGGACGCTTAAAATAACATTAACTTATAAAATTTACTCAACATGAAAAAACTAATTTTAAACCTAATTACATTTTTATTAATCCTCACAAATCACCTAAATTCATTTGGACAATTCAATCATCCAAGAGTGTATTCTACGTTTGATAATTTATCTTTGATTCAATCAGATACCTTTAACAATGGTGCAGATATCAATGGCAAATTTTTTCATTTTGGTCGTAATTGGATCAATGAGTATAATTCAGAATGGGATAGCTGGACAGGTTGGGCATTGAGCAATATGACCGATACAATCACACCGGGATATGGGAATCAATTTAGTGCCATTCCTGGACATGGGGTAAGTCATACGGCTAATTATAT
This sequence comes from uncultured Bacteroidia bacterium, assembly GCA_943787465.1. Lineage (GTDB taxonomy): Bacteria > Bacteroidota > Bacteroidia > NS11-12g > UBA9320 > UBA9320. The sequence continues at coordinate 12,721 of CALSMN010000007.1, read as the reverse complement.
GGTTGGTTATGGCAATACGTATATCAAGTTAGATAGACCTTCACCTATTTCTGGAGCTTATTTTACCAATAGCACCTATACCTATTATGATCTGTTAGAGGGTAGTAGCTTTAGTAAAAAGTTTGGTGGTGAGTCGGGGAATGATCCTGATTTTTTAAGTGTGCATATTTATTCCTACTTGGCTGGTAATATTATGGACTCAACGGAGTTCTTTTTAGCAGATTTTCGATTTGATGATCAATCGAGTGATTATATCATTGATGATTGGGTATATGTGGATTTTAACAATGATCAAAGCCAAGACAGTAAGATAGATAGTATCGCTTTTGTCTTTGAGAGTTCAGATACCAACAGTTTTGGAATACGAACTCCGACCTATTTATGTATGGATGATTTTAATGCGATAAGCACGGCTCAAATTATACCCGAAAAAATCATCATGAATCCAGATACATTTTACAACGGACAGGACCAAGCAGGCGGTTTTTCAGTATCACATTTGTTTTTTCCAAATACCTATAATGCTACTTTTGAATCTTGGTCGGGCTGGAGTGTGAGCTCAATATATGATACTGTATCTCCTGGATATACAAATCAGTATGCTGCTTTCCAGGAACCGTTGGTTTCAATACCTGAATCAACCTGGAATTTTGAGCAAGTCCATTTTGTAAATAGTGGTATTACTAATAGTATAAGATCTCCTTATTTTGACGATGAAGAAGAGAGTATATTTGGTCTAGTACAGTTACCCGTACCCGTTCGTTTTTACATTACCAATGCGACCTATGCTGCATTGGACATGAGATATGGTAGTGGGTTTAGTAAAAAATTTGGGGGTGAAAGTGGTGATGATCCAGACTATTTTCGTCTGTTAATTAAAAGTATTTCTTCTTCTAATCACATTTTGCATACCGATACGATATATCTAGCTGATTATCGTTTTGAGGAAAATTCAAAAGACTATATTCTGAAAGATTGGCAAATGGCTGATATCGTATCTTGTGATCGCGTAGACTTTGAATTACAATCTTCAGATATAGGTACATGGGGAATAAATACACCAGCCTATTTTTGCCTTTCTTTAGCTCAGCAAGAACTCATGTCTGTAGAAGATTATGCGATTTCATCTATACAGCTTTACCCCAACCCTACACAACAAACATTAAATATTCAAGCACATTCGAACATTCAACGTATTGAATTGTTTTCTTTGTCGGGACTAATTATACAAGAAATGAATTGTACCACAGTCTCCTCATTTTATAAGATGGATGTCTCTAATTTGAATAGGGGATTGTATTATGCTCGTGTATACACAAATGACGGAATGAGTGTATCAAAGTTTATGAAACAATGAGAATATCATCATTAATCGTAGTTTTTTTAACAATAAGGCTATGTGCTCAGTTTGACGGTCCAGGTGGGGAGCTAGGTAGCAAGTCCATTCTTAATGATGCCTCATCCATTGTAGGTTGGGCTACAGGTGTGACATTAGAGAGAGGTCCGATGCAAATTAATGATACTGCATTAGGCAAACCATCAACGGGTAGTGCTGCGGATGCACTTAACCGTGCTGACGGTCTTGTTGTAAGTTTGGGAGACGGAGGACAAGCCACGTTGAGTTTTGACCAACCCGTTATTAATCATAGAGGGTATGACTTTGCAATTTTTGAAAATGGTTTTAAAGTGGGTCTTTCATATTATCTTGAACTAGCTCATGTGGAGGTAAGTAAAAATGGAATTGATTTTATTCGGTTTCCAAGTGAGAGTTTAACAGATACATCCTATCAAACCAATAATTTTAGTTACACAGATCCATATCAGTTATATAATTTAGCAGGAAAGCATCAGGCACCTTACGGTACTTTGTTTGATTTAGATGAGATCGGTATGGATACCATTTATTTTATTCGAGTTATCGATGTAGTTGGTAGTGTTAATGACACCCTTGGAACCAGAGATAGTAAGGGCCGATTAATCAACGACCCATTTCCTAGCCCCTTTGAAAGTAGTGGATTTGATTTAGATGCTGTGGCTATAGTTAATGGTGAATTATTGGATATTCAACAGAGCATTTTGTCTAATGTTTCAGTATATCCAACTGTTCTGAAAATAAATCAACCTTTACATATTGAAGCACCTCATGCTACAGAATGCCGTGTATTTGATATAAACTACAAATCCGTTCATTTTATTGAAAATAATCAGCAACTATACATCACTCAACCAGGTATTTATTTTGTAGAACTTATCCATCAGGGTAAACAATTTGTCCAAAAAATATGCGTACAATAATCGCATTTATTATAGGTATTGTATTATTTGGAGCTTGCAGTGAACACTCCGAAAAACCTAAAATAACAATACAAAATACCGATATATTAATTGCCAATCAAGGAAATTTTGGTTGGGGAGAGGGTACACTTTCTCTGTACAATCCGTCAACAAAATCTGTTCAAAATGAGGTATTTAAAGCAGTTAATGGAAAGAGTTTAGGTAATGTTTTTCAATCGATTTCTACTCATAAAAATTCGTATTATTTCGTGATGAATAATTCAGGAAAAATTATAATTACAGATTCCATGTATAAGCAAACTGGAGAAATTAGTGGGCTAACATCTCCTAGGTATATGTATCCGTTGAATGAAAATAAAGCCTATGTTACAGATCTTTATGCTAATGGAATCAATGTGATTGATTTAGCTAAAAATGAGATAACTCACACGATTTCTTGTCGAGGATGGTCTGAAAAAGGGGTGTTCATTGATGGTCTTTTTTGGTATACTGGATCATCAACTAATCAGCTTTATGCCATAGATATTTCAAATGATAAACTTGTAGACAGTATTCAAGTAGGCTCATCTCCTGAATCATTGATTGTAGATAATCAATCTTGTCTTTGGGTACTTTGTAGAGGGGACGAGGAGCTTAAAGAATTACCTTGTTTAGTTCGTATCGATAAACCGATTACGGGTGAGTTAGATTTGAAAATAGAACTAAAAGAAAATCCAACGCAATTAAGATATGATACTCGCTTGGATCAGTTGTATTTTATCAATGGTGATATCTGGAGTATGTCTTCAAAATCAGCTATTCCGAAGCCATTTATTGCACATCAAAATCGTACTTTTTTTGGAATCAATATAGATCCAATATCTAGCGATGTTTATGTTTCAGATGTGAGAGATTTTGTGAGTAGAAGTGAAGTGTTTGTATATGATTATCAAGGCCTGCTAAAGGATACTTTTTTTGTAGGAATTATAGCAGGTGATTTCTTTTTTCCATAGGTTAAAAAAGAGTCCATTATCTTCGCAACAAGTTAAAGATCTTGATTAAGTTCAAAAACATATTTGCATTAGCTAAACCCTATACCTCAAGGTTAATTAATTTTTTTAGTTTTAATTTACTAACAGCTATGTTTAATGTTGTAAGCATAGCTCTAATTATCCCTTTTCTAGAACTTATTTTTTATGGAGATAAAGCATCTTTATCTCCCGTTGAAATGACCTCAGATCCCAACACTTGGATGACTTATTTGAATTATATTATGAGTGCTAAAATAATGGAGTTAGGTAAGCAAATGGCACTCATTTATTTTTCCGTTGGAATTGTAATTGCTTTCTTTTTAAAGAATGCAGCTTTATATCTTGCTTTTTATAATTTAGCTTATGTGAGAAGTGCAGTGGTTCGTGATATTCGGGAACACATCTATAATCATTTATTGAAGTTGCCGCTGAGTTATTTTAATAAAGAAAAAAGAGGAGATACCATGTCTCGTTTTACCAACGATGTAAAAGAGGTAGAATGGAGTCTTTTGGGTGTAGTCGAGCTATATTTTAAACATCCATTATCAATTTTAATACCCTTGGTTGTATTATTTATGATGAGTTATCAGTTAACACTTTTTGTAATTATAGTTCTTCCATTAAGTGGATTTCTGATCAGTAGGATAGGTAAAAAGCTTAAAAATGCTGCACAAGCAGGTCAAGAGAAATTGTCAGAAGTATTATCACATCTAGAAGAAAGTTTACACGGCATCAAAATTATAAAAGCATTCAGTGCTATTAAAGATAAACAAGAGAAATTCAAAACACTAAATGATGATCATTTTAAACAAATGGTTCGCTTAAACAGAAAAGAATTATTGGCTTCTCCCATGAGTGAGTTTATGGCAAGTATCGTATTGAGTAGTATCCTAATTTATAGTGGTTCTCTCATTTTATCTGAAAATTCATCTTTGCCTCCATCAGTCCTTATAGGCTATATTGCTATTTTTTCTCAATTAATTCCTCCAGCAAAAGGAATTTCTGAAGCCTTTTTTCGATTAAAAAAAGGTGCTGCATCCATGGGAAGAATTAATGAAATATTAGACAAGGATGAAGAAAAAGATACTTTAGGTGATAAAAATATTACATTCAATAAATCAATCTTATTTGATAATGTGAGTTTTGGTTACACCAATGATGCATTAGTCCTGAAACAGATTAATCTAGAGATTAATAAAGGAGATACAATAGCTTTGGTAGGTCCATCTGGAGGAGGAAAATCTACATTGATAGATTTAATTCCTAGATTTCATGAATTGACATCAGGCAGAATTATTATTGATGGTAAAGATATAGCTCAACTAGATTTATCTACCCTTCGAAGTATGATGGGCATTGTCACACAAGATGCGATATTGTTCAACGACACAGCGGCAAATAATATTCGAATGGGTGATGTATACATGAGTGGGGATCAGCTTTTACAGGCAGCTAAAGTAGCCAATGCACACGCATTCATATCAGATATGAAAGCGGGTTATAATACCAATATGGGTGAAAAGGGAACAAATTTAAGTGGCGGTCAACGACAACGGATGAGTATAGCTCGGGCAATTGCTAAAGAACCTCCTATACTTATTTTGGATGAAGCTACTAGTGCATTGGATACTGAAAGTGAGAAAATGGTGCAAGACGCAATTGATAAAGTAATGCAAAATAGGACTAGTATAGTCATTGCTCATCGATTGAGTACCATACAAAAAGCAGATAAAATAGTGGTGCTTGATAAAGGTAAAATTACAGAACAAGGAACGCATGATGAGTTGATGCAAAACAATGGAATCTATAAGAAATTGGTAGATTTACAAACCTTTGAATAACAAAAACTAACCCAATTACTCTTTTAATTTACTACATAAAATACGTAATATTGCCCCAATAATTTAATGAATATGAGTCATACAATAAAACCAGGAGTTGCAACAGGAGATGAAGTCCAAGCTATTTTTTCGTACGCCAAGGAAAAAGCTTTTGCCTTACCTGCAGTCAATGTTACAAGTTCAAGTACGGTAAATGCAGTTATGGAAACAGCTGCTAGATTAAATGCTCCTGTTATCATCCAATTTAGTAACGGTGGAGCACAATTTTTTGCCGGAAAAGGGTTGAGTAATTCTAACGAATTAGCAGCCATCAAAGGGGGTGTTGCAGGTGCAAAACATATACATGAACTGGCTGAGTCATATGGGGCAACAGTTATTCTTCATACCGATCATGCAGCTAAAAAATTATTACCATGGATTGATGGTTTACTTGATGCTAGTGAAAAATATTTTGCGGAAACAGGCAAGCCGCTTTATAGTTCTCACATGATTGATTTATCAGAGGAGCCTATTGAAGAAAATATAGAGATCTGTAAAACCTATTTAGAACGCATGAGTAAAATGGGTATGACTTTAGAAATAGAATTAGGTATCACAGGAGGAGAAGAAGACGGTGTGGATAATACCGATGTAGATAGCAGTAAATTATATACTCAACCCAGTGAAGTAGCCTACGCCTATGAAGAGTTAATGAAGATAAGTCCACGATTTACAATTGCAGCTGCATTTGGTAATGTGCATGGTGTATACAAACCTGGGAATGTGAAATTAACGCCTATTATCTTAAAGAATTCTCAAGTGTATGTTCAGGAAAAATATGGAACGAATCATAATCCTATAGATTTTGTTTTTCATGGCGGATCAGGATCTACTTTATCGGAAATTCGTGAGGGTATTTCTTATGGTGTCATTAAAATGAATATTGATACTGATTTGCAATTTGCTTTCACTGAGGGAGTTAGAGATTATATGCTGAATCGAAAAGATTATCTATTAACACAAATTGGAAATCCAGAAGGGTCTGATTTACCCAATAAAAAACACTATGATCCCAGAAAGTGGGTGAGAGAAGGTGAGTTGACATTTGTTACCCGACTCGAAAAGGCCTTCAGTGATTTAAATAATGTAAATACACTTTAACATCAACTTTTTAAAAAGTTGAAAATCGTAGGATAACTCATAGGATTTTTTTTGTGTACACGCTTAGTTAGCCAGTGCGCCAATCAAATCATATTTTGTTAAAATATGAATAGATCCACTTAATTCTTTTACTAATACTGCCGGATGTTCTTTATTAATTAATCGAGATACAACTTCAATATTTTCTGAATATTCTACCATAGGAAAAGGTTGTTGCATAACATCATTAATAGTTTGAGATGATAAAGAAGGGTTTTTAAGCAATAATGAAAGTAAGTGATGATCATTTACCGAACCTACAAATTCACCATCTTTATTTTTTACTGGTAATTGAGATATACCGTGTTTTTCCATAAGTTTAAAAGCAACTCCTACCTGATCAGTGTTCGTGACTGTGAGCATGGGTAAATGTTTGTGTGATTGGATGATATCTTCGGCAGTTTTTGGTTTAGCATCTAAAAAACCCCGTTCTTTCATCCATTCATCGTTGAATGCTTTTCCCATATATCGAGTAGCATGATCATGGAACAAAACGACAACCACATCTGTAGGTTTAAGCATATGAGCACATTGCAAAATACCTTTTACAGCACTTCCAGCACTATTACCAGCTAAAATGCCTTCCTCTCTTGCAATTTTACGTTGCCATAATAATCCATCTTTATCGGTGACTTTTTCAAAGTGGTCAATGATGTCAAAATTGACACATTGGGGAAGAATATCTTCTCCAATACCCTCAGTGATGTAGGGATAGATCTCTTTTTCATCAAATTCACCCGTTTCGTGGTACTTTTTAAATACCGAACCATATGTATCGATACCCCAACATTGAATATTTGGGTTTTTTTCTTTTAAATATTTTCCGACTCCACTGATCGTACCTCCTGTTCCAACACCCACTACAAAATGAGTGATTTTTCCTTCGGTTTGTTCCCAAATTTCGGGACCAGTGCTTTCATAATGAGCTTGTACATTACTTGGATTGTCATATTGATTAACATACCAGGCATTGGGTATTTCCTTACCTAATCGTTTAGAAACTGAATAGTAAGATCTGGAATCATTTGGATCTACATCAGTAGGACAAACGATTACTTCAGCTCCTACAGATTTGAGAGCATCTACTTTTTCCTTACTTTGTTTATCAGTAGTTACAAAAATGCATTTATATCCTTTAACTACACCAGCTATTGCCAATCCCATGCCTGTATTCCCGCTTGTGCCCTCCACTATCGTTCCTCCAGGTTTTAAACGACCATCGGCTTCAGCATCTTCTATCATTTTAAGAGCCATACGATCTTTTACAGAGTTGCCAGGATTGGTAGATTCTATCTTGGCCAAAACAGTACATGGTAATTCTGAAACGGTGCGATTTAGTTTTACTAGAGGTGTGTTTCCAATGGTTTCTAAGATATCATTATAATACATTAGTTCAAATGTACATATAAGTTTTGGCTTATGCTGAAGCTATAAATGGCCAAATTCCTTTACAATTTTAAGTTGATAATTTTGACATTTAAGGAACTCAAATGAATGATATTGGTTCAGTTAATTTTCTTCTAAATAAACCAATTTATTACGATAAATTTAGTAATCATCGAATTAATGGATCATTCATTATAATCGATTTAAATACCAATAAAACTGCAGGAGTTGGGTTTCTAAATTAATGATGAGTGTTCATTATTAGGTGGAAATTCTTGTTGAATTCTGTATCATACAGAATTGAAGGGAAGTCTGAATTTTTTAAAATGATAATAACGCTTTGTAAAAATTCTATTTTTTAGTAATAGATTTCTGAAGCACATTCAATAGATAATTTGGTGCATCCATCTTCGTCCTGGTCAGCTTCAGCATATGAAGAGTAGTTTGCTTGTAGCTTATCCAAATAACATTCAATAAAAATATCTTCATTTTCACCAAAATTTGAAAGTTCTGGAATTTTTCTCATGTCACTTCGAAATTTTCGTTTCTCATAATCAGACCAACTATCATTCAAATCAATTTCAGAAACAAATTTTAAAGCGCATTGTTCACCTATTCTTTCTAACCCAACCTCGTCACTCACAGCTTCTGCATAGGAAGAATAATTTTTTTGGCACTTTTCAAGGCAACAATCAATAAAATCATTTTTATATTCACCAAATACAGCAAATTCATCTTGATCATACATGTCATTTCTGAATGTTCTTTTATCAAATTCAGACCATTCTTTTGTGCCAATTGCATCTGTATCTTCGGAATTGTTTTTAGAATACTTTTTTTTATCTTCAACATCGTTAACATCTGTGTCATCTGAATCATTTTTATGGTTCTTTTTTTTATCATCTTCACAACTTATTGTAAATGCTGATATTATAAGGATACTAAATATAAATATGGATTGTTTCATTGCTTAATTTTTTGGATGTTTGAAATTTGATTTATTACAAAGTTAAAAAAAAATTTAATTGCCATTTAGTCTTGATATTTGATTGATTTTAGATGTTGTTTTAATTCCTTATCATCGAAATATTATAGAACTTTATCCAATCCATGTAGGATATTATTGTAAAAATAAGAGATTTGCCATACTTATTTATAATATTCGAAACATGAAAAAAATATTTACATTGATTCTAGGGTTAACTACACTTTTAAGTAGTCAAATCTCTAAAGCAGATGAAGGAATGTGGATTCCTGCTTTGCTCACAGACAACTATGCTGAAATGCAGCGATTGGGTTTAGTATTATCCCCAGAGCAAATTTATGATATCAATAAAAGCAGCATGAAAGATGCAATTGTTCGTCTTGGTTCTGGTTTTTGTACAGGAGAAATTATTAGCAGTCAAGGCTTGATTTTAACTAACCACCACTGTGGATATAGTGCAATCCAAAAATTAAGTACGACAACAGCAAATCACTTAAAAAATGGGTTTTGGGCCAAAACAAAAGCGGCTGAATTGTCTGCTGGTTTTAGCGTATCATTTTTGGTAAAAATTGAAGACATAACCGATGATATTTTAGCGGGTGTGACCGATGAAAATAGAGCAAAAATGATTGCTGAGCATTCTTCAGAAGTTCGAAAAACATTATCCGACTCCGGTGCCTATGATGTCGATATCAAAGAAATGTTTAGTGGAAATAAATACTACGCCTATGTTTATGAAACGTTTGGAGATGTTCGTCTAGTTGGAACTCCACCTGAGTCTGTAGGTAAGTATGGTGGCGATACCGATAACTGGATGTGGCCCAGACACACAGGTGACTTTTCTATGTTTAGAGTATATGCCTCAAGAGATAACAAAGCAACTAAAACATATTCAGAAGACAATATTCCTTATACCCCAAAGCACCATCTTCCCGTAAGTATGAAAGGGGTAGATAAAGGTGATTTTGCCATGATTTGGGGTTTTCCTGGAAGTACCGATCGTTATTTGTCTTCTTATGGAGTGAAAAATGCAACAGAAATTGATCAGCCTGCTCGAGTTAAAATTAGACGTGCTAAATTAGATGTGTACGAAAAATATCAAAAGAAAGATGAAGCTGTAGATTTAATGTATGCTGCTAAACATGCTCAAGTTGCTAATTACTGGAAATATTTTATGGGACAAACTCGAGGCCTCAAACGATTAGATATTGAAGGGAAGAAAAGAGCTGAAGAAGCTGCTTTTCAAGCATGGGTAAATAGTGGGGATAAATTAAGAAAAGACAAGTTTGGCGATGTGCTCACAATGTATAAAGATGCTTACGACGTTTATGATTCAAAAAAACTAGCTGAAACCTATTGGATGGAAGCAATTTATGGTATTGAGTTTACGAAGTATGGGTTTGGTTTTGGGAGATTAGCTAGTATGTATGCCATGCTTTCATCAGAAAAAGACAAAACAAAAAAAGCTGAAATTCAATCTCAAATTGACGGAATGATAGGTCGTCTTAAAGAATCTACAGAGGGTAATTTTAAAGATTATTATGCTCCAATTGACCAAGAAGTGATGGTAGCAATGCTTGATTTTTATATGAATGACCTAAGTGCTGATTTAAGACCAGCTGCTTTTAATGAGATGATTGCCAAATTCAAAGGTAACACTCAAGCGATGGCTGCATGTATTTTTGATAAATCTATTCTAGTGAATAAGGATAGAGCCATGAATTTTTTAAATAATCCCAATCCTAAAAAGTTAAAAAAGGATCAAGGTGTTAAGTTTTCGGCGATTATGTTAGATTTCTATTTAAACGATCTTCAAGCAGTATTTGCAGAAGCTGATCTAAAAAGAGCTACCGCCGATCGTTTGTACAAAGCCGCGTTATTTCAAATGCATCCCAATAAAGCTTTTGCACCTGATGCAAATAGCAGCATGCGATTTACGTATGGTCAAGTTTTAGACTACTCGCCTGGAGATGCTATGCAATACAAACACTATACTACCATGAAAGGGGTCATGGAAAAGTACCAACCTGGGGATGATGAATTTGATTTGCCAGCCAACTACTTGGACGTTGCTAAAAATCAAAATTATGGGGATTATGCAAAACCTGGAGAAGATTTACGTATCTGTTTTTTGACGAACAATGATATCACTGGAGGTAACTCAGGTAGTCCTGTTATTAATGGAAATGGGGAGTTAATTGGATTGGCTTTCGATGGTAATTGGGAAGCCATGAGCGGTGATATTGCTTTTGAACCAGACTTGCAACGGACTATATCGGTAGATATTCGCTACGTATTGTGGTGCATCGATAAGCTTGCAGGTGCTAAGCACATTGTTGATGAAATGACATTAGCGAGGTAATTTTTAAACTATTCTTTTTAAAGGCTCTTCAGAAGAAGAGCCTTTTTTATTGAATAAGCTCCATCGCTTCTTCAACCGTCTTTACGGGTAGCTTACAAACTCCTCTTTGACAAACATAGATCCATGTTTCGTTGCTTTTGAAACGATTTTTAAATATCGAAATATTGGATGATGTAGCGGTCCATAAAATAAGCGTATTGGGTAAAAATATTGACTGCATTTGGAGGGCTAATCGTTGTGCATTTTTCCCAACAATGACAACCTCATAAAATGGGTAGGATAGGGCTAGATGGGTTTGTGCCCAATAGCAATGACCACTGGGATATGTACCCATATTAGCTTGTACTTTTCCTACAAGATTCTCTGCAAGTTCAAGATAGGATTGGTTGCCTAAAATGAGTCCCAATTTCAATAAATTATTGGCCATCACAGCGTTGGAAGAAGGAATTACATTGTCATGAATTTCTGCCGTACGAATAATTAATTCATTTTCTTCATTGAAATAAAAAAATGCTTTCTCAACATCATAAAATCGATGCAGACTAATCGTCGTGAGTTGATTAGCTATGTCTAAATATTTTTCTTGTCCTGTAATTGAAAATGCATTTAAACAAGCTTGGATTACAAAGGCGTAATCCTCTAACATTCCGGATATTGATGATTGATTATTTTTATAACTGTGCCATAACTGTTCATGCTGATATTGTTTCTCAATAATCTGATTTAGTGCATGAATCGCAAGGTTTTTACATGTTTCATCATGTGTGGCTGTATATGCTTCGAGAAGGCCTGTCACCATCATTGCATTCCAAGAGGTTAGACATTTATCATCCAATCCAGGAGCTACACGTTGGTTTCGAACCTGGAGTAATTTTTTATTTACAGCATCTATTCGTTGATTTAATTCTGAGGGTGTTAAATCAAATTCGGAGGCAATGATAGCGTCAGTCTTAGTTCGTAGAAGAATATTATTTGGGTGTTCCCATTGTCCTTGCTGGTCTATTTCATAGTAGGCTTTTACAAGGGGATAATCGGAACCAATGTTTTGCTTTACTTCATCAGAATTCCACACATAATATTTGCCTTCTTTTCCTTCACTATCTGCATCTATCCCAGCATAAAATAAACCACTTCTGTCCTGCATATCTCTTTGTAACCAGTCAATTGTTTTTTTTATGACTTGTGCATATAAGGGATTGTTTGTTTTTCGAAATGCACGCGCATAAATGGCTAACAATTGGGCGTTATCATAGAGCATTTTTTCAAAGTGGGGGACTTTCCAAACAGCATCGACACTATATCTTGAAAATCCACCACCAATTTGGTCAAAGAGTCCACCAAATGCCATTTTCTGAAGTGATATATCAATAAAATCCTGGATTGATGAGTTAGAAATGATGGAACTATATGCTAACAAAAAGTCATAATTACTAGGCATCGGAAACTTAGGTGCTCCTTTCATTCCACCATATTCATAGTCCCACTTTGATTTCCAAGTGTTGATCATATTTTCTAGGACATCAGCGGTTAATTTTTGAGGAGTTTGATCACTTATTGCGGTTTCCTGCATTTGAATCCCTACTGTTAGTTTTTGAGCATACGATTTAATTTTACTAAAGTTATCGGTGTATTGTTTCGTGATATTTTCGAGTAATTTCAACCA
>CALSMN010000006.1 GCA_943787465.1 uncultured Bacteroidia bacterium | reverse complement strand
ATGATTGTGGAGAGTGACTATGTGGTGGATATTGGTCCTAAAGCTGGTAAAAATGGGGGTGAAATTATCTCATTTGGTAAATGGGAAACAATACAGCACAGCGGGACTTTGACGGCTGATTACTTATCGGGGAAAACGAAAAATAGTAGTCCCTGAAAAGAGAAGAAAAGGCAATGGTAAAAAAATTGTTCTATTGGGTTGTGAGGGAAATAACTTAAAAAATATATCGGTCAAATTTCCCTTAGGAAAACTTATAGCAGTAACGGGTGTAAGTGGGAGTGGTAAGAGTTCTTTGATAAATGAAACACTGCATCCAATCTTGTCGGAATATGTTTACAATTCTAAGAAAAAACCCCTCAAATATGATAAAGTAAAGGGTTTAGAATATATCGATAAAGTGATTACTATAGATCAGTCACCTATCGGCAGAACACCAAGAAGCAACCCAGCAACATATGTAGGTTTTTTCTCTGATATCAGGAATTTATTCGCAGAGATTGGTGAATCAAAAATCAGAGGTTATAAACCTGGAAGGTTTAGTTTTAATGTTAAAGGTGGACGATGTGAAACTTGTAAAGGGGGTGGCCAAAAGGTAATTGAAATGAACTTTTTACCCGATGTGTTAGTGGATTGTGAAACGTGTCAAGGTAAACGCTACAATAGAGAAACCTTAGATATTAGATTTAAAAATAAGAATATAAGTGATATTCTGGATATGACAGTGGAAGATGCTGTTACCTTCTTTGAGTCAATACCTTCAATATTTCGCAAAATAAAGGCATTAAATGATGTTGGTTTAGGATATATTACTTTGGGTCAAAGTAGCACTACGATATCAGGTGGTGAAGCTCAGCGAGTAAAATTAGCTAGTGAATTATGTAAAATTAGTACTGGACAAACATTTTATATCCTCGATGAACCGACAACTGGACTTCATTTTGAAGATTGTAATGTTCTTTTAAAGGTATTGCAAAATTTGGTTGATTTGGGGAATACGGTTTTATTGATTGAACATAATTTAGATGTTATAAAAGTTGCTGATTGGATTATCGATATAGGACCTGAAGGGGGACAAGCTGGAGGAGAATTAATAGTTGAGGGCACTCCGGAGGAGGTGGTAAAGTCAGCAAAAGGGTTTACAGCTAAATTCCTAAAACAAGAACTAAGCAAGGCACACAATTAAATGGAATCTGTATTTAGTGTAATTAATGTAAATTTTACAGAATATGAAAAATAAAAAAGTATCCTTTAGTTGGGCCTTTAAAACGTATATATGGCCTCGAAGAAAAATTATTTTTCTGGGGTTAATTCTCATTGTAATTCGTAGCTTATCCGGATTAGTTTTACCCTATGAAACGAAAATTTTATTGGATGATATTGTTCCTTCCGGGAATAGAGCGGATTTGTATCAAGTAATTACCTTAGTTTGTTCGGCAATCTTAGTACAAGCGGTTACCTCTTTTGCACTAACCCGATTACTCAGCGTTGAAGCACAATATTTAATTTCACAATTACGAGCTCAAGTTCAAAAAAAACTTCTCAAATTACCCATTTCTTTTTTTGATAATCATAAGTCTGGAGCACTGGTAAGTAGAGTTATGAGCGATGTTGAAGGCGTGCGTAATCTGGTTGGAACAGGTTTAGTTCAACTAATCGGCGGGTCAGTTACTGCTGTAGTCGCTTTGTTTTTTTTAATTAAGATTAGTTCAGTTATGACTCTTTTTGTCTTACTTCCTGTACTTGTCTTTGCATTTATAGCACTTAAAGCTTTTGGTTATATCCGACCTATTTTTAGAGACCGCGGTAAAATTAATGCAGAAGTGACGGGGCGTTTAACAGAAACATTAAATGGGGTTCGTGTCATAAAAGGGTTTAACGCTGAAGAACAAGAAAATGTGAATTTTGAAAAAGGAGTTGAAAAATTATTTCTCAATGTAAAAAAGAGTCTTACTGCCACAGCTTTTATGACAAGTTCTTCTACTTTTTTATTGGGGATAGCTTCTGCAGGTATTATGGGAATGGGGGGGTATTTTATGATGAATAACTCTATGAGTAACGGAGATTTTGTATCGTTTACTCTTTTCCTTGGTTTTATGATTGCACCCATAGTTCAGATGAGTAATATTGGAAGTCAGCTAACTGAGGCATTGGCCGGGTTAGATAGAACCCAAGAGTTGATGAATATGGATGAAGAGGATGATCCTGAAGAAAGAACGCATGCTATTGAGCAAATGGACGGCACCATTGTATTTAATAACGTATACTTTGGATATGAAGAGGATAACAACGTATTACATGGGATTACGTTCGAGGCAAAAGCAGGTTCTGTAACAGCTCTAGTTGGTTCCTCAGGCAGCGGAAAATCTACTATAGCTGGGTTAGCAGCTTCTTTTTTAACCCCGCTTAAAGGGGAGGTTACTATTGATGGTCAGGATTTAGTTCAGGTGAATTTAAGTAGTTACAGAAAGCACTTAGGTGTAGTTTTGCAGGATGATTTTCTTTATGAGGGAACCATTCGTGAAAATATACTTTTCCCAAGACCAGATGCAACTGAAGGTGAATTAATTTCAGCGGTTAATGGGGCTTATGTTCATGAGTTTACAGATCGTTTTGAGCTTGGTTTGGATACAGTAATAGGCGAACGTGGTGTTAAACTAAGTGGTGGACAACGTCAACGGATAGCTATAGCTCGAGCTTTATTAGCAAATCCAAAAATTATTTTACTCGACGAAGCAACCTCAAATTTAGACACGGAAAGTGAAAGTTATATTCAGAAAAGTCTTCAAACTCTAATGAAAGACAGAACTACATTTGTTATTGCACATAGATTGAGTACGATTCAAATGGCAGATCAGATTTTGGTTATAGAGAATGGTAAGATTGAAGAGCAAGGGAAACATCAAGAATTATTAGACAAGAAAGGGCGCTATTTTGATTTGTATACCTACCAAAGTAGGATATAATCTAACGCATTTTTACCCATTCTTTACGTTTATTAGGGGTATGGTAGGTCCAGGCTACAATTCGACTACTTTTATTACCTTGTCCTAATGGGATGGTTTTAACATCAAATGCTTCAGCTTTTTTAAGAGCAAGATACATGTCTTTTAAGTTGCCAAATTTGCTAACTAGAGAACTGAACCATAAAACATTATTCTTGAATTGAATACTTTCTTTAATCATATCTTTAATGAATCGTAACTCACCTCCTGGGCACCACAATTCATTATTTTTACCTCCAAAACTAGCATTTGGTCTTTTTGGCTTTTCTCCTTTTAGATTTTTAATTTTCCGCATGTTAGCAGATATAGCTTCAGCCTCCGAACTATGAAAAGGAGGATTACACATAGTAATGTCAAATTTTTCATCACCTCCTATTATTCCCTTAAAAAAATTAGAATTATTCTTTTGTAAACGAATATCTACACTCAGATTGTTGGCTTTTACAATAGATTTAGCCGAGTCTATGGAGATTTGATCAATGTCGCTGCCAACAAAATCCCAGGCATATTCGCAGTGACCAATCATGGGGTAAATACAATTAGCACCTACACCGATATCTAATGCATGAATAATTGGTCCAGTGGGGATCTGTTTTTTATCATCACTTGCCAATAAATCTGCTAAATGATGTATATGGTCAGCTCTTCCTGGTATAGGTGGACATAAATATCCAGTGGGGATATCCCAGTTTTCGATGCCATAATCATATTTGAGTAGTGATTGGTTTAGTAATTTTACAGCTTCTGCATTAAAAAAATTAATAGTTTCAATTCCATATTTATTGACAGCAACATGCCTTGCTAATTCTGGTGTTTGCTCAATTAGTTTCGGAAAGTTGTATTTTGTTTTATGTTTATTCCTGTAATGAAGTTTGTTTTTTAAAACAGGCTTTTTAAGTTTTTTTGGATCTATTTCTTCCATGTTAATATTGTTTAAGTAGTCAATTCGTTTTAAAAATCAAACCAACTTCTTCTTCTGTTAAGTTTAAGGTCTTGGAGAGTGCTAGATTTCACATTGATTCCAAATGAAAACATCTGCCTACCAATAGGATACCACTCAAAATTCATTTGCCAACAATGTAGATCTCTGAAGAAATTTAATGAGGTCAGTGAAAGTTCTTTTTTTGAAATATCATAACCACTATTAATCCCAATTTTCCAATTTTCAGATAGTTTAATATCTCCATTGAAAGTTAAACTCTGTGTTATGTTTTTCTCTAAAAGAACAGGTTTTGATGCTCTCATATTATAGTTAATGCTTAAACTCCAAGGGATGTTAAAATCGATATAATTTTGAAGATTATTATTAATGAATTCTAATTCTTGCTCGTTCGCATTTTGCGATGATTTACGTTGAAATGCATCAGGATTGAGGTTGGTAGAAATGGATAAATTACTTTGAGTAAAGTGTCCAAGAGTATTCATACTACTTAATGCATAGTTCTTTCTGCGATACGATTTTGTTCGGTCTGAATTGAGTTCCCATTGATAGGGATCAAAAGTGGTTCCAAATGTCATTCTAATTTTGTTCAGTATAGTGGTATTCCCACTTAATCTAAATGTTGATAAATGAAAAGAATCAGCTAAAAAATTATAACCACTATTGATATTAAAATTTTCTATGATTTTAATTTTCTTTATTCCTCCATTGGTTGTATCCTTTTTTGATTTTATTTTTATTTCTAGATTATTGCCTATGCCAAAATTAAGTGAGGCTTGAGGTCCAGAATTAGGTCTTCCTAATAGACCATTTTCATAAATAGAATATGTATTAAAAACTTGAGGTGTGTCTGTTTGAACCGTTCGGTATCCATTATTCTCTCCTGCAGAAAAATCAGGAGCCCATACTGCGGATAAATTAGGTCGAACCACATGTCTGATGGCTTGTAGTTTGCTTTCTTTTTTAAATACTTTCATACCATAAATAATGGTGCTCATACTAATGCTTGTTCGGTAGGAAAGGGCTCTATCAAATCCGGGTATGGTAGCAGTAACGAGCGTATCATTTTCGCTATCCCATTTTTTATTGGTTGTTTCTAAGTACCAGTATTCATCAAAACTAATATTGGGGGATATGGTAATCCATTTTAAGGCTTTAAATGAAGTGCTAATCGGAATTCTATGGCTTATCCCATTTTTAGTTGCATCTGCTAAGCTAGCTGTTTTAATAGATGGTCTGCCTGAAAATCGCTCTTGTATGCTTCCAATTAGGATGGTGTCCTTTGTACGTATCTCATTTCGAAATGTTCCTTGATAGGATACACCCAAATTACGCATGAAGCTTTTTAGGGATTTACTCTTTGTTGAGAAATTTTTGAAAGGCATTTGCCGGCTCATGTTTGCTGTAAGTTGAGGAAGAGTCATGGTCAAATCACCTGTGCTTAAATTTTGATTGATATTACTAGCAATATTCAGATTGACTTTACGATTCAAAAAACCCTTACTGTACGATATACTAGAATTGGAATTTGTACTTATGATATCAGAATAATTGGTTGTATTATTCTTAAGAAAGCTACTTGTGACAAAATTCACATTTGCACTAAAATTACTGCCAGGCCTTGACTTTGCGTCTTTGGTATATGACCATCTAAGACTATAATCATTGGAAATTCGAAATTCTGGTGATTCAGGTTCACCAAATTCATTTTTATTGAAACTGAATTGTAAATTTCCACGATACTTATACCGTTTGTAATAATTTGAACGAAGTGTAGCTCCCCAACTACCTCTAAAATAGATGTCACCAGAAACTTGAATATCAAAAAAATCATTGACAGGAATATAGTAGCCTAATCCCCTCAAATTGTAACCTCTTTCTTGCGATTGACCAAATGTTGGGAACAGAATTCCTTGTTTTCTTTTTTCAGGTATTGGGAAAAAACCAAAAGGTACAACTAGTGGTGTATTAATACCTTCAATAACTAAATTAGCCGGACCTGTAATGATTTGTTTACCGGGTATGACTTTTATTTTATCAGCTTTTATGTAAAAATGAGGATGAGGTAGATTACATGTAGTGAATTGTGCATTTTTTACATATATATTCTCTTGACTATCTCGTAGTACTCTTTTACCGTGAATAAATCCATCTTTTTCAGTAGTAAGAACGCCATAAGATATCCCTTTTTTACTTTTAAAATTATAACGCATGGTATCTGCTTCATAGACCTTTCCTGCATCATTAAAAGAAGGCTTACCTATATATTTTTTGGTAGAATCAACCCATGTTCCAGTTGCAAGCACGTCTTTTGTGTCAAAATCGATAGCAATGTAATCGGCATTGAGCTGAATGTCTTCAAAGAAAACCTCTGCTTTACCAAAAAGGTATGCTCTTTTGTTTATAAAATCAATAATTGTAGAATCCTGAGCATTATAATCTACTTGATCTTCAATCTCCGATTGATGTTTATCAATATCAAATCGGATTATATCTTGAAAAACGGTGTCTGTAGCCACAATAGAATCATTGCTTTGTGCGAAAGAAAAAGATGATAAAAGTATCCCCGTACTATATAAAAGCAGACGTTTTAGAAATGGCATTAATCCAGATTGAAGGTACAAATTTATGTTAGTGCTTAACCTCACGAAATTTCATAAAAGGATACTGCAATAATCGTTCATAGGAACAATTTTATTGAACAGGATTAATATTGATTACTAAAATCATACTAAAATAAAGACATATTGGGTTTATAGGTTAGATTTTAGATAAAAATGAGCAGAGTTTAATTTTGAAAGAACTGATTTGTAAAATAGACCCTAATGAACCAGATAGGCTACATAGTTGTAATTTATCAACAATCAAAAGCCCTACTATTGGGTGAACTTCTGTGTATATTTGAACCAATCTAACTATTTTAGTACGTATAACAAAAACCATTTAAAATGAAGATTTCCAAAGAAACGAAAGTCGGAATATTAGTTGCCATAGCCATTACAATTTTGGCTGTAGGATATAATTTTATGAAAGGAAAAGATGTCTTTACTACTACAAACGAATATTTTGGGGTCTACAATCAAATTGAAGGTTTATTTAAGTCTAATCCAGTTCTCATCAACGGATATAAAGTAGGAAGTGTAAGTTCAGTAGAAATGAATAAGGAAACACTGGAGTTAACGGTTGGTATTGCAATATCTGAGGACATTAAAATACCCAAGAATTCAATCATGAAAATTGTCAATAACGATATGATTGGCAGTAAGGCTATAGAAATAATTTTTGGTGATAGTAAGGAAATAGCTCAAAATGGAGATTTTTTTACTTCAGAGCAAGATAAAGGAATAGCACAAGCTGTAAGTGGAGTTCTGAGCCCATTGTCCGAGCGCGTAAATTCTGTATTAGGGAGTATGGATACGGCCATATCTGGAGTTGATATTCAAGGTACATTAATCGATGCTTCTAAGGCACTTCGTTCATTTAAAGAAACAGCTGATAAGCTTAATAAATTATTAGATGGGAAAGAAGAAAAAATCAATGGGATATTGTCTAACATTGAATTGTCAACCGTAGGTATTGCTAGTGCGACTCCTAAGCTGAATGGAATACTAGAAAATTTAGACCAAACCAGTAGCAAACTTAATGAAGTGGATTTTAAACATCTAGCCGATCAGCTTGATACACTCTCTGTAGAATTATCCAAAACAACCCAATCTATCAATAACAAAAAAGGGTCTCTTGGAATGCTTGTTCATGACAAGACATTATACCATAAACTAGATTCATCAATATCAAATTTGAATGCTTTATTGAAAGATGTAGAAAAATATCCCAGAAGATATACTGGTTTCACAGAGAGGCAACGCAAAAAAGGCGATCAACTGAAAGAGGAAAACTAATTTAATAATCCTATCTTTTTTATTAATCTGGGACCTGAATACACAAAACCCGTATAAATTTCTAACAAATCTGCCCCTGCATCCAATTTTGATTGGGCCGATACTTCATCATCGATTCCGCCTACCCCAATGATGGTCATTTTAGATTTATCTCTAATGTAACGGATCATAGCATTAGAGGTGTCTAAAATTACTTTACCACTGATGCCTCCATTTCCTAATGCATTAACGATATCCGGATCGGATTTTTTGAGTAGCTTTCTATCAATACTTGTGTTGGTTGCAACTAATCCTTCAAATTTAATTTCATGTTGTAAATCTATAATTTCATCCAACTGAGATTGTGTGAGATCAGGTGCAATTTTTAGATAGAGTGGCTTCCAATTTTTTTGTTTAGCTCTTATTGTTAAAAGTGCATTTAAAATTTTAAGTAGCTCATTTTTGTTCTGTAATTCCCTCAGATTGGGGGTATTTGGAGAACTCACATTAACGATGAAAAAGTCGGCTAATTCATATAATTCTTGATAGCATCTAACGTAATCATCTACAGCATTTTCATTTGGTGTCATTTTATTTTTTCCAATATTAATTCCAATTTTCATAGAACAAGACGGCTGTTTATTTCTAAAATTTTGTAGTCGTATTTTGAGAGATTTTAACCCTTCATTATTAAATCCCATTCGGTTTAATAAAGCATTATCTTTTTTTAATCTAAAAAGTCTGGGCTTAGGGTTTCCATCTTGAGGTTTTGGGGTGACAGTACCTATTTCAATAAATCCAAAATTGAGTGTGTATAATTCATGCAAAAATTTTCCATCCTTATCAAATCCAGCAGCCAATCCCGCTTTGTTTTTGTATGTAATTTTATCTACTGTAGTTGGATTGTCTTCAAACCGAAACAAATAAGAGATTAAGGGTATCTTAATGATATACTTGAAAAGAGTCATAGTAATAAGATGTGCTTTTTCAGCAGGAAATAAGAAAAAAAAAGATCGAATTATAGTATACATTTCAGCAAATTTTATTTAGAACTAATTTAATATCAAAATAAAGTTTAGCCCCTTCTAAACACATTGTTAAATTTGTTGTTGTAAAACTAAGTTATGTCAACCCAAAAACAAAGTTTATCGAGTATAGGTAGAAAAGTGCTTATGGCACTTACTGGTTTCTTTTTAATGGTGTTTTTATTGCAACACATGAGTATTAATATGTTGTCTGTGATAAACGCTGATGTATTTAATGAGGTTTCCCATTTTATGGGAACAAACGCTCTAGTTCAGTTTGTTCTTCAGCCAGTTCTCATTTTTTCGGTGTTTTTTCATTTTGTATGGGGGATGGTTCTTGAATATCAAAATAACCAAGCTCGTTCCATCAAATATGCCAAATACAGTGGTCATGCAAACGCAACATGGATGAGCAGAAATATGATTATCTCTGGCTTAGCTGTATTAGCATTTTTAGTAGTGCATTTTTACGATTTTTGGATTCCAGAAATAAATACAAAATATATAGAAGGAGATATGACCGGCTTACATCCTGGCTCCAATGAATTTCGTTATCATGAAGAGCTCGTGGATAAATTTGCCAATCAACCTATTCGAGTGATTTTATATGTAATAGCATTTTTTATGCTCTCATTACATCTTATGCATGGTTTCCAATCCGCTTTTCAATCTGTAGGTTTTAATCACTCTAAATATACCCCTATTATCAAAAAGATGGGAAACATATTTGCCATTGCAGTACCTTTAGGTTTTGTTTTTGTGGCACTATATCATTTCATTTATCATCCACATTAAGTTCATTAAAAGATTAAATTTATGTCAACATTAGACGGAAAAACACCTGCTGGTCCGATTAAAGATAAGTGGACCTCGTATAAAGATAAAGTGAATTTAGTAAATCCTGCCAATAAACGCAACATTGATGTTATTGTAGTTGGTACGGGTCTTGCTGGAGGAAGTGCCGCAGCTACATTAGCCGAGCAAGGATATAATGTGAAAGCTTTTTGTTATCAGGATTCACCACGAAGAGCTCATTCTATAGCTGCTCAGGGAGGAATTAATGCTGCTAAAAATTATCAAGGTGATGGAGATTCAATTTACAGACTTTTTTATGATACGGTAAAAGGTGGTGATTACCGAAGTAGAGAAGCAAACGTTCATCGTTTGGCTGAAGTATCCACAAATATTATCGATCAATGTGTTGCCCAAGGAGTTCCTTTTGCAAGAGACTATGGTGGACTTTTAGATAACCGATCTTTTGGTGGTGTGCTTGTAAGTCGAACATTTTATGCCAAAGGACAAACAGGTCAACAATTGTTATTGGGAGCATATTCTGCAATGAATCGTCAGATTGCTCGTGGTAAAATTCAAATGTTTAACAGACACGAAATGTTAGATATTGTCGTCATAGATGGAAAGGCTCGAGGTATCATTGCCAGAAACCTAGTGACTGGTGAAATTGAAAGACATTCTGCTCATGCCGTTGTATTAGGTACGGGTGGTTATGGTAACGTATTTTATTTAAGTACTAACGCCATGGGAAGTAATGTTACGGCAGGATGGAAAGCACATAAACGTGGAGCTTATTTTGCAAATCCGTGTTATACTCAAATTCACCCCACTTGCATTCCCAGAAGTGGAGATTATCAAAGTAAACTGACATTAATGTCAGAGTCTTTAAGAAATGACGGTAGAATCTGGGTACCTGCCAAAAAAGAGGACGCTCAAGCCATTCGAGATGGTCAATTAAAGCCTACGGAAATTAAAGAAGAAGATAGAGATTATTATTTAGAACGAAGATATCCTGCATTTGGTAATTTAGTGCCTCGAGATGTTGCCAGTAGAGCAGCCAAAGAACGATGCGATGAAGGATATGGTGTAAATGCCACCGGTGAAGCGGTATACCTTGATTTTGCAGCAGCAATTATTCGTTATGGCAAAGAACAAGCCACGATCAAAGGAGAAAATGATGCAAGTGAGGCTAGAATAAAAGAATTGGGTAAGGAAATAGTAAAAGCTAAGTATGGGAATTTGTTTGATATGTACAAACAAATTGCCGCTGATAATCCATACGAAACACCCATGATGATTTATCCCGCTGTACATTATACCATGGGAGGTATTTGGGTAGATTATAATCTGATGACTACAATCCCGGGTTGTTATGCTATCGGAGAAGCTAATTTTTCTGATCATGGTGCCAATAGATTGGGTGCCTCTGCATTGATGCAGGGTCTTGCTGATGGATACTTTGTTTTACCTTATACAATTGGGGACTACTTATCGTCTGATATTAGAACAGGAAAAATTTCAACGGATTCTAACGAATTCGAAGAAGCAGAGAAAAATGTTCGTGAGCGTATAGAAAAACTTGTAAGTAACAAAGGAACTCAATCAGTGGATTACTATCACAGAAAATTGGGCAATATCATGTGGAACAAATGTGGTATGGCAAGAACTGAAAAAGGCTTAAAAGAAGCCATTCAAGAAATTACAGAGTTACGTAATGACTTTTGGAAAAATGTAAGTGTCCCAGGTGGTGCCAACGAGCTCAATCAAGAGTTAGAAAAAGCAGGTAGGGTTGCTGATTTCTTAGAACTTGGCGAATTATTTGCTAAAGATGCTCTTGATAGAAATGAAAGCTGTGGCGGTCACTTTAGAGAAGAATATGTGGAGAAAAGCGGAGAACAACAAGGTGAAGCTCTTAGAGATGATAAAAACTTTGCTTATGTTGCTGCATGGGAATATACCGGTGTTCCAAGTGAAGCTAAACTTCACAAAGAGCAATTAGAATTTAATGATATAGAATTAAAACAAAGATCGTATAAATAATCATGAACGATATGAAATTAAATCTGAAGGTCTGGAGACAACAAGGCCCTCAAGAAAAAGGAAGAATGGTAGACTATCAAATTGATGGAATATCAGAACATATGTCTTTTCTTGAAATGATGGATGTTTTGAATCAGAAATTAATCGGTAGCGGGGAAGAACCCATTGCCTTTGATCACGATTGTAGAGAAGGTATATGTGGTAGCTGTTCAATGTTTATAAATGGAGAGGCCCATGGTCCTGTAAAAGGCACCACAACCTGTCAATTACACATGCGAAGTTTCAAAGATGGGGATACCATTTATATTGAACCCTTCAGAGCGAATGCCTTTCCTGTCATTAAAGACTTAGTTATTGATCGCAGTGCTTTTGACCGTATACAACATTCAGGAGGGTACATTTCTGTAAATACAAGTGGAAATACTCAAGATGCTAATGCAACGCCTATTGCAAAAGAACATGCAGATTTAGCGATGGATGCGGCAACCTGTATTGGTTGTGGTGCATGTGTTGCTACGTGTAAAAATAGTAGTGCGATGTTATTTGTTGGAGCTAAAATATCACAATATGCTTTATTGCCTCAAGGACAAGTAGAAGCCAAAGATAGAGCCCAAAATATGGTGGCTCAAATGGATGCAGAAGGTTTTGGAAATTGCACCAATACTGGAGCTTGTGAAGTAGAGTGCCCGAAAGGAATTTCACTTACCAATATTGCTCGAATGAACCGCGAGTTTTTAGGAGGTAGCTTAACCAAATAAACCATGTTTAGTGGCATTATTGAATCATTGGCGATTGTTCGAAATATAGAACATGAAGGGACCAATATTCATTTCACCTTTGAAAGTACCTTTACATCAGAACTCAAAGTAGATCAGAGTGTAGCACATAATGGTGTATGCCTCACAGTCACTCATATACAAGGAGATCAATATCGTGTTACCGCTATAGAAGAAACCCTTCGATTAACCAATTTAGGTTTACTCAATATAGGAAATAAAGTAAATGTTGAGCGATGCATTCGAATGAATGATCGATTGGACGGACACATAGTCCAAGGACATGCAGATGGTACAGCAGAAGTCACTCAAATTATCGATAAGAATGGGAGTTGGGAATTTGACTTCAAACTCAGTGACTCCTTTTCCTTAATTCATGATCATTCGCCAGAAAAATTGATTATTCAAAAAGGGTCTATTACGATAAATGGTACCAGCTTAACCGTAACTCATGTTCAAGACCAAACTTTTGGAGTGGCCATTATTCCATATACCTTTCAACATACGAATTTCCATGCACTGAAAATAGGAGATATGGTCAACATCGAGTTAGATGTTCTTGGAAAGTATGTGGCAAGATTGACACGCCATTAACTTGAAATGAAAATTTTAAAATACATCAGTATATTCATTCTTTTTATTGGGGCAGGCTATTATGGACTCGTTTTTATGGCTCCCAAAAGCATAGAATTTCAAGTGAATGAAGATTTTGATGCACCTATTGATAAAGTATTTCAAATGGTAGCTAATCCAGCTAAATTGACTCAATGGAATTCCACCATGGATAAGGTGACTTATGGGGAAAAATATCCACTCATGGTAGGCGATAAGTATGAAATTTACTTTAAAGGTGACCAACCACTAATATTGTCGAGAACCGTTCAAGGTTTTGATCAAAATCATCGGCTAGTTACTCATGGTATTATTCCAAACTATTTTGTATGGAATGAGGATATTCGGTTCGAAGCCTTGGATAGTACCCATACCCGAATTTTTACAAAAATAACATTGAAATCGGAGAGTTTGAGAACACGTTTACTCATGTATGCAAAAGAAACACATGAAAAAAATGTATCTCAAAACTACCAAAAATTGAAAAAGGTGCTGAAGCGATAAGACTTACGCAATATTCTCCCAGTCAGTATACCCTTGCTTATCTTTCATGAAATGATACAAAGCAGGATGATGTTCAAAGGAGGGGTCTTGGGTCAATAATTCTATAATTGCATTTCGGGCCAGTTCTGCTATATGTCCATCTGTATGAAGTGATGCAAGCTTTAGCTGGTCCAGACCGCTTTGTCGTGTCCCAGCAATATCTCCAAAACCTCTTAGTTGCATGTCAATTTCGCTCAGTTCAAATCCACTGGAAGTATGGACCATAGCCTTTAATCGGGTTTTAGCATTTGCACTTAAATTTTTACTACTTAATAGAATGCAATAACTCTGAGCTGCACCTCTACCCACTCGACCTCTGAGCTGATGCAATTGTGATAAACCAAATTTTTCAGCACTTTCAATAATCATAATAGAAGCATTTGGGACATTAATACCTACTTCGATTACAGTTGTACTCACTAATAGGTGTGTTTTTCCATCAGAAAAGTCTTTCATTTTAGCCTCTTTGTCACTAGGTTTCATTTTTCCGTGTAGCATTTCAACTTGGTAGGTTGGTCTTGGAAATGATACTAAAAGTTCATCGTAGCCATTGTTTAAGTCCTTGTAATTTAGTTTCTCAGATTCTTCAATCAATGGATAAACGATGTAGGCTTGTCTTCCCTTGATTATTTCTTGTTTTACAAATTCATGTACTTTTTCACGAGCAAATCCAAAACGGTGAACTGTTTTAATTTCTTTTCTTCCTGCAGGCATTTCATCTATAACACTGTAATCCAAATCCCCATACATGCTCATAGCAAGAGTACGTGGTATGGGAGTGGCTGTCATTACCAAAACATGGGGATTTTCTTTGCCTTTGCCTTGGAGTTTGGCACGTTGAGCAACTCCAAAACGATGTTGTTCATCAATAATCACCAATCCTAGGTTTTGAAATTTTACGACATCTTCAATCAGGGCATGGGTACCTATGAGTAATTTGATTTCTCCGGAAAGTAGTTTTTCGTGGAGTGTGACGCGTTCTTTTTTTGTTGTTGAACCGGTGAGTAAACCTATTTTAAGGTGAAGTTGGTCTGCCAACTCTTTTAAACCCATAAAATGCTGTATCGCTAATATTTCGGTAGGAGCCATGAGGCTTGCTTGATAGCCATTATCTATGGCTCTTAATACACTTAAAAAAGCAACGATGGTTTTGCCACTTCCAACATCGCCCTGCAGAAGCCTGCTCATTTGCTTACCCGATGTTAAGTCGGTGGTAATTTCTTGAAGAACTCGCTCTTGAGCATCGGTTAATTCAAAGGGGAGATGTTGATTTACAAACTGGTTATATAGCAGTGCATCTTTTCCAAAAGTAATCCCTTGATTGGCCTCTCTTCGATTGATTTTTTTTCGAATAAAAGGGAATTGAAGAAAAAAGAGTTCTTCAAATTTAAATCGGTACTGAGCGGCTTCAATATGTCTATGGCTAGGAGGTTGATGGATATATTTGAATGCTTTACTTCGTGGAATGAGTTTATATTTTTCACACAGTTCTGGACTAAATATTTCAGGCACAGCATATCGTTCATGATTGAGGGCATTTTGAATGATTTGTCGAACTATTTTACTCTCTACTCTTCGTGTTTTCATCATATCAGTCGTATGATAAACGGCCTCTAGTGGAGCTGTTTTAAGTCGATTGGCAACGGAGTCTAACTCTGGGTGAGTGAAGTTAATGCTTCCTTTGTAATGGTTGGGTTTGCCAAAAATGACAATTTCTTCACCAATTTTCAGAAGTTTTTTAATCCAAGTAATCCCCTTGAACCAGAGTAGCTCTATTTCATTTTCACCATCAAAGAAATGCGCAACTAATCTTTTAGTATGCGTGGTTCCCATTTCTTCTATTCGTATGACTTTCCCTTTAATTTGAATATAACTGGTATCTGAATCAATCTCTGAAATGCTATAAAATTTCGTTCGGTCTACATATCTAAAAGGAAAATAATGTAAGGCATCTTGAAATTTAAAAAGACCTATTTCTTTTTGTAATATTTCAGCACGTGTTGCACCAACCCCTTTTAAAAATTTGATATCTGATGCTAAAAATTCGTTCATTGAAAAAAATATTTACTCACAAATGCACCGATCTCCATCAACCATGCAATACCTACATGCACAATGATTCCTCCCCAAATGGATCTACTGTAATACGAAATAATTCCCAATAAACTACCCCCAAAGAAAGAGCTGATAAGCTCACCCATAGGCTTGTTCCAATGGATAACTACATACATGTATGCAACGGGGATAATAGCCTTAGGTCCTACTATACTTACGAATCCTAATATCATGAATCCTCGAAAAAAGAACTCAATGGAAAAAAAGTCAAGGCCATATAAAAATTCATAGATAGCATAAAATTTCCAGTGACTTGGTGTTTCCATATTCAGAGATGCTATGCGTTGTACCCGAGGATAGGATGATAAAAAGTCCGATTGAGAGCTAGCAGCTGCAATTAAAGGTAGCATGCAACCTAACATGATTAAATATGGTTTTAAGTCAATTTTTTTTGATGAAAAACCATAAAAAGGCTGATTTTTTCGATCAGTAAAATACCAATAGGTGAATAAAACAAGGAACAAAAATAAACCACGAGCGATGGTGGATAGTATTCGATTAAGCCAATCTACATGAGCATATGTTGCATAATTTTCCAACCAATCATTGATCATAAAAGTAATTGAACTTCTAAATGAAAAAATGAAAACACCAAAAAGTAGAAGCAAAATAAAGGCTGGATTCTTCCAAAAGGTCCAATGCTTATGCGTGATGCTGTGAATTAGATAACCCAATAAAATGGGGGTAAGGTAAAGTACGAAATGAAAACTGAGTTTCATATCTGCCAGATAGGCTTTGAGCCACCAGCTTGTTAATAGCGATATGTCTTCATCAAAATAAGGGATAAAGGTATAGTATCTAAAAACACAAAAGCAAAAGACAAAAAGAAGAGCAAAACTAAATTCTTTCCAATTGAAATGGTCTGTGTAAAATTTGTTAAGGTATTCTCTAATCTTCTTCAAATTGCCAAAAATCAAACAATAATAAAACTATCCGAGAGATATACCGAAGTGGACAATTAAAATCTTCGATGAATACTCCAAATTTGAAGTATACTTGTATCAATTACATTAATTCATGCCTTCTTTTTCCCACTTACATTGTCATAGTCAGTTTTCATTATTAGATGGAGCATCTCCTATAGATGATATGTTTGTTAAAGCAAAAGCAGACGGTATGCGTGCAGTAGCGCTTACAGATCATGGCAATATGTTTGGGGCGTTTAAGTTTGTTAATGCTGGACTTAAATACGGAGTAAAACCTATTGTAGGTTGTGAATTTTACATGGTGGAAGATCGAACTCGACGGTCTTTTGTAGGAGACACTAAAGATAAACGCTATCATCAATTGATTTTAGCCAAAAATCAGAAAGGATATGAAAATTTATCATTGCTCTGTTCTTTGGGATATATAGAAGGTCTGTATGGTAAATATCCGAGAATTGATAAATCTATTTTAAAAAAGTATAGTGAGGGCTTGATTGCTACATCTTGCTGTATTGGTGCTGAAATACCACAAGCTATATTATTCAAAGGTGAGGCAGAAGCAGAAAAACTGTTAAAAGAATATTTAGAAATCTTTGGAGATGATTTTTACATCGAACTTCAACGCCATGGAATTCAAAATATTGATGGTACAGGCATGAGCCAGGAAGATGTCAATCAGGTGCTCATCAAATTTGCTAAAAAATACGATTTGCATGTCATTGCTACCAATGATTCTCATTATATGGAAGAGGATGATGCACTTCCACATGATATTCTGTTATGTGTAAATACCGGCTCTAGAATGACTGATCCCAAAGGGTATGGGAAAGGGATGCGTTTTGCGTTTCCAAATAATGAGTTTTTCTTTAAAACTCAAGCTGAAATGGGTCGGCTTTTTGCTGATCTACCCGAAGCATTGGATAATACCAATTTAGTTGTGGATAGCATCGAAACACCTCAATTAACTAGAGATGTCTTGTTGCCAAATTTTGTAATGCCTCCAGAGTTTAAATCTCAGGATGATTATTTAAAGCATCTCACTTTTGAAGGGGCAAAAAAAAGATACCCTGATCTAACTTCTGAAATAGAAGAACGTCTACTCTTTGAGCTATCGGTTATTAAAGATTCGGGTTATCCGGGTTATTTTTTAATTGTACAAGATTTTACCAGTGTAGCTAGAGATATGGGAGTTTCTGTTGGCCCAGGTAGGGGTTCTGCTGCGGGCAGTGCTGTAGCATATTGTCTCGGTATTACCAATGTTGACCCAATTGCATATGATCTACTTTTTGAGCGATTTTTGAATCCAGAACGGGTATCTCTGCCAGATATTGACATTGATTTTGATGACGAGGGTAGACAAAAAGTAATTGATTATGTGGTAGACAAGTATGGAAAAAATCAAGTTGCTCAAATAATCACATACGGAAGTATGGCTGCTAGGTCTTCACTCAGAGACGTAGGTCGAGTAATGGATGTTCCACTTGGAGAGGTGGATAAGGTCACGAAAACCTTTCCTTCACATTTGAGTGCTAACCTAAAAAAAGTACTAAATGATGGTGGCATTGATAAAAAATTGAAAGGGGATATGAATGCAGAACAGGTTAAAGCTGCTGAAGATTTTAGATTATTATCAGAAAAAAATAATTCAATTGGGGAAATGATTCGAACGGCCAAACGGTTAGAAGGATCGGTTAGAAATACAGGGATACATGCCTGTGGTGTAATTATTACCCCGGATGATATCACGAAGTATGTCCCCATTACCACCGCCAAGGATTCAGACTTATTGGTCACTCAATTTGACAACAGCGTAGTAGAGTCTGCCGGTCTTTTGAAAATGGATTTTTTGGGTTTAAAAACCCTGACTATTATCAAAGATGCTGTTGAAATTGTCAAGAATAAAAGAGGAGTAACTATAATACCAGATGAAATTCCATTGGATGATGCTAAGACCTTAGAATTATTTACAAAAGGAAATACCAATGGTGTATTTCAGTTCGAAAGCCCCGGAATGCAAAAGAATCTCAAGATGCTCAAACCCGATAAGTTTGAAGATTTAATTGCGATGAATGCCCTATATCGCCCAGGCCCAATGGAGTATATTAAAAATTTCATAGCTCGTAAGCACGGTCAAGAAGAAATTCATTATGATCTACCAGATATGAAAGAATATTTGGCAGATACCTACGGCATTACGGTATATCAAGAGCAAGTGATGCTACTTTCACAGAAGTTAGCTGGATTTACAAAGGGTCAGGCAGATAGTTTACGAAAAGCGATGGGAAAAAAGAAAATTGAAGAGATGAATAAACTCTTTGATTTATTTATTAGTCAAGGTACTGAAAGGGGTCATGATGAAAAAATCCTTCGAAAAGTTTGGACGGATTGGGAGGCATTTGCGTCATATGCTTTTAATAAAAGTCACAGTACTTGTTATGCCTATTTAGCCTTTCATACAGGCTATTTGAAGGCTCATTATCCAGCAGAATTCATGGCATCGGTACTTACACATAACATGAATGATATTAAAAAAGTAAGCTTTTTTATGGATGAATGTAAGTGGATGGGTATAGAGATACTTGGACCAAGTGCTAATGAAAGTGAGCGAAAGTTTAGTGTAAATAAAGACGGAGCAATACGGTTTGGCCTTGCAGCAATTAAAGGTGTTGGAGATACAGCAGCTGAAGAAATTATTCGGGAACGCCGTAAAAATGGACCGTATGCTAATATTTTTGATATTTGTAAACGAGCCAATCAACGGATTGTAAATAAAAAATCACTGGAAAATTTGGCTATAGCTGGAGCGTTTGACGAATTTGGTGTAAATCGGTCTAGCTATGTAATTGATTCAGGAGCAGGAAAAGGGATTGATATAGCAGTAAAGTTTGGAAATCAAGTGCAAAATGATGCTTTAAGTAATCAGGCTTCTCTATTCGGTGGTGCAGGATCATTGGAAATATCAGAACCCGTATTGCCTCAAGTTGAACCATGGTCTTTGATGGAGAAATTGCAATTAGAAAAAGAGTTGGTAGGCATTTATATATCTGGTCATCCTCTGAACAATTATAAGTTTGAGATAAACCATTTCACAACACACGACTTATTGAAAATTGAGGAAGAAAATTTAAAACTAGAGGGTACTGAGATAAAATTAGCGGGTCTAATTACTTCAGTCCGAGATTCCGTAAGTAAAAATGGAAAGCCATTTTGTATATTCATGCTTGAAGATTTTAGCGGAACCAGAGAATTTGCTCTGTTTGGCGAGAAGTATATTCAGTTCAAACCATGGATAGAATTGAATGCTCAGATATATATTATAGCTAAAGGTGAGAAAAGCTATAGAGACCCCAATAAACTGGATTTAAACCTGACTCACATTTCATTCTTAGAGGATACCGTAGCGCATCAACTCAAAAAAGTAACTCTTGAAGTAGAGGCAAGTTTAGTCAACGAAAATTTAATGGAATCTATCTTCGATTTGATTGATGAGAGGGGTAAAATTAAATTATCATTTTTAATAAAAGATGGCGACAAAAGTGTAAGAGCTTCCTCCCAACGATATAAAATTCAGATGGATGAAATCACGAAAAAAAAGTTGAACAATTTGGGTTTAGAATTCAGATTTAATTAGCCAACGATCCTTATTTTTTTTATTCGTTTTTAAGTTAATCTGCTAATTTTTTGACTTTTTGGAACTTATTATGTATATTTAACAACCCAAAACTAATTAAATACTAAAACAATGAATACGGCATTTAACAAAATTTTAGTAGCGTATGATGGAAGTGATTCATCAAAATCTGCTATGCAAAGTGCCTATGGAATAGCTCAAAAATTTAATTCAGAGGTAACAGCTTTAGTTGTTCCAGAAACGACTACTGACATGGAACTTTGTGCATCTTATCTCCTCAAATTTGCTGAAACTAAGCATTTAAAATTAGAAATTATTCAGCGAAAAGGTAGAGTATATGACGAGGTGATTCAACTAGAGAAAGAACACGACTTTAGTTTGATATTGATTGGTACTCATGGGACAAGTGGTTGGAAATCAAATTGGATGGGCAGCAACGCTTACAAAGTGATTAGTAGTTCAAATTGTCCGGTAATCAGTGTCCAAGAAAATAAATCTTCACCAGAATTAAATCATATCTTGTTACCTTTAGTAAACTCGATTACAACTCGACAAAAAGTATCGTATTGTTTGAAATTAGCAAATGCGTTTGGTGCTACCGTTCACGTTTTAGGGACATCAAAAAATAGTTCTTCAGAGACACAGAAACATGTTCACTCCTATGTGAATCAAACAGTAAATTACCTAAATCAGAAGGGTGTTCAATGTACACAAGAGGAAAAGTATGGAGTGAATGTCCCTGAGACCTGTATTGCATACGGCGAAGAAGTTAACGCTGGATTAATGTTAATTATGACCGAAACGGAGAGTGCTGGATTTTTCATGGGTAGCTATGCTCAACAGCTCGTCAATAGCAGCACCATACCTGTTATGAGTATACATTCAAGAGACACCCGTTTGATGGGAGCTTCGGGATATTAAAGTCCTTTATTTCGAATTACTTCGCCAGCAACAGGCTGTGCTGTAGGCATGATGATCAATTCATTGATGTTTACATGTTTTGGCCTACTTAAAATGAACCAAATGGCATCGGCAATGTCTTGGGCAATCAGGTTTTCGAATCCTTCGTATACATGTTTTGCTTTTTCTTCATTACCATCCATTCGGACTATGGAGAATTCAGTTTCAACAGCTCCAGGATTAACGCTACTTACCCGAATTCCGTGCTCGGCTAGTTCTTTTCTCATTGCCTTGTTCAAGGCATCTACCATATGTTTAGTTCCACAATATACATTTCCATTGGTATAGACTTCTTTGCCAGCTATTGATCCAATATTGACAATATGACCATTTGTTTTTTTAAGTATGGGTATTAGGTGTTTAGTCACATGCAACAACCCTTTGATGTTGGTATCAATCATGCGGTTCCAATGGTCCAAGCTACCTTCTTCTAAAGTATTCATGCCAGCAGCCAAACCCGCATTATTTATAAGTACATGGATTGATTTCCATGCTTGAGGTAAAGCATTAAAAAAATCCGCTACTTCATTATGATTTCTCACATCAACAGGCATCAGGAGTGTTTGTATGCCATACTTTTTCTCAAGCTCTTTTGCTTGTTCTTCGAGACGATCTTTTCGTCTTCCATTTAGAATCAAATGATATCCCTGTTTAGCTAGTGTATAGGCAGAAGCTTGCCCAATACCAGATGTAGTTCCTGTAATAAGTGCTGTCGGCATTATTTCCCTTTTAACATATTCAAAATTGCTTCATCACTCATTTCTAGAATACCGTCATGTAGCATTTGACGTACTTCAGCAGCCTTTTCATCATTCGGATACTCTTCAAGAAATCGATTGTAATAGGATTTAGCTAACGGAATATTTTTTTGGTATTCCCAAGCAATAAAACCTGCCCTGTAAATTAGGTTACTTCTATTGTCAAATTTTGACCATTTATGGATTGCATTGTCAAGGCTTCTAACAGCATCAGCATATCTACCTACAGCGGTATATCCCATAGTTAAATTTTCAAAATCCTTTGGTCTAAGCGTTGTTGTTGCATCTTTTAATTTATTCTCATAAAGGGTAATGATGTCCTGCCACTGGGCGTGAGTTGGTAGATTTTTATCCAATAATTCGGCTATTAGTTCCTCTGTTTGTTCATATTTATGCTGTCTTGCATACATGATAGCAAGATTAATGGCAGCATTTCTGTACCGATCAGAAGAGTCATCACGTGTAATATATTCTGATAATAGTGCTATTGATTCTACGGTATCTTGCTCATAAAAATAGTGTTGAGCTGCTGCGTACAGGTAGTTATTAGCTATTTCATCTTGATATTTGAGTCCATAGTTTTTGTGAAGAAGAGCCAGTTTTTCTAAACCTTCTTTAGTGGCCGTTTTTTCAGATTTTTCAAAAGCTTGAATTTTTGCTAGTTGAGATTCTTGACTTGGAGTACAAGCTAAAATAAATGCCGTTAGTAGTAAAATGTAATTTTTTTTCATGTCTTAAAATTGATTGGTTTGCAAAAGTACTAATGTACATGCATTTATGGGTGTTATATTTTTGTGCTCGGCGAGTTGGAAAAGTTCAATATTTTCGGTACCTGGATTAAAAATAATGCGATGCGGTTTAAGGGCTAAGATGCGATCTATATACTGTGTCTGTAATTGTTTATTAATATACAAGGTGATGGTATGAAAATCGGTATCAGTCGGCCATTGGTTGCGGATATTCAAGGAGCCTATATTTCCCTTTTTAATGCCATAGGGTACAACATCATGTCCCTTTTTATGAAGCATCTCCGTAGCCATGTATCCATATCGTTCAGTTTTCGGCGTAGCACCAATTACAAGCGTTTTTTTATTCTGCAGCATATCCCAAATAGTTGAATGGTGTAATTTTACTGATTTCCATTTTAACAGCATCGGAGACATTCAACTTAGCTACAAATTCAGAAATGCTCTCCTCGTTAATACCGTTATTTGTGCGAGTGAGATCTTTGAGTAATTCATAGGCACCTTCTACTTTTTCTCGACGGAGGATGGTCTGAATTGCTTCTGCAACTACCGCCCAGTTTTTGTCTAAATCAAGCCGAATAGCATCCTCGTGAAGAATGAGCTTATTCATGCCTTTTTCAATACTTTTATAGGCTATCAACATGTGCGAAAGAGGAACCCCTATGTTTCTTAAAACGGTACTATCTGTTAAATCTCGTTGTAGTCTACTAATGGGTAGTTTATTACTCAAATGATCCAGTAATGCATTAGCAATTCCAAAATTACCCTCCGCATTTTCAAAGTCAATCGGATTTACTTTATGAGGCATAGCACTAGACCCAATCTCACCAGCTACAATTTTTTGTTTAAAGAAATCCATACTGATGTATTGCCAGATATCTTTGGCAAAATCCATAAGTATGACATTAATTCTACGTAAGGCATCAAAAATAGCAGCCAGCTGATCATAGTGGTCTATTTGAGTAGTGGGGTCACTTCTGACTAAGCCTAAATCATTAACCAGTTGATTACCAAACTCGGGCCAGTTAACGTCTGGGAAAGCTAGTCTGTGGGCATTGAATGCACCAGTTGCACCACCAAATTTTGCACTGATTGGAGTATTAATGAGGGTTTCTAATTGAATTCGGATACGTTCTGCAAAAACAGCAAATTCTTTTCCCACGGTGGTAGGAGTAGCTGCCTGTCCATGGGTTCGGCTCAGTAGGGGGATGTTTTTCCATTCTTTTGCCAATTTTAGGATATGTGCGTGTATATTTTTGATGCTGGGAATAATTACTTCATCCAAACCCAATTGAAGGCTAAATGGGATAGCAGTATTATTAATATCTTGACTTGTCAAACCAAAGTGAACAAATTCACTAAGATCTTCCATGGGTGTATCTTTTAGTTTGGATTTTATGAAATATTCTACAGCTTTAACATCGTGATTAGTTGTTTTCTCAATGTCCTTAATTTCTTGAGCATCTTCTTCGGTAAAATTTTGATAGATGGTTCTCAAAAAAGTTTGATTTTCCTCTGATAATTTGGGAAATTGTTTTAAATCTAATTCAGATAGTGCAATGAAGTATTCAATTTCCACCCAAACACGGTATTTGAATAGACCGTATTCAGAAAAATATGGAGCTAATTCATTGACTTTGTTATGGTATCTTCCATCGATAGGACTAATTGCTGAAAGTGGTGTAAGCATGGTACAAATCAACAGAATTTTTTGCTTTAAAGTATGGTTTAAGGTGTTAAAAGTATACAACCTTTCAACGGAAATTGTCAGAGGTATAATTTTTGAGGTGATAATAGGGTAGCGTAATTATTTTTATATTGACTTGTAAAATTAAGATAGCTCATCAAATAGAAAATCAAGAAAAACTGAATGAGGGAAAAAAGAAATCTCAGAACCCCCCATCAAGAAGTAAGTCTGTGGTTGAATCTATCTCAGAAAACACCATGGTAAGACAATTAGGAAGAACGGTTTTAAGAGAGTTGACCCGAGGTTTGTTGGGAGCTTTGGGTATAAAAAAATGACTATTTTTAGATTACTGAATATTTTTTTTAGCTTAAAAAAAAGGAATAAAGATTTGCATGTATTCTATTGATGGTTCGATTAATCATTCAGTTTTAAGACCTAAACCTTTTCTGATTACCTTTGCCACTATGCGGAAATACAGTCTTTTATGCGTTTTGTGGGTTTTGTTTGCCCAAGCACAACTTACTCTATCTACATCAACACTTGATTTTGGAGATGTGTTAACAACCAACCAAAAAGAAATTACAGTAGATATTTATAATACGAACACCTATCCAGTTACAGTTAGCCAATTGGCCCTATTTGCAGAAGATTTTACGGGGACTATCAATAATGGAACAATTCAGCCAGGTGAAAGTGAGAAAATATCGGTTATTTTCAAACCTAAACATAATTTAGCATACAATTCAGAGCTCATCATTGTAGCCAATGACGGTTCAGAATATCGAATAGATTTACAAGGAGACGGTAAATATTCTGATACGTATTATGCATCAACATTCAATAAGAGTTACCAAGACTTGAAAGATGAATTAAAATCTATTTTAGCAAACAACTATAAAAATTTAGGGTACACCACTGCTAGAGATAATATGTACGGCGATATAGATAATGTGAACGGTAAAGTTACCTGCGTATATACAGGCAGAGAAGTCACTATGAGTACTCGGGCTGAAGCCAATGCCAATAGTATAAATTGTGAACATACGTGGCCTCAAAGTTTATTTAATTCTAATGACCCTGAGCGTTCAGATATCCATCATTTATACCCAACAGATGCATCAACGAATAGTAGGAGGAGTAATAATCCATTTGGAGTTGTTACTAACCCCAGTTGGACGGGTGGAGGAAGTAAGCTAGGAAGTGGCGTTTTCGAACCTCGAAATGAACACAAAGGTACGGCTGCAAGGGCGATGCTATATTTTGCAATACGTTATACGGACTATGGCAATTTTATAGATGGTCAAGAAACCATATTAAAACAGTGGCATAAGCAATTTCAACCTTCAGATTGGGATAGACAACGCAATGAAAAAATTTTTGGTTATCAAAAGAATAGAAATCCATTTATAGATCATCCTGAATTTTTGGATCGAATCAATAATATTGGTTCGGATGATCCAACACCTATAATTAAAGATATTCAAGTAGCACAAGATCAGA
The DNA here is from genome assembly GCA_943787465.1 of uncultured Bacteroidia bacterium. Taxonomy (GTDB): domain Bacteria; phylum Bacteroidota; class Bacteroidia; order NS11-12g; family UBA9320; genus UBA9320. The sequence continues at coordinate 247,819 of CALSMN010000006.1, read as the reverse complement.
TTGATTATTCGTATGTATCCCCAACATCAGAGCGCATTATTTATTTAATCAATACGGGTAATACAGATATATCAAACATTACTCAAGTTTCTTCAACAACCGGAAACGTAGTTATCAAATCGGTAGATGACATGGCTAAGGTTGGAGATGTTTCTCCTGTTTTGATATCATTTAAGTCTTTGCCAGAAGGAACTTATCAAGATAATTTGATTATTAATTTAACCAGTCAAACGGGATCAACGATTGAATTGCCAATTCGTTTTACAATGGGTCAAGCAAGTACCTCTTTTGTAGAAAGTAAATTAATGAGTGCCGTATACAACGAAAAGAACCAGCATATCCAATTAAAAAATATACCACTTAATCCTATAGAGTTTGAAATCTGGAATTCAAATGGTCAACTCCTTTTAAACGAAAGTCCCAAGAGGTTTAACGAAATTTCATTTAAAAATCAGCCTACAGGTATTTACTTCGTACTACTGAAAACCCATAAAGAAACATATGTTTCTAAATTTATGGTCTATTAGGACTAACATAAAAACGTATGAAATTTTTTAAAGTTGTTTTTGCATCCAGTTTAGGTTATCTCTTAGCCATTTTTATCAGTTTTATTATTGTATTACTCCTTGGATTGAGCATTGCCAGATTTGCAAAGCCAGATAATGATATCCCTGAAAACAGTATTTTAAATCTAAGTCTTAATTACCCATTGAGGGACAAATCACCTGATGAAGGTCCATTATCTTATCTTCAAACATTAGATCCCAATGCAAATATGCCTGTAGGATTAAATCAAATTTTACAATCAATTGAACAGGCAAAATCCGATGACAACATTCATGGAATTGTACTAGATTTAACTTCCTTTTCAGCAGGATATGCGAAGTTGACAGAGATACGAACAAAATTGGAAGACTTTAAACGATCGGGAAAATTTGTATATGCTTATGCAGACTATTATTATTTTCCTACCTATTACATGGCCAGTGTAGCAGATAGTGTGTTTGTAAATCCGGAAGGCGAAATATCGTTTACAGGAATGGTTGGAAAAGTTTCATTTTTTGCAGGTGCTTTGGAGAAAATGGGTGTAGAAGTACAAGCTATTCGTGCCGGCAAGTATAAAGGTGCTGTTGAATCTTTTACACGAAAAGACTTGAGTCCTGAGAATAGGCTCCAAATGGAAGTATATATCAATTCAGTATTTGACGAGGTTTTGTCCAGTATTTCTAAATCTAGGGGAATAGCGATCGATAAGCTGAAGTTAGATGCAGACCAATTAGAATTGCGATCTGTATCAGATTTTATAGATGCTGGATATATCGATCAAGCCGTTTATCGCGATCAGTTTTATTCCACTATGAAAAAACGAATGGGAATTTCTACTTCAGAAAAAGTACCTTTAATCTCAGAGTCCAAATATGCTAAAGCATTAAAATCAACCGGTAGTAGCCAGGATCGTATTGCCATTATATATGCATCGGGAGATATTGTAGGTGGAAAGGGAGATGGAAGTCAAATTGCGGCTGATGATATGGCAAAAACATTAAAATCAGTAAGAGAAAATGATAAAGTAAAAGCAGTTGTTCTGAGAATTGATAGTCGTGGTGGTAGTTCTTTAGCAAGTGAGATCATTTGGAGAGAAGCCAAGTTACTTGCCGATGAGAAGCCTTTGATTGTCAGTATGAGTGATGTAGCCGCAAGCGGTGGTTATTATATTGCGACTCCAGCTCGAAAAATTATAGCAGAACCTACCACTATTACAGGGTCAATAGGTGTTTTTGGATTAATACCGAATGCTCAAAATTTATTAAATGAAAAAATGGGGATTACATTTGATTATGTTGAAACGGGTAAAAATTCGGATATAGGTAGAATAGACCGACCCCTTACGGAAGAAGAATCGGCTTACATAGGATCAATTATTGATAAAATATATGATACCTTTTTAACGCGTGTTGCTGACGGTAGAAAAATGTCTAAAGAAAAAGTAAATGAAATTGCACAAGGCAGAATTTGGACTGGTAAAATGGCAAAAGATATTGGATTGGTTGATGCATTGGGCGGGTTGGAAGATGCAATCCGAATTGCAGCTAAAGAAGCTGATTTAGAGGAATATAAGACACTAGAATATCCCAAAAATCAAGATGCTATTCTAAAAATAGTAAGCAAAATTCAAGGGAATTCAAATTTAAGTTCCGAGCTAAAAAAATGGTCTAGATATACTGGATTTGAATCATATATTAATCAATTAAGTGAAATAGAAAGATGGGGGACAAAACATAGTGTCCAAGCGATTATGCCCTATACGATAGAAATAGAAAATTATTCACTGCGATAATATTACTATTTTCACTTTTGAGAATTTGGAAACTGTCATCCACGAATAATTTAATTTTACTGACAAAAATCAAAAAAAATCTGCCATTTTTGCAGAGAATTCATGGATTTACAACAAGTTAAGCAACGATTTGGAATTATAGGCAATTCAGCCAAGCTGAATTACGCATTACAAACAGCAATGCGTGTTGCCTCTACTGAGTTAACGGTATATATACAAGGCGAAAGTGGAAGTGGTAAAGAATCCTTTTCCAAGATTATTCATCATTTAAGTCCGAGAAAACATGGACCGTTTATAGCAATTAATTGTGGAGCATTACCAGAGGGTACAATCAATTCTGAACTATTTGGTCATGATAAAGGGGCGTTTACGGGGGCAGTCGATAATAGGAAAGGTTATTTTGAGAGTGCCAATGGAGGTACTATATTCCTGGATGAAGTAGGAGAATTGCCATTAGAAACGCAGAGTAGATTACTTCGAATTCTAGAAAATGGTGAGTTTATTCGAGTAGGAAGTAGTAAGGTTCAGAAAACAGATGTGAGAATAATCACAGCTACTAATCGGGATTTGATTACTGAGGTCGATCGAAATAAATTTAGAGAAGATTTATATTATCGTTTAGCCACTCTTCCTATTGCTGTACCTCCACTTCGAGATAGACCTGGAGATGTATCGCTGTTATTTCAAAAGTTTGCTTTTGATGCTTCCGAAAAATATAGAAACGAAATGATGGAACTAACAATGGATGCGGAACAACTTTTAATGAATTATCGTTGGCCAGGGAATATCCGTCAACTCAAAAATATTGCTGAACAAGTATCTGTATTAGAGGAAGGGACTCATATTACAGCAGAAATTCTAAGAAAATATTTACCTGCTCGAGCAGAAAATAACTTACCTGCGTTATATAATGATCAAACCAAGGATAGTGACGTTTCAGAACGAGATATATTTTATAAAGTATTAATAGATTTAAAAAAAGATGTTTCCGAATTAAGAAAAGTTGTTTTTGGAATGCTTGATAATCCAGAATCTAGAGAAGAATATACCGAAAAAAGTAAGCCAGCAATCACTCGTTTCATCCCTCAAGAAACTCCCAAAGATAAAGTAAAGTACATCCATACTCAAGAATCAGATACCGATGATGATTATCATCAAGTTGTTATTGAAGATCAAATTCTTACAGGAGAAAATGAAGTGCTGTCTCTGGAAGCCAAAGAAGAAGAATTAATTCGAAAAGCCTTGTCAAAAAATAATGGTAGAAGAAAAAAAGCCGCAAAAGAATTAGGGATTTCAGAACGAACATTATACCGAAAAATCAAACAGTATGGGGTCGAGAACTAGTGTAGTATGGAACATGGGTTTATTGGTATTGCTGTTTATGCAATCGTGTGGTTTGTATTCTTTTTCTGGAACAAGTATACCACAAGAAGTAAAGTCTTTTTCAGTAAATTATTTTGAAAATAATGCCCCCATAAACTCACCTCTACTTAGTCAGACTATCACAGAGGGACTGAAACAAAAGTTTATCTCAGAAACCAATTTAAGCATTACTGAGAAAGATGGTGACTTTGATTTTTCTGGTGAAATAACCTCATTTGTTGTAGCTCCTGTTTCTGCTCAAAGTACAGATAATGCACAGTTGAATAGACTTACTATTTCAATGAATGTTAGATTAGTTTGTGCTTCGGATGATAAAATCTCTTTTGAGCAATCATTTTCAAACTTTCAAGATTTTGACGCAACACTCAATTTTAGTGATGTAGAAAATGATCTCGTCGATGAAATATCGACCATGCTCATTCAGTCTATTTTTAATAAAGCGGCTATTAATTGGTAAAACAAAATGAGATATCATTCTGGGTAAAACAACCCAATTCCATCCAGGAATCCGATAATCAGATACTAAAAAATCTTGTATCTGAATATCCTTGGTGTAGTAGCTACCATGTTTTATTAGCCAAGGGATATGCCAATGAAAATTCATATCTTCAAAATAATCAGTTGCGACTAGCATCTACCTACGCAGGAAGCCGTTCGGCATTATTTTCCTTTTTTCATACGGATTCACAAAAAACGGATTCTATTGATGCTGAAACTTCAGACATTCAATCAGACATTCAAAAAGAAAAAGATGTACCAAAGGAAGAGCTAGTAAAGGTAGCCAAAGAAAAAAATGGTGTAAAAAAACCCAAAAAGGTAATCAAGTCAACGGAAGAATCTCAAAATAACTCAAAAGAAAATAAATCTCAAAAACCGCACAAAACGGTAATATTATCCGAAAAACATCCTATTGATTTTGAAAAAATAATCACCTATGATCCGATCAAAGAACTAAAAGTAAAAGAGCATACAATAGCAACACAACCTCGTATCCCTCTCGAACAACTAATCTATAATCCTGAAAAGGAATTGGCTAAATTCATAGAAGAGGAATCTTCCGAATCAAATCAGGATTTTATATACTGGCTAAATCAAGTTGGTAAAAAATCAGAACCTAAAAAAGAGAAGAAAAAAATAAATTCACCCGATAGGGTTCAAATTTTATTAGACGAATTCATCAAAACCAAACGTAGTCGTCCAATTCAAAACCGAAGTTTCTATAATGCTCAGGATAAAGCAGAGGCTAGTGAAAAGGATGCCATGCACATTATTAGTGAAACTTTAATTAATATTTACATCAAACAAGGGCACTATGAAAAGGCTATTCAAGGATTTGAAAAATTAAGTTTGCAAAATCCTGAAAAATCAGCGTATTTTGCCGCCCGAATTAAGGAAGTTAAACTAACAAAAAACGATCTATAATACATCATGTTCACCGTTATAATCATACTCGCAATCATAGCATCTATTCTTTTAATACTAGCCGTACTTATTCAAAATCCAAAGGGTGGAGGGATAGCCGCTAATTTTTCTGCTGCGAATCAGATAGCTGGAGTTAAAAAAACAAACGAGTTTATAGAAAAAGCTACGTGGACATTAGCTATTTCTATCATGGTTTTGTCTGTTGGAAGTCGTTTTGTTTACACCCCTGATTTGGAAAAACGCAATGCATTTTTGGATCGTGTTGAGGAATCCACTCCAGCAGCACCAGCTCCAGTAACAACTCCCGCAACATCTAACCAACCAAATCCAGAGAATACGGTTGATCCCGAAAACATGGAAATCGAAATATTGGATGAGAATGGAAATCCCATTCAGCAATAATCTTCCTCTTCAAGCTTTGTTTACAGTATCATACTGACAGAATGACTTATCGTCACCTACTTTTTTACAAGTAAGTGCAATTTTGTCTTTATTCAATCTTGGCACAATGTGTGCAATTTGTCTTGAAAATATAATTGAATACAAACATGAATATTAAACCATTATCAGACAGAGTATTGGTAGAGCCTGCCGCAGCAGAATCAAAGACTGCAGGAGGTATCTACATTCCAGACACTGCAAAAGAAAAACCACAAAAAGGAACAGTCATAGCAGTAGGTCCTGGGAAAAAAGATGAACCAACTACAGTAAAAGTGGGTGAAACAGTACTTTATGGAAAGTACTCAGGTACAGAACTTACCGTAGATGGCAAAGATTTATTAATGATGAGAGAATCAGATATTCTTGCAATCGTTTAGTGTTTAACTTTAAATTAATTATTAACTTAAAAAATCATGGCAAAACAAATTTTATTTGATACAAAAGCTAGAGATCAACTCAAAAAAGGGGTAGATCAACTTGCAAACGCAGTAAAAGTTACTCTTGGACCGAAAGGAAGAAATGTAGTAATTGATAAAAAATTCGGTTCGCCGAATGTAACGAAAGATGGTGTTTCTGTTGCTAAAGAAATAGAACTGAAAGATCCGATCGAAAATATGGGAGCCCAAATGGTAAAAGAAGTCGCATCAAAGACAGCAGATATTGCTGGTGATGGAACAACAACAGCGACTGTTTTAGCTCAAGCTATTGTTACAGGTGGGCTTAAAAATGTTGCTGCTGGAGCAAATCCTATGGATCTAAAACGTGGAATTGACAAGGCTGTAACTGCCGTAAAAGAAAATCTGAAGCAACAAAGCGAGGTAGTGGGAGACGATTTTGATAAAATTAGTCAAGTTGCTTCAATCTCTGCGAATAATGATGAAGTAATTGGTACTCTGATTGCGGATGCAATGAAGAAAGTGGGAAAAAATGGTGTTATCACTGTTGAGGAAGCGAAGGGAACAGAAACGGAGGTAAAAACCGTAGAAGGAATGCAATTTGACCGTGGTTATTTATCTCCATATTTTGTGACCAATACTGAAAAAATGGAAGCAGATTTAGAAGCTCCATACATCCTTATTTGTGATAAAAAGATCAGTAGTATGAAAGAATTACTTCCAGTATTGGAGCAAACTGCACAATCTGGCAAACCATTGGTTATCATCTCTGAGGAAGTAGAAGGAGAAGCATTAGCTACGCTAGTGGTTAACAAAATTAGAGGATCCTTAAAAGTAGCAGCAGTAAAAGCTCCAGGTTTTGGTGATCGACGTAAAGCCATGCTCCAAGATATTGCTATCTTGACAGGGGGAACCGTTATCAGTGAGGAACAAGGTAGAAAACTAGAAGATACTACCATTGATATGTTGGGTACTGCTGAAAAAATCACGATCGATAAAGAAAATACAGTCATCGTAAATGGATCAGGAAATTCTGCAGATATTAAAGGAAGAATTGCTCAAATCAATGCTGAAATAGAGAATTCTACTTCTGATTACGACAAAGAAAAGTTACAAGAACGTCTTGCTAAACTTTCTGGAGGTGTTGCTGTACTTTACATCGGTGCCGCATCTGAGGTTGAAATGAAGGAGAAAAAAGACCGTGTGGATGATGCTTTAGCAGCGACACGAGCAGCAGTTGAAGAAGGCATAGTTGCTGGAGGTGGTGTTGCATTTGTTCGTGCAATTGAATCTATTAAAGATTTATCTGGTGCAAATCCAGACGAAAACACGGGTATTAATATCATCCGTCGTGCATTAGAAGAACCCCTTCGTCAGATAGTAGCTAACGCTGGTGGTGAAGGTTCTGTAGTTATCCAAAAAGTAAAGGATGGTAAGAAAGATTTTGGGTATAATGCACGTACAGATGAGTATATGGATCTTATAAAAGCAGGTGTCATTGACCCTACTAAAGTAAGTCGAGTTGCCCTTGAAAATGCTGCATCTGTAGCCAGTATGTTACTTACTACTGAATGTATCATTGCTGATATCCCAGAAGCAGAAGCTCCACATTCGCATGGTGGAGGCGGAATGCCAGATATGGGCGGCATGGGCGGCATGATGTAATTTTAATTTTAAATAATAGAGAAAGCACCTCCATGGGGGTGCTTTTTTGTATATATATCATACCCAAATATGACGAATATCATAAATTAAGTAATCACCCTTTTAGTTGTTTTTCATTTCTTGCATAAAGAAAAAAATATGAATCAAGAATATAAAAATTGTCAGAGTTGTGGTATGCCATTAAAGAAATCACCAAATGGTGGAGGTACAAATTTAGATGGTTCCATTAATTTAATGTACTGTGCTTTGTGTTATGAAAACGGGAAATTCAATAATCCCGATTGGGATGTCAATCAAATGCAATATTATGTTAAAGTCAAAATGAAAGAAATGGGTTTTATTATGGGGCTTTTTGCAAATTCCTTTGCTAAAAAAATCCCTAATCTGGAAAGATGGAAAAAGAAATAAGTGTTTTATATTGCTTAACTCTTTATTATCTTAACTACATTTGATTCTTATGGAACAATCATTGAAAAATGTCACCTTGGTATTATTTTATAAGCATTTTAGCTTTACTCTGGAACGCAATGAGCCTAGTTAATTTTTACTATCAAACATTTATTTCTACTGATGATTTAGCCAAACTTTCTTCCCAAGAGCAAATTCTATATGGCGAATATCCTACATGGATATCATTCTTGTATGCTGTAGCAGTTTTGAGCGGATTTGTAGGCTCTATAGGTTTAATTGGAAGGAAAAAATGGTCTCAAAAAATATTGGTCTTATCCCTTTGTACAGTAATTCCTTTGATGATTCATCATGTATTCTTTACTTCTGTAATTCAAGTTTATGGAATAAAGCACGCTATAATGATGCCTATGGTAGTAATTTTAATTGCCTTAGGTCTAGTATTTTTTGCAGGCTATTCAAAGAAAAAATTTTACCAATGGAACTAAGTCTAAATCAATAAAGAAATGATATCTTTTTCAATTGAAGCAGGTTTTATGTTGGGGGCGTAACGCTGAATTACATTTCCTTTTTGATCTATCAGAAATTTGGTAAAATTCCATCCAATACGACCCATCAGGAATCCTTTTTTTTCTTTTTTCAAAAATTTAAAAATGGGATGTGTTTTTGGACCATTAACATGAATTTTAGCCGTGAGTTGAAATGTTACACGATGGGTATTAAAGCATACATCTTCCATATTTTCATTGGATAGGGGTTCTTGCCAGGCAAATTGGTTGCATGGAAATCCAAGTATGTGTAGACCATTGTTTTTATACTTGAGGTGAAGGGATTCTAATTCAGATAGTTGAGGAGTAAGGCCACATTTAGTAGCAGTATTTACAATAAGAATAACCTTGCCCTTGTATTGATCCATTGGAAGGGGATCTCCCATGGGTTTTTGTGCTGAAAGCGTGTAAAATTGAGACATAATTATTCGTCTAGATAGATTTTTTTTATTCTCCCAACCTCTCCAGTTTCAAGTTGTACTTTTATGCCATGAGGGTGATGTTGTGATTTTGTTAAGATTTTCTTTACAAAACCGTTGGTTAGTTCTCCCGTTCTTTGATGTTTTTTTAAGACAATATCAACTTCGATACCGATATCTATATTATTCCTATATTGACCTAAATTCACTCTTTAAATAAACACGAAAGAACGTATATAGTTTATCCAATCCATTTAAATTCATATTCTTTTTCAGGTTCTTTCATTCGATCAGTTATACGCTGAAGTCTACCTGGAAGAGCCATTAAATAATCTCTTGCCTTTTCCCCTAAATCATTTAAATCAGTTATTTTATCAATATTCCAATCACGAATTAATGAAGAAAGGATGTCTATATAGTCTTGTGCGGTATATACCTTTGTACGTTGAGCAGCATCCGAAAAGTGACTCCATAATTCACCTACTTTATCACCGCTTTGTCTCATAAAATGAGCTGGCATTACAATTTTTCTGCGCATCATATCTTCAAATGACACCATCATTTGGCTGGGGTCTAGTTCAAAAATTCGTTTAACAAAATCAGAATAAGCAGAAGCATGTCTGGCTTCATCTGCCGCAATGATGCCATTAATTTTTGCCAATAAGCTATTTCCTGTTTTTTTAACCAAAGTAGCTACTCTTCGGTGAGAGATATTGGTTGCAAGTTCTTGAAAACTGGTATATACAAAGTTTTTATATGGATTTGTACCAGTTCCAATATCGAATCCATCATTAATCAAGTGTTGTGTAGATACTTCCATTTCTCGCATATCTACTCTACCACACAGGAATAAATACTTATTAAGTAAATCGCCGTGTCTATTTTCTTCTGCGGTCCACCCTCTGATCCATTTACTCCAACCATTGGGTTCGCCATCGTTATATTGTTGGTTTACACCTTCTACATCCATGAGCCATGTTTCATAGGTTGGCAATGCTTCTTCAGTGATGGTATCGCCAATGAGTACAGTGAGTAGGTCATAATCCATATCTTTAGCTAGTTCCTGTATTTCTTTGATAGCAGGAAAGAATTCATCTGTCCTAGAATCAGGTAATAGGTCAGCCGGTTGCCAGTTAGTTTCTATGGGTTTGAGGTATTTAGTTAGTAAGTCATCCATTGATTTTCCAATGGTTGACATTACTTCTAATCGTAAGTGATGTGAATTCATGTAAGTACGAATGTAATTGAATATGTCAAATTGATTCATTATTTCTTTTTGATTTAAGTTATATAATTTGAATATAGATAAGAACAATATTCGTAATGATGATCTATTAGAATGTAATTTGCTTAATCAGGTATTGATGTAACTTTGCATGCGCATGAAGTTTGAGGAATATCGTTTATCTAAAGAGATTAAAACCAATTTATTAGCCATGGATTTTAGGCGTCCTACCGATATTCAATACAAATGCATTCCACCGATTCAACGTGGGGAAGATGTCTTGGCAATTGCTCAAACGGGCACGGGGAAAACAGCAGCATTTGCTATCCCGTTAATAGACAAAATTCAACAGATCAAATATAAATCAGGAAACAAATCCAGTATCATACGATCCATCATTATGGTACCCACTCGAGAATTGGCTCAACAAATCACGCGGGTTTTTAATCAAATTGCTAAAAATACAAAAGTAAAAGCACTATGTATTTATGGTGGTGTAGAGCAAGATTATCAAATTAACAAATTAATTGAGGGGATAGATATTATAGTAAGTACTCCAGGTAGAATGTTCGATTTGGTAAGTCAAGGATATTTGAAATTAAACAAAATAGAAGTATTGGTTTTAGATGAGGCAGATCATATGCTAGATCTTGGTTTTTCAAAGGATATTGATGATTTGGTAGCTAAATTACCTAAACGACGTCAAACTTTATTTTTTTCTGCTACTATTAATAAAAAAATCAAAGCACAAGCTTATCAAATGATCAGTAGTAAGGCTATCCGTATTCAGATATCACCCAAAGATCCGGTAAGTAAAAATGTGTCTCATCAAATGGTTTTTGTAGAAATGGACGATAAGCGTTTTTTCTTGCAACGTATTATACAAGAAAATATCGATAAGAAAATTCTAGTCTTTGTTCGAACGAAAGTGAGAGCTGAACGTGTAAAAAACGCTATGGCTAGAGTAGAACTAGATACACTGACTATGCACGGAGATAAAGACCAACTTGATCGGGATATCTCTCTGATGGCATTTAAAACAGGGGCATGTTCTATATTAATTGCCACTGATGTAACAGCTAGAGGTATAGACATTGAGGGTATAGATATGGTGATAAATTATGATTTACCTGAAGTTCCAGAAAATTATGTTCACCGGGTTGGTAGAACAGGAAGAGGAAAAAACAAAGGGAAAGCCATCTCTTTTTGTGCTAAAGAGGAGAGAGAATATTTACAAGCTATTGAGGATTTTATCACGGTACCAATTACCAGAGCTAAAGTCACAAAACGGGAGTATCAAGAAACGATTGATTTTGCAGACGAAGGTGCTAATGATTGGAAAAAACTAATGAACGAACATACGGTGTTAAAGTCCAAAAAAATAAAGAAGAGATAATATATACTTTGCTTCAAAAAAAAATCCATGGGCTTGCCCATGGATTTTTTTTGAATATCTTTTTAAATCTTAGGGTCCAACATCGTGGTTTGCAGATTCTAATACATAAGGATGATTAATTGGATAGAGGTTGGCTTTGCTCAACGAACGAAGTACGGTGAATGCAAAAATTCCAAAGAAACTTATCGTTGTACCTATTTCCAATAAACCAATTCCCGCATGTTCACCTACGGTTCCAGGCATGATTAGAAGATACATATCTATCCAGTGTCCAATTAGAATAACCGATGCTGCTGTCAATAATACGATTGGTGAACGTTTTGCATTTCTCATCATTAAAACCAAAAATGGTGCAACAAAACACATGAATAGGTTTACAAAGAATAAAGTTCTGTATCCACCTTCTAATCGATCCGCAAAGTACGTAGTTTCCTCGGGTAGATTTGTATACCAAATGAGTAACCATTGACTTAAAAATATATATGCCCAAAATACACAGAAGGCAAACATAAATTTACCTAAGTCATGAACAACTTCATCAGAGACTAAAGTCATTTTACCAGTAATTTTCAAATATTGTAAAATGACCATCATTACGGATAGTCCAGTTACAAAGGATACTGCAAAATTATAAACAGAAAACATCGTTGAATACCAATGTGCATCAATACTCATGATGATTAACCAGGATAATGCTGAAAATGAAAAGGCAAAGAAGAAGATGAAACCTGCGGACCAACGAGTTGAATTTTTGAACATTGTTAGCCCTTTTTCTTGATCTTCAGCAAGACTATTTTTTCTTAATTTCATTCGAATTAAAATCCACACAATGGTGACAAAAGGAATAAAGAAAAACAATGATGTATTATTCAATAACCATGATTTGCTCTCTAAAATACGATCATACCCTGCAGCATCTGGATTTCCAGCAGCTGGACTGTGGAAATATTGTACCCAATGATAGAGCGTATCTTTAGCTCCTATAATGATTCCAATAAGTAAAATAGATCCAATAAGCAAGTAGCTACTTTGAGCTTCCATAATTCGTTTCAACATAACTGCCCAACCCGCATTAGCCACATAATTAACAGCTATGAAAAAGATAGCAGCAACAGCAAACAGCCAAAAGTAGTAGCTATTCATCAATAGGTTTGCCCAAACTCGTGTCATCCATGTTGGTCCATGATGCTCATCGGCATGGTCAACTGTAGCATGAGCATCTGCTTTTGTATGTTGATCGTTATGATTAGTTGTCTCATGAGCCCTAGTTTCATCGTGACTTTCTTTAAGAGTATCCTCTACGTGTCCTAAATTATGATGATCATCGGCATGGGCTATATGATGGTTTGGAGCTGATTCATGATGAGTAACCCCATCTTTGGTTTGTGCGTGATGACCTACATTATCCCAATTATTTTTAACTTGTAAAGATCCTATGATGGCTAAAACTGCTCCGAGAACTATAAGTACGATAGGAATAAGTTTAGCTTTTCCTTGGAATTCAAATTTTTCGTGCGATACTTCTTGTATAGAATGGTGTCCCATGGTTTTAAGTTTCGTTTTTTTATTGATCAGTTAACTGAATTACTATTTAATGTATCGGTTGCAGTCATATCAGCGGTACTTGTTGTGTCTGTTGATGCTGAGCTGCTCACATTATTTGCTAATGTTTTAACGTAATGAATTACTTTCCAACGTTCTTCAGGGTCTAGCATAAAAGCATGAGATCCCATGAGTCCTTTTCCGTATGTAATGGTATGGTATGCCTTTCCAACGGGTAACTCTTTTATATAATCCGATTGGTAGTTTGGCCATGATGGAGCTGGCATTTTCTTTTCTTTGAAAATAGGTCCATCATTTTTTCCTTTTTTTCCATGACAATGCCAACAGTAAATATTATACAAACGTTCCCCTTCTTGGATATTTTCTTCGGTAGATTCTACATCTCCGGTGAATTCGGCACTTGCTGCGTATCCATCACCAGAATTAGGAAAAGGATATACATAATTAAGTTGACCTCGGGCAATGGTTCCATTTACTGGTTCACGCATCGTCATACCGTGAGGATTTGTCGCAAACTTTCGATCTTGTGAGTAGGGCTCATAAGCTTGAGAGATATACATGTTCGGTGCATACTCGATACCTGGATTATCACCAGAGCTTACACAAGACATGATGCTCATTATAGGTAAAGCTAAAATGGCTGTGTATTTTATGATATGGTTTAGCTTCATGATTTATTTCTTCTTTGATTTAGTTGATGCAGGATTCAGAATTTTAGCTAAATCTTCTTCTGAGGTGAGTGATGTATTAAATGCTTCTTTCGATGCATTAACTTCGATTGCACCTTCCTTAGTTAAAAGTGCTACAATATCCTCGTTACTGATAGCTTGTTCTTCATTATTATCAATGGCTAATACCATGTGATCATCTGTTTGTCTTCTAGATAATAAATCCTCTTTAATACCGTGAATTAATCGTGTACGTGCAAAAAACATAATAACCATACCAAACGCCGTGAATAAAATGGTTAACTCAAACATCACAGGGATAAAACTTGTAAACACAGAAATATCTTGGGGTTTTCCTCCAATAATCATGGGCCAGTCTACTACATTCATATAGAATGCTAGTGTAAATCCAGACAAACAACCTAACATTCCACACAAAAATGCGCCAACGGTAAGATTTGTTCGGTGGTATCCTAGAGCTTGATCTAAATGATGAACAGGAAATGGTGTATAGCAATCAAATATTTTTACTCCTTTTTCTTTAAGTGTCTTTACTGCGTGAAGAAGTTTGTCGGAATTATCAAAAATTCCGACAGTAAATTTTTTATTATCTAATAATATACTTTTATCAATCATATTACTCTTTGTCTTTAATGATAGTTTTAACTTCTGCCATGTTGATTACCGGCAAGAATTTAGCAAATAAGAAGAAACATGTAAAGAATAAACCAAATGTTCCTAGGAAAATACCTACTTCAACCCAAGTAGCGTGATACATTACCCAGCTACTAGGTAGGAAATCACGGTGGAGTGATGTAACAATAATTACAAATCGTTCGAACCACATCCCAATATTTACAATAATAGAAATAATGAAAATAAACCAAGGTGTTGTCCTTGCCCACTTACTCCAAAATACTTGCGGTGCCATGAGGTTACAAAACATCATGGTCCAATAAGCCCAAGCATAGGGTCCAAACATTCGGTTGGCGAATGCATATTGTTCATATTCATAACCAGAATAGGCAGCGATTACAAATTCTGTGATATAAGCCAAACCGACAATAGATCCAGTTAATAAGATAACTTTAGTCATAGCTTCTAAATGCTCCGTAGTAATATAATCTTGATAGTTCATTACATGTCTTGCAATAAGCAATAAAGTAAGTACCATTCCAAAACCGGAGAATATAGCTCCAGCAACAAAGTATGGAGGGAAAATGGTTGTGTGCCATCCAGGAATAACGGATGTTGCAAAGTCCATAGATACAATGGTGTGCACGGATAAAACGAGTGGGGTGGATATACCTGCAAGTATTAAAGCAACCACCTCATATCTTCCCCACGACTTTGCAGAACCATTCCATCCCATAGCAAAGAATCCATACCAAAATTTTCTAGCTTTTGAAGTTGCACGATCTCTCACAGTAGCGATGTCAGGTATGAGCCCTAAGTACCAAAAAACCAGAGATACCGATAGATATGTTGAAATAGCAAATACATCCCAAAGCAGTGGAGAGTTGAAGTTCACCCATAATGAACCAAAAGCATTGGGCAGTGGAAGTGGCCAATAACCAAGCCACACACGACCCATGTGAAATAAAGGAAATATTGCGGCACAGAAAACAGCAAATATGGTCATTGCCTCGGCTGATCTGTTGATGGCCATTCTCCATTTTTGTCTAAATAATAAAAGAATAGCAGAAATAAGTGTCCCTGCATGCCCAATACCAACCCAAAATACAAAGTTGGTGATATCCCATCCCCACATAACTGATTTATTTACATTCCATGTGCCGATTCCTTCCCAAACAGTCCATGCTAAAGTTCCTGCTAATAAAAGAAATAATACTACGGCGATAGAGAATCCTAGCCACCATGAAGGTGTTGGTTTGTTCTCAATCGGTCTACAGACGTCCTGTGTAACATCTGAATACGTTTTTCCGCCTGTTACAAGCGGTTGTCTTATATCTGCTGTATACATGCTTTTAATGTGCTGTTTGGTTATTTGATTTTTTAATATTTCTTATTTTAGTCATGTATTGAACACTTGGTTTAATCCCTAATTCTTCAAGTACATGATACGATCGATCATTTTGATATAATTTAGCAATCTCGCTGTTCTTATCATTTAAGTCACCAAAAATAATCGCATTAGAAGGACAAGTTTGAGCACATGCAGTGGTAAACTCGTCAGTATTCATTTTACGATTATCGCGTTTAGCGCTCAATTTAGCTGATTGAATTCGTTGAACACAGAAACTACATTTCTCCATCACCCCACGAGAACGAACGGTGACATCTGGATTAATAACCATCTTACCTAAATCATTACTGAAATGGTAATCAAATTTTTCGTTTTCGTTGTATCTAAACCAGTTAAATCGTCGGACTTTATAAGGACAGTTATTGCCGCAATATTTTGTTCCAATACAACGATTGTAGGTCATTTGATTCAGACCTTCGCTACTGTGGGTAGTGGCTAATACCGGGCATACCGTCTCGCAGGGAGCATTGTCGCAATGTTGACACATCATGGGTTGGTGGGCAACACGTACATTTTGATAATAATCGTAGGCTGTTTCAGTGTCTGAGTCAGCACTATAAGCCTCCATTACCTTTTCCTGAGTCATTAAATCACCTGCTTCAACTGTTTGGTCTCCACCGTGAACAATACTTAAATTAAGATCTTTTTTAGTAGGAGCTTCAAAGCTATAATACCGATCAATGCGCAACCAGTGCATTTCTCGTCTTCGGCGAACTTCATCTCTACCAACAATAGGAACGTTATTTTCAATACTACAACTTACAATACAAGCACTACAACCAGTACAAGAGTTTAGGTCGATAGCCATAGCCCAGTGATGTCCTTTTGAATAATCATAATCATCCCAAAGTGATATCATTTTGGGTTTGTGAACATAACTGCCTGCTTTTGGATCTTTTCTATATTCTTCAATACTAGCTTCACGAATTATATCTCTACCTTCGATGGAATAATGTGTTTGAGTAATTCCAAATTCATATAATTTAGCACCATCCACTTTAGTTATACTTACATCTTTTGATATAAAATTGGCATAACCGTCTTTCATATCTATGAGGGGATAAGCATTTTTACCCAAATCTTTCAGGTCATTTTTAACATCCTCAGGGAGTTGTCTTCCATAACCTAAGGCAATACCATAAGTAGACTTTGCTTGTCCGGGTTGTATCAAAATAGGAAGCTCAATACTGCCGGAAGAAGTTTTGATTGAAACTACATCTCCAGTTACAAAACCGTTGGCTTTAGCATCTGGCATAGACATAGAAAGATAATTATCCCATGTGACTTTAGATACAGGATCAGGCATTTCGTGTGCCCATGGTGTATTCCCATATGCACCATCACGTACACCTACTTTTTGATATAGAATGAGTTCAGTAGCTGATCCTTTCTTAGATGAAAGTTGATCGGCAATTACACCACCTGTAATATTAAATGAGGGGGTAGCTACAGGTATAATTTTCTCTACGATACCCCGTTCAATAGCCTCATTAAAATCACCCCCAATAACACGATCAAAAACTTGTTTTGTATAGGTATATGCATGAGAGATGTCTTTTTTGTCGGCTACATTTACACCTGTCCAAGACAATAATGAACTTGCTGCGTGTCTTCCTTCAAAAACAGGGGATATAGTAGGTTGAGACATAATAAACCTTCCTTTGTAGGGTTGTTTAATATCCCAACTTTCTAAAGGATGTAAATTGGTGGCGACATGGGTCGCATTGGTAGTAGTTTCGTCAGCGGTAATAGCAGTACTGATTCTAACAGGTATTTTCGAGAACGCATTTTCAGCATCCGGATGAGAATAAACAGGATTTGCATCGAGTGTAATTACTGCACCATATTTCCCAGATAGAGCTTCTTGAATAAAGCCATTGAACGCTGCTTCGTCTGCAAGTTGACCATTATAGTAATTGGAAAGATCTATGGTAGTGCCATAGTTTCCAAGCATCATATTGATGGCATTTACCATCATTTGATCAGCTTCATTGTTGCTTCCACAAACTACCAAACTTCTTTTACCGGCTAGTTTTAGTTCTTTGGCAGCAGCTTTTATATTATTACCTGCCACTTCCATGCCTTGATGTGGTGTATTCCCGCCTAATTCTCTATATAATGCAATTAAATGTTGACTAACATTACTCATTTTAATAGGAACACGTACATCAGCATTACTACCAGATAAACTCATTAGAGATTCAAACTGAAAATGCTTTGACATTTTACCATCCTTTGGAACTCGATTTTTACTGTAATCTGAATGGAACTTGATTGGGCTAATCCATGTTCCTAAAAAGTCTGCACCAAAACTAACAATAACATCAGCTTGGTCAAAATTGTAGGCAGGAATAACAGCTTGATTGAATGATGCATGATTCGCTCGAGTAATTCCAGAGTAGGAGATAGGGTTATATTTTATTACTTGAGTTGAGGGATATTTATCAGAAAAAGCTTGGATAGCCTCATTTATTACAATACTGGTACTTCCTCCACGAACAATAGCTATTGACTTGCCAGCAGCAGACACTTTGTCTAATTCTGCAATAATGGTTTTATCAAAACTTTTCCAATCTTGGGTTTTTCTTTTGCCGAAAACCATCGCACCTTTAAGTCGATTGGTGTCATACAATGATAGTAGGGCGGAGTGGCCTAAACCATCTAAACCTCCACCAAAGTAGGTAGCTTCTTTATTAGGCTCAAATTTGATAGGTCTACCTTCCCTTACTTTTACCAAGATAGGAAACCCTTCTTCATTGCTTACAGAACTACTTGCGTAGTATAAAGGTACACCAGGGGTTACTTGATCGGGTTTTTCAACGTAGGGTATTGCTTTTTTGATAGGAGTTTTGTTACAAGCAGCAAGCGTTACTGCTCCTAGTCCAAATCCGAAATATTTCAGAAAGTCTCTTCGATTGGCTCTTGTGGAGTCATCATTGGAGAAAACTTGCTCTAAGGGCAGGCCTTCTGAAAATTCATTTTCGTTGGTTGAAACAAATTCTTGCGTTTGATCAAGTTCTTCTATCCCTTTCCAGTAATTATTTGAAGACATAATTTATATTCTATTGGGTCCTTTTAATTAATAGTGACATTTACTACACTCAAGACCGCCATTCTCGGCAACCGTGATGTAATCTTTTCCTTCGGCTAACATATTCTTGTGAGCTTCTTCATAGTAATCGTTGTTTTCAGTATCAATACTCCGTTCACGATGACAATCAATACACCAATTCATTTGTAGTGTTGAATATTGATATACTTTTTCCATTTCTTCAACAGGACCATGACATGTTTGACATTCGACTTTTCCTACAACGACATGTTGTGAGTGGTTAAAGTAAGCTAAATCAGGCAGATTATGAATCCTAACCCATTCAATTGGTTTTTGTTCGTAACCTTCGATATATTCCATATTCTCTCCATCAAAACCAATGGCATCATATATTTTTTGTATTTCTGGTGAAGTTTTACCGTTATATTTTTCTTCAGCTTTTACATATTTATGGCAATTCATACAAGTATTCAAAGATGGTATACTCGCTGATTTCGATTTTTCTACCGTACTATGGCAGTATTTGCAGTCCATTTCATATTGACCTGCATGAATTTTGTGGGAAAAGTTGATGGGTTGAGTAGGGGCATATCCTTGTTGGACTCCAACTTCCTCCATGCCAAACTTATAGCCAAATGCACCAAGAAATAGCAGCACACCTGTAGCAATAACCAATGTGGCTATGGTAGGATTCCAAGATTGAAGAATAGGTTGAATTTTACGTACATAAAAAGAGGGTTCAACATCTTCACTATTCTTTTCGTTATTTAGCGATGTTAAATGTTTTTTGATACCGAACAAAAGTGCAGTTATAGCTACTAAAACTACAGACAAGATAATCAACGCGATGAACGTAGATTCTGAATAAAATGATGACATATTATTGGTTGAATATGATAGGGTGCTTGTGGTTAAAAAAATACTCGTAAAGACGATTTGTTTTTTTGATGTGTGCATTACAATTTAGTGCGTCAAATGTAAGTAGTTGCAAATATAATTATGCAATAAAAATGGACATTTTATTGGAAGTAGATTTTTTCAATTTAGAAGGTTTTCAAATAGCTTTTCTTAAGTTTTTTAAAGATCTGTTTATGAGATACTTATGTTTGATAAAAATGGAGTAAACTTTTTTTGATTGAGGTTATTTTTTTATTCACAAAAGTTGACCATAAGTTGGATTGCTTAGTATAATGAGTATAATTTATTCTACAATTATGTTAAAGCTATTCTCTTTGATTTCTCTTTCCCCAACATCTGTATTGAACCAGGTCTCAGTATATACATTTAGCGTATCTCCAATCATTTCTTTATTTAATCGAATATTTTGGGTGGGTTCATACGTATATGCGGATGAAGTTCCAATAATTGTTGGAGCATAAGGGCAATCAAAACAAAAATATTTAGGTATTTGATAACCTGCTATATTTAATGGTTGATATATTTTCGCTGCATCCTTCCAGGTATATGTTTGATTTCTAATGACGACTGGCGTGTTAAAATTATCATCATAAAACCAGCCTAAATACTTATCTTGAACTGTACGAAATAGGATACCATTATTTGTAATCCAGTAATCGGTATCATAATTAGTCACAACTAAAGGGACCTTGTTGATAACATATTGTGGGTCTAGATCAGATAGGTTTCCTTTTAATTGAAAATAGTTTAAACCCTCCCATTTTATTCTATAAAAACCATCATTATTCATCTGAATAGTATCATTTTTATATATAAGATACTGATTAGACTCACACCCATTTGGACAAGGAGGTGGGTATAATTTTTCCTTTTTACAGGAAGTTAAGAAAAGCAAAAAAAGTAGAAGTGATATTTTGTTATGTTTGAGTTTGTTCAACATTGGTTTGAAAGTCAAATATACATTTTACCATAGAAATAGCTGTTTCTATGGGTGAGTTAAAGTCGAATATGAACTTTTAGTCTTTTTTCTCAAACTGGTTGTATGCTCGAATGATGTCTTTCACCAATCGATGCCGTACAACGTCATTTTCGTTGAGTCGCACAATACCAATACCATCAATAGCTTTAAGCATATCCAATGCAGGAGCAAGTCCACTCTTTGCTCGAGCGGGTAGATCTACTTGGGATAGGTCTCCCGTGATGACAATTTTAGATGTGGGTCCCATTCGAGTTAGGAACATTTTGAGTTGAGTATGGGTGGCATTCTGTCCCTCATCCAATATAGCAAAACAATCTTTCAGGGTACGCCCACGCATAAAAGCCAGCGGAGCAACTTCAATAATCCCTTTTTCAATGTATGCCTTATACTTTTCAATAGGTATCATATCGCCCAATGCATCATATAAGGGTCTTAAATAGGGATCTACCTTATCTTTCATATCTCCAGGTAAAAAACCAAGACTTTCTCCCGCTTCAACAGCAGGTCGACAAAGCACTATCTTTTTTACTTCTTTATTTTTCAATGCTTTTACAGCCAATGCTACTGCAGTGTATGTTTTTCCAGTTCCGGCCGGACCAATGGCAAATACTAAATCATTTTGATATACTTGATCAACCAAAGACTGTTGATTTTTGGTACGAGCTGTAATGATTTTACCTCCCTGACCATGAATAATAATCCCTTTTTCTGATTGAGATGCCCCATTTTTACTATTTTCTTCTCCAATAACCAATCGTTCAATATCCCCAAGAGTAACTTTATTGTTTAATTTTAAATATTTCACAATGGACTCTACAGCAGTGACAAATTCCTCAACATCAGGTGCTTCTCCGACAATAGTAATGGTGTCTCCACGTGAGGAAAGTTTGAGTTTGGGATATTTTTCTTTGTAAACTTTAAAATGACTGTTGTACGGACCAAAAAATCGGAAATGATCGATGCCGTCTATTAAATATTTCTTTTCTATCAAAGTCTATGATACAAATGTTAGGTTGAGATGTTATTTTCGTCTGCTAAATTAGTTAAATATTCTAAAATTGAACGTACTAACTTTTTTAAGTGAATTTGGACAAGGATCTCATTACACAGCCTCTTTTCAGGGAGCTATGTATAAGCAGGGTATAGGACTTCCTTTTATTGAAATCAATAACCAAATATTTGAAAATAAAAATGTTGAAGCAGCCTACCTGAGTAATCTCGTTTTCGAGAATTTCCCTATTGGAAGTTTTCATGTGATAGCTCTAGGTACGATTGCTTATTCTTATGATTATCATATCATTGCTCAATTCAAAGGGCATTACTTTTTGGCAGCAAATAATGGTATTTTAAGCCTCATCTTCGGGGAAGATTATGACACATATTATCGCATACCCAACTTGGATGGAATCACTGAAATTCACCACATTTATTTACCTGTGATTAAAGAAATTATATCAGGAAAATCATTAAACGATTTTTTAACTATAGCAACCACCGTTGATAAACAAACACTCATTAAGCCGTCATATGTCAATGATGAATTAGCAGGATGTGTATTGTGTATTGATAATATGGGAAATGTTTTTACAAATATTACAAGAGATGATGTAGCGAAATATTTTTCGAATCAAAATTTTATAATCATGCTTTCTAGACACTATGAATTATCTAAAATTTACGAGGATTTGTCTGGATTTAAGTCTGGAGATATTTATGCCTACTACAATGCTCGGGATTATTTATCGATTTCCCTCAGAGATGGGAGTGCACAGAAGTTACTGAATTTAAGAATGTATAAGCCCGTAATTATTAAAAAACGATGATACTTCGATTAGTAAAAATGGAGTTTAGGTCAGAAGAAATAGATAATTTCATGACTTATTTTTATACCATCCAATCCAAAATTGAGGCAATGCCAGGTTTAGTAAGTTTAAAAATTTATCAGGATATAGATCATCCCAATATTGTATTTACCCATAGTATTTGGTTAAATTCAGATTTTTTAAATAACTATCGAAAATCAGACACATTCAAAATAATTTGGACAAATACAAAAAAGTTATTTGCAACGGATGCCAATGCTTGGAGTTTGAATCTAAAGTAAATTGTATAATTGTAGTATATATGAAATTAATAAAAATTCCTTCACTCATATTTGTCATTTTAAGTAGCATTTCCTCATATGCACAACTAGAAAAATTGGCGTTGGCCGCGGAAGACGGCAATTATATTAGACTTGAAAAAGTAGCACTGGATGCCTTGGAAGTAAAAGAACTTAAAAAACTACCAGCAACATACTATTATTTATCACAAGCCTATGTTCATTTAGCTCAGGATGAGCGATATATTCAAAAAAATCCAGATGCGATCAAGCAGGCTGTGACATATATGTTGAAGGGCATTAAAAATGATGAGAATAATCAAGTTTTAATGGATGATTTTTTAGCAGTCCGAGACATGGTTATTGAATTCAATAACAAAGAGGCTTTTAAACAATACAATACGAATAAATATGCAAAAGCAGCCAAATTGTATGGTCAATCCTACAGCATAGATACCACTCGTAGAGATGCTTATTTTTTACAAGCAAAAAGTTTTATTGGAGCCAGTGAATTTTCTGCAGCGGAAATAATATATAAGGATTTAATCAAGTGTTACCGTTCCGATTACAGTCAAGGTATTACAGATAAAACAGTAGAGGTAGATCCAATGATCTATTTCATTGATGCCCATTGGCAAAATAAGCATTATGATAGTGCTATTGCATTAATATCTGAGGGAAGGAAGTTAGTGGGAGATGATGCTAAATTGAACTTTTACCTCAGAAAAGTGACACTTGATATTATTAAAAATATGCCTCCTAGTGAATTAATGTTGGATTACGTTCAGGAGGTGTTGCGTTTTGTACCCAATGCTGAGGAGTTTCTTCAAAAAGAGAATTCTATTTATATTTATTTAATAAAAAATAGTTTGTTGAACAACCAGACGATTCAGGCAGACACGCTAATTCATCGATTTACTCGTGAAAAAATTCAAAAAAGTCAACTCAAAAAAAGTGCTGATATTCGTGAAACAGATGTATTTGTTGATAGTAAGTCAGATAATATAGTATGGAAATTGGCAGAGTATTTTCAACAATATGGTCATCTCAGAAGTAGCTCTTACCTTTTATCTAATTACATTTCAATTACTACGGTTGGAGATTTGGCGAGTGATACATTGAAAAGGTGGCAAGTTATTGCTGACTACAGCTACCAGACTAAGCCATTGCCTTTTGCCGGATTTATTTTGCGACAAGCTTTAATCAAGTACCCGAATGATAAGGAATTACTTTCTTTACGATCCAAAATAATTGCAGAGAAAGCCGTTGTTCGAACCAATGTTGATGAACAAGGGATGCTTTATAAGCTTATAAAAGATGAGTTTGATAGGTATGAATCACCCGAAACATTAGCACATTTGGAGGCGATTAACAATAAGTATCTTGGTTTGTTGATTTCTGAAAATCGTTTCAGTACTGCAAAGGATGTAGCTGCCGAGCTGGTGTATTTTTTTCCAGAAAAAGATCATAGTGAACAACTTGAATTAATAGCTAGAGAGGACTTCTTCCAAAATTATTTTAATACTAAAACTCAAGGAAAAGATATCAATGGAAATGAAATTGTTCCATTCACTTGGAATGGAAGAGCTGGAGGTTGTGATGCAGGCACTATTGATATGGATATACAAAATAAAGTTGTAGACCGAATCAATTATTTTAGAAGAAATGCAGGTGTTCCTGAGGTACTTTTTGATGAAGCTACAAATGAATATTGTCAGAAAGCTGCATTAATGATGACCGTTAATAATGCCTTAAAGCATGAACCACCTAAAACATGGCGTTGCTGGACAAGTGAGGGGGCTTATGCAGCCAAACACTCTCTTTTGATTAAAGACGCCAACACCTCGATGGCAGTCACTTACATTATGGATGATAAAAATCCTAGTGCAGGGAATAGACGTTGGTTGCTATATCCCAATGGACGTGTATATGGGCATGGTAGCACAAACAATTATGCCGTAATATGGGCATTGGATGATAGTGGAACTATTGATACAGCTGATTTCATGAATAATCCCATAACCTGGCCACCACAGGGGTATTTGCCACAAATTATGCTTATGGACAATTGGACATTTTCGGTGTATGGAGATTTGTCTGGTGCATCCATTCGTGTATCACAAGACGGAACACCTATTGATGTAAAGGTTGAACCTTTTGTAAGCGGATATGGTGCACCTACATTGGTCTTTAAGCCACAATATAACAAAAATACACTGCCAACTAAAAGTGATTTTAACGTAAATGTAGAATTGTCAGACGGACGTCAATTTAACTATGTGGTACATACGTTTGCGTATAATCCAGTCAGATAATTTATTTCTCAATCATCTTTGTTGTAACTTGCAACCCATAAATTATTGGAGTTGACTACTTACAGATATCGATATAAATTTTCTTGGGTTTGTGCCATTTTTCTCTTTTTGATTCCAAACCAACTTCATGCGGAAATTGGTTTTATCGAAAATAAAGGCCAATTCAACTCTACTGTAAAATCTATTGTTGATTTTAACACACATCGCATCTATTTGTCTGAAAATGGATTCTCAGTTTTACTACATGATACAAAGAAATGGGCGGATTTAGTTCTTAATTTCCATGATCATCAAATGCATGATCATTCTCCAACTATTTACCAAACGGATACCTTAGGTTTTCAATTATTGAAATATTCATTCCTTGAAGCTAATTTTGATTCAGTCCAATTTTTAAGGAAAACGTCAGCCTATTACAACTACTTTCAGGGAAGTGATCCCTCAAAATGGGCAGGTCAGGTTGGGATGTACACGCAAGTAGTTTTTAAATCTATCTATTCTCATATAGATTTAGAATTTGAGGTAATTGACCAACGATTTAAATATAATTTTATCCTTCACCCTGGGGCAAATCTAGAGGACATTAAGATAAAAATTGCGGGCCAAAATGATATTAAAATTCAATCTAATAGAATAGAAATTTCAACAGATTTTGGAAATTTTAGTGAAATTATGCCTGTTTCTTATGAGCAACATGGCTCAATGAAGAAAATTATTTCAATGAATTATGTGGATCTAGGAGATTACATTGGTCTTGAGTCTAATTTTCTCAAGTCTAAGATCAAGACCATTATTGATCCAGAGCTAATTTTCTCCACCTATTCAGGTAGTTCGGTAGATAATTTTGGTTTTACAGCTACTTATGACGCTAATGGTAATTTGTATTCTGGCGGTATAGCGACAAGTCCTACTAAATTTTTGGATGGTGTCTATCCCACTACCCCTGGAGCTTTTGATATTACATTCAACGGCGGGGAACCTAATACGTTTGCTTGTGATATTGCTATAAGTAAATATTCAAATAACGGTCAAAATTTGATTTATGCCACGTATCTTGGAGGCAATATGAATGATTATCCTCACAGTTTAATTGTTGATAAATTGGATCAATTAATTGTATTTGGTACTTCATCATCTACTAATTATCCGACAACTGCGGGTACATTTGATAGGACTCACAATGGGAATGAAGATGTGATTGTTACCAAGTTTAATGCAGATGGAACAGCGCTAATCGGATCTACCTTTATAGGCGGATCAGGTAGCGATGGTATCAATGATAATACCAATACACGCTATTTTTATGCGGATGATTATCGGGGAGAAGTCAATTTAGATATGGATGGAAATATCTTTGTTGCAACTAGTACAACTTCTTTTAACTTTCCCACTACATCTGGAGTTTTTCAACCTACGTCTGGTGGAATGCAAGATGGAGTTGTGTTGAGTTTGAGCCCTGATTTGACCAGTCTCCGTTGGAGTATGTATTATGGTGCTGAAGGTGATGATGCTGTATACAGTATCGATGTTTCATCAACGGGAGATTTATATATAGCTGGAGGATCATCGAGTAATCGTTTGCCAACATCGATTGGGGCATACCTTCCCAATAAGGTGGGAGATACGGATGGTTTTATTGCTAAAATAAGTGAAGATGGTACATTAGTGATACAAACTACATACCTTGGAACTCCATCATATGATCAAATTTTACAATTAGAAATTGATAAATATGAAAATATATACGTAGTGGGCCACTCTGAGGGTAATATGCCCATTTTAGGAAATGGATATTCCAATAATCGTGGGAAACAATTTATTTCCAAATTTGACTCAGATTTATCAAAACTATTGTTGAGTTCTGTTTATGGTAGTGGAGGAAATAATCCAGATATTACCATAAATGCTTTTTTAGTGGACGATTGTAGTAAAATATACGTCAGTGGATGGGGGAGTAATTCAGAGTCTGTGCCAGGAAATACCCTTTCTAATATGCCAATCACCAATGATGCATTTCAAAAAACTACGGATGGTCAAGATTTTCATTTGGTTGTATTTGAAGAGGATATGTCCGATTTATCTTTTGCTACCTATTTTGGAGGAAATCAAACGGGTGATCATGTGGATGGAGGAACCAGTAGATTTGATAAAAGAGGGATCGTGTATCAAAGTGTGTGTAGCAGTTGTCCTAATAATGCATTGAGTTCTAAGATTAGTGATTTTCCAACAACAGCAGGAGCCTATTCAGAGAGGAATCCAAGTCCAAGGTGTAGTAATGCTTCATTTAAAATGGCTGTAGTGCCATTCAATCTTCCTCCAAATCTTTCTCCACAAAATTATATCACAAACGTAGTAGATACCCTTAATATTCAAATTGGGGATACTTTTTCATTTAGTTATCCAATTTCTGATCCTGAAGGAGATTCTTTGTTTGTTTATTTTGATATTCCAACAGCATTGTTTCCTAGTATAATAGAATATGACGATACACTTATTGGCAAAGGGAGTCTTAATGCGAATTTTAAAATGATATTTTCCTGTTTACAGGCAAGTCAAACCTTCAAAATTGACGTGCAAGCAAAAGATAGAGGTTGTCCTAGTTCTTCGGACAGTATAACCTCAATTATTATTCAAGTAGATTCTACTCCTTTATTGCCTCCACCCGATGTGCTTTGCTTAAACTTTGTGAGCAATAATCAATTAAGAATTGATTGGGAGTCTACATCTGAGTCTGATTATTTTCTTACTATGAAACTGTATCGAGTAGACCCAAACAATAATAAAACGCTTATTTTTTCAACGACCAGCCAGCTGGGTGGGTCCTATTTAGATAATGATGTCATAGATCCAAGAAATCGTGACTACACGTATTACTTAGTAGTTGAAAATATTTGTAATGAATTAGGTGAAGAATCCTATTATTTGAGCAGTACCAGAGAAAGTCAAATTCCTGTTGATGAAACTTATCTCAAAACCACAACAGTTGTTGGACAAGATATACATGTTATATTTTTAAAGTCTACAGAAGAAGATTTTGGACATTATGAAATTTATAAGAGCTCCAGAAATAATGGTGTCCCCCAATATCTCACCTCTGTTTATGATATAAATGATACTGTTTTTATAGATACTGAAGTTGATATCAATTCAACCTCATATTGTTATCAGATTAGGGTAGCTGATGATTGTGGTCACTTGAGTAATTTGAGTAACCTAGGTTGTTCAATTGTAATTCGAGGTGAAGCAAAAAATAAAAAAGAAGAAACTCCTCGCTTTAAATTTGATTTGACATGGGATGATTACATTAATTGGAATGGGGGAGTGCGTAATTATGAATTATTACGCACTGTTGATACTGGAGAATTTAGACCTATTGTTTTATTAGATGATCCTATTCAGTTTTATACTGATAGTGATTTAGATTACGACTGGGGGGGGTATTGGTATAGCATTTTAGCTTATGAAGGTTCAGGTAGTTTGAATGCAATAAGTAGGAGTAATGATATCTATTTAATTCAACCTCCATTGGTTTTTGTTCCGAATGCGGTGACCTCCAATGGTGATAATTTGAATGATGTGTTTGGGTGGAGCGATGTATTTGTGCGCGAATTTGAAATAAAAATGTATAATCGTTGGGGGGAGAAAGTATTTGAATCCAGTGATAAAAATTCAATTTGGACGGGTACTTATAAGGAGTCTGAACTAGAATTTAGTAATGTTTATTTTTGGATGGTACAATATAAGGGCTGGGATAATCTAGTCTACTTTGACAAAGGAACGCTTACTATAATAAAATAATGGCATAGATTAGGTGAAGCTGATTATAGAAATCTCGTTGTGTTTCTTTAACTGTAGAATTTTTATTTTATGCAGATATAAATAATAAAATTATTTAATGGAGGCAATCACTCCTTTTGCCCATTGAAGCGAAATTTTGGCTTGTTCAAGTTTAGTCATGTTTGTATTATCTAAAGTTATTGCGTCTTTGGCTTTAACTAAGGGACTTTCGGATCGGGAACTATCCATTGCGTCTCGTTCAATAATGTTATGTAAAACCTCTTGATAATTAACATGTATCCCTTTTTTTTCAAGTTCTTCATACCTCCTCTTAGCACGAATTTCTGGTGAAGCAGTCATGAATATTTTTAGTTCTGCATCAGGAAATACAATGGTGCCAATATCTCTTCCATCCATAACTACCCCTTTGTTTTCACCGATTTGTTGTTGTTTTTTTACCAGAAAATCTCTGACAACTTTCACGGCACTTACAGGACTTACATAGCGAGAAACTCTCATTCCTCTGATTTCAGATTCAACACTTATATCATTGAGGTACGTTTCATAAAACTGATGTTCTTGGTTATATCTAAATTCAATTCGAATATTTCCAAGTATTGCGGGATCATCTTGGAGTTCTTGTAAGGATATGCCCTCATTAAGCAGGTATAATGTAACAGCTCTGTACATGGCTCCACTATCAACAAATAAATATCCCAATTCTCTAGCGATGTGTTTTGCAAGGGTTCCCTTGCCACAACTAGAATGTCCGTCAATGGCTATGTTTATTTTACCACTCAATGTAGGTCAAACATAATCCTATTTTTTTGAATTCCTAATTTGATAAACGAATCAAATAGGATTTTAAATATTTAGAGATAAGACTTCTTCTTTTTCTTCATAACTCGAGAGAGGTCTCTAGAAACTGAGAAATAATTTGAGGCTATTCCTGGGAAGTATCCCGCACTTCCATAACCAATCATTAATTTTCTTACGCCAATAGAGAACCCCCAGCTGAAACCAGTAGAAGCTTTTCTATTTTCAGGCCCTAACTCTGCCCTTCTCTGGTGATTATATCCTCCACGAATTTGAAAATTATCGGAAAAAATGAACTCAGTGTTGAATAGTATATGTCGCATCAATTGATCTCCAAGAGTGAGTTCTTGATTTTTTACAATACCCGTTTCAAGATCAATTTCTTTATTTCTAGCATTCGTATTCACATAGGAATTATTCCAGCGATGTAAATTATGAAAAGTAAAGGTAAATCTCAATGGGTTGTGAGCTAATTTTTTACTAATACTTGCTTGGACATCAAAAGGAATATTTTCTCGTGGGCTATTTTCTGAGTATTTAATAAATTGATATCCCATATTTTTTATCAAAATACCAAAACTAAGCAAATGATCTGGATCAGCATAATGACTGCCAATATCGATACCTCCAGCGGTACTGACATATGCTTCATATACACTGTATAGAAATTTACCATTGGCACCAAGGGTTATTTTGTCGGTTATTTTTTTGCTTAATCCTATTTGAAAAGTATAATCTTTAGCGTCAAATTCACCCAAAATATCGCCAGCATTATTGGTTCTCACAAAGTTGCCATAATCATAAAATCCTAAATTAAATGTTAAGGTGTGCAGACTATCAATGTTATTTCCAAAACTTGCAAACCCATAATTAATATCCGCAACATGATTGGCGTATGATAAGGAAGCATGCTGATGCATTTTAGAATTAATGAGAGCTGGATTTTGAAAACCTGAAGCTGGATCTTCATTCGAATTTGCAATTGAGATACCGCCGAGTGCTGTATGACGAGCATTATTTTCAATTAAAGCAAAAGTATAAGCACTTGATCCTCCAATTTGAGCTATGGAAAATTGGAAAAAAACAATTAAGATAGATGCGTAAACGAATCTCATTCTATTCATTAACGTCAAAGTTAGAAAATATTGATACGTGACTCAATATTTATTTTATGTAAAAAAGTTATCTATAATAATCATTTATAATTTGACCATCATCAATTGTTATTATTCTTTGGGCTTTAGCAATTACCCGAGAATCATGCGTACTAAAAATAAAAGTCATTTTTTCTTTTTGGTTTAGTTTAAACATGATATCTAACAAATTTTCTGCTGATGAACTGTCAAGATTTGCCGTAGGCTCGTCAGCGAGAATAAAATCAGGTTTACTTGCAAGCGCTCGGGCAACAGCAACTCGTTGTTGTTGCCCACCGCTCATTTCATTGGGTTTTTTGTGAATTTGATTTTCAAGACCAACAGCTTTTAGTAATTGAATAGTTCGTTCATTTCGTTGATCTTCTTCTTTTTTTTGCAATAACATCAAAAATTCTACATTTTCTTTAGCAGTTAAAACAGGTATAAGATTGTAGCTTTGAAATACAAATCCAATATGATGCAGTCTAAAATCAATTAAATCATTTTCTGGGAGTGAAGTAATATCTGTCTGATCTATTTTAATAATTCCGTGGGATGGAGAATCGAGTCCACCAATTAGGTTAAGTAATGTTGTTTTTCCAGAACCTGAGGGGCCAACAATAGCCGTAAATTCTCCTTTTTTTATCGTTAAATTTATATTTTGAAGGGCTTTGACTTGTATGATGCCTGATTGATAGGTTTTCGATATATTTTGAATATAAATCATAGGTTAATTGCTAATTTGCTGTTCTTAATGTTTCAGATGGATTTAACTTAAGTGCTTTAAAAGCTGGGTATATACTCGATAAGATAGCTGTTAAAATAACTAAAACACTGATTATGAAGTAATAATTGGAATCTAGGAAAGGATAAATAGTACTTTCAATACCTACACTTTTTAATCCTGAGCTAGCAAAGGATAAATCAATTCCAGCATCTTCATAAAAAGTAACAACAAGGTATGATATGGATAGCCCAATCGGTCCAGAAATAAGAGCTAAAAAGGTAGATTCAAGGACAATCATTAAGAATATTTTATTTTTATTCATCCCAATAGAAAGGAGCATGCCAAGTTCTTTTTTTCGTTCTAATACAGCCATTAACATGGTATTTATGATTCCAAATGCAAGAGCAAGCATGATAATAATTAAGAAAATAATCAAAACTAAATGCATCATTTTATCAGCATAGCCTAGCTCAGGTGCTGTTCCTCTCCAGGAGTCAATTTCAAGGGTTGGAAATTGACTAATTAGTGTTGTTCTAAATTCTTCAACGTAGGATTCATCTTTTAGATTTATAGCCATTTCATGTACCCCTTTATGAGCTGTATTTTTTAAATGGTCAATTAAAACAAAAGCATTCATTTGATCGTACATGGAATTGTTTGTAGCGAAAATATCAACCACTTTAAATACTATAGTAGTTGCTTCTCCATCTGGATTTACAAAGGAACATTGAACTGAGGTATTGATTTTAGCGTTTAATTTCGTTGCTAAAATAGTACTCAAAATAATTGGAGGCTTTCTTTTGTAGTCTGATAAATAATTACCTTCTTCTAATTTTGTGTTAATATCTGTTACTTTTTTTTCATTTATGGGCTCTATCCCGTTGAGTATAACTGCACTTGTTCCCCCTGCACTTTGGATGAAAGTTTCAATTTTAATTCTGGAACTAAATCCAGATACAATTGGATTTTTTTGAAGAAACCTTACAATTTCTTTTTGCTTCACGATTGTATCAGTTAACCTTCCATAAGCTAGAAAATTACTATCGTGTATTTGAATGTGACTGATGTAGCTATTAATGGCATTATTCTGTCTCATTTTGCTTAGTCCAGTTGCCGTACTAATTACAGCTAGACCTCCAAAAATCCCTAGAGAGATTGCCATGATAACGGTACAACTCCGAAGACTATTTCGCCAGATATTTTTGAATGCAATTTTTACAATCATGATCGCATAGCTTTTGTTGGATTAATTCTTCTAATTTTGATAATCGAGTAGGAATTTACAAGCAATACGATCAGAAATACTATTGCGGCTTGAGTAAGGCTTATTTTTGGATCAAGAGAAGTAGGTAAAAGAGCTTCAAAACCAAACTGTTCTACAACTTCTTGCATCTGACCACTGAGATTGATTGGGAAAATGTTAAAATAAATAACTATTGGCAGTGTGATTATTAATCCAGATAGAACTCCAACAAGTGCCATTATTAATGTTTCGAGGATAGTTGTTTGAATAATTTTTGATTTAGCCATACCCAATGCAATAAGTACACCAAATTCAAAATTTCGTTCCTCTGCCAACATCAATACAGTCCCAAAAAGACTAAAGGTGAGAATACTATATAAAATAATTAGCACAAATGTTCCTCCTGCCCGATCGACCGTGATAAGTTGTTTTAGTTCAGGTAGCATTTCTTGCCAATTCATCACCTCTAAATTTTGTGTATCTAAAACCTGATTTAATTCAAATTCTGCCTTTTCCCAATCTCCATTTACAGGTCCAATAACGGCAGTGGTTGCCATATTTTCTAATCCAAAAAATGTTTGGGTTTGATTCAAGTTCATAATCACCGTTCGTTTATTAAGTTCGGGTGTCTTCAAATCAATAATTCCAACGACTGGATATATTCCAGAGGCTAAAGAACCCTGATACCCTTGACTTAGGAAAACTAAGGAATCATTTATTTGAAGATTCATGATTTTTTGAAGCCCTTTTCCTATTATAATTCCTTCTTCATTTTCCTGAATGAAAGACCCTTTGATTACTTTGTTTTGTAATTGGATTGTGTGGCGTTCCTTAGCTAAGTCGATACCTAAAACGATAACAGGTTTAGACTCTTTTTTAAAGGAAGCTAGTGCATATCCCTCTATTCTGGGATTGATATATTGGATATACTTGTTTCTTTCAAGGGTATCTAAATCATGAATGTAAAAACTATTATCGATGGTTTTTTCGTCCCAAAATCCTTTGTAGTGAACTTGCACATATCCCTGATAATTTCCAACTATATTTTTTAGCATATTATCATAAGCTCCATGTTGAAGCGAACGCATTAATACTGAAAAAATAACGGCAAAAATGATAGAAGAAATAGTAATTAAGCTTCGACGTTTATTCCTAAATATGTTTCTCCATGCCAGTTTGAATATCATGCTATGGTATAACACCTATGTATCGAATTAGATTTTGAGTTTCTTTTTATATTAGGGTAATTTTCTAACTGATAATATCTGATCACCAATAGTTATTTTTTGAATAATTTCTAAACCATCAATAACCTGGGCAAAGATGGTGTATCTTCCATCCAGATGAGGGGTAGGGCAATGGGTGATAAAAAATTGAACACCTTCAGTGTCTTTTCCCGAAGATGCTATACCAACAGTACCTGTCTGATATGTTTTATAATTACTAAATTCACTACGCTGACTCCAATTCAAACTTCCCCAACCATCACCACGTGGACATCCTCCTTGTATCACAAAGTTTGGTACAACCCTATGAAAGTATTTGTTATTATAAAATTGTGCATCCACTAATTTTAAAAAATTAGAAACGGTTCCGGGTGCATCATCTACGAATAGTTCTAGAGTTATTTCTCCCTGGGTTGTAATTATGACAACTTTTTGATTGTTTGGGATCATTTTAACATAAGTCCAATCAATGGGATGATTGTATTGAGGCGAAAAAGATAAATTTGATGTAGGATCTAAATGATTAATAGCTTTAGTTAAATCAATATAGGTTTCAGCTTGCCTGGGTAACTCTAGTTTTTTGATGGCATAATTGCATAGCTTGAATAGCTCATCTCTTAAATCAGGATCAATAGAGTCTACTTCAGATATGTCTTCAATTTGATTACTGGCTAGACTAGTAAGCGCCATATTAGAGTCTGATAATATTTTCTTAATGATATTCCATCGATCTTCAGCATAGGTATCACAATATTTTCTAAATGCTTCATTTTTAACCATTACATGGGAGCTACGAGATTGAATTTCGGAAAAGAGAAATTGCTGAAAATTACCAGCATTCAACTGCTGTATTTTAGACACTTTTTCATAGGGGTCCAACTTTTCATATGTCTCCAGAAAAGAATGGTCAAAGTCGATTAAAACAGATTTTGGCTTATAATCAAATTGCAATTGAAGCTCGGGATACCTTAAATTCTGAATTAATGAATCAATATCTGGGCTATATTGTTTAGTAGTAATTAATTTACGAGTAAAAGCACCTGCAACTAGAGCTACTGACATAGAGGGGTCGTTGAGCATATGAATCACTCGATTGTTGATAGATTTTGAATAAAATCCTTTTTGACCCATTCTTAAAACGCCATATATCCATCCTAGACGAATAGCGCTATCTGTATAATTATTTTTTTCAAATACAGATAGTGTTGAAGAATCTCCACATTTCCCGATAGCTTCGAGAATATATCTACGGTTAGGGTTGTATAATTCACCATCAAATGCTGCCTTTAAGATATTCAATGCTGATGATTTTCCTATTTGACCAAGGGCAAATGCAGCAGCTCTTCGGGGCATTGGATCCTGATCTATTTGAAGCATTTGATTCAAGTATGGTATGGCTGTAGTATCTTGAATGCTAGCAAATGCTAATGCTGCAGCAATCCTGTGTTCTTCTTTTTTTGCCTTGAGATAAGGAAATAGCTGTTTTGTTTCTCTTCGGTCTTGTAATTCATAAATTTGAATTAAAGCCTCATCTGAAAACCGATTAATAGAAGCTTGTTTTGGTTTAGAACAAGCCATAAAAAATAAAACAAGAATGTAATATGGTTTCATTTACAACAAATTTACTTATCCATTTGACTATAACACTTTTCTATAGGATAATCAGAATTCAATTTAATCAATCTATAATTTTGAAGAATATATTTGCGTTATGTCAGTAGAAGAAAGTAAAGATCAAGATTTCAATAATCAATTAGTTAATCATGATAAAATTGTAGTTAAGTACTATGCCAATTGGTGTGGTACTTGTAAGTTGTTCTCGCCAAAATACAAACGTTTATCCAACGACGAACGGTATGCAAATATTACTTTTTTGGATGTGAATGCTGAAGAAAATCCAGTAGCTAGAAGGTTAGGTGGGGTAGATAATCTTCCATTTTTTGCTGTTTTTAAAGATGGTAATTTAGTAGAAGGTGTTGCAACTAGTAAAGAAGAAAAATTGGTTGAAATGTTAGATTCAATTTTATGAAAATTGGAGTAATCAAAAAAATAGCGGAGCATTTATCTATGGATGAACTTCGAGCTGCTGAAGAAGCCTTGTACAACGAACTACCCACGCCAACTGAGATTGAGGGAGATGATGAAGGTGAGCAATTAACCCATGTTTTAGCGGCTATTTTTGTTCAAGAATATGTAGCAGAAAATAAATCAGATATAAAGACCGCTTTGCGAGAATATGCGGTCAAAGTCAGAAAGAGTATTTCATAAAAAAAAGCGGCCCATGAGCCGCTTTTTTTATATAAATGTATAAAGTTAATTTTTAGCTAGATAGTCTGCAACACCTTCGAATGTAGCATTCATGCCTTCCTTGCCTTTTTCCCAATTGGCTGGGCAAACTTCTCCATTAGTTTCCAAGTGAATCAAAGCGTCAAGGATTCTTAATGCTTCATCCACATTTCGTCCTAGGGGAAGATCATTTACCAGTTGATGGCGAACCATGCCATTTTTATCAATTAAGAAAAGACCTCTATATGCAACCATTGGTCCAGTAGCAATTAGCTCATTATTTTCATTGTAATCGTATTCGCCAGCTAGAACACCATAGTTGGTTGAAATGGTTTTGGACGTATCAGCAATAATTGGATAGGTAACTCCTTCGATACCTCCATTATCTTTGGCAACTTGTAACCATCCCCAGTGACTTTCTTCTGTATCTGTTGAACAAGCAATTACTTTACATCCACGTTCTTCAAATTCGGAAAGTTTGGCTTGAAATGCATGCAATTCGGTTGGACATACAAATGTGAAATCTTTTGGATAAAAGAAAAGTATAACATAATTACTTCCTTCATACTGATCTAACGAAAAATTTTCGACTATTTCTTCTCCGTTAATTACTGCTCCTGCACTAAAATGGGGAGCTTTTCTTCCTACGAGTACTGACATATTTTTAATTTATATTTAGTGCAAAGATAAGGCTAGTTTTAGGTAAGTATATTTTGATTTTGAATAGTATTATAAATAAATCCAATTGATTTTATCAATCATTGCTACCATTGGCATAATGGCTAATATATGCTTTACTTTTAGCTACATATTCGGTAGCATTCTGTCTGATTTTATCTATTTGTTGGTCCGTAATACTTCCGACCACTTTTGCAGGTGATCCTAAGACTAGCGATTTAGGTGGAATAATAGTGTCTCCTGTTACTAAGGCATTTGCCCCTATAATTGAATATTCTCCAATAATTGCATTGTTTAGTATGACAGCATTCATACCCACCAAAACGTGATTCTCTAACTTGGCTCCATGAACAATAGCTCCATGACCTATAACGCAAGATTTCCCAATTTGGGTAGGTTGGCCAGGATCACAATGAATAACGGCATTGTCTTGAATATTGGTTTGATCTCCTATAGTGATGGCATCACTGTCTCCTCTTAAAACTGCTCCAAACCATATACTGACCTCATCACCTAAGGAAACATGACCTAATACTGTAGCATTAGGAGCAATAAAAACATCCTTTCCTTTTATTATGTTATGGTTTAAATTCATACGAAATTATCGTTTACGTTTCCATCGCTTGTGTGTCCATAGCCAAAATTCGGGTTTTTGAATAATTTGTTTTTCTAATGCACTAGTATGCATTTGGGTTATTTCTCCATCATTTGTTGTTTTTGGCGTCTCGGTAATTAACGTAAATTTAGAGGAATAAAATCCACGTTTATCTTTATTTATAGAACAATAGATAACCGGGAGGTCATATTTTTTGGAAAACCTTTCGGTACCCAAAGCTACAGCAGTATCTTGATTTAGAAAAGTGGTCCAGTATACCTTTTTACTGTAAGTTGGACTCTGATCTGCTCCAAAAATAGTCGCTTGAGGTTCATTATGTTTTTCTGCAAAAAAAGAAGGGACTTCTCTTTTGGTAATCATTTTTAAACCATATTTACTTCGAGATAATTTCATTTTTTTTTCAAAAAATGGATTACTCAATGGAGTGTAAATTCCAACACATTGATGTGGAACAAGATTATTTATAGCCACAGCTAACAATTCCCAATTATTATAATGTCCACCTACAAGAATTACATCTTTGCCTTGGTCGTAATATTTTTGAAGTAATTCAGGATTAAGGAATCTAAATCTCTTGATTGCTTCTGCTTCAGAAATACTAAATAGTTTTATACTTTCTACTACTAAATCACACAAATGGCAATAGAAATTTCGAGCTAATTGATTTATTTCTTGTGATGATTTTTTCGGGAAAGCATTAAATAAGTTATTTATAACTACTTTCTTTCGATAAGGTATAATGTAGAAGATTATAATGAATAGTATGTCTGATATAGCATATAGTATGCGATAGGGTAAATATGAAATGGGCTTTATTAAAATATAGAATAATAATTTACTCACTGTTCAAAGGTAAACTATCTCATATAATAGATGCAAATACTACTTATAGTGCAACGGTATTTTTAGCTCTTTTCCGTTCATGTTCTTTAAGATGTATTTTTCTTAGACGAATATTTTCTGGGGTTACTTCAACATACTCATCTGCTTGAATGTATTCTAAAGCTTCTTCTAACGAAAAAATTTGTGGTGGTATAAGCTTAATTTTTTCATCTGCACCACTGGACCGTACATTGCTTTGTTTTTTTGCTTTAGTTAAATTCACAACTACATCCCCTGGTCTGCTATGCTCACCAACAACTTGACCTTCGTAAATTTCCTGATTGGGGGTTACAAAAAACTTACCTCGTTCTTGTAAATTATTTAGGGAATAGGGTATAGCATTCCCTTTTTCCATACTAATTAAAGAACCATTAATGCGTTGAGGTATATCGCCTTTATGTTCTTGAAATTCTTTGAATCGGTGAGAAATGATAGCTTCTCCTTGCGTTGTTGTTAGTAAAGTGTTTCGAAGTCCAATAATACCACGAGAAGGAATTTCAAATTCGAGGTGCATAACATCTCCTTTAGGTTCCATCGTAAGCATATTGCCTTTACGTAAGGAAACAAACTCAATCACTTTACCACTATGGTGGTCAGGGACATCAATTGTAAGTTCTTCAATGGGTTCACATTTACTACCATTTATTTCTTTAATAATAACCCGAGGTTGTCCAATTTGCAACTCATAGCCTTCTCTTCTCATAGTTTCTATTAAAACTGCTAAGTGAAGAACTCCACGACCAAATACAAGAAAAGAATCAGCACTTGCTGTTTCTTGAAGCTTCATTGCAAGATTTCTTTCTAATTCCTGCTCTAGTCTGTCTTTAATGTGTCTGCTCGTCACATATTTGCCTTCTTTTCCAAAGAAAGGTGAATCATTGATGGTGAAAAGCATACTAATCGTAGGTTCGTCAATGGTAATGGCAGGAAGCGCTTCAGGGTTTTCAATATCGGATATGGTATCACCAATCTCAAAACTTTCAAGACCAGAGATAGCACATATCTCACCAGCTAAAACAGCATCTACTTTTTCTTTAGCTAATCCATCATAGACGAAAAGTTCTTTTATTTTACTTTTAGTGATAGATCCATCTCTTTTTACTAGGGACACATGTTGATTTAATGAGAGTTCACCTCTTTTTAGTTTACCAATAGCAATTCTTCCAGTATACTTACTGAAATCTAAGGATGTAATCATCATTTGTGTATTTCCTTCTTCTTGATTTGGAGGAGGTACATGATCAATGATAGCATCTAATACAGCATACATGTTATCAGATGGTTGTTTCCAATCCAAACTCATCCATCCATTTTTAGCACTACCATAGATAGTCACAAAGTCTAATTGCTCCTCATTAGCATCTAATGCAAACATGAGATCAAAAACCTTTTCATGAACTTCATCCGGAGTACAGTTTTCTTTATCTACTTTGTTTACAACAACAACTGGTTTTAAACCAGCCTCAAGAGCTTTTTGTAAAACAAAGCGAGTTTGTGGCATTGGACCTTCAAAAGCATCTACCAAAAGCAGTACGCCATCTGCCATATTCATCACACGTTCAACTTCACCTCCAAAATCACTGTGCCCTGGGGTGTCTATGATATTAATCTTGGTCTCTTTATATTGTACGGAAACATTTTTTGAAAGAATGGTGATGCCTCTTTCTTTCTCAAGATCATTATTATCCATCACTAGTTCTCCGGGTTTTTGGTGATCTTTAAAAAATTTACAAGATTCTAGAATTTTATCAACCAAGGTAGTTTTTCCATGGTCAACGTGTGCTATAATAGCAACGTTTCTGATTTTTTGCATACCGCTTTTCTGAATTTAAAGGTGCAAAGGTAGTTTTAATTATGCATAGTTTATGTTATGCCTTTTGAATTATATACTTTCAAGTAAAGTCAGCAATATTATTAGGTAAAGGTGATTATGGATTTATTGATGTATAAAAATCATATCCAAATATGATATTGGTCATATTTTTTTGAATATTATTCGATTTAGTTCGTAGCATCTAAATAAATAATTAAAAATATGAACAAATTTGAAGAAGCACTAGAGAAATACACTACAGAATTTAAAAACACAATTAAGATTGAGGTAGATGTAGAGTTATTGAAAAAAGTAACGAGAGGATTAGGTCCATCGATATATAATCAGGACTCAAGTAAGGTTTCAGGTTCTGATAAATCGGAATTAGAAACAGTGAAGCAGAATTTTTTGATTAAAAAATTGGGTCTGAAAGATGGACCAGAATTAGATGAAGCTATTCAAGATGTTATGGATCAGATGGGTAAATCTAATCGTAACAAGTATAGAGCAATGGTTTATTATCTGTTGACTCTAAAGTTTAATAAAGCATCAATTTATAATTAGTACCATGACAATTAAAACTTTAATTGCAGATCATCAAATAGATTTATGCGAATTTGTTGAAAATCATATTGGTATAGATTCTTGTTATTCGAAAAAAGTTTGCCAAAGCACCCAAAACTTATTGGGTGCTTTGAGTAGTGATCAGTTATTGCGTGATTATTCTGAAGCATCTTATTTTTTTTCATACCAGAATCAATCACCGAATAAAATTCATTTTGTAAATACATTGCAATCTCAGTTAATTCATGATTGGAATGAAATTGGAATAGAACACTCAAAAATCAATTTATTAACTTCTAAGTTTATACCGTTTGTTATCAGTATTGTCTCCTATAAATTAATGGAGAAAGAATATGAACTCCAAGATATGATTGAATATGATTATATCAGTTAATAATGTAGCAGCTTTACATTAAAAAATGAAAGTAAGATATGTTGAACGCATGTTGGATATTCCTGTCATAGATTTTGAAAGAGCACGAAAATTTTATTCAGCCATTTGGCTATTCGATATTAAAACTCAGGAAATAAATGGCAAACGTATAGGTCTTTTTCCTTATGAATCAAGTCAGGGCGTAGTATGTGGTATTGTTGATTCATTTGATAGTAAAGGGGTTAGTTCTAGTGAATTAATTTATTTAAACTGTCCTAGAGATATTAGCATTATACTTGATCGTGTCAAAAAAGAAGGGGGAAGCGTCATTGAACCTTTCACAAGAATTTCTAAAATATTGGGTAGTTATGCAATATTTAAAGACACGGAGGGGAATAAAATACATCTTCATTCCTTGCCAAAAAACTAAATTTAATATGTATTAATCTTAATCCGTTTAGTTAATTCATCAACATCAGATTTGAATTTCTTATCAGTATCAATTAAATCATTTACAGTTTGGCAAGCATGAATGACTGTAGAGTGATCTCTTCCGCCAAAATACATGCCTATATTTTTTAAAGATGCCTGAGTAAGTTGTTTAGCGAAGAACATAGAAATTTGTCTGGCTTGTACAATTTCACGTTTTCGTGTTTTTGATTTCATTAAATCTACACTAACACTGAAATAATCTGAAACGAGTTTCTGAATAAATTCAATGGAAATTTCTCTAGATGAATTTTTTACAAAGTTCTTCATCATCTTCTTAGTCATATCCAAATCAATTTCTTTTCTATTGAGTGATGCTTGAGCAATTAATGATATCAGTGCTCCTTCTAATTCTCGAATGTTATTATCCACTTTATTAGCCACATATTCAATGACTTCTGGAGCAAATTTAATTCCGTCTTGATACATTTTTTGTTCAAGGATTGAAACGCGTGTATCAAAGTCAGGATTTTGAAGATCGGCAGATAGTCCCCATTTAAATCGAGACAATAATCGTTCATCTACATCTTTCAAATCTTTTGGAGCTCTGTCCGAAGTAAGAATTAATTGTTTCCCGTTTTGGTGTAGACAATTGAAAATTTGAAAAAATATTTCTTGTGTTTTCTCTTTTTTAGCTAAAAACTGAACGTCGTCAACTATCAGCACATCTATCATTTGGTAAAAATGGAGAAAATCGTTGTAGTTTCCATTTTTAGCACTGTCTACATATTGATTGATGAATCGCTCTGAAGGCACATAGAGTACAGATTTTGTGTTTGAGATTTCTTTTATTCTATTTCCGATTGCATGGACTAAATGAGTTTTTCCAAGTCCAACACCACCAAATATCATTAATGGATTAAAAGCGGTTCCTCCAGGCTTATTGGCTACAGCATAACCAGCAGATCTTGCTAACCTGTTGCATTCGCCTTCTATAAAATTATCAAAAGTATAGGATGGATTAAGTTGGGAGTCAATATTTAATTTCTTAAGACCTGGAATAATAAACGGATTACGAATATTATTAGAAAGATTAATGGGCATTCCCATTTCATTTTTATTGTTGTGCGTAACATTCCTAGTAGGCATGTTCACGGTGTAAGGTCTACTCGTTCCTGCTCCAGTATTATCTACAATGACATTGTATTCCAATTTTGAACCAGCTCCTAACTCTTTTTCTAACGTTTTTTTGAGCAATGCAACATAATGCTCTTCTAACCATTCATAAAAAAACTGACTCGGTACTTGAATGGTTAAAACCTTTTCTTCAAGTTTCATGGGTTTAATTGGAATAAACCAAGTCTTAAAACTTTGTGGATTGACATTATCTTTTATTGTCTGAATACATTTATTCCACACCGTTTCGTGTTGCTCACTCATTTAGTTAATTTTAGTTTGTAAGGTTTAGGTTAATAAAACGTAGTATACATTGCTGTATCAAATACCATCGCAATTTGGGGCAAAAAAAGTTTCTAAAAAAATATTTTTTCTATTGATTTTATGAAATTTTTTTATAACTATTATTCAGGAGTGACAAGCCTTCAGAGTTATTAATCTCATAATCAATACGTCCCATAAATATACCAGCCCATCCAGTTTGATTAATGAGTACATTCTTTCCTTTTTTATTTGCAAATTCACGTGGATTATTCATAAAAGTATGGGTATGTCCTCCTAATATTAAATCAATATGGGTAGAGTTCTGAGCAAGTTTAACATCGCTTACTTTATCAGAATTGTATTTAAAACCTAAATGTGATAAACAGATCACTAAATTACATCCTTCAGATTTTAGATATTTAGCCACTTGATTTGCTTTTTTAATAGGCTCTTCATATTTAATATTTCCATAGAGGTTTTTAGGAACAAGCCCATTTAATTCAATTCCAACACCTAGAATACCAATTTTAAAGTTACCTTTTTTCACAATGGCATAGTTCTCAATTTTATTTTTTAAGGGGGTATTTTGGAAATTATAATTGGAATTTAAGAATTTAAATTTTGCATTTTTAAGTTGATGACTTAATGCATCAATGCCCAAATCAAAATCATGATTGCCTAATGTTGCGAAATCATATCCCATTGCACTCATGAGCTTAAATTCTAATTCACCGCCAAAAAAATTAAAATAGGGTGTTCCTTGAAAGATATCCCCACTGTCTAAAACTAAAACATGCTTGTATTTCGACTTTATTTCTTGAATGTAAGATGCTCGTTTTGATGCTCCACCCATTCCAGGATACTTTTTATGATTCATTGAAAATGATTCAATATGACTATGCCAATCATTGGTATGAAGAATAACCAATCGTTCATTATCAGCCCCCCAAGAAGGGATGCTAGGAAGTGTAACTCCAGCTGTTAGAATACCTAAATTTTTAATGAATTCTTTCCTATTCATAACGTTCGATTTTTAAAATCCAATTTAAGTGGGTTGTTTTGTTTAATATAGTGTATCAATCCATCTCTAATTTTAATGTTGGTATCCCAACGTTTTTCTGATTTTGATAAAAAGTGATAACCATCTCCGCCATCTGCCATGTAATCATTGACAGCCACTAAATAATATTGCTTTTGCAAAGGGAATCTTAATTTATAATACCCAGAAGAGATAGGTTCTCCACCTTTCATCCTTATTAATTCAATACAATCTTTAAGTAATTCAGCTGATAGTTGTAATACAGTAATTTGATTATCAAAGGGCATAAGTTCGAAGGTTTCACCTAAAGTAATATCTCCAGAATCTAGTGTACTTCGTATACCTCCATAGTTTAAAATGCAAAGATCAATGGGGTAGCCTTCATTAATTGCTGTTTGTGCAATGGCGTCAGCCATCAAATTTGTCAAAGCACTTGAGGGTTTATATTTTTCTATAAACATGGGACAAAAT
This sequence comes from uncultured Bacteroidia bacterium, assembly GCA_943787465.1. GTDB lineage: Bacteria > Bacteroidota > Bacteroidia > NS11-12g > UBA9320 > UBA9320. The sequence goes on along the minus strand of CALSMN010000006.1, from coordinate 203,023 downwards.
CCAATAATTTGATCCATGGCACCATGCAAAGTATCCGAGTAAGGTTTTATAATAGAGTCAATAATATAATTGTTTTCAATGGTTGCTCCGATAGGAGTATTAATGGATGAAGTATATTTACTATAAGTTGGTATTTTACATTGAATTATTAAAATCCCAATCATCAAAAAAACGCCATTATATCTCATGTCTTAATGTTACAAATCTATTCATTTTCATTACTTTAAATTTTTAATGTTTGATGAAATGGAAATCGTTTTTTGAAGTATTTAGTTTATGAAATATGTTTGATTTTCTTTGAAGTAATATTTAGTGAACTTTATTCAAAATATAAAAGAGGCATTTTCATCTATTCGTACTAATGTTATGCGTACGATCATCACGTGTTTGATTATCTCATTTGGTATCATGGCTCTGGTTGGAATACTCACCGCTATAGAAGGCATAGAAACCAGTTTAGTTAAAAACTTTAGTTTTATGGGAGCCAATTCGTTTACAATTCAAAATCGCTCTTCAGGGTTTTCATTCGGTAAGAATAAAAAACGAATAAATTATGCATCAATCTCATATCAAGAAGCAAAGGATTTTAAATCAAGATTTGATCAAGAAGCATTCGTTTCAATAAATTCAAATAATTCTTGGACTGCCACCGCTAAATACAGGACAAATCAAACGAATCCCAATAGTTCTATTATTGGAGGAGATGAGGCTTATATGCGTGTTGCTGGATATGAACTTAAAAATGGCAGAAATTTAACAAAAGCTGATGTAGATAGAGGTTTACCAGTTGCTGTTATTGGTCAAGAGATAAAAATGAGCCTGTTTGGAAATCAAACTTGTTTGAATAAATTCATAAAAGTTAATGGGGTTAAGCTAAAAGTGATTGGTTTATTTGAATCTAAAGGGGGAGCTTTTGATTTTGGTGGTGATCGGATAATACTAATTCCAGTAACTTTAGCTCGGGTAAAATTTGATCGAGAAAATATGAGTTATAATATTGGTTTGTCTTTGGATGATATAAATTCTATGGATAGGATGGTTGATTATTCAACGATAATTTTTAGACAAGTTAGGCGATTAAAAATAAAAGAAGAATCCAATTTTAGTGTTATTAAATCAGATAGTATATCCGAGTCTTTGTTAGAAAACTTAAGTTTAGTTTTGATTGGAGCTATTTTTATTGCTGTAATTACCTTGTTTGGGGCTGCTATTGCTTTAATGAATATTATGTTAGTCAGCGTTACGGAGAGAACCAAAGAAATAGGAACTCGTAAAGCTGTAGGAGCAAAGCGTTCAACAGTTCTCAATCAATTTATAATAGAGGCCATCACTATATGTCAAATTGGTGGGATTGGTGGTATTATTTTAGGATTGATAATGGGGAATTTGATAAGTAATTATATTGGTGGTGAGTTTTTAATACCTTGGAAGTGGATTTCGGTAGCTATAGGTGTATGTACACTTGTTGGACTTGGTGCTGGGATTTGGCCGGCTCGCAAAGCATCTCAAATAAATCCTATTGAAGCTTTAAGACATGAATAAAAAAAAGCTCAACGTAGTTGAGCTTTTTTTAAAATTATAGGATTCGAAATTAAATTACTCTTGAATAACCTCAACATCAATTTCTACGGAGACCTCCTTGTGAAGGCTAATAGTCACTTTATAATCGCCTAGATTTTTGATATCTGGAGCAGATATTTTTCTTTTGTCTATATCAAAACCTCGATCTACTATACTTTTTGCAAGTTGCATTACAGTCACAGATCCAAAAATTTTACCATTGGAACCAGCTTTGGTTGGAATGGTAATTTTAAGCCCATCTAATTTTTTAGCTAATTCTTCTGCGTCTGCTTTAATTTTAACTTGTTTGTGAGCAGCTTGTTTAATATTCTCTTCAGCCATTTTAATTGCTGATGGAGTAGCAATAGTTGCTAATCCTTGAGGTATAAGGTAGTTTCTACCGTATCCGTTTTTTACTTCAACGATATCATTTTTTTCACCAAACCCTTTTACAAAATCTTTTAATATTACTTTCATTTCTTTTAAAATTATGGGTTCGACTTATTTCATTTCATCAGCAACATAAGGAAGTAATGCAATGTGTCTGCATCGTTTTACTGCTGTTGCAACTTTACGTTGATATTTTAATGATGTACCTGTAATTCTTCGGGGTAATAATTTACCTTGTTCATTGATGAAAGCCATTAAGAAATCTGGATTCTTATAATCAATGTACTTGATACCGCTTTTCTTAAATCTGCAATATTTTTTGGGACGAACAACAGGGGTTCTAGTATATCTTTTTCTTTTTGCCATGATATTAATCCTCTGATTCTTGTGGTGTTACTTCTGCCTCAGCCTTAGCGGGAGATGCCTGTTCAATAGCAGGTGCATCTTCTTTTTTCTGCTTTGGTTTATTAAATTCTCCGTTTCTTCTTCGTTCATTGTACTTCACTGCATGCTTATCTAACTTGATAGTAAGATACCTTAACACTTGTTCATCTCTTCTGTAAGCCAATTCTAGCTTATCAATAAGTTCTGTTTCTGTATCTGCAACAAATTCAAAAATTTGATAGAAACCTGTAGTTTTACTTTGGATAGGATAGGCCATTTTGGTAAGCCCCCAATTTTCTTTGTGGATGAGCTCTCCACCATTTTCTGTAATCAACTTCTCGAATGAATTCGCAGCTTCCTGCAACATCTTTTCGCTAAGTACGGGTGTCAATATGACTACAGACTCGTAATTAGTTTTTGCCATTTTTTATAAATGTTTAAATTTTTAGGGCTGCGAAGATAGACATTTATTTGTTTTTTATAAACATAAAATTGTAACCATAAACATATATTTGTTTTAAAGGTGGGGTATGTAGATCTTGAATAAATATTTAATACAATATCTCACTATTTTTTCAACACTTCTTGTTTATCCATCGATTGTAACTCTATTTTGTGGCAAAATAATCATGAGTTATATTGTTAGTGCAAGAAAATATCGTCCAAACACATTTGATAGTGTGGTTGGCCAAGAGCATATAACTGAAACTTTAATCAATGAAATTTCGAACGACCGCCTAGCACAAGCCTTTCTTTTTTGTGGTCCTAGAGGGGTTGGTAAAACTACTTGTGCTCGAATTCTTGCCAAAGAAATTAATAAAAACTCAGTTCCAGAAAATTATGATTTTTCTTACAATATTTTTGAATTAGACGCAGCCTCTCACAATTCTGTAGATGATATTCGTGCGTTGACAGAGCAAGTTAGGATACCACCTCAAACTGGAGACTACAAGGTGTATATTATTGATGAGGTCCATATGTTATCTCAACAGGCATTTAATGCATTTCTTAAAACTTTAGAAGAACCGCCAAGTTATGCTGTTTTTATTTTGGCCACCACAGAAAAACACAAAATTTTACCAACGATACTTTCCCGTTGCCAAGTGTTTAATTTTGATCGGATTCGAATTCCTCAAATTGTCAATCACTTAAAAGAAATTGCTCAGGAAGAAAAAATTTCGGCAGAAGAAAGTGCACTACATTTAATTGCTCAGAAAGCGGATGGTGCCATGCGAGATGCATTGTCCATTTTTGATCAAATGGTGAGTTTTGGTGAAGCTGGAAAGGTCACCTATGCCGCAGTAATCAATCATTTAAATATATTGGACTATGATTATTATTTTAAAATTGTCGATGGTTTCTTAGATGGAGATATTAGTCAAGTGCTTCTCATATTTGATGATATACAAGGCAATGGATTTGATGGGCAAATCTTTTTAAATGGTTTAGCCAATCATTTACGTGATTTATTGGTAGCTCAAAATGCCTCTAGTCAACAACTTTTGGAAAAATCTGAAGAAATGGCTTCGAAGTATCTGGATCAGGCCAAATCTGTTTCTGCCTCATTTATTGTGAATGCTATAAATATCATTGGTGAAGCTGATATCAATTACAAATCAAGTCAAAATCAACGATTGCACGTAGAACTGAGCCTTATAAAGTTAGCCTCACTTCAACACGCAATTGATGTTACTAAAAAAAAAAGCCAAAAAAATTAATTCTTAGTCAAACCGGTTATTATTCTCATTTATTTGAATCATATCATTCAGATGAGGTGGAGAGTCAAACTGAAGTTTCCTCACCTGCTAAGGAGACTCAGGAAATATCAGAAGTGGTTCGTATTGGTAGTTTGAGTAATCTGCTGAAAACAAATAAGGATACAAATTACAAACAGCCTATTCCTGAAAATAAAGAAACAAAATCCATAACCAACGATTTAAAGGATTTATCTATAGAAACGGCTACTCATCTATTTAAGGAATATTCTAAGGAACTTATTACTCAAAAAAGAACAAGTTTAGCTGCCTTTTTTGCTGACCCGATGATTGAGGTTTCCAACAACGAGATTGTTTTCACAGTAGGTTCAAAGTTAGTTGAGTCAGAAATTATAGAAGAAAAATCCAAATTGATGGAGTATTTCAATACCCATGGATTTATATTATCAGAGGTTTCGTGCCAAGTCAATGCCAAACAAATTAGTGCGTATAAATTATTTTCACCCAAGCAACAGATGGAGGCACTCATTGAAAAATACCCTGATCTCGAAGAATTTTCAAGTCGATTTTATTTAGATTTTGAATAAGTAGTTAGCATTAACTGGCCACAATCAACAAGTTAGGCTCAAATACCACATTATGCCATGTACGAGCTGTGCAAAAAAGAATAATTTTTTTAAACATGGTGTATTTCCACCAACCTATTTTTCGGATGACTTCTAATACTGGATTTTGATTTCGAATCAGTCCTCCACGTACATCAATGTTATTAAAACCGATACTTCGCATTACTTGAAGAGCAGAACTTTTATTGAGCAATGTTTCGTGACTGATATCACCAAAGGCATATACACTAGTTTGTGGTGCATCCATATTGGGAGTGCGTAAGATTATTTTTCCTCCCGGATTAAGGCAGGATTTAGCTTGGGTCAGAAAGTCAATAAGTTCATCTTTGGTAAAGTGTTCGATAATGTCTAACCCCATCAATACATCCACCTTATCTCCTTTTGCAAAATAATCTTCGATGCTCATGCAATGAATATTTTTTAGGCCAAGTTTATGCGCAATTTTAACTTGCTCTTCACTAATATCGTAACCCGAAATATTCACATATCCTGCATCTATGGCTGGTTTGATGAACGTCCCAAAACCACATCCTAAGTCTACAATTTTAGCATCCTTATTCTCAGGCAAAAGATGCACCAATTCTCTTTTATTATGAAGTGTTTGTTCTTCAAGCATTGCCATGTGGTCAATATCTAATTTATTGACTTGGTTGGTGAAATAGTTGTTGTATATGGTGTCTCTGTATTTGAGCATATCGGCATGCAAACTTATGTTATTTTTGTTCGATGCTCAAAAGCTATTTTCATAAAAATAGAGTAGAAGCTGGGTGTGATGAAGCTGGACGAGGTTGTCTAGCGGGTCCAGTATATGCCGCAGCTGTAATTCTCCCCACAGGTGTAAGACTTCCTCTATTGGATGATTCCAAAAAATTATCAGCAGCCGTTCGTCAAAAATTACGCATACAAATTGAATTAAAGGCTACAGCTTGGGCAGTAGCAAGCTGTACTGAACGCGAAATTGAGGAGTATAATATACTTAATTGTAGTATTCTAGCCATGCAACGTGCCGTTCAAAAGCTAAAAGTTAGACCAGATCATCTTTTAATAGATGGCAATCAATTTAAGCCATTTGATGACTACACCTATACAACCATTGTTAAAGGAGATTCGAAGTTTAAAAGTATTGCAGCAGCGAGTATTTTGGCCAAAACGCACAGGGATACTTACATGGATAACCTGAGTTTAATACATCCTGCCTATGGCTTTGAAAAAAATAAAGGTTATGGCACAAAAAAACATGTGGAGTCTATTCAAAAACTCGGATATTTAGATTGCCACAGAAAAACATTCAAACTTAAAGGTATATCAATCCTTAATTTTTTTTGTTGATAAGTCTACAACAAACGCTGGTAACTTCGTAGCTCATATGGCAAAATATCCATCTATTCATGAACGAATTGATTTGTCCTACAAAGAAAAGTGGCATGTCATTATTTTTGAAGCAGATACCCAAGAAGGTAGGCGCTTTGATATATGGCTACTATGGGTGATTTTATTTAGCATCCTTAACTCTGATGGCTGACAGTGTTCCGTCGATTCATGCAGATTATTTTTTGGAACTTAAATATGCTGAATATTTTTTCACAGCAGTTTTCACACTCGAGTATTTTGCAAGATTATTGGTTAGTAGACATACCAAACGGTATGTTTTTAGTTTCTGGGGAGTGATAGACTTGGTCAGTACGATACCCACATATCTGACCTTCTTCTTTCCGGCATCTCCATTATTTAGGGTAATAAGAACGATTCGTTTATTACGTATATTTAAAGTATTACGATTGACCCGTTTTATGGGTGAAGCTCAAGGTATGGGTTCAGCCATTAGAAGAAGCGGCGCAAAAATTACTGTTTTTTTTGGTGTTGTTCTAGTTATTGTTGTCGTAATGGGGACACTTATGTATGTTATAGAACCAGAGGAGGCGGGTTTTACTAGTATCCCGAGGAGCATATATTGGGCTGTTGTTACATTAACTACGGTTGGATATGGAGATATAGCTCCAGTTACAGCTTTGGGACAATTTTTAAGTGCAGCATTAATGATTTTAGGATATGCTGTCATTGCAGTACCGACAGGTATTGTTAGTGTAGAGCTTTCACAAACCAACGGTAAGTTGGTGTGTTATGACTGTAACCATATTGAAAAGACACTACATCTAATTATTGCAAAAAATGCGGAGCGCACCTGAAGAAGTAAAAGACTATTATTACAATGAAGATGGTCTCTTAGTTTTTACAGAAGCATATCATCTCAAACGAGGGAATTGTTGTGGTAACAAATGTGTTAATTGTCCATACGACCATGTGAATGTAAGGGGTAAACCTAGCTAAATTGGATGCTTTGAACGGGTTGGATTCTGTGAATAAGGCGAATAGGGATGTATGTAAATATAAAACATACCAATAATGCTACTAAATTTATATAAACCAAGTAGTCAAGGGTAAGTGAAAAGGTACAGCATCCATGTAATAGGTGTCCGGATTTAGTTGAATAATCGTATACTTTTTTTGTAAATGAGCTAATCCTAACGCTATTATATTGCCTAGTAATAAACCTCCAAACAAAATAAATCCACCTTGCCAATTAAAAATGCTACCAATTTTAGACGATGAAGCACCCATGGACTTTAAAATACCAATCATTGGAATTCGCTCAATAATCAAAATAAGAAGCATTGTAATAATATTGATGATAGCCACAATACTCATAAGAATAATAATGACGAGGACATTTGTGTCAACAATATCTAACCACTGAAACATGGTTGGATACAGGTCTTGCATAGTCTGTATAGCATACGTATAATCCAGTAATTTGGATAATTGGTCTTGAATTTCTGGTGTAGAATTGGCGTCTTTAATGTTGATTTGATACCCGCCAGCCTGGGTGTATGTCTGATCAACGATACGTTGGATAGATCTCAAGTCTGCAATGGCAAATTGTTTGTCAAATTCTCGTAACCCCGTATTAAAAACTCCACAAATTTTAGGTTTTCTTCTTCGAACATCAGCTTGGTCAATAAAATAAAGATCTACTCTATCTCCAGTATCCAAATCTAAAATAGTTGCAGTGTACTCGGATATTAGGATGTCATAGGAATCACTGGTGTCAGAATAAATAGGTATTTTACCCCAAACCAAATGTTTTTGATAAAAATAAAAATTGAAATTGGCGGGTACCCCTTTGAAAATAATACCTTCTAGAGTAGAGTCAGATTTTAGTATTCCTGCTTTGTGAATAAATGGATATATGGATTCAATAGCAGGATCATTTTTTGTTTTTGTTATAAAAGCAGAATCAATATCAAAAAGGTTCGTCTCATTACCAGAGGCAAGTTGATATCGAGTAACGTTAATATCCCCAGCATAACCTTTTACTTTTTCACGAATTTCTTTTTTGAAGCCGAGAAGAATTCCAAAAGATAGGATGACAACCGAAACACTAATTGATACCGCTATGATAGCTAGCAAAGTGACTGTTTTTGTAAACGTCTGTTGGGTTTTAAAGCTTAGCTTTTTAGCGATATGGTATCCAAATTGCATACTTTTGATTTACAAGATTAACATACAAATGAAGAAAACTGTACTTTTTAGCTTTTTGATGATGATTTTTTTCTCATGCACGTCCATGAGTACAGCACAATATCAAAAGAGCAATAGTAAAATAATCACTGGAGCCCAACAGCTTTCAACATATTTGCCACAAATTAAAGATAAGCGAGTAGCATTGTTGGTCAATCAAACTTCCACAATTGGATCTGTTCATTTAGTTGATACCTTAAAAAATTTGGGCATTGATATTCGAAAAGTATTTGCACCGGAACATGGCTTTAGAGGCGATCATAGTGCAGGAGCCCTTATAGATAATGGTGTGGATATTAAAACAGGTCTTTCCGTTGTTTCGTTATATGGTAAAAATAAAAAACCAACACCTGAAATGCTCCAAGATATTGACGTAGTAATTTTTGATATTCAAGATGTTGGCGTTCGTTTTTATACCTATATATCTACCATGCATTATGTTATGGAGTCATGCGCAGAACAAAACAAAAAACTCATTATTCTAGATAGACCCAATCCTAATGGATTTTATGTTGATGGACCAATTTTACAAAAAGAATACAGTTCCTTTATTGGAATGCACCCCATCCCAATTGTTCATGGCTTGACAGTTGGTGAATTAGCAGGAATGATTCAAGGAGAAAATTGGTTAAAAAATAAAGTTAAATGTGACTATACTATAATCAAATGTGAAAACTATACTCATGATAGCTTATATCAATTACCCATCAAACCATCCCCCAATTTGCCCAATATGAACTCCGTATATCTATATCCATACCTTGGATTATTTGAAGGAACAAATGTAAGTATTGGTAGAGGCACTTCAACCCCATTTCAGATGGTAGGAAGGCCAGGTTTCAAAGGAGAAATTGAATTTACTCCACATGCAATACCCGGAATATCAGATCATCCCAAATATGAAGGCGAAATTTGCGGAGGTTATAGAATAGAGGATACTAAAAATCCGTCTTTTTTTGAAAAACCTGAACTTAATTTAGAATGGTTTCTCCTTTTTTATAAAAATAATACAGAAGAAAATGGTCCATTTTTTAAAGATTTTATATACAAATTAGTTGGTAATTCGTCCTTCAAGAACCAAGTTATATCAGGGATGACGTCTACAGAAATTCGTAAATCATGGCAAGAAGACTTAGATAAATACAAGCTCTTAAGAAAAAAATATCTTTTGTATCCTTAGTTGTTGTAAAAATCAAAAATTAACAACATATTTGCAGCCCTAAAAGTAGAGGTATGTCTAGAGTTTGTGATTTAACAGGTAAAAAAGCAATGAGTGGTAACAATGTTTCTCACTCAAAACGCAGAACTAAAAGAAGATTTTATCCTAATCTTCAAACCAAAAAATTCTACCTTCCTGAACAAGATGAGTGGATTACTTTGAAAGTAAGTACTTCAGCTTTGAAGACAATCAATAAAAAAGGAATCAGTGCTTGCTTAAACAGTTTATTGAAAAACGGAAAAATATAACCCATGGCAAAGAAAGGTAATAGAGTACAGGTAATATTAGAATGTACAGAACAAAAAGGAACCAACACTCCAGGAATGTCTCGATACATCACAACAAAAAATAAAAGGAACACCACAGAACGGATTGAATTAAAAAAATACAATCCATATATGAAAAAAGTAACGGTTCACAAAGAAATTAAATAATCATGGCAAAGAAAGTAGTAGCAACACTCAAAAAAGCTGGATCTGGAAGAGATTGGGCTAAAGTTATACGTTGTGTTAGAACACCAAAAACTGGTGCGTACACATTCAGAGAAGAAATGATGCCAACGGAATCTGTGAAAGAAGCCTTGGCCAAATAATACTAACAGAATTGTTTTAGAATAGAAAGCTTCCTATTTTTGATGGGAAGCTTTTTTGTTTTCACCCATGGGATTATTAGACTTTTTTAAGAAAAAACCAACCGAGATCCAAAAAGAAAAATTGGAGAATGGTCTTGAGAGAACAAGAACATCATTTTTAGATAAACTCTCAAAAGCTGTCATTGGAAAAAGTAAAATTGATGACGATTTTTTAGATAGTATTGAAGAGTTACTGATATCCTCTGATGTGGGTGTGGAGACCACAGTTAAAATAATCAATCGAATAGAATCGCGAGTTTCTAAAGACAAATATCTATCAGAAGAACAGCTCCAATCTATGCTGAAAGAAGAAATCATTCAATTGATTTCGGAAAATGAACAACAACAGAACCAGCAAGAGGTCAAGCCTTATGTTATTATGGTTGTAGGAGTAAATGGTGTTGGTAAAACAACAACTATTGGTAAATTAGCGAATTTATTTAAATCACAAGGATTGAAAGTGGTTCTAGGAGCAGCAGATACATTTAGAGCCGCTGCGGTTGATCAAATTAAAATTTGGGGAGAACGTGTAGGAGTAGAAGTGGTCGAGAAAGGAATGAATACAGACCCAGCTGCAGTTGCTTTTGAAGCAGTGAAATACGGAGCCGATCAACAAGCAGATGTGATTATTATTGATACTGCAGGTCGTTTACATAACAAGGTAAATTTAATGAATGAGCTATCTAAAATTAAACGCGTAATGGATAAACAGATAATTGGTGCACCTCATGAGGTGATGCTGGTTCTGGATGCGAGTACTGGGCAAAATGCGTTTGAACAAGCTAAACAGTTTACGGCTGCAACTGACGTGTCTTCATTAGCATTAACTAAGCTTGACGGAACGGCCAAAGGAGGGGTAGTCATTGGCATAAGTGACCAATTTAAAATTCCTATAAAATACATTGGTGTGGGTGAAAAAATGAATGACTTACAACTTTTTGATTCTAAAACATTCATTAATTCATTATTTAAATAAATGAAAACAAAAACACACAAACCCAATAAAGTGGCTATTGTAACTCTTGGATGCTCCAAAAATACAGTAGACTCTGAAGTTATTCAATCTCAATTGAGTCATGCGAATATTCAAACGGTTCATGAGGATACAGAAGGTGCAGATACCGTCATTATTAACACCTGTGGTTTTATTGACAATGCAAAACAAGAAAGTATCGACACGATATTAGATTATGCTGAAGCTAAAAAAGCAGGAAATCTTCAAAACCTGATTGTCACGGGTTGTTTGTCTGAACGTTTTAAGGCTGATTTATCACCAGAAATTCCTGAAGTCGATAAATGGTATGGTACATTTGAGTTGCCTCAACTTTTAAATAATTTAGGTGTTGATTACCGAAAAGAACTCCTCGGTGAACGTAAGTCTTCCGTTTCTAAACATTATGCCTACATGAAAATATCGGAGGGATGTGATAGACCTTGTTCTTTTTGTGCTATTCCGCTGATGCGTGGCAAACATGTTTCAAAATCAATGGAAGATCTCGTCACCGAAGCAAAAGCTCTAGTAAGAGACGGTATTCAAGAAATTATGCTTATTGCTCAAGATTCCACTTACTATGGAATCGATCTTTATGGGGATAGAAAATTAGCTGAATTAATGGATCGATTAAGTGACGTGGATGGTCTTAAATGGATCCGATTACATTATGCATATCCATCGAAATTTCCTTTTGATATACTGCCTATTATGAATGCTAAACCCAACATTTGTAAATACCTAGATATACCTATTCAGCATATTTCCGATAACGTATTGAAATCAATGCGTCGAGGTATCACCAAAAGAAGAACTGAAGAAGTGTTGGATCGTATAAAGTCAGAAGTTTCAGGAATAGCACTAAGAACTACACTATTGGTTGGCCATCCTGGAGAATATGATAAAGATTTTGACGAACTAAAGGACTTTGTGACGCGATATCAATTCAATAGGCTTGGTGTATTTACGTATTCACACGAAGAGGGCACACATGCTGGGACCATGGACGATCATGTTGATATGGAACTAAAACTGAGTAGAGCTGATGAAATTATGGCCTTGCAGCATGATATATCCTGGGGTCATAATCAGGCTCTAATTGGATCAACACAACAAGTTGTTATTGATAGGATAGAGGGAGATAGTTATATTGGTAGGACTCAATTTGATTCTCCAGAAGTGGATAATGAAGTTATTATACCATTAAATGAAGGTTATATTCGAGTGGGTGATTTTGTAAATACGCAAATAATTGGAGCGGAATCTTTTGATTTAATTGCTAAGTTAGAAAAATAGTGAAATTTGAGAGGCATATCGCGCGATGCGACTTTCTTTAGTAGTCCTTTAATTGAGGCCTATTTAAATTCGGATATTCTAAAAAATCATATTTCATTTTTTCCAGGAGTTGAGGGTGTATCTGAAGCTGTGAAGGAGAAATCATCCTTTCCTCAAGATAGAAGAGATACGCTTGTCGAAGATCTTCTAAATCAATACCACAACGCAAAAATTGATTTGGACGAATTTCCTTTGGTAAAAAAAAATATTCTGAAGCTAAAGAATGAAAATACTTTTACCATCACTACAGGTCAACAAATTCATATTGGTCTAGGACCGATGTATGTTTTATATAAAATTTGGGATACGCTGTCTATCGTTAAACAATTAAATACTTTACATAAAGACCAATATTTTGTTCCCATGTTTTGGATGGCTTCTGAGGATCATGATCTTGAAGAAATAGCCTCCATTTCTTATTTTAAGGAGACCAAAATATGGAGAACAGACCAATCTGGTGCTGTGGGAAGGATGCACCCCGGTGGGATAGCAGAATTATTTCAATCGTTTATTGATGAACTTAACTGGAATGAAATACAGCTTGATTTTCTTACTGCAGCAAAATTAACGTATGAAAAATCAGAGACACTCTCAGTTGCTTTTAGAAAGTTATTGCACCAATACACGTGCCAGACTGGTTTAGTAATTATAGATCCCGATAGGAAATTGCTTAAAAAGGAGTTTTGTTCTGTAATGGTTGATGAATTAAACCATAAAAATGGGCCACAATTAGAAAGGTATACCAATCAATTAGAATCCATAGGCTTTCGTCGGCAGCTGAAAGTGAGATCATGTAATTTATTTTTATTAGAGAACAACAATCGTATACGAATTGATGATATAAAATCTATCACCAAAAAGGATATAGCAACTTTTGTTAACGAAAATTATGCAAATTTAAGTCCAAATGCAGCTTTACGTCCACTTTATCAAGAATGGATATTGCCTAATGTGTGTTATGTTGGTGGCGCAGGAGAATTAAATTATTGGTTACAACTAAAAGGTTTGTTTGATAATTACTCGATGGCAATGCCCTCTTTTCATTTGCGAACATCGTGCGTACTCTTACCACCAAAAATAGCTAGGAAGTTTGCTGATATTGGTTTTGATAATTTATTTAAATCAGACAAAAAAATAGCTTTATTGTTAAATCAAAATTTAGCTGAATTAGATCAAAAAATAAATACTAATTTCGAGAAAATTAAGACGAGTATTTCAGAGTACGATACCCTGGTTAATAGCACATTCAAAGGGTTTAGACTTGATTCAAAATGGGGTAAATTACAGTCCAAATTAAATGAAATTCAAAGTTTAGTAGATCATCAGTTTCAAAAAAAGCTTAGCCAAACTCATGAATTAGATTCAATTTTAAAAATACAGAAAATCTATTTTAATAAAGAATCAGTCCAAGAACGTAGGGATCATATTGGGATTTTTTCACAACAATTAAAACTTGATTCGAAAACGATAGAAAGAAATTTCGGGTATCAATCCATCAATAAGGTGTTATTTATAATTACTTAATATGTTGTTGGTATTATAAAAAATTGTACTTTTGTACCAAAATAGACAAACTATATTTAAGTAATAACATTCTATCAATGAATACGACAACACAAATCATGAAATCATTTAAATCATTATTGCTACTATTAGCCATTGCTGGTTATTCTAGTGCACAAGCTCAAGGAGATTATTTCTCAAAGTTTAGACCTGCTCAAAAATGGTCAATCGGTGCTCAATTCAGTCCTACATTTGGTCACTTTGATGCTCCTTATGAAAATTTATCTTTTTCTGGAGGTCTTCATTTAAAATATTCAGCTTCTCAGACTGTTGGTTTTAAAGCATCTGCTAATTTAGGTTCTATGGTAGGTAATGGAAATGGTACCACAACTTTCTTGTCTGCTACACGATCTGAATCTGCTGATTCATATGAATACACGAACAAATTTATGGATGCAGATGTTTCTGCTGTAATCACTGCAGGAAACTGGTCATTCCTAAGACCATTAAGAAAATTACAAACCTATGTTAGTGTAGGTGTGGGTATCATAAAAAGTGATGTTGAAGGATCTTTTGCAGATGCTGCAGATGCCAATAGTTATTTTAGAACTTTCCCTAACAGTTTTGTGGGATATGATGCGAATAATGTTGAAACTACTGAATCCTGCTGCAGTTGTTCAAGCTAAAAGTTCTTATGCTAATACGGACTTAACCTATCCCTTAGGTTTGGGTTTAAAGTACAACTTAGGCAAAAATTTTGATTTAGGTCTAGAGTGGAAAACACGCTTAACACGAACGGATAAATTAGATGCATTTGATCTCGAACTTCACAACAGTGCAGCCGAGAGAAATAGAGCTTGGGATTCTACTCAACACTTGGTATCCAGTTAGCTTTCAAATTTGGTAATAAAGATAGAGACGATCACTACGATTGGATGAACCCTGTAGAAACATTATTCACGGATATTGATTCTATCAATAAAGGATTAAAAAATTTAATGGCTGATACAGATGGAGATGGTGTAGGCGATTATTTTGATAAAGATAATGAAACTCCTGAAGGGGTGAAAACATACGGAGATGGAACTGCTGTAGATACAGATGGTGATGGTGTTCCTGATAGTCAAGATAAAGAGAAATTTTCTTTAGTAACGGATGTAGATGAAAATGGTGTTGCCAAAGACGATGATAATGATGGTATTCCTAATTCATTGGATGAAGAACCAAACAGTGCATCTGGTTCCATTGTTGATGCTAAAGGTAAAACCATTGAAATTAATAATTCATCATACAACTGTAAAAATGTAACGCTTCCAACAATCATGTTTGATGGAGGAAGTTCTCAAATTTCATCATCATCATATGGTGTATTATACACGTTAGCTGAAAAATTAAGAATGTGTCCTAGCTTAAATATCACAGCAACTGGATACACACAAAGTAAAAGTGGTGAACGTTTAGCATGGAAAAGAGCAAACGCTATTATTGATCACTTAGAGGCTAACTACGGTATCGAAAGAAGTAGAATCTCAATTGATTATGCTGCTGGTTCAGGAATTGAATTTGCATCTAAAAGAATTGATTTTACCCAAAAAAAATAATTTAATAAATATTCATTAACAAAATAAAAAAGGCTTCGATTTATCGGGGCCTTTTTTATTTTGTATAATTGTATCTATCAATATGAGATATTATTTATTATTAACTTCGATTTTATGGGTGTTTGGTCTTCATGCTCAAATTAAAAAGGAGATGAAATTATTGGTTGATGTTTCTGATTTAAAAAATCAATCAGGATATCAATTGATGTATACTAAATTGGTTAATCAATCAGATATAACTTTACGTTTTGGTACCACATTATTTATTGATACTGATAAAGAAACCAGATATGATACCTTTAATTCTAGTCAAGGAACAATCACTTATAATTTATCTCTAGGACTTCAAAAACAATTAAAGTTAGCGAATAACCCTAAAGTTAAACTATATGCTGGCATGGATGGTTATTGGCACTCTACATTAAATAAAAAGACATATGAAAGTTATTATGGATATTATTGGAATGTTGGCGTTCAACCTTTATTTGGCCTTTACTTTGATCCCAACAAAAACATACGCTTATCTGTAGAGTCCAGATCTAAATTTAACTTTAATTTTCAAGAATATTCGGCTCCTGGAGATAATATAGATCAACGAATTGATTTTAGATCATTAGATCAAATCATGTTTGGGATTGGTTACCTTTTCTAAAAGCTATTTATAATATCAGAAAAGGAACTTGCATTTAGTGCTGCTCCACCAATTAATCCACCATCTATGTCACTGCAGCTAAATAGTTCTTTTGCATTATTTGGTTTTACGCTTCCTCCATATAAGATGGGAATTAAATTGGCTATTATTTCGCCATATTGATTAGCTATTGTCTTACGGATATGATGATGTATTTCTTGAGCTTGTTCAGGAGTTGCTGTTTCACCTGTTCCTATAGCCCAAACGGGTTCATAAGCAATGATACATTGAGATAATTCCATCTCATTCAATTGGAAAAGCCCTTGTTCAATTTGTTTTTTAATGACACTGAAATGATCACCATCTTTTCTTTGTGATAATGTCTCTCCGCAACAGTATATCGGATTCATACCTTGATTAATCAGATTGGTTACTTTAAATGATAAAGCTAAACTATCTTCTAAAAAATATTCACGTCTTTCACTATGTCCAACAATAACATACTCAACACCTACACTTTTTAGCATCCCAATAGATATCTCACCGGTGTAAGCTCCATTTTCTTGTTGATGACAATTTTGTGCAGCAAGTTTTATCGTTGAATTGGATATTAACTCTCGAAAGCTACTCAGGTGAATGTAGGGTGGTGCGATGACAGTAGTAACCTCTTGATTGATTTTTTTTTCTAGGAGTTCTTTAAGTAATTTTTCTCCTTGATTAAGATCAAGGTTCATTTTCCAGTTTCCAGCAACAATTTTTTTTCTCATTTATCTCTTAATTTTTTTCCCAAAATCTATATTGAGCCGTTTCTTCAAATATGGTTTTGAGCATATTTTTGTCAATTTCTGTAAATATTATATTTCTTCTTTCAAGCACTTTGATTGCAGTTTGAAAAGCTTTATCAGTCTGATAAGTGGCAAAACCGGCTGATCCTCCCCATGTAAAAGATGGAATGTAATTTCTAGGAAAGTTACTTCCAAATATATTGGCAGAGACACCCACTATTGTTCCTGTGTTAAACATCGTATTGATGCCACATTTGCTATGATCTCCCATAATTAGCCCACAAAATTGAAGTCCTGTGTCAATAAATCGCTGTTTATTATAATTCCAAAGTTTTACATTAGCATAATTATTTTTCAAATTAGAACTGTTCGTATCTGCTCCAAGGTTGCACCATTCTCCGATTACCGAATTGCCTAAAAATCCATCGTGGCCTTTATTACTATTTTTTAAAAATACAGAATTACTTATTTCTCCACCTACTTTACAATTTGGGCCTATAGAGGTGTCTCCATAAATTTTAGCCCCCATTTTAACTGTTGAATATTCACCAAGAGAAAAAGGTCCTTTGATTAAGCTTCCTTCCATCACTGTTGATCCTTTACCCAGATAAATAGGTCCATGAGTGCAATTGAATACAGCCGCTTCAGCGTTTACTCCTTCCTCAATGAATATTTCATCACCTATTACGGTATTTGTTGAAGAAAGTTTGTAAGAGGTTTTCCCTTTGGTTAATTGAGCATAATCTTGTATAATCTCAGACCCATTAAACGTAAAAATATCATATACAAATGCTATTTTAGTGCAATCAACTTCACTGGAATTAGTTGTTAGATTGGTTTCTTGTATCTCCTTATAATTTTTAAATTGATGATTAGATCTAATAGCAATTATTTCTTTATCATTCATTAAACATTCTCCAATGGATAGTTTTTTTATCTGAGTTATCAGATTTTCATTTGGAAGTACTCTTCCATTGATGTATAAATTATCTTTCGAAAATTTAGTAGGGTATTTGGCTGATAAATAATCTTGAGTGATGAATGAAACACTTAATGATAAAGTTCTCTGCCATTTTTCAGTAATAGTTTGAATACCTACTTTCAATTCACTACACGGTCTGGTAAAGGTCAAGGGCAAAAGATTTGTCCTTCCATGATCATCAAATAATATTACATTCATAAAAAAAGCTCTCCAAATATAGAGAGCCTTATTGAGATTGTTTCAGGTTTTGTTTATTTCTTTTTGGCAAAACGCTTATTGAATTTATCAATTCGACCAGCGGTATCCACAAAATTAGTTTTACCTGTGTAGAATGGATGAGATGCGCTAGATATCTCTAACTTGTACACGGGGTATTCATTTCCATCTTCGTAGGTAATATTTTCTTTTGTTTCTACACATGACTTGGTAAGAAACTGATAACCATTGGACATATCTTTAAATACCACTAATCGGTAATTGCTTGGGTGTATTTCGTTTTTCATCGATATAAATTTATCTTTTTGTATTTATATGAATAATTCTTTCGAATTAATCTTAATTTCCTCTAAAAGGATTGCAAATTTAGTATAATTTGCAATCAATTCAAATGCAAAAACAAATTAAAACTACTTTGAACTATTTAATTCAATTTTTCTTGTTAGTTTTCCCTTTTTGGATTAGTCGTTTGTGGTTAATTTTTTCTAATCAAGAACTATCCATTGATAACGTCATTAATTATTTGTTTTACGCTATACGTTTTGATTTGAAAACGATGGCTATATGGTATGCGCCATTATTTATTTTACTTGGTATTCATATTTTTTTTAAAAAGAAGTGGTTAAAACAACTATCTCTTGTTGTATTTAGCATCCTATTTCTACTTGCTTTTTCCTTTAATATAATTGCTGTACTTTATTATCCTTTTAGTAAAAGTATTGCCGGAATTGAAATTTTTCAACTGCTAAAGGGGCAGGATAGTCAAGTAATATGGAGTTATATTATAGATTACTGGCTCATTTTTTTATTGAGTACCATTGTCGTTGGTTTTGTTATTTATGCCTACAATTATTACTCTTTTAGTATTCAAAAGAAATTTCGAAATTGGTATTTGGGAATTCATCTTATACTTATTGTTTTTCTTGCCAGAGGCGGCATCGCCTTAAAACCATTAAACTTAATGGATGCGTATGCACGTCTTTCTAATAAAGAGGTAACATCAGCTGTCTCACCCTTGTATGTTCTTTTAGAATCATATGGAAAGCAACAAATTACATATGAGGCTTATTTTTCTGACGAATCATTATCGTCATCTATGGTTTTAGATGTAAAGAATTACTCTGATTTTAAGATAGAAAATCCCAATATTTGTTTAATATTATTAGAAAGTTTTGGTAAAGAATACACAGGAGCCAATATTAGTAACAGACCCAGTTATACCCCGTTTATAGATTCATTATCTAATCATTCTATTCATTATATAAATGCCTATGCAAATGGATTACGTTCTATTGATGCTGTTGCTTCTTGTATGGCTGGAATTCCAAGCTTGATGAAACAGCCTTTCATAGGATCATTATATACTCAATCATCTATCAATACACTTCCCAAAGTATTGAAAAATACAGGTTATCATACTTCATTTTTTCATGGGGCTGATGAGCTGTCCATGGGATTTAAACCCTATTTAGAGTCTCAACAGATTGGGGGGTATTTTGCAAAACAAAATTATCCATCCATGAGTGATTTTGATGGGACTTGGGGAATATTTGATGGTCCATTTTTAAGCTATTTTGCCTCAAAACTTGATCATGAAATTCAGCCTTGGTTTTCAGGAATTTTCACTTTAAGTAGTCATCATCCATACCATTTACCTAGAGAATATCATCATTTACCAATAGGTTCTTTGGAAATACATCAGTCGATTCGCTATACCGATGAGTCACTCCGATTATTTTTTGCCTCAATATCAAAAAAATCGTGGTTTAAAAATACTATTTTCATCATAACAGCTGATCATTCATCTATTAATGAGACCCCACCCTATCAGACCTACAGGGGTAAATACGAAGTACCACTTATGATTTATGCTCCAAGCATTTTTAAACCAAAGAAAATTGAAATGCCTGTTCAACATATAGATATTTTCTCCACGATTCAACATATAGCTTCATCCGGAAGTCATCTTGCGTTGGGGCATACACTGTTAGATAGTTCCTCAAGAGATATTGTTCATTTTGATGGAAATATATATGTGTATACTACTGATTCATTATCGTTGGAATGGAACGGTAAAGATTATACTCGATTATATAATTATAAAAAGGATCCGGTTCATTTTAAAAATTTGGCAGATATTGAACCTGAAACTACGCTTATCTTACTAAATAAGTTAAAAATGTATATTCAGAAGTACAACTATAGGTTGCTGAATGACAAATTTTAAAAGCGGTGACTTACATTTGCTGTAATGCAA
This sequence comes from uncultured Bacteroidia bacterium, assembly GCA_943787465.1. Lineage (GTDB taxonomy): Bacteria > Bacteroidota > Bacteroidia > NS11-12g > UBA9320 > UBA9320. The sequence goes on along the minus strand of CALSMN010000006.1, from coordinate 182,618 downwards.
AAACCTTCTAATCCACAAGGAACTAGGGACTTTGGACCTGATATAATGCAAAAAAGAGATTTTATCTTGGGCATTATTAAAAATATTTTTATAAAATATGGATTTGAACCCCTCGAAACACCTGCATTAGAAAAATTGAGTATGCTTACTGGAAAGTATGGGGACGAAGGTGATAAATTACTTTACAAAATTAGAAGTAATCGAGAAATCACCCATGAAGTGGATGATGATAAAGCTCAAGTTATACGTGAAAACTTCCCAAACCAATGGATACCTGGAGTATCTAAATTAGGATTGAGGTATGATTTAACGGTACCTTTTGCTCGCTATGTTGTACAGCATCGAAATGAAATTACTTTTCCATTCAGAAGATATCAAATTCAACCTGTATGGAGGGCCGATAGACCTCAAAAAGGGAGATTTAGAGAATTTACTCAATGTGATGCGGATTGTATAGGAAGTAACTCCTTAATCCATGAAGCAGATTTAGTTCAGATATATAATGAGGTTTTTATACAACTTGGGTTACCTAATGCTATTTTAAAAATTAATCATCGTAAATTTTTAGAAGCAATGGTAGATGAGTTAAAATTAGACTTTCCTGTAACGAAGTTTACTTCAACTCTTGATAAACTTGATAAAATTGGTAAAGATGGAGTAATCCAAGAATTATTAAATCTTGGCGTAACCCAGGAAATGTGCAACCAACTTTTTCAAATGATTACTAATACTACGATAACCCATGATTCTTTAGATCAATTATCTACTGCATTTAATAATAATGTATTGGCTTTAACCGCGATTGATGATTTGAGATCTATATTACAGTATACTGAAGCAATCCAATTTGTCATTAAAATTGAGTTGGATCTTAGTTTAGCACGTGGATTAGATTATTACACTGGCTGTATTTTTGAGGCTATGATACCTAATAGTGGAATAGGTAGTGTTTCTGGAGGGGGAAGATATGATAATTTAACTGGTATTTTCGGACTCAATGATGTTTCTGGAGTTGGAATTAGTTTTGGTGTAGATCGAATTTTTGAAATCCTAGAATCTCAAAAATTATGGCCCATTACTCATTCTTCAAATCCATCTATTCTTTTCTGCCATTTTGATAAAGATACGCAGATATATGCTGTAAAAGTGGCCAATCAGTTTCGTGAAAAGGGTTTTAGGGTGTTGGTTTATCCTGATCAGAAAAAAATTAATAAACAGTTTGATTTTGCGAATGCCAAGAGATTTAAATATGCAATTATTGTAGGAAAAGAAGAAATGGAAACAAATATGCTTTCGATTAAAAACTTAATGACTGGTAAACAAGAAAAACGATCCATTGAGGAGAGTCTAATTTTTTTTGATCGTGAAAAGATTTAATTTTAAAAATCAAATCATTTTTGAAAACGAAAATTATCTAGCTATAAATAAGCCTTCTGGAGTTAGTAGTTTACATGAACGTATTGGTATTGCAAATTCCGTTTTTGAGCAAGCTAAAATTTACGATCATAATTTACAATTGTGTCATCGCTTAGACAAAGAGACCAGTGGTGTATTATTGCTCTCCAAACATACAGATGCATACGTTCATGCCGCTAAAGCTTTCGAAAAAAGAGAAGTTCAAAAAAATTATCATGCCATTTCTCATGGGGTTCACCAATTTAAAGATTTTGTAGTGGAATTACCATTAATCACTACTCGAAGTGGGAGAAGTGCTGTTGACAAATCCAAAGGTAAACCCAGTAAAACTACATTCAATACCATTGAGAAATTCATCCACTATACGTTAATTTCATGTAATCCACATACTGGACGTCAACATCAAATTAGAATACACTTGGCTTCTCAAAATGCACCAATAGCTGCAGATGAAATTTATGGAGGTAAACGACCATTTTTATCTACCTATAAAAAGAAATTTAACCTCAAACAAAACACAGAAGAAAAACCAATGATTCAACGGTTTGCTTTGCATGCTTTTGCACTGGAGATACCTGACTTAAATGGTAATTTGATTCATATTAACGCTAAATACCCAAAGGATTTTCAGGTATTTTTATCGCAACTGCAAAAATTTGATAAGCTATTTGTCTAGGTATTATTTTTTTCAGGGTCTTTAATTTCCCATATTTTAAAGTGCTTTACTTTTTGTTTAAGCAAGGCATGATCTAAAACTTCACTCATTTGATCGACAAAGTAGAATTTTAGATTTTCAATATAAGAAGGATTTATGTCATCAATATCTTTTTTATTCGCTTTTGACATGATGATTTCTTGAATTCCAGCTCGTTTAGCAGCTAATATTTTTTCTTTGATTCCACCAACGGGTAACACTTTACCACGAAGGGTAATTTCTCCAGTCATGGCCAATCTCTTTTTTACTTTTCGTTGAGTTATGATAGAGGCTAATGCAGTTAATATAGTTATTCCTGCACTCGGTCCATCTTTGGGAACAGCTCCAGCAGGAAAATGTATATGGATATCATATTGATCAAACACAAGGTGATTGATACCATAGCTTTCTCCATTGGCTTTCAACCAGGTATGAGCATTGATGGCACTTTCTTTCATAACATCTCCTAATTGTCCAGTAAGCGTTATCTTTCCTTTACCTTTCGTAAGTGATGTCTCTACAAATAATATATCTCCACCTACGCTTGTCCATGCTAGTCCAGTAACAACACCAGCTACTTCATTGTTTTCGTAGAGGTCTTTCTCAATTTTATCAGTACCAAGTATTTTTTCAACACCATTTGAAGAAATAGTAGGTTTAGGTTGATTTCCATAAACCAATTCCTTGGCTTGCCAACGACAAATTTTTGCCAATTGTTTGTCTAATCTTCGAACTCCACTTTCCCGGGTGTATTCGTCAATTATTTTTTCAATTGTTTTGTCATTTAGTTTGATATCTTTTGATTTTAATCCATGCTCTTTCCTTTGTTTTGGGAGCAAATGTTTTTTGGCAATGCCAATTTTTTCTTCAACGGTGTATCCTGTTATATCAATAATCTCCATTCGATCTCTTAAGGCAGGTTGAATGGTGTCTAGTCTGTTAGCCGTAGCAATAAATAACACTTTACTTAAATCATAGTCCAATTCCACGTAATTATCATGGAATGCATTGTTTTGCTCAGGATCTAAAATTTCTAATAAGGCAGATGAAGGGTCACCGCGAAAATCGTTACCAATTTTATCAATTTCATCCAAAACAAATATGGGATTGCTTTTGCCTGCTTTTTTGAGGGATTGTATAATTCTTCCGGGCATAGCACCAATATATGTTTTTCGATGCCCTCTAAGCTCAGATTCATCATGAAGTCCACCTAAACTCATGCGTACATATTTTCTGCCCATGGCTTTAGCAATGGATTTGCCTAATGATGTTTTACCAACTCCTGGAGGGCCATATAAACAAAGGATAGGAGACTTCATATCTCCTTTAAGTTTGAGTACAGCTAAGTATTCGAGTATTCTTTCTTTTACTTTTTCTAATCCAAAATGATCACTATCTAGCACTTTTTTTGCACGTTTCAAGTCAAAATTATCTGTAGAATATTCTTCCCAAGGCAATTCTAGTAAAAGTTCAGCATAGTTAAGTCCTACAGAATAGTCTGGGGTTGCAGGATTCATTCTCATCAATCGGTCCAATTCTTTATTGAAGGATTTGGCAACTTGCTCACTCCATTTTTTCTTGGCACCTTGGATTCTGAGATCATCAATTTCTTTATCAGGTGAATCATGACCTAATTCTTCTTGAATGGCACGTATTTGTTGTTGAAGAAAGTATTCTTTTTGTTGTTGGTCAAGATCTACCTTAACTTTAGTATGGATTTTATTTTTAAGCTCGAGCATTTGCAATTCTTTATCAAGAAAGAATAATACTCGATTTGCTTTTTTCTTAAAATTCGAAATTTCGAGGATTTCTTGTTTTTCATCTACACTTACATTTAGATTAGAAGAAATGAAATTGACTAAAAAGTTTGGAGAGTTAATATTTTTGAGCGCAAAGTTTGCCTCCGAGGGAATATTGGGTGATGCAGCTACTATTTTGGATGCTAATTCTCTGATACTTTCAATAGTTGCATTCGTTTCTTTACTTTTAGTTGCTTTTTCGTCTGTAAATGCCTCAATATTACCTCTAAAATAAGGGTCTTCTTCAGTAATTGAATTTAATGTAAATTTTCGTTTCCCCTGAATAATAACAGTTATGTTGCCATCAGGCATTTTGAGCATTTTAAGAATATGAGCTAGGGTGCCAGTGTTATAAAGATCTTGTGCTGTTGGATCCTCGATTTGTTGATCTTTTTGTGTGACTACACCAATTATTTTGTTGCCTTTATATGCATCTTGAATTAATTTGATTGATTTGTCCCTACCTACTGTTACTGGAAAAACAACACCCGGGAATAATACGGTATTACGAAGTGGTAATAATGGCAGATTATCGGGGTAATCGCCGGTATTGTCATCCTCAAAATCACTGTCTGCAATGACAGAAATCACTTCAGATCCGTCTTCACTTCCTAAAAAATCAGTATCTAGCTTAAATCGTTGGTCAAATGTCATGTTGTCTTATTCTATTGTGTCTGGGTTTTGCCTGTATCAGCATTTGGTATATGGCAAAGTATATGCCATACAGATCATGAACGTTGAATTTAAATTAATTTTGTTTGTCTAGAGAATCAAATAACTCTGCCTTTTTTGCAGACCAATAAAAAAGAATACAACCTACTATTAACATCGAGCTCAATTTTAAACAAGTATACCATTCTTTGAAAATGATATTTCCAATTAAAAACAAAAAGGAGTATACGAGTAGTATTCCGCCTAGCCAGGCTAAAAAGAGGTGCGGGATTGTTTTTTTAAATTGCTCAAATCCATTTGGATAGATTTTGTTTTTGAAGCTTTGTATGTGAGTTTTGGGGTCTGGTTTTGTAAGTAAACTTACCAAAATCCAACAACAAGTAGTTACTCCGACAGTAATGAAAAAAGATGTTGGGTTACTGGATAATGACTCACCAAGAATAGGATAATCATGTACCCAAACAAATTTGAGTAAACCATAGACTATGAATGGTATAATGGTAGCTGTAATTTCTGCCCAAGCATTGATTCGAAACCAAAACCATCTTAACATCAATAAAAGTCCTAACCCAGCCCCACATTCCATAATAAATTCCCAAACACCACTGATGGACTTAACCTGTGTGGTCACTACAAGTGCTAAAATCATGATACCAAATGTCACCCGTCTACTCATTCGTAAAATGGAATGATTGTTTGATTTTTTATGATTCCAAACATCATTGATGACATAACTGGCTCCCCAATTGAGATGGGTAGATACCGTACTCATATAAGCGCCTAAAAATGCAACCATTAATAGCCCCCTCATACCTGACGGTAAAAAATCTTTCATAGCCATTACAAAGCCTAGTTTTTTATCATCAAATCCAAGTTCTGGATATAAAACAACGGAACATAAAGCGACAATAATCCATGGCCATGGTCGTATTCCATAATGCGCAAATTGAAAAAAGAAGGTAGCCATGAATGAGTGCTTCTCATTTTTAGCACTAAACATACGTTGTGCAATATATCCACCACCTCCTGGTTCTGCTCCAGGATACCAACTGCTCCACCATACCATTCCAGCAATGGCAATAAAAGAAGCTAATCCCATGGATAAGGAAGTGCCACCAGATGAATTTTCAATGGAAGGGAGAATTTTTAATGAGTAAGGCGGTAACGCATCTTTAAGTCCAGAAATTCCTCCAATTTTATCTGAATTTACTACTAATATTGCAAGAACTATACAGCCGATCAGAGCCACAAAAAATTGAAAAGCATCGGTTAGTGCGACACCTAATAAGCCACTAAATGAGGAATATATAGCGACTAAAAACATAGCTAAAGCAGTAAAGCCAAATAATGCCATTCCAGTAAGACCAAAAAACACTTCTAAGATTGCCATGAGTGCTAAATTTACCCAGGCAAGAATGATGGCATTCATGATAACGCCTAAGTATAATGCTTTGAATTTCTTCAACCATAAGGCTTGCACTCCGTCATATCTTAGCGTGATAAACTCGGCATCTGTTACCACATTGCTTCTCCTCCATAATTGAGCATAAAATACAGCAGTAAACATTCCGCCCAATAGCATATTCCACCATACCCAATTACCAGATATACCATTTTTAGCGACTAACTCAGTAACTGCTAAAGGAGTATCAGCGGCAAATGTAGTAGCAACCATGCTTAGACCTGCCAGATACCAAGGTAAATTTTTTCCTCCTAAAAAAAAACCATCAATCCCTTTATTCATTGAATTTTTGGCGTACCACCCTATGATAACCGTAATAAGTATAAAAAAACCAATAATACAATAATCGAGTGCAGTTAAGACCATTTTGTTTGCATGTTTATAATGTCATATCAATTGTCAATTTTAAGTAACATTTATATAAATGTTCTAATTATTAATTAACATTCTATCTTTGCGCCATTAAAAATAAAAAATATGAAGAACATTAAATTTTTATCAATGATTGCTCTATTAAGTTTTGGAGCTACACTTTTTACAAATTGTTCTGGTGGCGATGACCCAGAACCAAAACCAGTTTTAAACTTTTTAGGTGGTAATTATATTAGCACAAATACCAGTTTAGCGGCTAATTCTGCTTTTTCTATTGCTGTGACTGCTAACCATACTAAAAATATTAAATCTTTAAAAGTTATTCAATCACTAGATGGTCAAGTTGATGTGGAATTAGTAGATTCTGCATACAATGACAAAACAATTGCTGAGTTTGTATTTAATGGTACAACCGCTGCCACTGCTGGAACCGAAATTTATACATTTATAGTTGCAGATAAAGATGGTATTTCAACTAGTAAATCAATAACTATAACCAATATAGGTGACTCAGGCGCTGATTTGGATGTTTTTACTGAAGACAATAATGGAAATCCTTTTCGAGTATACAACTTCAAAGGATCTAAAACGGGTGCTTATGAAATGGCTGGTGGTCCTTTAACATCAAGTGATGCAAATTCAAGAAAAGATATCCAAGATTCTACTACATTAGCTGAAACATCAAATTGGCCCGCACGATGGACCTCAAGAAATGGATCAACTTTCAAAAAAGTAGCTTCAAGTGCATGGAGTACAATTACTAACGATGCTGAAATTGCTGCTGCATGGGAAGCTGCGGGTAATGCAGAGTCTACTATCAACGTAACAAAGGGAGATTTTTATATAATTCAAGCTCAAAGCTCAAACAAGCTTGGCTTGATTGAAATTACAGATGTAGTGAAGACAACTGCAGACAACGAGGATTATATAGAGTTTACATATAAATTTCAACAATAGGGAGTAAATTGTTTAATAATCATATTAAGAAAAGGTCGATGTATTGCATCGACCTTTTTTATTTGTAATATCGTAAAACAAAATGAAAAGAATAGGCGTATACACTTCAGGAGGAGATGCCCCAGGTATGAATGCTTGTGTGAGAGCAGTTGTTAGAACAGGCATATATAATGGTCTTGAAATAAAAGGTATTAAAAGAGGTTATGAAGGAATGATATCGAATAATATTATTGATTTGGACAGACAATCTGTTGCAAATATCATTCAACGAGGTGGCACATTTCTTAAGACAGCCAGAAGTGAAGCTTTTATGACCAAAGAGGGTAGAGCTAAAGCATTTGAAAATATCAAAAATCACGAAATTGATGCTTTGGTATGTATTGGGGGAAATGGCTCATATACTGGAGCAAAAATTTTCTATGAAGAATACGGTATTCCTTGCGTTGGGCTTCCAGGTACTATTGATAATGATTTATATGGAACTGATTTTACAATAGGTTATGATACGGCTATAAACACAGCTTTAGACTCTATCGATAAAATTAGGGACACAGCCCATTCTCATGAACGGGTGTTCATTGTTGAGGTCATGGGAAGAAATAGTGGATTTATTGCTTTAGATGTTGCTATAGCAGGTGGTGCTGAAGGAGTCTTGATACCTGAAGATTTGGGAGACTGGGATAAGGTTTTAAATCATTTTAATAATCCTAGGAAAAGAAAAAAATCATTTTCTATAATAGTAGTTGCAGAAGGTGATGAACAGGGGGGAGCGTTAATTCTTGAGAAAAAATTAACAGCAATGTATCCAGATTTAAAAATAAGGAGTACAATACTAGGTCATGTGCAGCGTGGCGGAAGCCCAAGTGCTCGTGATCGAATTTTAGCTTCTCGTTTAGGATCTGAAGCAATTCATGCCTTATTACAAGGTGAACAAGCAGTCACTGTAGGTATTGTGAGTGATAAAGTAGTGTATACTCCCTTTAATCAGGCTATTGAAGGGAAAAAATCAGTATCCGAAAACTTAATTAAACTAGCGGAAATTTTAGCAATTTAAATTCATTTATCAATGAAGATTTAAATCATGTTTTAAAATTAGGCATCAATATTAGCATACTTTGCATTTGCTTCTATAAATTCTCTTCTTGGAGGAACCTCATCGCCCATTAGCATAGAGAATACTCTGTCTGCTTCAGCAGCATTATCTAGAGTTACGATTTTGAGTGTACGTCTTTCGGGATCCATGGTTGTTTCCCATAGTTGTTCAGCATTCATTTCACCTAAACCTTTATATCGTTGAACTTTAACACTATCTGGATTGTCTTTACCTAGCTCAGTAATAAGTTTATTGCGTTCTTCGTCACTCCAACAATACTCAGCTTTATTTCCTTTTTTAACTTGATAAAGTGGAGGTGTAGCTATATATAGATAGCCTTGTTCTATTAATGCTTTCATGTATCTGAAGCATAAGGTTAAAATAAGGGTTCGTATATGACTTCCATCTACATCAGCATCTGTCATAATCACAATTTTGTGATAACGAAGTTTACTAGTGTTCAGCGCTCGAGCATCTTCTTCAGTTCCAATAGTGACGCCCAGTGCAGTAAACATATTTTTAATTTCTTCATTATCATAAATTTTGTGTTCAAGTGCTTTTTCAACATTAAGTATTTTACCTCGAAGGGGTAATATGGCTTGATAATTTCGGTCTCTGCCTTGTTTTGCTGTTCCACCTGCAGAGTCACCCTCTACTAAATAGAGTTCACAAATGGCAGGATCTTTTTCTGAGCAATCGGATAATTTCCCAGGCAGACCAGCACCACCCATTGGAGTTTTTCTCTGGACCATCTCTCGTGCTTTTGCTGCAGCGTGTCTAGCCTGTGCAGCAAGCATCACTTTTTGAACAATAATCTTAGCTTCATTTGGATTTTCTTCCAGAAAATTCGTCAACATTTCACTTACTGCTTGGCTGACAGCTGAAGTTACTTCACGATTGCCTAATTTAGTCTTTGTTTGTCCTTCAAATTGGGGTTCAGAAACCTTCACAGAAACTATAGCTGTGAGTCCTTCTCTAAAGTCATCACCTGCAATTTCAAATTTCATTTTAGATAAAAGTCCAGATTCATCAGCATATTTTTTGAGTGTATGTGTAAGTCCCCGTCTAAATCCACTTAAATGAGTACCTCCCTCATGGGTATTAATATTATTTACATAGGAATGAAGGTTCTCAGCATAAGAGTTATTATATATCATGGCAACCTCAACAGGAATTCCATTTTTTTCTCCTTCCATAGATATAACATTGTTCATAATGGGTGTTCGAGTTGAATCTAAGTATTTCACAAATTCTACAAGTCCTTCTGTACTTTCAAAATGATCCTGCACATAATTGCCTTCGTCATCTTTATTTCGTTTATCTGTTATGCTAATCTTAATTCCTTTATTAAGAAAAGAGAGTTCACGCATACGTAATGATAATGTATCATAATTGAATTCAGTTGTCTGAGTAAAAATTTCTGGATCTGGACTAAATGTAACCATAGTCCCTTGATCAGAAGAAGAACCTACCTCTCTTACTTCATACTTTATTTTACCGCGGGTGTATTCTTGTTCATATTCTTTACCTTCTCTATATACGGTTGCCTTTAAATCTATTGAGAGAGCATTTACACAAGAAACACCGACGCCGTGAAGACCACCTGAAACTTTATATGAATCTTTGTCAAATTTCCCTCCTGCACCAATCTTAGTCATGACAACTTGTAAAGCAGAAACACCTTCTTTTTTATGGATAGCAACAGGAATGCCTCGACCGTTGTCTTTAACAGAAACAGAACCATTCTCATTGATCCATACATCAATTCTATCACAATGACCAGCCATAGCTTCATCGATAGAGTTATCTACAACTTCATAAACCAGATGGTGTAACCCTCTGATACCAACATCACCGATATACATGGATGGACGTTTTCGTACATGTTCCATTCCTTCGAGTGCTTGTATACTATCGGCTCCGTATCCTTTATTTTCTTCGCTCATTTTTATCTAATTATCGGAGTAAATATACGATTAAGCAATACTTTAGAATAGCTTTTTTTATAGGTACATATCCACAAAAAGCAAACACTCAATTGAATATAAATGTCTGATAATCAGAGTATTAAATTAAGTCATTTCGCCTCTTATATTATTGCTAAGTATTTTGTGTCTTTCTTCATAGGAGTAGTTTCCAATTACCCACATTAGTTTTGTTAATGCTGCCTCTGAGGTAATATCTTTTCCATCAACTACGTTTTCACTAATCAGTACTTCGCTACTCGCATATTGTCCAATTTCAATCTTGCCGTTTGGACATTGTGTTGTGGCTAAAACTAGAGTTTTGTTTTTTTCGCAAGCGATGATTAAATCTCTCCACTGTCTTGTTTTTGGTAAATTTCCAGATCCGTAGGTTTTTAATACGATACCTTCTAACTTTTTTTGATTAACAAGATCGATTAGAGGAGCTGCATTGTATCCCGGGAAAATGGTAACATTAACTACACGACTACTAAATAAATGAAGTAACTCTAATTTTTTTGTTGTTTTTGGATTTAAAATGTGATTATTGATATGGATGTCATGTTCAAGATGAGCTAAGTTCTCATAGTTGGGTGAACTAAATCCTTCAAAATCATTAGTGCTTGTTTTTACACTTCTATTACCTCTCAGCACATCATCATTAAAACAAATACAAACTTCTGGAATACATGTGATATTAAAACTTGCGTATCCTGCAATGTAAATGGCGTTACTTAAATTTACTATACCATCAGTTCTAGGATGGAATATAGGCAATTGAGCTCCAGTTAATACAATGGGTTTATTTAAATGGTTAAACATGAAACTCAGAGCAGATGCAGAGTAAGCTAAGGTATCTGTTCCATGAAGTATAATAAATCCATCATAATTGGCATATATGGCATATATTTTTTTAGCTATACTTTCCCATATTTCAGGGTTCATGTCACTTGAGTCAACTACTGTTGAGAGTGTCTCAAAGGTGAATTCTATATTTGAAAAGAAATCAAAATAAGTTTGATTTTTAATAGCTGGCAAGTAGGTTATAATTTCTTCCCAAGAGGATGGTACTAAGCCATTTTTAGTTTTTTTCATCCCAAAGGTACCTCCTGTATATAAAATAAATACCTTACTTTTCATTTTGATTATTGGGTTGATAATAAGTACAAAATAGCCATTCGGATTGCTACTCCATTTTCAACTTGATCTAAAATAACACTTTCACTTGAGTCTGCAACCTGACTTGTGATTTCTACACCTCTATTGATAGGGCCAGGATGCATAATTATGATGTCTTTATTCAACTCATCCATGATCTTTTTGTTAATCCCATATTGGAGCGAATATTCTCTTAAAGTAGGAAAATATTTGTCATGTTGACGTTCAAGTTGAATTCTTAAAACGTTAGCAGCATCACACCATGCTAAACTCTCTTTTAAATTATAACTAATGTCTACCCCCAAAGTTTCCAAGTGATTAGGAATTAAGTTTGGTGGACCACAGACTCTGATTTTGGCTCCCAGTTTTTGAAGGCAATAAATATTACTCAAAGCCACTCTTGAGTGTGTTATATCCCCCACAATTAGTATTTTTTTGTGCTTTAAATCACCCAGTTTTTCTTGAAGGGTAAATGCATCAAGAAGAGCTTGACTCGGATGTTCATGAGTTCCGTCACCAGCATTTATAATGCTTGCATCAATATGTCTAGATAAAAATTTTGCAGCTCCAGGTACAGGATGCCTCATAACTACGATGTCAACTTTCATGGCTAAAATATTATTGACAGTATCAATTAATGTTTCTCCTTTTTTTACAGACGAACTTCCACTATTGAAATTAACGATATCTGCAGAAAGTCTCTTTTCAGCTAATTCAAAAGAAATTTTTGTTCTAGTACTATTCTCAAAGAAAATATTTGCCACAGTTATATCTCTTAAAGATGGTACTTTTTTAATAGATCTATTGATGACTTCTTTGAAATTTTTGGCCGTTTTAAAAATAAGATGAATGTCTTCTTGGGTGATGTCTTGAATGCCTAAAAGATTTTTGGTAGATAGTGCTGACATTTTATTTTAATCGGTTATTATCCATACTTTACATTGATTTTTTTCCCAATCCACTTTCACATAATCATTAGTTCTCGTATCAATATTTTCTCCAATATAATCGGGTTGAATAGGAACTTCTCGATTATATTTTCTATTTATTAAAGTCACTAATTCTACAGATTTAGGTCTACCGTAGTCTGTTAGTGCATCTAAAGCGGCACGAATAGTTCTTCCAGTGTATAAAACATCATCAATGAGAATAATATTTTTATCTTGAATGTTGAAAGATATATTTACTTCATTTGGGATAAGATGTTTATCTGTTCTTCTAAAATCATCTCTATAAAATGTAGTATCGAGCTCTCCATAATCGATATCTATATTAAACAAAGTTTGTATTTTTCGAACAATTACTTTTCCAAAATGAATGCCTCTTGGCTGAAGTGCAATAATGGCTGTATTTTCGAATGAGCCATGATTTTCAATTAACTGGTGAGCTATACGTGTGATAATAAGGTCTACATGATTGTATTCTAAAATTACCTTTTTCATTTGAAATCAGTTTCTGCCATTTTTAAAATTTCATCAAATTCAAAATGCTCAACAGGACCTACGGATAATCTGCCTTGCTTAATTAGAGCCATATTAGTGAGTAATTCATTCGCTTTTATTTGGGCTAGTGTTACTGGTTTTTTTAATGATGTTACTGCTTGTACATCTACAGCAACCCATTTTTCATCATCTGTAGTTGGATCTGGGTAGGCTTCTTTGATAATGCGTGTCAATCCAACAATTTCTTTACCCTCATTGCTGTGATAGAAAAAACAGATGTCTCCAATTTTCATGGCTTTTAAATGCACTCTTGCAGGATAACTTCGAACACCATCCCAGTAGGTTGAGCCATCTTGCACCATTTGGTCCCAACTGTATTTGTATGGTTCAGATTTTATCAGCCAAAAATTCATAAGTTCAAATATCTGATTTTTTGTGCGATACCCAAGGTAAGTTTTATTTATTGGTCAAAAAAAATCCCGACGTTGTGTCAGGATTTTTTGTTGTTTATGTTAATTTTAACTCAGTGCTTCAATGAGCTCTGCTTTTTTCAATGAAGTATAACCCGTTATGCCTTTATCTTTTGCCAGAGCTTTTAATTGAGCTACTGTCATGGTTGATAAATTAGTTGAATCCTCTTTCTTAGAATCCTCTTTTTTAGATTCAGTTTTTTTGGAGGCCTCTTTTTTTGGGGTTTCTTTTTTAGTTTCAGTTGGTTTGGATTCCATTTGAGCCTTTAGTTGAGCAAGAACATCCAAATCACCCATGGTGGATACTTCAATATTCTTGTTCATCTTCTCAACATAACTTGAAGTTTTAGCAGCTCGTTTTTTGGTTGATTCAGTATTTTCTGAATTTTGAGCTCTTTCAACTTCTTTCCAAATGTCCGTGTGTGAAACAAGGATTCGTTTTGAATCTTTATTAAACTCAATGATCCGTATATTGATAGTTTCATCAACTTTAACCTCGCTGTTATCTTTCTTTTTGATGTGTTTTTTTGGAGCAAATCCTTCAACTCCATAGGGTAGTGTTAAAATAACACCTCTATCATTGATTTCAGATACGACACCTTCATGTTCAGAACCTAGAGTGAATACACTTTCAAAAGTATCCCAAGGATTTTCATCAATTTGTTTGTGACCTAAGCTAAGACGTCTATTATCACGATCTATTTCTAAAACAACCACTTCAAGTTCTTCCCCTTTTTTGGTGAATTCAGCGGGGTGTTTTATCTTTTTGGACCATGATAAGTCTGAAACATGAACCAGTCCATCTACTCCTTCTTGTAATTCAACAAACAGTCCATAGTTGGTCAGGTTTCTGACAACACCTGTATGTTTGGATTCAACTTGATATTTTTCTTCAATTTTCTCCCATGGATCAGAAGTCAATTGCTTGAGTCCAAGAGAAAGCTTGTGTTCTTCTTTATCTATATCTAAAACAATCGCTTCTACTTCATCACCCACTTTCATGAAATCAGAAGGGTTTCTTAGGTGTTGTGACCAAGACATCTCTGAAACGTGAATTAAACCTTCAACGCCTGTTTCAATTTCTATAAATGCACCATAATCGGCAATAGTAACCACTTTACCTTTTACTTTTTCACCTTCTTTTAATGCTTTCATACTATCCCATGGGTGAGCAGAAAGTTGTTTCATTCCTAAAGAAATTCTTTTCTTATCATTATCAAATTCGAGAACAGCTACTTGGATTTTTTGATCTAACTCAAGAACATCAGAAGGATGATTTATTCTCCCCCAGGATATATCAGTGATATGGAGTAGGCCATCAAGACCACCTAAATCAACAAATACCCCAAAAGAGGTCATATTTTTCACTGTACCTTCTAGGACTTGACCCAACTCCATTTTAGAAATCATTTCAGCTTTTTGTGCTTCTATGTCATCCTCAATAATTGCTTTATGTGAAATTACAACGTTTTTAAATACTTCGTTTATTTTAACGACTTTAAATTCCATAGTTTTCCCTACATACTGATCATAGTCTCGTACAGGTTTTACATCTATTTGAGATCCAGGTAAAAACGCATCCATTCCCATGATATCAACCACTAAGCCACCTTTGGTTCTGGTTTGAATATATCCTTTGACAATTTCACCATTTTCCATAATGGATTGTATTTTCTCCCAAGATCCTTCAGCAATCGCTTTCTTACGTGATAGAACTAATTGGCCCAATGCATTTTCAGTTTCATCAACATAAACCTCAATTTCATCTCCGACTTTAATATCAGGGGTATCTCTGAATTCAGTTAAAGCGACCAAACCATCAGATTTAAATCCAATGTCCAAAACTACATTTTCATCACTTATGCTAACTATCTTACCCATAACCAGTGTTTTCTCATCCACTTGTTTAATAGTATTTGCATACATCGATTTTAAATCATCATTTTGTGATTCATTGTAAGTGCCAAAACCAGCTTTATCCATGGACCAATCAAATTCGTCTGGATTGTGAACGGGTGTTTCAGAAATTACTTTTTGTGATGATGTAGTTTTAGTAGCTTCTACATTAGCTTCGTTTGTTGTAGCTTCAACCGTGGCATCCTTGGCCTCAGTAGCTTCATTCAAGATTGAATCTTGATTTTCGTTGTTTGTATTATTCAATGTTTCATTTCCTCCTTTGCGAAAAATGAGTGCAAAAGTATTCTTTTTGACTAAGATTACCATATTAATTGATTTCAAAAAAAATTAGACCTTTGCCTCATGCTAAAAAAGATAGTATTTATTTTTATTTTAACATCCATTTCTATGTCAATACAGGCCATAAATTATTCTATTAGCTTTCCAAAGGTCAAAGCTCACTATGTAACTGTTGAGGTGATGTTTAATGCTGTTAACAAAGAATATGTTGATTTTAAGGTGCCCGTTTGGACACCAGGATCCTATAAAATTAGAGAGTTTAGTAACGCTATTGAAAATGTTAATGCTGCGGAGTTAAAAATAGATCGTGTAGATAAAAATACCTGGAGAATTCATACACATGGCCAAAAAAATGTAAAACTTACTTATGATGTGTATTGCTTTACCATTAGTGTAAGACAGAGTTATGTTGATGAATTTTATGGTTTTTTACATGGTGTTTCAGTATTTGGTTATTTAGAAGGGTATGAAAATGAGCCAATCGATCTCATCATTTATCCCAACAAAACTTGGGCAAATGTTGAAGTTTCCCTCCCTAAAACAAACCTATCCATGTATTCATTTTCTTGTGAAAATTATGATTTATTAGCAGATTCTCCTATAGCCTTAGGAAATTTTGATATCACCAGTTATACTAGTGGCAATGTCCTACACAAAATAGTTATGATTGGTAAGGGGAATTACAATTTAGATGAAATTCAACAAGATTTTAAAAAGATAAGTGATTGGCAAGTAGCTATTATGGGTGATCACCCTTCTCCCCAATATATCCATTTCATTTACAATGTTGCTCAGGGTGGTGGAGGCTTAGAGCATTTGAATTCTCAGACTAGTATGATGTCTCGATGGAATTATACTAATCCAAATGCCTATAGAAATTTTCTTGGGCTCATTGCTCATGAGTATTTTCATTTATGGAATGTCAAACGAATTCGTCCAATTGAATTAGGTCCTTTTGACTATAATCATGAGGTGTATACGGATATGTTATGGATTGCAGAGGGAATTACATCTTACTATGACGATTTAACCTTATTAAGCATAGGTAAATATTCGCAAGATGAGTATCTCAATATAATAGCTTCTCAAATCAATCGAATGGAAAATTCACCTGGTAAAAGTATGATGAGTCTAGCCCATAGTAGTTTGTTGGCATGGGTAAAAGCTTATTTACCGAATGAGGAGAGCTCAAATACAAACATAAGCTACTACAATAAAGGCATGATAACGGCATTGTTATTGGATTTAGAAATTCGAAAGTCAAGTGATAAATCATTGGATGATGTCATGCGAATGCTGTACATAGATTTTTATAAAAACAAGAATAGAGGTTTTTCTTTTGATGAATTTATTAAGGTAAGCAGTTTGATTGCGGGTAAGGATATGACTAATTTTTTTAAAACTTTAGTTTACAGTACAAACCCAATTGATTATCAGATTTTTAGTCATTTTGGTTTAGAATTAAGTTTAATTAATAAAGACGAAAAATCACCTTGGTGTGGTGTTACTTCTCAGTTGAAGGATGGTCAAATTTTGATAACTAACATAGTGTCTGGATCACCAGCCATGGAGGCAGGTTTAAGCGTCAATGATGAAATAATCTCTATAAATAATTGGCGTTTAACGGATAAAATGGAGGCGTATATTTCTAAATTTGATGTGAATGAATACATTGAATTAATATATGCTAGAGATTTGAAAATACATAAGAAACCGCTCAAGTTAGTTCAAGATCCTACTCTGGAATATATATTGACCGTCAATGATGACAAAAATGTGTTCCTAAAGCAATGGTTAAAATAAAATAATTAAAGGTAGTTGGGGCATTTCACAATTTGCTAACAGTTCTTTTATAATAGTTGAGTGTAACTAATTTTGTCGAAATTTTAACTGTTGTGTCGATTAACGAAAAACAAAAAGCATATTTGGTTCTGGAAGATGGAACTTTCTTTGAGGGTACAGCTATTGGTAAAATTGGAACTACTTCTGGTGAAATAGCATTTAATACCGGAATGACAGGGTATCAAGAAGTTTTTACTGATCCATCTTATTTTGGACAAATTGTTATTATGACCATGGATCATATTGGAAATTATGGTGCTCGCTCATTAGATGAAGAATCAAATTCTATCAAAATATCTGGATTAGTCTGTAAAAATTACTCTCCAATGCATTCTAGAACATTAGCTGATAACAGTTTAAATGATTACTTCATTGAAAATAACTTTACAGGAATTAGCGATGTAGATACACGGCAAATTGTCAAACACATTAGAGATGTTGGGGCTATGAATGCCATTATAAGTTCAGAAATTCTTGATGTTCAGAAATTACAAGCAATGGTATTGGATGTTCCTAGTATGTCTGGATTAGAACTAAGTAGTAAAGTATGGTCTAAGGAACCGTATGAGGTAAATAAGTCAGGAAAATATAAAGTTGCTTTATTAGATTTAGGGAGTAAATCTAATATTATTAATTGTCTTACATCGAGAGATTGTCACGTTAAGGTATTCCCAGGCGATACTTCGTATGTTGAAATGAAAAAATGGAGTCCCGATGGATTCATGATAAGTAACGGTCCAGGAGATCCGTCTGCTATGCCATATGCTGTAAAAACTATTCAAAACATTGTGTCAGCAGATGAAAAAATGTTTGGTATTTGTTTAGGAAGTCAAATTTTAGCACAAGCTCAAGGAATGAAAACGTTTAAACTACATCGGGGTCATCGAGGACAAAACCACCCAGTAAAAAATTTAGTTACTGGTAAAAGCGAAATAACCTCGCAAAATCATGGTTTTGCTATAGATCCCGAGACCAACAATGGAAGCGTTGAAATCACCCATGTTAATTTAAATGATGATACTGTGGAGGGAATAAAAGTTAAAGGAAAGCCAGCTTTTGCTGTTCAATATCACCCAGAAGCCAGTCCAGGACCACATGATAGCAGATATCTTTTTGATGAATTTGTATCATCCTTGGCATAAAATTTTAAAATAACAAGAATAAATATGAGCGAAATAGCACATTTACATGCAAGACAAATTTTAGATAGTAGAGGTAATCCTACTGTAGAGGTTGAGGTATTTACTGAAGATGGAGCGTTTGGAAGAGCTGCAGTTCCAAGTGGAGCAAGTACGGGTATCCACGAAGCCATTGAGTTAAGAGATGGGGATAATCATAATTACTTAGGTAAGAGTGTAATGAAGGCTGTTTCAAATGTGAATACTACAATAGCTGATGAGATAATTGGGGAAGATGTTTTTGAGCAGGTTCATATTGATCATAAAATGATTTTACTGGATGGTACTGAAAACAAATCAAGTTTAGGTGCGAATGCTATGCTTGCTGTAAGTTTAGCTATTGCTCATGCAGCTGCAGAAGAAAGCGGTCAACCTTTGTACAGATATTTGGGAGGTGTAAATGCATGTACACTTCCTATTCCCATGATGAATATCATTAATGGTGGAAGCCATGCTGATAATTCGATTGATTTTCAAGAATTTATGATTATGCCAACAGGTGCTGATACTTTTTCAGAAGCGCTCAAAATGGGTGTTGAAACATTTCATCACTTGAAAAAAGTATTGAGTGCAAAAGGATATAGTACTAACGTAGGGGACGAAGGTGGATTTGCACCCAATATTAAGTCTAATGAAGAAGCAATTGAAACGGTACTGAAAGCTATAGAAGCCGCAGGATATCGTCCAGGAGAGGATATTTTCGTTGCAATGGATGCTGCTACTTCAGAATTCTACAATAAAGAAACAGGTCTCTATACTTTTAGTAAATCAGATGGGCGTCAATTGGATAGCGAGCAAATGGCTGATTACTGGAAATCTTGGATAGAAAAATATCCTATTCTAAGTATTGAGGATGGATTAGATGAAGATGATTGGAAGGGATGGAAGTATTTGACTCAACAAATTGGAGATAAAGTTCAGCTAGTGGGAGACGATTTGTTTGTCACGAATGTGAAACGTTTGCAAAGAGGAATTGATGAAGGAATAGCCAATAGTATTTTAATCAAAGTAAATCAGATTGGTACTTTGACAGAAACAATTGATTCAATTCATTTAGCTACACAAAATGGATATACAAATATTATTTCCCATAGAAGTGGAGAAACCGAAGATTCTACCATTGCCGATTTATCTGTAGCTATGAATAGCGGTCTAATCAAAACAGGATCTGCATCACGAAGTGATCGTATGGCAAAGTATAATCAACTCCTCCGAATTGAGGAAGAGCTTGGGCATACTGCAAAATATTTGGGAAATAGTTTTAAATATTTATAAGTCTCAAAATTTTTAACGTAAGTTTTAGTTTAGTTATTTGTAAACTAAATTAAACAATTGTTTTTTTTGTTCAAAAGCATATGAAATGCAATATGTAAATTGCATTAACTTCGGACAATTGTTTCATCATGTCGATAATAAAAACAAGATCTAGTTCCTCAAAAAGGAAAAAAAAAGAAAAAGTACCTAGAGATTACAGTTTATTGAAAAAAATTATGGGTGGTCTTTTAATGGTTTTTTCCATTTTTTTAACCATTGCTTCCATCAGTTATTTTTTTTCATGGAGAGCTGACCAGAGTATTTTACAAAATTCTTTTAATGATTTTCTTTTTGATTTTGACTCAATAATACCACAAAATATCATGGGTAAGTTAGGTGCTTATCTAGCTCATTTTTTCATATATAATGGATTTGGAATCGGTGCATTTTTTATTTATCCAATTCTATTGATTATTGGATACAATTTCTATTTCAATAATAGATTTCATATTCGGATAAAAACTACCAGTAAATTATTGGTATCAGCTATTTGGATTTCTTTAGTTTGCGCTCTTCTATTTTCAAAAAATTTCGTTATTTTTAGTGGACTTCTTGGTTTTGGTCTTTATATATTTTCAAAGTCACTTGTGGGGATAATTGGTATCGTATTTATTTTAATGCTCATAACTATTTTCTTTCTGTATGTTTCTTTTGGAATTGATTTGTTGGAATGGTTAAGAAAAAAACCAAAGTTACCAACTGCAGAAATCGAGGATAATTCAGTATCTGAATCTTTATTTGAAAAAGATAAAATTATTATCGAAGAGGAATCGACTGATTCAAACTATGGATCTGATAGTGATTCAGTTGAGGAAGAATCATTTAATACCAATTCTAATGATGATTTTCACATGGATGACATTCAATCAGAAAGTAAATCAGAGGAGGCTGAAGGTTTAAAGCTTGAGATTGAAAAAAATGTAGAGGAAACGCCAATCGATGTATCACCCAAGAAAGAGCATTATGGTATCGATGAACCATTTGATCCGAGATTAGATTTAAGTGGGTATATTTTTCCTGAAATTAACTTTTTAAATAAATATGAAACGGGAACTAAGGCTGAAGTTTCTAAAGAGGATTTAGATAAAAGTAAAAATATGATTGTTCAAACACTGAATAATTATAAGATTGGGATTGCTCAAATAAAAGCTACTATTGGGCCAACTGTTACTCTTTTTGAGATTGTACCAGAAGCAGGGATAAGAATATCGAAAATTAAAAATCTGGAAGATGATATTGCACTTAGTTTAGCTGCATTAGGAATTCGAATCATAGCACCTATTCCAGGAAAGGGAACTATAGGCATAGAAGTGCCAAATAAAAAACCTGAAATAGTTAGCATGTATTCGGTGATTAGTAGTCCTAAATATCAAAATAGTGATGCAGCTTTACCCGTATGTTTGGGCAAAACAATCTCAAATGAAGTATTTGTTGCAGACCTTGCAAAAATGCCTCACTTACTCATGGCTGGTGCGACTGGACAAGGTAAATCTGTAGGATTGAACGCTATAATAGTTTCATTACTGTATAAAAAACACCCTGCAGAACTAAAATTTGTAATGGTTGACCCCAAAAAAGTGGAATTAACCTTATACCAAACCATTGAAAGACATTATTTAGCAAAACTTCCTGGAGAGGGAGATGCTATAATCACAGATAATAAACAAGTAATCACAACTTTAAATTCGCTCTGTGAAGAAATGGATCAACGCTATGCTTTACTGCAATTAGCTTTAGTAAGAAACATTAAAGAGTACAATGCAAAGTTTAAGAAACGAAAATTAAATCCTGAAGAAGGGCATAAATATTTGCCATATATTGTTGTAATTATAGATGAGGTAGCTGATTTAATAATGACCGCAGGCAAAGAAGTTGAACATCCCATAGGAAGAATTGCACAACTTGCTCGCGCTATAGGGATTCATTTAATTCTTGCTACACAGAGACCTTCTGTAAACATTATTACTGGAACAATTAAAGCAAATTTTCCTGCAAGAATTGCATTTAGAGTGAGTAGTAAAATTGATAGTCGAACTATTCTAGATGGTAATGGAGCAGATCAATTAATTGGGAAAGGAGATATGCTTTATTCAACGGGAAGCGATATGATACGTCTTCAATGTCCATTTGTAGACACACCAGAAGTAGACACAATAACTGGATTTATAGGTAACCAAAGAGGATATCCAGATGCACATATTTTACCTGAAGTAAGAGAAGAAAGTTCAGGTGAAGGTGCTGATTTTAATCCTGATGATAGAGATGCACTTTTTGAAGATGCTGCAAGAATAGTAGTGCAACATCAACAAGGCAGTACGAGTTTGATACAACGAAGATTAAAAGTTGGATATAATCGTGCTGGTCGCTTGATTGATCAGTTAGAAGCTGCTAATATTGTAGGTCCTTTTGAAGGAAGTAAAGCAAGATCCGTTCTATTGCCCGATGAATATGCTTTGGAACAGTTCTTGAATAATCTTTAAAAATTTTAAATATAAATGAAAAAAATTCTATTGCTATCCCTGCTATTTGTTCTCATTGCAAATCCTTATTTATCAAATTCTGAAACTCAAGATAACAGAAGTACTCAGATTCTTAACAAACTTAGTAAAACATACAAAACATATAAATCAGTAAAGGCCTCCTTTAAAATCAATATCGTGAATAAACAAACGAATACATCAGTTACTCAATCTGGGGTATTATATCAAAAAGGTAAAAAGTTTAAAGTAAATATTTCTGGTCAAGAAATATATTGTGATGGAAAAACCATATGGACTTATCTTGAAGATGCCAATGAAGTACAAATATCTAAATTTGATCCACAGGCAATTGATATTAATCCGTCAGAAATCTTCACTATTTATGAAAAAGGATTTATTCATTCCTATGTAGGTCAAAAAACATTAGGGAAATCAACAGTAGATATTGTTAAATTAACACCTACAGATAAATCTAAAAGTTATTTTATGGTCAAACTAAGTATCGATAAATTGGCCAACAAGATTAAGGAGTTATCTATTCATAGTAAAAATGGTATGGTGACTACCTATTCCATTTCTGACTTTAGACCCAATGTAGAAATCAATGACAGCTATTTTAGATTTAATCCTAAGGATAAACCAGGAGTAATTGAGATCGATTTACGATGATGAATTCAAGATTTAAAATTATTGCGCTGCTTTTTGCAGCGTTTTTTTTCTCTTGTTCTTCCAACAAATGGAGACATACACACCAGAGTGATCTTTTCATTTCGTATGATAAATCAGGTTGTTTTGGTGAATGTCCAACGTATAAAATGACTTTGACAGGGGATAGAAGCCTTAATCGGATTGGAATAAGGCATGTGGATTTTCTTGGGTCAAGTTTTACTAAAATTAATAGAAAAAATATGAATGAAATAGAATCTTATATAAGAGATATTTCAAGGGATAAATTAAAACCACAATATATGACGGGCTATTCTGATTTGCCTTCAACTACATTTCAGTACTCCATTATGCCTGGAGATACAACAACAGTTATTTTTGAGAAACAACTTGCTCCGAAGCCCATTATTGAAATTGTTCATATCTTAGATCAGATTATCCATGAAAAAGGTTGGGAAATAGAGTAAGTTATTTTAAAAACTTAATGTCAAGTTTTTCGTAAACAGAATTATTACTGATATATTCGGGAACAATTTTCTTCATTGTTTTTACAAGTGTACTGTTCTTTAAATTGTCTTTATCTTGATAAAGATCAGAAATAAGTTTATTTACTTCAAGATAGTTATAATTAGGAACACGAGCAATCATAATTTTAGGATTATGTGTACCTATGGTGTTTTCTAAATCATTAAGAAGTTCTTCTTTGAGTTTTTCACCCGGCCTTAATCCCGTAAATTTAATACGAATATCTTTATTAATCACAAGACCAGAGAGCTTTACCATTTTGCGAGCTAGATCAACAATTTTAACAGATTCTCCCATATCAAAGACGTAAATTTCTCCACCTTTACCCATGACACCTGCTTCAAGAACCAATTGACATGCCTCAGGAATGGTCATAAAATAACGAGTAATTTCAGGGTGAGTGACTGTAATTGGTCCACCAGTTTCTATTTGTTTTTTGAATAGAGGGATTACAGATCCATTACTTCCCAAAACATTTCCAAATCGAGTAGTGACAAACCGGGTGTGTTTATCCGATTCCAATTGAAGTTTAGCATCAAGTGATTGGACATATATTTCAGCAATTCGTTTAGAAGCTCCCATAATATTGGATGGGTTAACAGCTTTATCTGTACTTACAAAAACAAATTTATTCACTTTATATTTTACGGATAAGTTGGCAATATTTTGCGTGCCAAAGACATTTGTATTAATAGCCTCATATGGATTATCTTCCATCATAGGAACATGCTTATAAGCAGCGGCATGAAATACATAGGACGGCTTAAAATGGTCGAAAATTCGTTCCAAACGTGCAGTATTACATACATCGGCAACTACAATTTCTACATTTTGAATTTTACTCAATTCATTTTGAATATTAAATAATGGTGTTTCAGCTTGATCAAGTAAAATAATTTTTTTTGGTGAAAAATGAATGCATTGCCTTGCAATTTCACTTCCTATTGAGCCAGCTGCACCGGTAATAAGGATAATTTGATTTCTAAGCTCTGAATTGATTTTTTTCTTACTTAATTTAATAGGTTCACGTTCCAACAAATCTTCAATCCGAACAGACTTCATATTTTTGGGATTGAATTCCCCATTTATCCATGCACTAACGGGGGGCATAATTTTTACGATTGTATTATTTTGAAGGCATCTTTCAATAATTTCTTGTTTTTTTATCCCTCTAAAATTATTGATGGCAATAATCATCTCAATATTTGATGGATTACTAGACAAGGATGTGTAATCAAAGTCTGACGAGTATATTTTGACTCCTTCTACAGATTTATTGTGTAGTTTTGGGTTGTCGTCTAAAAAGGCAATCACTCTTTTATTGAGTTTATAATTTCTGTCAAACGATCTTTTTACAATAATTCCTGCTTCACCGGCACCATATATGATAATTTTTTTGGGTTTTTCTCCAGAAAATGTCTGCAGAGCGTATTGATTGTAGAGTAATTTGAAACCTATTCTAAACGAAGATAAGAAGACGAGTAGAATAAATGAATCAATGATGATTACAGAAGGATTTATAATTAGATGATTGAAAATAGATAAGTATATCCAATCAAATATTAATATACCTGTTGTACTAAGTGCTATGGCTACAAATAATCGTACTGCATCTTGTGTACTTGTATAGCGAACAATTCCTGCGTATGATTTAGTTATCCAATACCCAACCCAACGAATTGACACTACAGTGATAGTTGAGAACAAATAGCTATCAAATGTATATTGTTCAAAATGAAGAACACCTAAAATAAATAGAGCTAGGGTAAATGAGAAAAAAGATAGAAGTATGTCGACTACTAAAATAACCCAACGTGGTGCATTATTTTCTGTGATTAGTTTTAGATTTGAAATCAGATTCATCTTAGCTAAAAGATTATGCAAATTTAATTTTTATGATTCATTTATTGTCTAAGTAATGTAAGAATCTATAATTTTCTAAGTTTTGCAAACTTTAAAACTAGTGTTTTCTCGCCAAAATCATGAAACTCAATGGTGGCTTTTTCAGGATTTACATGTGGTTCTAGTTTTGTGACAACTCCCTCACCAAATCGTTGGTGTTCTAGTTTCATTGAAATAGCGATATCACTTATGTCCTCTGCCAAAAAATTTTCAGTAGCAGGAGGTCTAATTAATTTTGGTTTGTTTTGTCTGGAAATCGTTCGTTGTAAATTACTTTTGGATTTTAAAGAATAATCAAATTCTTTTTGGTCTTCACTTTTTCTTAAAGATTGGGAGAGTGACAATTTAGTGAACTCTAAAAATTCTGGGTCAATTTCATCAATAAATCGACTTGGCTCACAAGGAAGGAGAGTACCAAATCTAAAACGGCTTGTAGCAAAAGAAAGTGTTAAGCCATGTTCGGCTCTGGTTATTGCTACGTAAAAAAGTCGTCGTTCTTCTTCCAACTCACTTCGGTTAGCTAGCGCCATTTGAGAGGGGAATAAATTTTCTTCTAATCCAGACACAAAGACATGACTATACTCTAACCCCTTACTTTGATGAATGGTCATCAATGATACTCTGTCATTGTCATCTAACACTTTATCTGAGTCTGTTAACAAAGCAATATCTTGCATATAGCTCCCCAGATCTTTTTCAGAATCATTGGTGTCATCTTCAACAAATTCCTTTAATCCATTAAGTAACTCTACCATGTTTTCATATTTACTAATACCTTCAATTGTTTTATCTTCATTTAAGTTTTTAAGAAGATTGGTAGTGCGAGCTATGTGCATTCCTAATTCATAGGCATTTTGTTTATTGCTCAACGTAATAAAACTCTGAATCATTGATACAAAATTGCTTAGTTTCGATTTTATACTTTGTATTTCTGGATATAATTGAGCATTGGATATAATATCCCAAATAGGTTTCTCCTCATTAGAGGCAATGATTGTTATTTTATCCAGAGAAGTTTTACCTATACCGCGTGTTGGATAATTAATAATTCTTTTCAGGGCTTCTTCATCTGATTGATTTATAGTTAGTCTAAAATAAGCTAAAATATCTTTAATTTCTTTTCGTTGATAAAAACTTAAACCACCATATATTCGGTATGGTATATTGATTTTTCTTAATGCTTCTTCCAGACTTCTTGATTGTGAATTTGTTCTGTAGAGAATAGCAAAATCACTATTCATTTTTTGTTCGGCCATTTTGGTTTCAAAAATGGCTTGTGCAATCATTTTCCCTTCCTCATTGTCAGTAACGGCTCGAATAATTTTGATTTTATTGCCAGAATCATTACTAGTCCATACATTTTTTTGAAGCTGATCTTTATTTTTAGCAATAACACTGTTTGCTGCTCTGACAATTGTACTTGAAGAACGGTAATTTTGTTCAAGTTTAAAAATGCTTAAGTCTGGATAATCCTTTTCAAAGTTCAATATATTTTTAATAGTAGCACCTCTAAATGAATATATGCTTTGTGCATCATCTCCGACAACACAAATGTTCTCAAAAACACTGGCTAATTTTTTTATAATCATATATTGACAATGGTTGGTATCTTGATACTCATCCACCATTACATACTTGAATTTATGCTGATATTTATGGAGTACGTCCGGAAAATTATTTAATAATTTAAAGGTATTTAAAAGTAAATCATCAAAATCCATTGCTCCAGCGCGAAAACATCGTTTGGCATATTCTACATATATCTCATTAATTTTACCTCTTCCTGTAGTCTCGTCATAGGCAACCAATTCGGTCTGTTTTTGATATACATGGGCTTGTATCAGGTTATTTTTAGCATGACTAATTCGTGATAAAATATAATTAGGTTTGTATATCTTATCATCTAGGTTCATTTCCTTAACAATAGTTTTAATTAAACTCTTACTATCATCGGAGTCATATATGGTGAAGTTTCGAGGATAACCAATCTTATCTGCTTCTATTCTTAGTATTTTAGCAAATACAGAGTGAAAGGTGCCCATCCATATGTTTCTAGCTTCTAGGCCTATAACCTTTTCAATACGATTCCTCATTTCTTTTGCTGCTTTATTAGTAAATGTGAGCGAGAGTATATTGAAGGCATCAACTCCGGTGGCAATTAAATGAGCAATTCGATAGGTCAAAACTCTAGTTTTTCCTGAGCCAGCTCCTGCTACAATCATAATTGGGCCGTCTGTTTGAATAACAGCTGCTTTTTGTTCGGGATTAAGATCTTTTAGATAATGTGGTTCAGTCATAATTAAGCAATTTAAATTGTAGTATGCAAATTTCTCATTTTAAAGCTGCTCCTGTATCCTTATCATAAACAATTTTTAACAAGTTAATAAGTTATTTAATATTGTACTTTATTATGGTAGTTAGTGAAATTGAAATTGAAGGTTTGTTAATCATTGCACCTAAAATATACGGTGATGATAGGGGCTATTTTTTTGAGAGTTTTAGAGAAGATGTTTTAAATAGTTATGGTGTCGATAAATTTGTACAAGATAATCAATCACTCAGTTCTAAAGGGACATTGCGGGGGTTGCACTTTCAACATCATCCCCATGCTCAAGGCAAATTAGTTCGAGTAATTAAAGGTAGCGTTTTGGATGTAGCTGTGGACATACGAAAAGGTTCACCTACCTACGGACATCATTTTACGATTGAGTTGAGTGAAATTAATAATACGATGTTTTATATTCCGCCTGGTTTTGCCCACGGATTTCTTACGCTTGAAGACCATACCATCTTTTCTTATAAATGTACAAATTACTATAACAAAGAGTCAGAGGGAGCTATACGTTGGAATTCACCCACCTTGAAAATTGATTGGGATATTGTCCAACCTAATTTATCAGATAAAGATAAATTGGCTCCGTTATTCAAGGATTTTAAATCTCCTTTTTCGTTATCTAATTTTAAGTAGACTCTTAGTCTGTGACATCATGTTGTTCTGGAATTGGCAATAATATGTGCCAGGCTTGAGTCCCATTGCATTGAATTGAACCTCGTGTGTGCCCTGAGCTATGGACGTATTTACAAGATTGGTAATGATTCTTCCGTGAGTGTCAAGAATGGATATATTCACATGACCACCATCAGAATAGTATTTGATGGTAGTTTCTGAGCTAAATGGGTTAGGATAGTTCGTAATGTAGGCGTCTCCAGCTTGTTTTCTCCTCAGTTTTTCAATTGAAGATGTTTCGCAAACATTTTGAATGATATCCATTTTATCAAAATCATGGAGTAGAACGGTATCCGTGTCTGATTTATCTATGCAAAACCAATCTTGCAAAATAGCACTATAAATGGTTCTAAAATCAAATTCCATTTCTAAATTATCTCTTACCGTAGCATCCTCAGGAATAATTGGATTCTTCCCAGAAATACCTGATTTTACTTTAGAACCGAACATGAATAATGGTGCTGCTGACCCATGATCAGTTCCTGTGCTAGCATTACTGACAATACGTCTACCAAATTCGCTAAATGTCATTCCGAGAACACGATCATCTACCTTTAATTTTTCGATATCATCTTGGAATGCATGAATAGCCTCGGATACTGTTTCTAGCAAGTAAGCATGATAACCCGTTTCATTGCTGTCAACGGGGTCTACTTGGTTTGCATGGGTGTCGAAACCACCCATAGATACAATATACACTCGGGTTTGTAATCCACCTGCAATGAGTTGAGCTACAATTTTGAGTTGATCGGCAAGTCGATTACCCTCTGGGTAAAAATCAGAAAGATTGGAAGCATTTTCTGCGGCTTCTTTTATTTTAAGTGAATATGCATTGGATTGTCTTGCTATGGTTCTCACGTAATCAAGTTCCTTGCCAGCCCATGAATCCGGTGCATCGGGATAATTTCCAGAGAGGAGTTGGTAATAGTTTGATGGATTGGATAAAGCAAAACCCATATTAACAGCGACACCTTGGCATACTTGAGATACCAGTGATCCTATTTGTATAGCTAGGGGGTCTTCCATGTCATCATTTGGAAAACCATTTGGATAATTTGGAAATTCTTCAGATAAATATCGGCCTACCCAGCCGCTTTCTAATACTTCGTCTGAATTACCCCCTGACATCCATATATCAGTGGATCTAAAGTGAGAATAATTTTGATTGGGATATCCAACGGATTGAATGATTCTCATTTTTCCTTCATCATACATGTTTTTCATTTTTGACATAGCTGGATGAAAACCGGTACCATCAATTCCATTTAAGGGTAAAACCTTATCTTCGGGAATGTATAAATCTGGACGAGCTTTAGTTAAGTTGGTGTATTGATCAAGTGGAATTAATGTATTGAGTCCGTCATTCCCCCCATTGAGTTGAACTAATACCAAAACTTTGTCTGTTTGTGTAAAATCTTTGGCATCTGCTCCCAATAATTTTCCGAATGCTGTGATAGGTTGTCCGTTAATAGCAAATGGAAGAAGTGATGCGGGGGCTACACGTTTTATAAATTCTCTTCTTTTCATGGTTTGTAAAGTTAAGAAAGCTGAAATTCGCTTAGGTTCATTAAATATTTAATTAGTGCGGATAACCGAGATGAAACCACATTGGCTTTAGTTGTATTGGTGGGGTCATTCAAATAGGCGTTCCATGCAGTTGTCCAATAGTTATCATTAATTTGACCAGATAAAAGCACGGATTTTAAATAATCTCGTTGCGATTGGTCTACATCAACAGTATGCATTAATTGCAAAAATTCGTTGATTAATGCGTTAGGATCAGCAGCATTTAAGAACTGTTCGGTAAAATGTAATGGGTCAATTTTTAATCGTTCTGTACCTCCTAAAGAATAGCCTGTAGAGGCAAGAATATCAGAGATTTTATTCCGTACAACCAATGTGTCACTATTGATCCATATTTCATGAAATTGTGGTATTTGATAATAGGCAGGCCAGCCTGAAACACTAGGAGGATCTCCTAAGTTTTGTTGAGCATAAGCAGTCGTATAAGCAAGTCTATTCCATGCAATATATTGCGTGATATAATCGGATGAATCTGGTATTTTTATATCAAACATACGAGTTATTCCAAGGGAAAAATCAGCGGGACTTTTAATGATTGCTCCTCGATTTGCAGGATCAAAAAAATGTTCACTGCTAAGTAATGCTTTCATTAGGGGTTTCATTTCATAGCCACTATTTCGAAAAATGGTCGCTAGGGGAGTGATAACATTAGTTTCAGTTTCTTCATCTATGTCATAGTAAACAAACCAACGATACAATTTTCTAACTATATGCTTGGCAACTTCGTTTTGAGCAAAAATCATGTTGAGCATGTCATCCAATTCAGTAACTCCATTTTGCCCAGTTTTTCCAGTTACGGTATAATTGTTATAAAACGAAGAGAACTGTTTGTCAGAGGTGTCGTGTCTATTCTCCTGAAAATAGACGGAACCGTCAGATCTGTCAATTCTCCAACCTGTTAATACTTTAGCGCCAGCAATTACATCAGACTCAGTATACTTTGAATCTGGACCTTTACCTAAGGTGAATAACTCCTGAAGTTCCCGTGAGTAATTTTCGTCAGGGGCAGATTTACTATTTCTTTCACCATTTAAAAATACAAGCATGGCAGGATCAAGTGTCACATCCTTTACCAGTGATTTGAAGTTTTTGAGACAATTTGAACGGAGTAGTTGATTATTATTGTATCCAAAGTTTGCCCATCCATATACTGCAGATTGTGTTGAAAAATGGTTGTGCCAAAATAGTACCATTTTTTCCCGAATTGTTTTATCATGATTCACAATTTGACCTACCCACCATGATTTAAATGATCGCATTCTTACATTATTTAATGTGGAGTTATAATCATCTACCCAAGACTCACCTGCACCAATAACAGGATCTGGGTTATTGGTATTATAATTATTTAAAGGTGGTGAGGGTATAGTATAATCAATATCAAGAACTTCATCGATTGTAGCTTCTAATGATTTATTCTTGAAGTAATCAATGTTTTCTTTTGTTACACCGAAATGAACACGTCTTAACAAGTGAATTACTGCAGCAGTATCCCAGTCTCCAATGTATGGAGAAATTCCAGAGTCTGTTCTAGTTTCTAATAATGTTGCCATGTTAGGTTGAAATATTTTTACTTAAACGCCATAAAAATAATATTTTTATTTCATATTTATGGGTATAAAATATATTTACGGTGAAATGCTTTGCATTAAAAGAGTGCAAACTATAGCTCCAATGGTTCCTATTGCGTAACCAAATACAGCCAGAAGAACCCCTACAGTTGCTAGAGAGGGGTGAAAAGCTGATGCTACTACTGGGGCAGATGCTGCTCCACCTACATTGGCTTGACTTCCAATAGCAAGAAAAAAATAGGGAGCCCGAATAATTTTTGCTACGATGATGAGTAAAATAGCATGAATACTCATCCAAATTAGTCCAATGGCCATAAGTCCAATGTTGTCAAAAATTAAGGTGAGATCCATTTTCATACCAATCGTTGCAACTAAAATATAAATAAATACACTCCCCAATTTACTAGCACCAACACCTTCTAGTTTTTTTGCATTTGTAAATGATAAAAGCACAGCAATCAAAGTTGAAATACTAATCATCCAAAAGAAACTAGATCCTAAAAAAGTAAATGTATTACGAATCGTAATATCACCAATTTTACTAACTTGAATTTCAAAAAATGGAGCCATGTAACTAGCCGTTATATGGGCAAAACTTACAACTCCAAACCCAATGGATAGGAGAAAAATTAGGTCTGGAAGTGATGGGTTTCTGGTAACCGATTGTGTAAATTTTGAAACTTTATGTTTGAGTTCTTCTATAGCACTGGTATCTGCTTTAAACCATTGGTCTATTTTTTTGGTTTTACCAATTCCGATCAATAATACAGCCATCCAAATATTAGCAACTACGATGTCAACAAAGACCATCCCCCCATAAAGTTTTTGGTTATACCCATATATTTCAAGCATTGCAGTTTGATTGGCGCCACCACCTATCCAACTCCCTGCTAGAGTAGATAAGCCTCTCCAAACAGCGTCTGGACCGACACCGCCAATTGCTTCAGGATAGATGAATGAGAGTATATATATGGCAATAGGACCACCAATAATAATTCCCACAGTTCCTGTCAAAAACATAATTAGCGCTTTGGGACCAAGATTAAATACGGCTTTTAAATCCAAACTTAAGGTCATTAATACCAATGCAGCTGGAAGTAAATATCGACTAGCAACATAATATAAATTTGATTCGTGATGAATAATTTCATTGGATTCAGAAAGTGTATTCCACTCTGGAGCAATAATTCCCAGGGTAGTTAGAATTGCCGGAATAAAATATGCCATGAACAACGCCGGGACAATGCGATAGAATTTTTTCCAAATGAGGTTATTTGATTGGCTCGTATAAAAAACAAAACCTAAACACAGTGCTAATAGGCCAAATAATACGGTATCTTGAGTGATAAGGGGACTAAAGATTTTTTCTTTCATTATTTTTTTCTTCTTCTATTACGCCTACCTTTTTTATACTTGGGTATTTGACCGTTGGGTTGAATCCAAGAAGAATTATAAGGACAACTTTTGTGCATGTTATATTTTTTTGTAAGGGGTAAATATAACTTAAATCCAACAAAGAAATAATTGTCATTGTGATTGGGTTCACCTCTTTTTGTTCCTGGTTTTCCAACTGGAGAGTCGGCTTTAGATGGATTTGATAATAATGCAGCAATTCCTCCTGAATGATTACCAATAGAGATGGGGTCGTAATACGAAGTAGATACATCATCCAGATAGTCCGTAAATGTTTTTCTCATGGAGACATCTACAGCAAATATTATGCGGTTAAGTTTGAATTTTTTACCAATACCAAATGGTACAATAGGGGAATAAATGGAGTATGGGTCTCGATTGGCATCTATGTTTTGACCTTCTGTACCTAATGGTCTTAGTTTATACCAGTTATTATCTACGCTTGCCATCGGTTGATAAAAACATAATCCACCTCCTACATTGAAGTAGATGCCCATTCTTGGGATGGTATATTCTAATTTGATATTGGACTCTATTATGTCTGTTCGTGAGTGTAAATTTCTAAACCTTCTGTTGGAGTTAGTCGCATTATCATCACTATATAATCTGGAATAATTTACTTCCATACCTAAAGCAAATTGGCTTGAAAAATTATAACTGATGCCAGTTCCTACAGCATACCGTGTACTTGACAGATTGATGTCTGAAAAATCATGGGTACCAACTATGCTCTTCCCACCTAAATCACCCAACATGTGCGATGTTGCTAGTAGAATTTGACCAGACCATGTATTTCTTTGAGCAAACGCCACAGTATCAAGAAATAGTAGGATAAGAAGGAGTGATATTTTTGAATTTTTCATAGTCTTAAAAGTTTAATAACACGAAATTATATGTTTAAAGATATAAATAAAATTTTTGTGAACTTAAATTGAACATTTGGGTTTAATAATGAAACCTAAAATTAAGTTTGCAGTTTAATAACGTATTAATAATTTAAAATGTATAAAGAACATTTTTCTGATCGACACAATAGCATAAATTCTAAGGATGAAAAGGATATGTTATCAACTCTTGGGTATGACCAAATTGAGGACTTAATTGCTAAGACTATTCCTGCTGAAATTAGACTGAAACATGAGCTAAAATTAGATGATCCCCTGACCGAAGTGGAATTGTTATCTAAACTCAAAAATCTTGGAGATAAAAACCAACAGTATAAAAATTATATTGGTTTAGGATATTATGGAACACATACACCGAAGGTAATTTTACGCAATATTTTAGAAAATCCAGGATGGTATACACAGTATACGCCTTATCAAGCAGAAATTGCTCAAGGAAGATTAGAGGCTTTGTTGAATTTTCAAACAATGATTCTGGATCTAACAGGGATGGAAATAGCGAATGCTAGTTTATTAGACGAGGCCACTGCTGCTGCAGAAGCCATGGCAATGTTATTTTCAGCCAAAGGAAAAAATAATGGAAACAAATTTTTTGTATCTGACAAAGCTTTTCCGCAGACTATTGATGTCATTGAAACTAGGGCTGAACCTATAGGCGTTGAGATTGTAAAAGGCAATCCATTTGAATTTGATTTTTCAGAAGACTTTTTTGGTTTATTTGTTCAATACCCTAATGGTGAAGGTTCCGTTGAAGATTACAGTACTCTTGTTCAGGAGATACTAGCTTTGGAAATAAAAACAGTTGTTGCTGCAGATATTTTATCATTAACACTTTTAGAAGCACCGGGTACTTGGGGTGCAGAAGTCGTTTTGGGAAGTACTCAACGTTTTGGTATACCCATGGGAAATGGAGGCCCTCATGCAGCTTATTACGCCACTAAAGACAAACACAAACGAAGACTACCTGGTCGCGTAATTGGTATTTCGCAAGATTCAAATGGTAAACCTGCTTTAAGAATGGCCCTTCAAACAAGAGAGCAACATATTAAGCGAGATAAAGCTACTAGTAATATATGTACAGCTCAAGCATTATTAGCTGTAATGGCGGGAATGTATGCAGCTTATCATGGTCCAAAACGTTTAAAAAGTATAGCAGAGAAGGTAAATCAGTTGACCA
Organism: uncultured Bacteroidia bacterium; assembly: GCA_943787465.1. GTDB lineage: Bacteria > Bacteroidota > Bacteroidia > NS11-12g > UBA9320 > UBA9320. The sequence goes on along the minus strand of CALSMN010000006.1, from coordinate 147,359 downwards.
GTATTTTGGCAAATAACTTAGTAAAAATAGGTTATGAATTGAAAAATAATAGTGCTTTTGATACGCTAGCCATTTCTCTAGATGACTCTGAACAAAAACAACTAAATAAATTATTTGATGAACAAAAAGTAAATGTTCGATACACGGCAGACTTTGTAGGAGTTAGTATTGATGAAACTACAGAGATCGAAGACATTAAAACCCTGATTCAAATTTTTGCTTCTTTCAAAAATGTAACTCATGATTTTGAAGAAAAAATATCCCAGATGTGGGATTTGAATCTATCAAGGACTACTCCATATTTAGAACATCCAGTATTTAATTCTTATCACACTGAGCACGAAATGCTCCGTTATCTCAAATCATTAGAGAATAAAGATCTTTCTCTTGCTCATTCTATGATTGCATTGGGAAGTTGTACAATGAAATTGAATGCAACGACAGAGATGATACCGGTAACATGGGATTCATTTGGTAATATTCATCCCTTTGCACCTCAACATCAACTGGAGGGATATAAAGAATTATTAAATGATTTGGAGCGGGATTTATCTGAAATTACAGGTTTTCACAAAGTAAGTCTACAGCCCAACGCTGGTGCACAAGGAGAATATGCAGGATTGATGACAATTCGCCAATATTTTAGGGACAATAATCAATCGCATAGAAATATTGTGATCATTCCTGAATCTGCTCACGGTACAAATCCAGCTAGTGCTGTGATGGCTGGAATGAAGGTGGTTGTAGTTAAATGTCATGAAAATGGATACATAGATTTAAATGATCTAAGAGTTAAGGTAGAGCTTAATCAAGATAATTTAGCAGCGGCCATGATAACTTATCCGAGTACCAATGGTGTATATGAGGAAACCATAAAACAGGTTACATCTTTAATTCATGAATATGGTGGTCAAGTATATATGGATGGTGCTAATATGAATGCTCAAGTGGGGTACACAAATCCGGCAAATATTGGTGCAGATGTTTGCCACCTCAATCTTCATAAGACGTTTTGTATTCCACACGGAGGAGGTGGTCCAGGTATGGGTCCCATTGGTGTAGCAAAACATCTTTCTCCTTATTTGCCAGGTCATGCTGTTGTAAAAGGAGTGAGTTCCAACAAAGCAATGAAAGCAGTGAGTGCAGCACCCTTTGGGAGCGCGAGTATTTTACTTATAAGTTATGCTTACATTAAAATGATGGGAACAGAAGGTTTAAAAAGAGCCACTTCTACGGCTATACTTAATGCTAATTATATGAAACATCGATTGGCAGAGGGTTACGATGTACTTTATACAGGACTAAATGGAACCGTTGCTCATGAAATGATTGTTGATCCAAGACCATTCAAATCATCTGCAGGTATACAAGTTGAAGATATTGCAAAACGATTAATTGATTATGGTTTTCATGCACCAACTGTTAGTTTTCCTATTCCGGGTACTCTTATGATTGAACCTACAGAAAGTGAAAGTAAGGCAGAGTTAGACCGTTTCTGTGACGCTATGCTCTCGATTCGACAAGAAATTTTAGAGATTGAAAATGGTCAGGCAGATCAAGATAATAATGTTTTAAAACATGCTCCTCATACTGCAGAATTGGTAACTAATGATACTTGGGATAGACCTTATTCTCGTTCAAAGGCAGCATATCCATCAACCTATGTGAGGCAAAATAAATTTTGGCCGAGCGTTGGTAGAGTTGACAATACCTATGGCGATCGTAATTTAGTCTGTAGTTGTTTGCCATTATCTACGTATGTGGATGCTTAATTAAACTACATTAATGAGTATTGTTACTCAAAAAAGTTGTAATTTAGCGGAACTCTATGACACTATCTGTAATTGCTTCTTTTGTAATCCTCGGTTTGTTACTTCTTCTTATTGAAATATTTATAGTGCCTGGTTTTGTAGTAGGAATTGTTGGCACAATAATGGTAGGAGTTGGCGTCTATTTTACCTATACTATCCATGGATCATGGTTTGGTAATTTATTACTAGCACTAATTACTATTGTAATGACTTTAATTATCGTATATGCATTTCGTAATGGTGCATGGGATATGTTTTCGAACAAAGAAATAATTTCAGGGAAAGCGAATGATATTGACAAACTTGATATCAAGGTAGGTGATACAGGCCATACATTAAGTTCCATTCGACCATCAGGTATTGCTTCAATCAGAAATCAACGAATTGAAGTTCATTCTGAAGGAACATTCATAGAATCAGGCACTGATATCCAAGTTCATTCTATTACTAAAAATAAAATTTACATTAAAATCAAATAAAAATAATATGGGAATTATACCGTTTATAACCGTCGGAGTCGTTTTATTACTTGTCTTCTTTTATTTTGTCCCACTAGGACTATGGGTCACTGCTCAAGTTTCTATATCAGGAAAAAGTGTAAGTATTCTTCAATTAATATTTATGAGAATTAGAAAAGTTCCTCCATCACTAATTGTCAATGCTTTAATAAATGGTAATAAAGCTGGAATTCCTGTTTCCTCTAATGAATTAGAAACTCATTTTATGGCTGGAGGTAATGTTAACAATGTTGTAAAAGCACTTATATCTGCAGACAAAGCGAATATTCCACTAGATTTCAATATGGCAGCAGCTATTGATCTTGCGGGTAGAGATGTAGCAGATGCAGTTCAGCTTTCAGTAAACCCAAGAGTTATCAATACGCCGCCTGTGGCTGCCGTTGCTAAAGACGGTATTCAGCTTATAGCAAAAGCAAGAGTAACTGTTCGTGCAAATATTGCACAATTGGTAGGCGGTGCAGGAGAAGATACCATATTAGCACGTGTAGGAGAGGGTATTGTAACAACAATAGGCTCTGCAACTAATCATAAAGCAGTTTTAGAGAATCCAGATACAATATCAAAAACAGTCTTATCCAAAGGTTTGGATGCAGGTACAGCTTTCGAAATTTTATCTATTGATATTGCCGATATTGATATTGGGAAAAATATCGGGGCAGAATTACAAACCGATCAAGCTGAAGCAGACTTAAAAGTGGCCAATGCAAAAGCTGAAGAAAGACGTGCAATGGCTGTTGCAGAAGAACAAGAAATGAAAGCTAAAGCACAGGATGCTCGTGCTCTTGTAATTCTTGCAGAAGCAGAAGTTCCTAAGGCTATGGCAGAGGCATTTAGGAACGGAAATCTTGGAATTATGGACTATTATAAGATGAAAAACATACAAGCAGATACTGAAATGAGAGATAGTATCAGTAAGCCTAGTAAAAAGAAATAGTTTATAGTATAACCTGAAGACTACATGATATGTTTCTTCCAGGTGCGGATATTCCTGAACTATAGGATCTATATCTTCTATCTAATATGTTTTCTACTCCAACATTAAAAGACGTATTTTTACCAAATGGATAGGATAGTCTAAAGTTAAACGTAAACCATGCTGGTGAATAGGGTAAATTATTTTCTTGTGTAGGATAAATTTTAGCTTGTTTTTTTTCAGAGTCAGAAAATTTATCATACGTTAATTCTTGATTGTAAATTGTAAATAAAGAAAAAGTACAATTACTAACCATAACATCTAGATACGTACTTCCATAATTTGGGGTGATATGACTGAGAGGTTCACCTGTTCTAGAACTACTTTTCATCAACGTATAATTAGTTTTAAATTTGATTGCTTGACCAATTGAATAGCTGAAAGAGATTTGATGACCATAAATCCAAGCAAAATCAATATTACTTAACATTTGAACTTGACTTAATACGTTATCATAAATTATACTATCTCTACCATTGATTGATGCATTTTTAAGTGTAATTGCTCGATCAAGAAATGTGTAAAAGAAAGTATATTGCAATTTTAACTTTTTGTTAATCCAATATTCCGTGTTTAAATCTAAATTGTAGGCTAATTCGGGTTTTAAAGATGGATTTGGCAAAGTTACATAACCTGGATTACTATCAAATATTTTGCTTATATCATCGATATTGGGAGACCGAAATGCAGATGAAACAGTAAGTCCAGCTGTACCATTATTAAATCGTATTAAATGGGAAATAGAACCAGTGAGTGCCTGGGTTTTATTTTCTATTTTTGGATTTAAATGATTAATTAAGAGTGTATCCATTAAACCATTAACAGTGGTTGTATTTAACCTAACGCCTCCTTCAGAAGTCATATTTTTATTCCAATGATGTTTTAAGTGGACATATACTCCATTTGATTTCCAGTTTGATCCGTCAGGATATCTAGTAGATATAGCTGATCTATTTTGATTTGAAATATTAATTTGGTTCGCTTGACTTGAAATTTGGTTTAACACGTATTCTAATCCATAATTAAGTTGAGTCTTTGTATGTATATATTTGATAAAATCAGCATTAAAACTCCATGCCTTTACTGCTTCTTTCCGTTGCTTATTAAAAACAGATTGGTAACTCCGAGAGTTTCTACTTTCTTTAAAATTTTGATATGCTATAATCGAATTGTATTCATCAAAAAGTTGTCCTTTTTTTTGATAACTGATTGATAATGAGTTCAACATCCATTCCTGTGGTCCATAAAACCAGGAAGCATAACTCAAAGTATCATTTGAGCTTCTTAGAGAAAGCCTATCATATCTGGGTATGTCGGATGTTGTGCTGTAATGGAATCCGTAATCAAATTGAATATTTTCGTTTGGTTTATATGTTATTTTCTGAAGAATATTATGTTGACTATAGCCACTCTGTATTTGTGTGTTTGGGTTATCATTTTGATATATTGTGTCCTTTCCAAATTTTGATACAATATAATCGGGTCTTTGATATAAACTGGGCCCATTTTCTCCCATTTTCAAATCACCAAATTGACTAAGTGTTATACTAGTTAAAGTTGCTAATTTATGGGTGCCTGTATTAATCTGGTAGTGATAGGTATTTTCAGAATTAGCACTACTGTATCGAATGTTTAATTTTGATTTAAAATTGATTCCGCTATCTGACAAAAGAGGCTTTGTTGTATTAAAATGAATTACTCCTCCAATTGCATCACTCCCGTAAAATTGACTTGAAGGTCCATAAATAATGTCAGCACTTTCGATTGAAAAGGGATCAATTGAGATGACATTTTGCACATTTCCTGATCTAAAAATGGCGGTATTCATCCTAACACCATCTACTACTAAAAGAATTCTATTCGTAGCAAAACCCCTCAAATTTGGACTTCCTCCACCTTGTTGACTTTTTTGTATATATACAGCATTACCAATATTCAAGGCATCTGCTGATGTTTGAGGTTGGTATAGATCTATCTCTTTTTTTTCAATTTTATTTCTGTGAATGGATCTATTCTTTTTATAACTATTCACTCTTCCAGCAGATACAATTACAGGAGAGAAGGCATTTATCTTGCGATGTAAAACAACGGTTGATTTTTTTAATAAAATTTCTTTTGAGATACTTTTAGTATGGTAGTGTTCGTGAGACAAAATAAGTTTGTCTAATTCATTGGAGGATATGTCCACATTAATAGTGCCATTTTGATCTGAAATTCCAATGATATTGTCAGATTGTTGCAAAAAAACATCAGCTATAGCTTCTAGGTGTATGTCAACAATACGAATCTGACTAAAGGAAATAAAAGATGATGCTATTATCGAAAACAAAAAAAATGTCCTCACGGAGTAAATGCTCTTAATTTTATAAAACAACATCAAATATAATACCTCAAATGGTCAGTCTTATTTTTTTGATAAATCCCATATATATTTAATATTTGAATAATGAAAAATATTTTTATTATATGCATGTTGGCTTTATTTCTATGTGTATCTTTTACTTCTTGTAAAACTAAACATTGTGCGGCATTAGAAGAGGATATGGATGGATATAATCCAAAATCAAATAAGAAAAAGAGAGGACGGCAAGAAGGATTATGGGGTAAATAACATAAAAAAAAGGCAGAATGATGAACCAATAGTATTTTAAGATGTTGATTAATCATGTTCGGTATATTTAAAAAGAAAACTCAAAAAGAAATTCTGGAGAATCAATATGAAAAACTTCTCAAAGAATCCTATCAATTAAGCACAATTAATCGTACTGAATCTGATGCTAAAGCTGCAGAAGCAGATGCAGTACTTAAAAAAATAGAAGATTTAGAGTCATAATTTTTAATCTAGAGCTATTAAAAGAATTTCGCAAACTTTTTTGATTTCATCTTCAGTAATTATTAGCGGTGGAGATATGCGTAAAGCATTTTGATTATACAAAAACCAATCAATAATTACACCCCTTTCGATGCAACGTTGCATAGTTCTCTCTACTTCTTCAAAGCTATCTAAATGTGCAGCCAACATAAGTCCTTTACCCGTAACGTTTTTTATTTTAGGATGAACTAAAAGATCTCTAAATAATTTTTCTTTTTTGGATACGCTGTTTAAAAGTTTGTTTTCAATAATATATTTAATAGAAGCATTTCCAGCAGCACAACATACGGGGTGCCCACCGAATGTAGTAATATGTCCAAGTATAGGGTTGTCAACGATACTTTGCATTATTTCATGGGAACTAATGAACGCTCCAATAGGCATACCACCTCCTAATGCTTTGGCAGATACCAGGACGTCAGGTATTATTTGATAGTGTTCAAATGCATAGAGCTTACCAGATCTCCCAATGCCAGTTTGAATTTCGTCAAAAATAAGTAGAGTGCCAGTTTCATTGCATTTTTCTCTTACTTTAGTTAAAAAATCAAGAGTGGCAGGAATATATCCAACTTCAGCCTGAATAGGTTCTAAAAAAACAGCTGCTGTTTCAGTATCAATAATATCTAATGAATGAATGTCATTAAAATCCATAAAATAGATATGAGGAAGTAAAGGCCTGAATGCTTTGGAATAATACTCGTTACTCATCATACTCAAAGATCCGGATGTACTTCCATGGTAAGCATTTTTCATTGCCACTATTTTAGTTCTTCTTGTATGTCTTTTTGCAAGTTTCATAGCACCTTCAATAGCTTCACTGCCACTATTTAAAAAATAAAATTTTTGTAATTGTTCGGGTAGATGTTTTGCTAATTCTTGAGCTAACTCTACTTGTGGTGCAATGATATATTCGCCATAAACCATTTGGTGACTATATCGGTCTACTTGCTCTTTGATGGCTTTTGTTACAAATGGATTGTTGTGGCCAATATTATTCACTGCAATACCGCTTATTAAATCAATAAATGAATTTCCTGTCTTATTGTACAAATAAATTCCTTCTCCTTTTACGAATTCGTACATTGGAGGATTTGGTGATGTCTGAGCTATGTATTTTAAGAAAGACTTTTTGATTGGGCGAAGATAGATATTGGATAATGAAATAGTACTAAATAATTTAATCCAAAAAAAAACCTCTGTAATTAATACAGAGGTTTCTCTCTTGACTTAGAAAAACTTAATTTACCTTGTCAGAAAGACCTGATCCAGCTTTGAACTTAACAACGTTCTTAGCAGCAATTTTAATTTCTTTTCCTGTTCTTGGATTTCTTCCTGTTCTAGCAGCTCTATTGCTTACTGAGAAAGTACCGAAACCAACAAGGATTAATTTTTCTCCTTTTTTAAGTGCAGAAGAAGTAGAATCCATAAATGCATTTAGTGCCTCACCAGCTTGTGCTTTTGAGATACCAGCTGAATCAGCCATAGCTGAAATTAAATCTGATTTGTTCATTTTTTTAGTGTTAAATAATTAATAATACCCCAATGTTAAGACGAAGAAGCGCATGAATACAAGGACTGTTACCTATTTGTTAATAATTTCAAATAATTTGTCAATTTTTGGACATCAAACGTAACATTTATGGGAACTTTTAACTGTGAACGAGAGTAAAATGGTTCTCTTTCGTGAAATAAAGCCTTCAGTTGTTGTTGTGTTTTTTGTTGAATAAGAGGTCTTTTATGAAGTGTATGAAGATCTATCTCAATGTTTTCCCAACTTTTTTCCAAATAAATACAGATGCCATGTGATAAAATTAAGGAACTAATGTGTTTGTTGAAGATGGTTCCTCCTCCAAGTGAAAATATAGCTTTCTTAGATTTTTTAATTATTTGTTGAAGCATTTTTTCTTCTAGTAATCGAAAATGATCTTCTCCGTGCTTTTCAAAAATAGATGCAATGGAAAGACCCTGATCTTTTTCTATAACTTCATCAAGATCAATAAATGGATAATTTAGTTTTTCACTGATGGCTTTACCAATAGTAGATTTACCAACTCCCATAAAACCTGTTATGAATATTAGCATTATCTTAATTTTATACGCGGATCTAATTTGACATATATAATGTCAACAATGATATTAATAACAATAAATAGAAATCCAACAAAAAGTATGGATCCCATTACTACTGGTAAATCGTTCATCTCTAAAGCTTCAATAGTTAGTTTACCCAAACCACGCCAATTGAAAATATATTCAACAAAAAATGCACCAGCAAGCAGTGAAGCAAACCACCCGCTAATAGCAGTAATTACTGGATTCAAAGCATTAGGGAGAGCATGTTTTACTAAAATTGTTTTAGAATCTAACCCCTTTGATTTTGCAGTTTTTATAAAATCTTGATTAAGTGTTTCTAGCATTGAACTTCTTGTTAGAAGAGTAAAAATAGATAATGGCCTTACACCAAGAGCTATGGCTGGAAGTATTAAATTTTTCCATTGGTAAAATCGTCCTGTAAAGGGATCAACATCAATCCAGCTCCCCGACATGGATAAACCCGTTATGTCATGAAAAACATACCCAAACAACCAAGCTAAGATAATGGCAGAGAAAAAGGAGGGAATAGAAATGCCAAGCGTACTTATAAAAACAACTGCTTGATCAACAAACGAATTCACTTGGATACCTGCTGTAATACCTAGTATGATTCCAAAAAAAGAAGCAAATAGTATTGATACTAAAGCTAGAATTAATGTTCCTTTGAATGATTCTTTAATTAATTGTTCTGTTCTGATTCTGGACTGAAATGATTTACGTAAAAATGGCTTTTTAACTAGAATTAATGTATTGAAGATATAAAATTTTAAAAATGGGCGATACTTCTGGTTAAGTTTTTCTTGATCTGTTTTATCGTGGAAGGAAATGAGGGAGATGTCATTTAGGAAAAATAAGTATTGTTTATAGGTTGGTTGGTCGAGGCCAAATTCCTTCTTTATAGAATGCTGTGTAGCTTGATCTGTTCGCTGTCCAATGGCCATGTTCTCTGGATTAGGAAAAGAAAACTTAAATAAGAAGAAAACAACAGTTATGACACTAAATAGAATAAAAAAACCGCTTAAAATCCTCTTCAATATAAAACGTATCATCGAGCAATAATTCGTTTAATTTTTTCCGAGGACGGCAATCGAGTATTTGGCCAATTTTCAATAACCATATTACCGTGTAATAATACAATACCTGGATTACTTCTAATAATTGACTTTAAATTGGTCTTATCCCCATAGTAAAATGGTATGTTAATGTCATGGGTTGCCTTAAACTGATTTACAACTTTAGAGTCACTTGCTGTAATTGGATATAGCGAAATATCTTCTACTTGACATTGTGTGATCAGTTTTTTTAATTTTTCAATATTTTTAATTTCTGCTTTTTCTATGTCGTTAAATACGATAAGCAATTTATAACTGCTATCAGCATAGAAATCCTCAATATAATCGTTTGACCTACTTTCATCCATGAGTTTAAAATCATGGATTTCAGGTTCATACCCTTTGGAAATAAGTTTGTCAATTCGATCGACAAATAGGTAACCTTCTTCTTGAAGATTTCTTTTGGATAATTCTGATAATGTAAATTCTTCTTCCTTACCATTTTTGGCATATATGAAAATATTTTCATATACATCAACAGGTGCTCCTTTAGGAATTGTAGCTAATTTATAAATATTGTTTCCTTTCTTAAATTTTAAAAAATTAATAATCGGCAAATAATGTACACAATACATCGAAAAACTCACAGATAATAATATTGTAACTATAATGACTTTGATTGCAAATGCATTATAAAAAATAGATTTGATATAACGAATACCAAATAATATTATAATAGATGCTCCGAGTATAACAATATCTTTATAGAAACTCTGCCATGGTGACAATTTAATAGCATCACCAAAACAACCACAATCAGTTACTTTTCCAAAATATGCACTGTACCAGGTTAGAAAGGTAAAAAGTATGGTGAGTATAAGGATACTAGAAATAGTGACTCTGGGTGCAAAGCCAATAATTAATGCCATGCCTAGAATTATTTCAAGTATGCAAATTACAATTCCAATAGGTAGAGAATATGGTCTAATTTTTTTAAAAAACTGGGATGAAGAACCATTAGGTTTAATATACTTACCCATATCTAGAGAGGTTATTACAGTGTCTAAATCAATTTTAATACTTTGATTAGCAACTTCTTGATTTTTTATTCTGCACACCATTAATGCTTGATTATCAAAGTTGGATGTATCTTTAACTTCTAGAAGCCATGATAATGTCTTTTGGTTGTGAAGTAAAATAGTTATTTCAGTTTGGAATGCCTCAGCATGAATCTTCCAAGGAGACCGAAATGTTGTAATCGTATAATTTGTTGCATACGCATTTAAGCTTTCTTTATGACTAAAATTTTGATTTTGATTAGAGAGTTCAATCTGAATGCTGTCCTGAACAGGTTCCAAATCAGCTGAAAAGACAGAAAAATATTCGTCTAATTTATAACTAAATCCTATGGGATCGTTTGACTTTATAAAGCCAGAAAAAATGAATAATAACCCTACTAATATTTTTAATAAATTAGTAATGAACCTCATTTTAATTATAAAAATTATTGATTCGAATTAAAGCAAAAATCGAGTAATTCAGCATATCGCTAAAATTGGCATCAATACCTTCTGATATCAGTGTTTGCCCTTTTTTATCTTCAATTTGTTTAGTTCGTAATATTTTCATTAATATCAGATCTGTATATGTGCTTACTCGCATATCTCTCCATGCTTCTCCATAGTCATGATTTTTTTTCATCATCAGTTCTTTACAGATTTGTGCTTTTTGATCAAATAACTCTAATACTTTTTGGGGTTGCATTTCCATCTCTTCTGAAGCTTTTATTTCAATTTGAATTAAGGCAATAATACAATAGTTAATTATGCCAATAAATTCATTTTCTATACTCTCACCTACCTTGTTTTCTTTTTTTTCTTCAATACTTCGAATGCGTTGCGCTTTAATAAAAATTTGGTCAGTAATGGAAATAGGTCTCAGGATACGCCAAGCGGTTCCGTAGTCGAAGGTCTTTTTTTCGAAGATATCTCTACATATTAAAATCGATTTATCAAAAAGTATAGCAGTATCTGTATTCAAAATGGTATTAATTTGTTACAAAAGTATAAATCCATTGATAAATCCATGATGCGAACCATTAACATTAAAGGAACACCTCTAGATATTTCATCTCCAATTGTTATGGGTATATTAAATATCACACCAGATTCTTTCTCAGATGGGGGAAAGTATATTTCCATTGATGCAGCTATAAATAGAGCTAAACAAATCATAAAAGAAGGAGCTAAAATAATTGATATCGGTGGGTATAGCACAAGGCCAGGTGCAAATGTAGTTTCTTTGCAAGAAGAGTTAGATAGGGTTTTACCAATAATTCAACAGATCACTTCTCGTTTTGATGTGGTAATTTCTGTGGATACTTTTAGAAGTCAAGTTGCTAAAGCGGCAGTTCAATTTGGAGCTTCAATTATAAATGATATTAGTGCTGGACACGATGATCATGCAATGATTGATACGGTTGCTAAATTGGGAGTCCCATATATTGCAATGCATAAAAAAGGGAGTCCTAAAACGATGCAACTTAATCCAACCTATGTTGATGTAGTAGGGGAAGTCGTTAATTATCTAGTGAAGGTTAAACAAAAATGTGATGATGCAGGAATTCAAGATTTAATTATAGACCCTGGGTTTGGTTTTGGAAAAACAATACATCATAATTATGTTTTATTAGAGCATCTAAACCAAGTCTCACAATTAAATATTCCTATTTTGGTTGGATTATCATTAAAAAGTATGATCCATAAAGTACTATTGATTGATCCTTCAGAAGCTCAGTCTGGGACTACTTTTTTACATGCATTTGCTTTGAATGGCGGTGCTAATATACTTAGAGTTCATCATGTTAAAGAAGCGGTGGAATGTGTTAAGTTATTTAATTATATGAGGCAAATTAGATAAATGGAATATCTTACATCCTCATGGGCATTTCGATACCCAATAAACTAAATCCATGTTTTAAAGTTTTTCCTACCATATCTGAGAGAGCTATTCGGAAAAAGCGAGTGTTGGAATCATCTTCGCCTAGAATTGAAATTTCATGATAAAATTTATTGAATCCTTTGGCTATTTCATAAACAGAATTTGCAACTTCTGATGGATTATTACTTCGTATAGAAGCTAACACTGATTCAGGATAAGCATGCATATTCTTTATCAAATCTTTTTCAGTTGGGTGAAGTAATAACGGATATTCAAATTTAATTTGATCTGCAGCACGAAGTAAAGATGCAATACGAGTGTAAGTATATTGAATAAATGGTGCTGTATTTCCCTGAAAATCAATGGATTCGGAGGGATTGTAAAGCATACGTTTTTTTGCGTCAACTTTAAGTAAATAGTATTTAAGGGCACCTAATCCTAGTGTTTCATATAATTCGGTTAATTCATCGGTATTCATACCTTCAGTTTTTCCCAATTCTTCAGTTTGTTTTTTTGCGGTTGAGACTACTTCTGCTATCAGTTCGTCAGCATCTACAACAGTTCCCTCGCGACTTTTCATTTTGCCTTCAGGTAAGTCAACCATCCCATAGCTTAGGTGGTAAAGGCCATCTGCATAGGGTTTATTCAATCGTTTTAAGATACGTTGTAGCACTTTAAAATGATAATCTTGCTCATTGCCAACAACATAGATGAATTTATCCATTGAGAATTCAGAATATTTTAAATCTGCTGTTCCTATATCTTGAGTAATATATACTGATGTTCCATCTGAGCGTTGCACAATTTTTTCGTCTAATCCGTCTTCGGTGAGGTCTATCCAAATACTTTGATCTGGTTTTCTAAAAAACACCCCCCTTTCTAATCCTTCTTGGACTATTTTTTTACCTAGAAGATAAGTGTCAGATTCATAATATATTTTATCAAAACTGACTCCAAGTCTGCGGTATGTTTCATCAAATCCTTCATATACCCATGCATTCATTACTTTCCAAATAGATAGTGTTTCTGGGTCGCCATTTTCCCATTTTTTTAACATTTCTCGTGTGGCAACCATTGATGGAGCATTTTCTTTGGCTTCATCGCTATCCATTCCTTTATCAACCAGTTCTTGAACTTCTTTTTGGTAATTTTTGTCAAATTCTACATAGTATTTTCCTACAAGATGGTCACCTTTTACCCCAGAGGATTCAGGCGTTTCATGATTTCCAAATCGAAGATAAGCATACATACTTTTACAAATATGAATACCCCGATCATTCACTAAATTATTTTTGATTACCTCATATCCAGCTGATTCGTATATTTTACAAATTGAATATCCAAGTACATTATTTCGAATATGCCCAAGATGAAGCGGTTTATTAGTGTTTGGTGATGAATATTCAACAACTACTTTTTGGTTTGCGCCTATATTGGGGATTTGAACTCCAATATCAATATTTTTTTTCAAAATATCCAACCAATAGGAATCAGTCAATTCAATATTAAGAAAACCTTTGACTACATTGAAATCATAAATTTGATCTAGTTCTTTTTTGATATAGGCTCCTATTTCGTTTGCAGTTTCTTCTGGCCCTTTCTTACTGTATCGCAGGAGAGGAAAAACAACGAGTGTTACATCTCCAGAAAAATTTGGATTTGTTTTTTCAAAGTCAATTGAGAAATCATCTATACTATATAAATCAGATATAGCTTTTTTTGTTTTTGCGACTAGAGTCGTTTTGAAATCCATTAATGTTTTATTGGAGAGTTAGGTTCTTTGGAAATAGCATCATGTATTTTACGTTCAAGAAATTTTGGGAAAAATTTATTGATCCAGTAGATTTTTTTGCCTTGCCTGTTGGTAAGCATGAAATCTTTACGATCACGTATAGCTTGCAAAATATCTCGAGCAACGTCCTGAGCACGATCCATTCTAGTCTCGTCACCAGGGCTATTTATCTGTTTAGTTCCATCTGCAATTCTTGCATTTTTTCTGATATCACTTGAGGTAAATCCTGGGCAGGCAATTAATGTATGTAATCCACGGTTCATGTACTCCATGCGAATACTTTCAAAAAGACCATTAATGGCAAATTTTGAGGATGCATAACCCGTTCTCCCAGGCAAACCTTTGAATCCTGTGACTGAAGATACAGCTACAAGACTTCCTTTATTTTTGATTAACTCAGGAAGAGCAGCCCTAGTACAGTATACAGAACCCCAATAATTTACGTTCATTATTTCTTCTAATACGCTTAATTGAACATCTTCAAAGGGAGCTCGCATAGAAATACCTGCGTTGTTTATAAGTATATCAATTCCGCCAAGATGCTTTATAGTTTCGTGGATTAGATTTTCACAATCTTTAAGGTTAGTTACATCTGTTTTGACACAAATAATTTTGGAATTTTTCGTTTTTATTTCTGTTTTTAATTTTTCTAATTTTTCAATTTGTCTGGAAGCCAGAACAATATTGGCGTTGCATAAGGCCGCTTCAATGGCAAGCGCTTTACCAATGCCTGAGGATGCACCAGTGATAATAATATTTTTGTTGTGAAGAGAATTCATGTTTTACTATTTTTTCCATTTGATGCTGCATCCAACAGCAGGAATTTCAGAATAATCGGGTTCCATGCCATCTAATGTATATTCGATCGCATCTTCAAGAAATACACGAGTAACCATATTTTCATTTTCCCAATTATCATCAATTGCCCCCTTATACACTAGTTTTCTTTTACTATTGTACACAAACACTTCCGGAGTACGATTAGCTTTCAGTTTCTTTGCTACTTTTTGATCCTCATCGTGAAGGTATGGGAAGGGAAGCTTTAGTTGTTTTTGAAGTTCTTTCATGGCCTCAAACGAATCGGCAGGATATGCTTCTGCATCATTCGGATTAATAGCTAAGATTCCTAAATTATCTTCCTCGAATTGGTTATATAATTTGATTAATCTTTTCCAGTACGCTCTGGCATATGGACAATGATTACAAGTAACTACAATTACTAATGCTGTTCTATCTGCAAAAGCAAAATTGTCATAAAGCCTATTGTTAGTTCCTTTTAAGCTAAATTTAAAGAGATTCGATCCTATTTCCATGCCCTGCAAATTTAATGGAATAGAAAATAATTCTATTATTTTTCTTGATGTATACTGTTTTGTATATACAAACAGATTGATTTCCAAGAATTGTTTGAGCAATTGCGAAACCAATCTGTGTTATAAATATTAAGATTGCAGATTGTCCTTATCTCAAAGTTAGCAACAACTATCCACATTATTGGAGATAGTTGTTCTGTAATCGTTGAATTGTATTGTTTTGGGGTTAATTCTTCAGGAATAATCGAAAATTAGTTTTCTTCTGATGAAGGTTTGGCCTTCTCTTTTTTGAAACTGAGTGAGTTCTTCTTTTTATCAAGTTTAACTAGAATCAAATCACCTTCACTAATATCTGATTTAAGAATTTCTTCTGCTAGGGGATCTTCCAGATATTTTTGAATTGCTCGATTCAAAGGTCGTGCACCAAAATCAGAATCAAATCCTTTTTCTGCAATATAGTTTTTAGCATCTTCATTTAGTTTAATATTAAAACCTATTTGCTTGATACGCTCAATTAATTCTTGAAGAGATAGTTCTAAAATTTGTTGAATGTGTTCTTTTTCTAAGGAATTAAACACAATAACATCATCTATTCTGTTTAAAAACTCTGGAGAGAAGAACCTTTTTAGAGCATTTTCAATTACACCTTTTGAATTTAAATCTGCTGCTTGATTTTTTGCAGATGTACCAAAACCAACTCCTGCGCCAAACTCTTTGAGTTGTCTTGAACCAATATTAGAAGTCATGATTATGATAGTATTCCTAAAATCAACTTTTCTTCCTAGACTGTCTGTTAAGAATCCCTCATCTAATACTTGTAAAAGTAGGTTAAATACATCTGGATGCGCTTTTTCAATTTCATCAAACAAAAGAACAGCATAAGGTTTTCTCCTTATTTTTTCAGTTAAAATTCCACCTTCCTCATAACCTACATATCCTGGAGGGGCACCTACTAATCTAGAGACTGCAAATTTCTCCATATATTCACTCATATCAATTCTAAGGAGAGCTTCTTTCGAATCAAAAAGATATTTGGCTAGTGTTTTTGCCATTTCTGTTTTACCAACACCGGTACTTCCAAGAAAAATAAATGACCCTATGGGTTTGTTAGGAGACTTTAATCCAGCTCTAGTTCTTTGAATTGCTTTAGTTAATTTTTCTACAGCTTGATCTTGACCAATAACACTACCCTTAAGTTCTTCACCCATTTTTAGCAAACGATTTCCTTCTTTTTGAGCAATTCTTTTTGTAGGAATACCGGTCATCATTCCAATAACATCTGCAACATCATCTTCTTGTACTTTGTACCGTTGAGTTCTGCTATCTTCTTCCCACTTAATTTTTTCTTCTTCTAGACTTTCTAAGAGTGATTTTTCTTCATCTCTTAATCGTGCAGCTTCTTCATATTTTTGGCTTTTAACAACCCGATTTTTATTTTCTTTTATTTCCTCGATTTTCTTTTCAAGTTCCAAAATATTTTGAGGGACATGAATGTTGCTTAAATGAACTCTTGCACCAACTTCATCCAATACATCTATGGCTTTGTCAGGTAAATGTCGATCTGTAAGGTATCGAACACTCATTTTAACAGCAGCATTCAGAGCCTCTGTAGTATATTCCACACTATGATGATCCTCGTATTTACCTTTGATATTTTCTAGTATTTCAAGGGTTTCCTCAGGAGAAGTGGGTTCTACCATTACACTTTGAAATCTTCGTTCAAGTGCACCATCTTTTTCAATGTATTGACGATATTCATCTAGTGTTGTTGCTCCGATACATTGGATTTCGCCACGTGCTAGGGCAGGTTTAAACATATTTGAGGCATCTAATGAACCACTTGCCCCTCCAGCACCAACGATGGTATGAATTTCATCTATAAAAAGAATGACGTTATCTGTTTTTTCGAGTTCAGTCATAACTGCTTTCATGCGTTCTTCAAACTGTCCTCTGTATTTTGTTCCGGCAACTAAACTGGCTAAGTCAAGAGTTACTACTCTTTTATCAAATAGCACACGTGATACTTTACGTTGCGATATACGAAGTGCAAGTCCTTCAGCAATTGCCGTTTTACCGACACCAGGTTCTCCAATGAGTACAGGGTTGTTTTTTTTCCTTCTACTTAGTATTTGTGATACCCTTTCAATTTCTTTCTCACGTCCAACGATGGCATCTAACTTATCAGCTTCTGCTAACTTGGTTAAATCTTTACCAAAATTATCAAGAACAGGTGTTTTGCTTTTTGATTTTGGTTTTTCTTTTTGTTGTGAGGCTTTTTCTGACTCTTCATGAAAAAATTCTTCAGGAGAATCACTACTCATTTCAATATTTTTTTCAGGATATTTATCTTCCATAGCATTTTTAAATAAGTCATAATCTACTCCAAATTGATTTAGAATTTGAGAGGCGACATTATCCTCATCTCTTAAAATGGATAAAAGTAAATGTTCTGTTCTAATAACATCGTCTTTGAAAATTTTAGCTTCCAAGTATGTAATTTTAAGGGCTTTTTCGGCTTGTTTAGTTAATGGGATATTTCCAATATTTGCTGTTTTTGCAGAGGTGTCGCGTATACTGTCTTCAACTGCTTTTTTCATTCGTAACATATCAATGCCCATAGCTATCAAATGTTTGATGGCTTTTCCATCTCCTTGACGAATTAATCCTAACAAAAGATGTTCGGTACCAATATAACTGTGACCTAAACGTATAGCCTCTTCGCGGCTAAATTGAATAACTTCTTTGACTCCTGGTGAAAATTGTGCTTCCATCTAATATAATATGAACAAATATAAGACCAAATTTATGTCATGTACTATTTGTCAGTTTGGCATGACTTATATATGACACACTGGTGATTTTATTAAATTTTTGATACAAGAAAATTATAGTGTGAACATTTCTAGTTAACAAAAATAAAACAATTGATAATCAATGATTTGAAAAAAAAATATTTAAATGTTGAAGGTATTAAAACGGTGGAACTTAAATATCTAAATACCAGTAATGTTTATAAGAAGATATTGATATTGAGTATTTTATAATTTTTAGCTGCGTTTATTAACGTTCCACACACATTTTATGTACACGTGTGAATAAGTATACCCTTGTCTTACGGTCCCTGATTTTATACATTCAACTTGTATATTTGGAGTTCAGTTAAGCGTAATTTATTAGTCATTAAAAGTACCTTTTATTATCATTCATGGAAAAAAAACGTGTAAGTACAACCAACAAAAAACTTTCTTTAGTTACCTCACAAGCCCTTAATAAATTACAACCTCAGGCTCGTGATCTAGAAGAAGCAGTTTTGGGTGCTTTAATGTTAGAAAAACATGCTGCTGAAAAAGTTGCCAGTTATTTGAAAAAAGAGGCTTTTTACTTGGATAGTCATCAAATGATTTATGAGAGTATTCTTCAACTTTTTATGGAGGGAAATCCGGTTGATATTCTTACAGTAACCGAACAATTAAGAAAAAATGGAAATTTAGACACAGTTGGAGGAGCATTCTATATTACTTCACTCACTAATAGAGTAAGTAGTGCTGCAAATATTGAATACCATGCTCACATTGTCATTCAAAAAAGTATTCAACGCCAACTTATTTCAGTTGCGGGTATAATTGGTGAAAAAGCATTTGAGGAAACAGCAGATGCCTTTGAACTTTTAGACGAGTCTGAGAAAAAACTATTCGAAATTAAAAATGATAGCATGACCAAAAATTATGATACGGTCACTGATTTAATTGCAAAAGCTATCAAAGACATCGAGGAGTCTAAAGCTGATAAAGATGGTTTATCTGGTATTGCTACAGGGTTTACCGAATTAGACCGAATGACTTCAGGGTGGCAAAAAAGTGATTTAATTATTCTTGCTGCAAGACCTGGTATGGGTAAAACAGCTTTCGTTCTTTCTATTGCAAGAAATGCTGCAGTCATTGATCATAAAAATATTGCACTCTTCTCTCTTGAAATGAGTAGTATTCAGCTTGTAAAAAGATTGATTTCATCTGAGGCAGAACTTTCTTCTGAAAAAATACGTAGCGGTAAATTAGAAGAGCATGAATGGCAACAATTACATACCAAAATAAGTACCATCGAAGATGCAGGAATTTTTATTGATGATACACCTGCATTATCTGTTCTTGAATTAAAAGCCAAGGCAAGAAGACTTAAACGTCAAAGAAACATCGACATGATAATCATTGATTATTTGCAATTGATGAGGGCTGACGATGGAAACTCAAAAAAGATGACGGGAAATCGTGAACAAGAGATTTCTTATATTTCTAGATCATTGAAATCTTTAGCTAAAGAATTAGATATACCAATTATTGCTCTAGCACAATTAAGTCGTGCAGTGGAACAACGTCAAGATAAGCGTCCTATGTTATCTGATTTAAGGGAATCTGGTTCTATAGAACAAGATGCAGATTTAGTGACCTTTATTTATAGACCTGAATATTATGGCATTACTCAAGATGAAGAGGGAAATGATAATGAGGGCTT
The DNA here is from genome assembly GCA_943787465.1 of uncultured Bacteroidia bacterium. Taxonomy (GTDB): domain Bacteria; phylum Bacteroidota; class Bacteroidia; order NS11-12g; family UBA9320; genus UBA9320. The sequence goes on along the minus strand of CALSMN010000006.1, from coordinate 127,485 downwards.
AACTGAGTTAATAATTCGAAAACACAGAAATGGATCGCCAGGTACTGTTAACTTAAAATTTGTTAAACATTTCGGTAAATTTACGGATTGGGGTTATTCGAATTATGGTAACGAAACATTTGATGATTCAAGTGTTACATATGAAAGTAAAATGAATGATATGTCACCATTCAATCCAAGTGATGATGAACCATTCTAACTCTTCTCAGTAATAAATTCCCCTTTCATTAAACTCCAATGGCCAGGATATGAACAGATAAATTCATATGTCCCAATTGATGGTGTTATAAATGAAAAGTATTCAGTTTCTCCAATTTGAACTAGGGGAGAGTGTGCAATTACATTGGTGTCCGTTGGATTTACATACGCATTTTCCTTGTATTTACAACCGCCTTGACCCACTTGGTTTGCACTTCCTTTTTTAATAATCACCAAATTATGAGGCATGGTAGCATCACTACTTTTATTGATAAGTGCTATAGTTATGGCTTTATTAGCAGGAACACGAATCACTTTTTTATCAAATTTCATCTCACTCATATTCTCACCAGAGGCAGTAATATATATCGTGTCACTAGTTATCATGACAGTTTGAGCTCGAGATGAATTAATATCATCATCAAAACTAGAATCTGAATGACTACCACAGGCAATTATTGATAGACAAAAAATGATAAATACTAAGAATTTCATTTTGATTTTTTGAATGTACATATGTTAACTATGAAAAGGATATTCGTAGGAGGAGGGTGATACAAATGTTTCTTTAATTGTTCGCATTGAAGTCCAACGCATTAAATTTACAGGTGCACCTGCTTTGTCATTAGTGCCACTACCTCTTGCACCACCAAATGGTTGTTGACCTACCACAGCACCCGTTGGTTTGTCGTTAATATAGAAATTACCAGCAGCATTTCTTAGGATTTTTAGAGCTGTGTTAATATGAGTTCTTCCTTTAGCATAGATAGAACCAGTCAAAGCATACTCAGAAGTTTGATCTACTAATTTAAGGGTATCTTCATATGCAGTATCTTCATAGATATACACCGTTAATACAGGTCCAAATAATTCATCGCATAAGGTTGCATAGTCAGGATTAGTAGTCTCAATAATTGTAGGTCTAATAAAATATCCTTCAGAATCATCATAAGACCCACCTGCAATTATTTCTGCATCGTTACTGTTTTGTACACGATCAATGTATCCTGTAATTTTATCAAATGATTTTTTATCAATGACTGCATTGATAAAATTTGTAAAATCCTCAGTTGTTCCCATTTTTAAGCTATTGGTCGTTTCTACCAATAATGGCTTGAGTTCTTTCCACATACTCTTGGGTATATAGGCTCTAGAGGCTGCTGAGCACTTTTGTCCTTGAAACTCAAATGATCCTCGTACTAATGCAGTATTTACTTGATGAATATCGGCACTTGCATGTACCATTATAAAATCTTTGCCTCCAGTTTCACCCACAATTCTTGGGTAACTTCTATAATTCTCAATATTATTTCCAATCGTTTTCCATATTTGTCTAAATACGCTAGTACTTCCGGTAAAATGAATACCTGCAAAGTCTTTATGATTAAAGATTACATCACCCGTTGTAGGGCCATCTACATAGACTAAATTAATAACTCCATCAGGTAATCCTGCTTCTTTATACAGTTCCATTATCACTTGAGCACTATAAATTTGAGTTTCGGCTGGTTTCCAAACTACAGTATTTCCCATCATGGCAGGTGCAGAACATAAATTCGCTGCTATACTTGTGAAATTAAATGGAGATAAGGCAAATACAAATCCTTCGAGAGGTCTGTATTCCAGTTGATTCCAAACACCCGGTGAATTTTCAGGCGGCTGTTGTGCATATATTTCACTCATGTATTGCACATTGAATCGAAAGAAATCAATCATTTCACAAGCTGCATCGATTTCAGCTTGCATCGCATTTTTTGATTGAGCTAACATAGTCGCAGCGTTCATTTTATCCCGATAAGGACCTGCCAACAGTTCAGCCGCTCTTAAGAAAATGGCAGCTCTTGCTTCCCAAGGCATGGTAGCCCAGTTTTCTTTTGCTTTTAATGCTGCATCAATAGCCGCTTCTACATGCATGGCGTTTCCTTTGCTGAAAGTTCCAAGACTATGCTTTTTTTCATGGGGTGGATGAATAGATACTTTATCAGTGGTATGTATTTCCTGACCTCCAATATACATGGGAATATCCACTTGTGTATTTTTCATTTCATGAAGTTTACTCTTTAAATGAAGTGTCTCTGGACTACCTGGTGCATATGCTTTTACAGGTTCGTTTTTTGGGTGTGGTATTTTAACAATTTGATTCATTCTTCTAATAGGTTTTTTTCGATGTCTTTAAAAAATTTCCAATTTCCAAACTCAGGCATTGGCGCATGCAAATTTAATTTTTCTTTAGTAACAGGATGGATGAAGGTTAAGCCTAGAGCATGTAAATAGATGCTCTTGTCTGCAGTGGGTTTGGTCTGACCATATTTAACATCCCCCACAATTCCGGTAAATGTACGCGCTAATTGGACTCTAATTTGGTGTGGTCTTCCCGTTATTGGATTTACTTTTAATAAGAAACAGTGGTTTGCAGTATTTATAAATTCATAATGTAAAACTGCTTTTTTACTTCCTTCTTGTTCTTCATGATAAAGTTTTGTTTTATTTTGTTTAGGATCTTTCTTTAACCAATGTGTGAGTGTTCCAGCCATTGGTTGAGGTTTTCTTCGAATTAAAGCAGCATATATTTTTTGAATTTCTCGATTTTTAAACTGATCATTCATTCGAATTAATGCCTTACTTGTTCTAGCATATAGAATAATTCCAGTCACATTGGTATCTAATCGATGAATACAACCCAAAAATACTGCACCCGGTTTCTTGTATTTGATTTTGATATAATTTTTTACATGATGCTCGAGTGATGCTAACCCATGTTCATTATCTTGTACAACTAATCCAGCAGGTTTATTTATTGCAATCAGATGATTGTCTTCGTATATGACCTCAAGTTTCATTTATGGGACAAAGTTAAGTGTATGTATTGTAAGAAAAATAGATTACAGGTTATTTGAACAATATGGCCCTTCCAAAATCCTTACAAATAGGACATAGGGTAGGATTATGTCCACGAGCAGTACAATATTTTCTTCCAAAAAAGATGATTTGAAGATGAATTTTGTTCCAATTTTCTTTTGGGAAACATGATTTTAAATCTTTTTCAGTTTGTTGTACATTTTTTCCCGTGCTTAATTTCCAACGATAGGCTAATCGATGAATATGGGTATCTACTGGAAATGCAGGTACTCCAAATGCCTGACTCATCACAACACTTGCTGTTTTGTGTCCAACTGCTGGAAGTTCTTCTAATGCCTCAAAACTTTGTGGTACTTGACCATCGTATTTTTCAATAAGAATTTTACTTAAACCATAGATACCTTTACTTTTCATGGGAGATAGTCCGCAAGGTCTAATGATGGATTTAATTTCCTCTACACTCATTTTTACCATATCGAACGGATTATCAGCTTGTTCAAAAAGTAGGGGTGTGATTTTATTCACTCTCTCGTCAGTACACTGAGCAGATAGTAAAACTGCAATCAATAAAGTAAAGGGATCCTTATGGTCCAGTGGGATAGGTACTTCTTTGAATTCTTTTTCTAAAATTTGATGAATTTCTCTGGCTCGTTCTTTTCTAGTCATGATTTAAAATTTTTTCAAAATCAACACCAATTAACTCTTGGTTTGTTGCCTCTACAATTTTCCCTTTTCTAATTTTATATTGATTATTATATGGGTCGGTGAACAAAAATTGAGGTGTATGTCCATAATTCCATTCTTGGTTTTGATATTTATCCTGAACTAATTTATGGACTTGTTTTAGTGTGCTGGGCGAAATATTTTGAATACATTGGATTGGAATATAATGCTTGATTTTTTTGATTAGTAAATTCAAAAAATGGATGGTATCTCCGTGATCGTATATCTCCCGAATATTAATGACGGGACTCCGTTTCGAATCTACTGCATGAGTTTTAATATTTAGGGCTACTTTGGGACGTATACTCCCATTTAGATTGATAAGATTGCTGTCATACAATAGTGTACCATGGTGAAGTACTCGATTTATGGAGCTATTTACATGTTCTGCATTACCACTAATTTTATGAGATCCTGTGAATATATCGTTTCGTTGTGAAATTGTATTTTCAATATGTAGTTCAGTCAGAACATTGCTAATGGGAATGATATGTTCCTTGAAATTAACAAAATCTGTTTTTTTATTACTCAAATATGAAAAATTGATATTTCCTAAATCATGGTAAACCGTTCCTCCACCACTTAATCGGCGAACTACTTGATATTTTCTATTAGAGGATAAATCTACTTCTTTCCAGGGATTTTGGTGCTTTCCAATTACTACGGCATCCTTATTTCTATAAAACAAAAGAATATCCTTTTGAGTGTTTAACAAAAGATGCTCCTCAAGTGCTAAATTTTCATGTGCATTAGTAGATGTTGATATGTATAATTCAAATGGGTTCAACGTATTTATAAATCAAATGTAGATTTATATAATTAACTCTCTCTCTCTGATAACATTTTCATGATTTCTTCTAAATATGTCTTATCTCCAGAGGCATTTATACTGGCTAATAAAGCTGTGTTTTTAATGGTATGTTCTTGAGCTAATTGAAGCGTTTTTTGATCGGCTCCCGTTTGTATCATTTTTTGTTTGATGTGAGCAATCATTTCTTCATCTGAAAAGTGAGCATACATATTCGTTATTTTATCTCGATCTGATGCATCCAGATGATTCCACATCTCATTCCATAGGAATGTCTTTTTTTGGTTAAGAATATCTCCTCCTATTTGCTTTCCAACTTTTGCTTTTTCTCCAAAAGTATCAAGATAATCATCCATGAGTTGAAAAGAAACCCCTATGCCTATTCCTAGGTTGTATAATTTTTTAGCTTCTTCTGAGGATGCTCCACCTAATAGCGCACCTGACTGCATACTAAAACCCAAAAGAACTGCTGTTTTTTGAGTGATCATCTGTAGATAATCGGTATTAGAAATTTGATCTCGGTTTTCAAAGTTCATATCATTCATCTGTCCTTCACAGAGTTCTCTGGCCATTTGGTTAAATAACGTTAATATCTCTAAATTCCCAATGGATGTCAATTTTTCATACACCTCAATTTGAAGCAAATCGCCACACAAAATAGCTGTAGATTCATCCCATTTGATATGGACCGTTTCTTTCCCTCTTCTCAAAAGGGATTTATCCATAATATCATCATGAAGGAGAGTAAAATTATGAAACATTTCAACGGCTTGAGCTAATTGAATGATAGCTGTATTCGTTTCGTTTTGATATAGCTTAAAAGCAGCAATCGCCATCGCTGGTCGAATACGTTTACCTCCAATTTTTAAAATGTAGGAGATGGGTTCATATACTTCTCTAGGTGACCCAGGTTGTTCAATTATTTGTGCTAATGCAGCATCAAATTCATGGTATAATTCTGTTAGTTTTTGCAAGGTAAACAAAGGTAGGATTCTATTTTTTAGGAAACAATTTGGAAATCAATATTCCTTTTAGTTAAATCCGTATTTTTAACACGAATCCAAATTCTATCTCCCATGGTGTATGTTTTTCCTGTTCGTGAACCTCTTACTATTCTTTTTTTGGGATAAAAAAGGAATTGATCACTTTTCATATCGCGCATTCGAATCATACCCTCGCACTTGTTTTCAATAATTTCAACATAAATCCCCCATTCTGTAATTCCACTAATGATTCCCTCAAATTCTTCTCCTTTGAAACCAGACATGTATTCCACTTGCTTATATTTAATACTAGCACGTTCTGCACTTGTTGCTTTTTGTTCTTGTTTACTACTGTGAGATGCCATTGATTCAACATTTTCGTAGGAAAATGTTTTTGTTTTTTGGAGATAGTCAAATAGCATTCGATGTGTAATCAAATCTGGATATCGTCTTATGGGAGAGGTGAAATGCGCATAAAAATCAAATCCCAAGCCAAAGTGTCCCGTTTTTTTGGTGGTGTAATATGCTTTTTCCATACTCCGAATGGCTAATGGTTGGAGTATATCTCCTTCTAAAGTGCCTTGAACTTGCTGAACCATATCGTTGATTGAGGCAGCGAGTTTTTTATAATCGCTAATATCAATTTTGTATCCAAAATTATTAGCTGTTTCAGCAAACTCAATCAATTTTTCCTGATTTGGTTCTTCATGTACGCGGAAAGGAATAGGCATTTTATTGTTTTTTTCATACAAATGCTTAGCCACATATTTGTTAGCTAGAAGCATATATTCCTCAATCATTTTATGTGCGTCTTTACGCATTTTTGGAATGACCGATGTAGGTTTTCCATTAGAATCTAATGTGAAACGAAATTCGGTGGTTTCGAAATTGATTGCTCCGTTTTTATACTTTCTTTCTCTTAAGGATCCTGCTATGGAATTCATTTGAGTAATTTCTCGTGCAAAAGTTCCTTCTTTGGATTCAATTATGGATTGAGCATCTTCATAAGAAAACCGATGATCAGAATAAATGATCGTTTTAGCAAAACGATAATCCTTCACATTTGCTTGGTTATCAAATTCGAAAATTACTGAAAAACAAAGCGATTCTTCATGCGGTCTTAAGGAGCAAATCTCATTACTCAATACTTCAGGTAACATGGGAATAGTTCGATCTACAAGATATACAGAGGTTGCTCTTTTGATTGCTTCTTGGTCTATCGTATCATTAGGTTTTACGTAATGGGATACATCAGCTATATGGACACCTATTTCTATATTTCCGTTTTGGAGTTCTTGGTAACTTAATGCATCATCAAAATCTTTGGCATCAGCAGGGTCAATGGTGAAGGTTGCTATTTTTCTGTAATCTTCTCGTTGGTCTATTTCATTTTGTTCAGTTTTCTTAGGAAGTTGGTTGGCCGCAACTTCTACAGAATCATCAAATTGAGTATCAAAACCAAATTCAGCTACTATGGCATGCATTTCAGCAGAATTTTCACCAGATCTACCAAATACTTCAACCACTTTTGCATATGGATTCTTAGCTTTTGCCGGCCAATCTCTAAATGTAAATTTGACTTTATCGCCATTTTTAGCTCCTTTTAGATATTCTTTGGGTAAATAAAAATCGGTATGAATTTTTGAATTATCTGGTATAATAAAGAATGCTTTTCCATTGCTACTTATTGTTCCCACAAAATTATCTCTATGTCTTTTAATAACCTGATTAACAAATGCTTTAGGTTTAGTTTTGCCTACTACGTAAGTGAATTTGACCCGTACTAAATCTCCATCAAAAGCATCTAATGTGTTGCCCTGTTTTATTTTAATATCCTTATCTAAGTTATCTGCTACAAGGTAAGCATCTCCTCTTGAATTAAAGTCAAGAATGCCTTCTATTTCGTTAGTGTTCTTTATTTCGTACATAAATTTACCTACAGTTGGTTTGACTATTCTTTTATCAGCAACGAGTTGATTTAAAATACGTATAACTTCATCTTTCTTAATATGAGGAACTTGGGCACTTATTTGTATATGATTAAGTGATCTATTGGGAGAATTCAATAAAACTTCGATGACTGTTGAATATGTCACAGATTTTTTTCTCTCTCTATTGTTTTTTTTCAAAATTTTCTAATTTATGCTCTTACCTAAAAGACTTTTTGTATAGGCAGATCGAGGTGAATTGATTAAGGTATCCGTATTACCAGATTCAACAATACAACCATTTTTTAAAACAACAATTTTATTGCAAAAATAACTTACCACATTCATATCATGTGATATCAATAGATATGTCAATTTTTTTTGATTTTTTAATTGATTAAGTAGATTGATTATTTTAGCTTGAACGCTCACATCAAGTGCACTTACTGCCTCATCTAATACAATGAATTGTGGATTTTTAGCTAGGGCTTTGGCTATACAGATACGTTGCCGTTGTCCTCCAGAGAACTGATGAGGATATTTATTGTAATCATTCAAATCTAATCCAACAGTGGTTAATAAATTTGTTGTTTTTATTTTGATATCGCTTGATTTTAATAGTTTATTGGATGCAAAAAACACCTCAGATATGGCCTGTCCAATAGTATGTTTTGGGTTTAATGATGAAAATGGATCCTGAAAAACAAGTTGGATTTTTTCAGGCAAATCATTTATTTCTTTAATGTTCTTCCCTTTCCATTCGATATGACCCGATGTTTCCTTCCATAGCTTTAATATGATTTTAGCAATGGTACTTTTACCACTACCGCTTTCACCGATGAGACCAATAATGTCACCCTGATTTATGGAGATATCAATTGAATCGAGTACTTGATTTTTTAAATTACTAAATAAGGTTTTTGTCTGATGATATTTTCCAATCTGATTTAATTTTAGTATCGTATCATTATTTGATTTGTGTTTTACTAATGGTCTAGTTTTAGGATGATTATAGACCAATCGTCCGTTTTCTTCTTTTAATAAGTCATCTATTTCATGAAGAATAGTACCTTTTTTATCATAAGTTGCTCTACTTTCAATCAGTGCTTTAGTGTAAGGGTGTTTTGGATGATTAAGAATTTGATGAGTGTTACCTTGTTCAACAATTTTACCATGAAACATAACAGCTATTTGATCGGCAAAACCTTTTAAAGAGAGTAAATCATGGGTAATAAACAGAATGCCCATGTGTTCATCTTTACTTAGTTTTTTTAATAAACATAATATTTCATTTTGAATTGCAATATCGAGAGCTGTAGTTGGCTCATCAGCAATGAGTAATTTAGGTTGCTTCGCTAAAGCCATAGCAATCATAATTCGCTGCCTTTGACCACCACTTAATTCATGAGGGTAGCTATTTTTGATGCGATGTGTATCCTGTAACTCAACTTTTTGTAATAATTCCTCTATTAAATATTCACCTGATGATTTAACAGATTCTAATATTTGAGCTCCACAAGTAATTAATGGATTGAGAGCGGTCATGGGTTCCTGAAAAATATAAGAAATTTCATTTCTACGAACTTCTTGAAGAATTTTTTCGTTAATGGTAAGTAAATCTATGTCCTTATCATCTGTCTTGTAAATAACTTCTCCAGAACATATCGCTCCATTAATTAATTGGGTGATGGATTGACTTGCAACTGATTTTCCACTACCACTTTCTCCAATTAATCCGACTATTTCACCTTGGTGTACTGCTAAATCAATACCTTTTACAACTTCTATATACCCTTCTTTTTGAACAAACTTTACGGAAAGATTATTTAAACTTAATATTCTCAAAATTATCGAAGTCTATCCATCGAACGAATAAGCATCTCGTCTTTTTTTATACCTCTAAATGCTAAAAAATTAAAAATGATCAGCATCAACGGGACAAAAATACCCAGATGAAAATTGGTACTTGATGGAGTATCAAAATAATGCATTTGAATGCTGTAACCATACATCAATAGAATGGTTAAGACGATTAGTAAGTAATTTAATGAAGTCAGTAGTAATTGTAGTTTCCTGTTTTTATAGCTGATGATTGAAATTAGGCTAAAAAAGGCAATCCCAGCTAATACAGAAATTAAGTAGTTATTACTTTGAAAAGTTGTTTGTTGGGATGATGTCATTTCTGATGAATTTAAATACACCATTACTTTTTCCGAAAATTCATTTTTTTCAATTTCATAAAATGGTACATTAATGGTGGTTGAAAGAATACAAATGATAAACATTAGCAGTAAATGAATAGTCTGGACACGTTGTAACATATATTTTTCAAAGATAAACATATTAAGAAGTAGTACGTTTTGATTTTATAAGGAATTTACTCAATATTGCCTAAAAATTGATACAAAACAAACCCCTATATACAGTTGTTTTAGGTTCTGGAGTTGCAGGTTTAGCTGCCGCGATTCGAATGGCAGCAGCTGGTTCTCAGGTTACCGTTTTTGAAAAATCGGACACGTATGGCGGAAAACTCGGAGTTTGGCAAAAAAAAGGTTTTCGTTTTGATACAGGTCCCTCTTTATTCACGATGCCTGAATATGTAATGGAACTATTATTGATTGATGGTAAAAAAGATGTTCATTTTGATTACGATCAATTAAATACTATTTGTAAATATTTCTGGAATGATGACACTCAATTGATAGCATATAATGATCGTGAAAAACTCAAATCAGAATTTATTGAAAAATTGAATGAGTCGGCTGATAATATAGATGCATTTCTAGACGACAGTCGTCAAAAGTATGAGATTACTAATCCAGTTTTTTTAGAAAAATCATTACATAAATGGTCTACCTATATGAGTTGGACTACCTTCAAAAGTTTTCTAAAAATGGGACAAGTTGGGGTTTTTCATTCAATGCATCAACAAAATTCCAAAAGATTCAATAACCCAAAAGTAGTTCAGTTTTTTGATCGTTATGCAACCTATAATGGATCAAATCCATACGATGCGCCAGCTACATTAAACGTCATTCCTCATTACGAATTTGGAATAGGTGCCTTTTTTCCAAAGAAAGGGATGCGTTCCATAGTAGATGCTCTTTATCAAAAAGCTTTGAATTTAGGTGTTGATTTTAAGTTCAACACGCCAGTTAATCAATTACAAAAGCGGGATAATAAGTACGGTATAAACCATGATGCTAAAAGCTATGACATTGCTATTTGCAATATAGATGTAGCTACTGCTTCCTCTGGTCCTCTAAGTCACCTAATAAAAAATCATCAAAAATATACGCCTAGTAGTTCAGCTCTCATATTTTATTGGGGAATAAATAGAATTTTTGAAAATCTAGATCTACATAACATCTTTTTTTCCAGTGACTATAAAAAAGAATTCGATTCTATTTTTAAAAATCATTCCATTGATGATGATCCTACGGTATACATACAAATTAGTTGTAAATTCAAAAAAAATGATGCACCACCAAATAAAGAAAATTGGTTTGTGATGGTCAATGCTCCTTATGTAAAAAATCAAGATTGGGAGATGTTAATTACAAATACTCGTCGCCACATCATTTCAAAAATTTCTAAAATACTTAAAGTCAATCTTGAAAAACACATTGAGTTGGAGCATATATTAACACCTCAGTTGATCTGGGATAAAACAGGCAGTTATAAAGGTGCACTTTACGGATCAAGTTCAAATAATAGGATATCTGCTTTTTTAAGACAGCCCAATTTTAGTAAACACCATAAAGGTTTATATTTTTGTGGTGGCAGTGTGCATCCTGGTGGTGGGATTCCATTATGTTTGTTATCTGCTAAAACATCAACTGATATAATAAAACGTGATTTCAAAATTTGTTAAAACTAATTTTATAGTCCTGCTGCTAGTTCCTTATTTAGTTGGATTAATTGGAATACTTTTACCCATAAGTCGTTCTTTTTTTCTAGAGCTCACACCACATATGCTCTTATTTAGCTTTTTACTGGTAGTTATAGAGGAGGGTAAATGGATAGGGAGAAATAGTATACCATTATCACTCATATTGATATTATCCTATGGAGCAGAGTATGTGGGCGTAAATTATGGATACTTATTTGGCGATTATACTTATGGTAAATCCCTGGGTTTGAAATATTTAAATGTACCACTTATTATACCCATAACTTGGGTAATGCTATCAATTTCAGCTAGATCATTAATAAATCTTCTGACCAATCAGTATTTAGTTTCGGTCTTTCTAACAGCATTAGTGATTACATCCTATGACTTTTTACTTGAACAAGTTGCTATTCGTTTTGGATGGTGGAATTGGAATCAACCTGACATCCCAATATTTAATTATGTTTGTTGGTTTGGATTATCATTTATTTTTCAGTTGTCTATCACTAACGTTCCTAAAATTACGGGAAGAAGTTACGGTATCATTTTTGTTCACATCTTATTTTACTGGGTTTTACTATTGATGTAGTTTTTAAAATATGAATCTATTTATTACTTTCTTATTTCCATTAATATTTTCTACTCAAGATTACAGAGAAATATATAAATCTCAAGATGAAGATCGGGTTAAATATGCTCTTAAAGTTCTCTCTAATAAGTCAAATTTAACTTCAGATGAATCATGTTATAAAGCTGTTTTTGAATGCATGAATGCAGAATATTTGATAAATCCGTATCAAAAACTATCCTCTTTTAATAGGGGATATAGTACATTAAATGCACTTATCAATAGGTATAGAAACAATGCAGAATATAGATATCATCGTTATATGATCGAAAAAAATGCTCCCTCATGGTTGATAGATACAAATCATATGAAAAATGACCGATCAGTTGTACGTGCTAGACTCAATAAACAACATCCTATGTATAGTTTCATCATGAAAACGATGAATTAGTAATTACTTTTGAAATACAAATATGAAAAGAGCATATATCGTTGATGCGGGAAGAACTGCAGTAGGGAGGTTTGGAGGACAATTATCCTCTATAAGACCAGATGATCTTGCTGCTTCAGTTATACAAATACTGATGGCAAGAAATCCATCAATTGATCCCAATGCAGTTGAAGATGTTGTCCTAGGGGCAGCAAATCAAGCAGGAGAAGATAATAGAAATGTTGCTAGAATGAGTGCATTACTAGCTGGGTTACCAGTAACTGTTCCAGGTCTTACTATAAATCGTTTGTGTGCTAGCAGTCTTCAAGCGATTGCAGATGTAGCCAAAAATATTGCAGTAGGTTATGGGGATATTTTTATTGCAGGAGGAGTTGAGAGTATGACTCGAGCCCCGTTCGTACTTTCAAAATCAGAAACGGCATACAGCCGATCAAATACAATTTTTGACACATCTATAGGTTGGCGTTTTATCAATCCAAAACTGGCAAAAATGTACCCCCCATATGCTATGGGAGAAACCGCAGAGAATTTGGCTGAAAAATATGGGATTTCAAGAACTGAACAAGACGAATTTTCATATCAATCTCAATTAAAATATCAAACTGCTTTTGAGTTAGATAAATTTAAGAATGAAATTATACCAATTTCTGTTCCACGAAGAAAAGCAGTGGACTTGATTTTTGATACTGACGAACATCCTAGATTAAGTGATGTCAATACATTGGGTAAACTTAGACCAGCTTTCAGAGAAAATGGGACTGTCACAGCGGGTAACTCATCTGGTATAAATGATGGCGCTGCAGCTCTAATTATCGTCTCAGAAGAGGCACTAAAACGTTTTAATTTAAAACCAATTGCAGAAGTAGTATCCAGTGCTGCAGTTGGTGTAGCACCAGAAATTATGGGTATTGGTCCAGTACAAGCCTCTAGAAAAGCGGTGAAAAGAGCAGGAATTAGGATGCAAGATATTGACCTCATCGAATTGAATGAGGCTTTTGCAGCTCAATCTATTGCTTGTATTCGTGATTTGGATATAGATCCTTCCTTGATAAATGTAAATGGTGGATCAATAGCTATTGGACATCCTTTAGGTGCTTCTGGTGCAAGAATTACAAATACATTACTTTATGAATTAATAAACCGCCCTAATGCAGTTTATGGTTTAGCTACCATGTGTGTGGGAGTAGGGCAGGGGGTAGCTGTAGTTTTTAAGAAATGTTAACAAAAAAAAAGGGTCTGAAATTTCAGACCCTTTTAAATTATATGCTTTTTTAGTATTCCCAGAGGTCGTGCTCTAGAATAAATAATTCATTTTTAATACGATCACTCTCCAAAAGTGCTTCAACACCATCATCTCGGAACTCTTCCATCATGGCAATATCTAAATCATACATGTTACTTTCTTTCACGATGTAACTACTAAATTGTCTCATTTGAAACCAATGATCAAAGCTCATTCTAGCGGCATCATTTTTAGGATTAAATATTTCTTCTTGAGATAATTTGTCTCTTAAATCATCCATTTTGAGCCAATATAATGGTACTTCTCCGAGTTCAATACCAGATTCTGTTAATGGCTTTATAAGTGGAGCAATAGCGATGATTCTAGATTTAAAATCTGAGTAGTTATAATCGAAAATCCAGTCTTCCATAATTCGGTACTTCTGAATTTTTGAAGGATCTAATGTCTCAGTAACAGTTGTTGTTATTAAGTCATACGGATCATCCGGATTATCTGGGTTTGGAACCTGTACAGAAGTTTCAAGGCTTATTTCTTTAGTAATATCCTCCGGAGTTTTTATAGACGTAAGAGAATCGTTTGCATATGCAGTAACCTCACCATTCATTGCAGCATTCCATACTAATAAATAGAATGGGTTTCTTGGCCAATGCATGATCTTGTTTTGTTTTTCTCTAACATCGATTACGCGGTGTACACGTTTACTCCATTTTACATTTGCTTCTCTAATATAACGATAAGGAACGGCCTTACGCTCTTTAACTGCAGTGTGGGGAAAGGTAAAATCCTCAAACTTGCTTATTTGTGCTTGAGTCGTAGTGGTCATTAATATAAGACCGGCACATATTAAAACTAATTTTCTCATATCTTTAAATATCTGATTCTGCAAAATAACGAATTTATTATTAATAAATTATTTTATTGAGATAATGATTGGACTTAAGTTGGCTTCAAAACCATATTTTGTTTCTTTAGCTTTGATACCTTCAATTAAAATACGATCACCTGAACTTGCTGATTTTATCATGCTTTTCATTTGGCTGGTTAGAGATCCACTGCTACTATTAGCAATGGCAGGTGGCTTTCTTTTGTATGCCATAATTAATCTGAACCCCTTAACTCTGTAGTTTAAGTTGTAGGCAAATCCAGCACCCATTGATGCTATAATTGAGGATTGTGCAGAAACCGCAGACTTTCCCTTAGGCAAACCATCATTTGGAATACCTCCTAATTGAGCAGTAGGTTGCGGTAAACTTCTAACTCTAAATTTTTGAGATCCAACTACTTTAGATTTTCCATCTCTAGTGATGGATGCAGTGATAGTAACTTCTTTACTCGTACTACTAGGTACTTTTGCATTGTACTTACCACCACCTAATGATGTTAAACGAAGACCTGGTGCAGAAATTTTCACTTCAGATGCAGCAAATCCAGGTACAGATATTGACATAGGATTATCAATACCTTTATATAATAAATTCATTTCCGTTGCGGCAATGGTTGCAGCAGGTTTGAATACCGTAAATTCATCGGAAAAATTGAATTCTTGTGCCCCTTCAGGTCCATTTACTATGATTTTACCAGCAAATGTTTTGATTCCGATACCACTAGCTCCTTCAGTATATTTACCTACACCACCAGAAACATTAATACTTTTACCATTTACCATGATTTGCGGATCGCTTTTAGAGTCAGAGGCTACCAATAAAATGTCTGCTTCATAATTCTCTCCTTGCATGACATAATTTGATTTTGCCAGAACTTTTGCCTCTAGTTTATCAAATTTGTAGTCTGTGGCGTCGATTCTAGATGCTAATTGCTCTAATATATTTGCCTCTAATGATTTAGCATCATTTTTTATTCTAGATAAAACAGCCATGACTCCGGACGCAGGAACGTGTTCTAAATTTTGAGACACCCAATTTCCTTTACCACTTGTAGGTTCCTTTGCCCACAATTGACAAGAGGCAAGGACGTTATTATAAACATCATTATTTTTTATATTAAATGCCGTATCAGTTGGATCTGGCTTAACAATATTTAACAATGCTTCGCGCGTGCTGTTAATTTTATCTTGAAATATTTTACCTTCACCTTCATTTACAAATAGATTAGCGTGCTTTTCCATTTGATCTGCAGCTAACATTTCACCTTCTTCGTTTCTCGCTTCAGCACCACCATAGAGTCCTTCTATTTTGACAATTAGTTGATCTACGTAGGTGTTAAAATCTGAAGAAATTTTTTGAGCTTTTCGAGCTCTTTCGATGTAAGGTTTAGTTTTCAGTGGCTTTTCATCATTTGATTTTTCTAAAGCATTAATTGTTGCTTTATTTTTCGCATCAATACTAATTGCTGCATTATTAAAACTAAGCTCAAATAAGTGAAAAGATTTAAGTATTTCTTTTGAAACATTAAGTGCAAGAAGAGCCATGAGTACAAGGTACATCATGTTTATCATCTTCTGCCTTGGGGATAATTTACCTCCAGCCATAATTTAATTATTTTATTTTACTATGTTTAGGATTAAAATTAATTATTTGGTCTCATTGCATTAAGCATACCACCATAAACTTTATTTAAGTTTTGAATGTTTTGATCAAAACTGATTAAACTATCATTCAATGTTGCGTTTATGCTTGCTACTTTAGAGGTTGTTTCTTTAAAGTTTTCGGTAGTTTCAGATAGACTATCTAAAGCTGTTATGGCTCGAGTGTATGAAGTACTCATGCCTATCATTTGCTCGTTTGCTTTGTGAATATTATCAGCATATTCCTTGGTTGCAACGGTTGCACCAGATAAATCAGCCATAGAACTTACATTTGAAGACAGTGATTTTAAACCGCTACCTAATCCCTCAATTAATTCTGGTCCTATCTTAGCTTCCGTTAACATTTGATCCAATTGTTGTGAAACGGATCCACCTGATTTCTTTGAACTTTTATCACTTTCCATACCTGCTAATTCAGGATGCACAAGACTCCAATCCCATTCTTCGTGTAAGGGTTCGAATGCAGATAATGCAAATATGAATGCTTCTGTACCCATACCTACAATTAGCATGAGGTCTGCTCCAGGTAAGTGAAGTATTTTAAATAGTGCTCCTACAATAACTACTGCTGCTCCAAGTCCATAGGCCATTGCCATTACTTTTTTACCTGTTTTTGATTCAAAGAAATTTGCCATAATTTTTAATGTTTATTTTAATTGTTAGTGTTTAATGAATTTGTTAATTTTTGTCAAATATAAAAGGCTATTTGATATAAGAATAGAGTGAAATGTCATTTTTTAACATTTCTTATTAATGAGTGTCTAATAAATGATAAATTTATTTACTATCGTTTGCGCTTCGGCCTATGTATGTTTGGACACATCTAAATCCTACGTATGATTTAGATGTGTCTTGATACTCATATGATCTAGAACCATTTTGAATAAAATAGGCTACATCTTTCCAGCTACCACCCCTAATCACTTTTCGCTTGAGTGTTAATGGACCGTCATCATCGGCATCATATTGATAGTCTGGATTAAGATCGTGTGTGAATTGCATACTTGATTCATCATATGCTGAGATGGTCCATTCAGCTACATTGCCAGCCATGTTATATAACCCATAATCATTGGGGAAGTATGAATCAGCTCTTACAGGGTAAAGTCCACCGTCAGCCATATAGTTACCTCGATTAGGTTTGAAGTTAGCTAACAAGCATCCTTTACTATTTCGTGTATATGGCCCACCCCATGGGTACATATTATTATCTCTACCTCCTCGAGCTGCAAATTCCCATTCAAACTCAGTAGGCAATCGCCAATCTTCAGTAATTGGCATACCTTGTTGTGCCCAATATCGATTCATCCACCGCGTTCTCCAATTACAAAAGGCATTCGCTTGATGCCAGTTAATTCCAACAACCGGATAATCATCATATTTTGGATGGTTATAATACTGACGCGTCATAGGTTCATTGTACGAGTATGTTAAATCTCTAACCCACACTAATGTGTCAGGATATATTGCTCGAGTTTTAGTAACTAAATAATCTGCTCTGTTCGATTCTAAATAACTTCCTCTAGCAGCGGATTGAAAATCCACATAAGTATATGTATACTTTAATTTTCGGATATCCCATTGTTTTCTATGGTCATAGCGCTCTTTACCTTTGTAGTAATAGCGGTCACCATGTTCATTGTAAAAATCTTCTACCGTTACGTCTGCATCATAATCTAATACCTCATAATCGTCATATTCATCCTCAATTTCTATGGTTGCCTCCATTTCTAGACGCATAAAACTATCTTTAACATAAGCCACAAATTGACGATATTCATTATTCGTTATTTCTGTATCATCCATCCACATAGCATGAACTGTAACTTGCTTATTGGGTGCGATGTAGGTATGAAAAATATCTTCATCACTTTGACCAGTGTGAAATGTTCCAGTAGGTATATATACGGTACCAAATGGTTGTGGGTGAAACCAAGGTCGTCTTCCTTGAACACCTATTAATTCACCATTGTCTCCCATTCCACATCCAATTAAGGTAAGGAATGCAATCATTACTAATGCTTTAGCTGTATATTTCATATGGTTATACTTTTAAAAAGGTTTACAAATTAACATTTAATTGTTTATAAATAAAAACAAATAATTTTTCTTTGACTAATGTTCTTAACGCAGAAATTTAAGTTTAAGTATTTTTATTTAATGCTGTTATAGAAAACGAACACTTTCCCGAATTATTTTAGTGGGGGGCACTACTGCTATAGGAATACAATAGCGAACAAATATTTCATGAGTTCCATTACTGACTTTTTGTATGTTTGATACTGTGATATCATATGAATAGCCAATTTTTATATTATCTTTTTGATACCCTAAAAGTAGAGAAATAGCATCACTGTTACCCCATTGTCTATATGCTATACCACCACGGAATGTTTCTGCAAACAATGCTGTCATATTAAGATCTATTTGCGGCTTATATGCTCCAGCAAGTAATCCGTATTTTGCTAATATCGCGGGTTCAAGTGTAATATTTCCTAATTCAATGTCGGAGCCTACAATGGTGTAGTAGTGTGGAACATAGGATCGCGTTAAGTTTTTTGTTTGTTGATCAGCTGTATTGACAAGAACAGCGTATTTTGCTTGATTAATGTTTGTGATGGAAAAACCCGCGTAGAAGTTTTTGATTGGACCGATACCCAATTGTTGTTGTTTATACATTAAACCAAGGTTCATATCCATTTTCATTTCGTTAGCGCCGCTTATAGGTACATTAGGATCAAGGGCATCTTTGGCTTTGTAGTCAGGTTTGTCCCATCCCCATTGCGTTCCACCAATACCTATACCAGCAGATATTTCGTTAAATCCTCCTTGGAATTGTTTTCTATAATTTAAGTTAGCCATGAATGATGTAGACTTGGTGTAACCAATTTTATCATCTACGATAGATAGTCCAGCTCCTAAAAATTGTTCTCCAGACTTACCTAAGTTAAATATTGAATTGATATTCATATTGTAGGTCACGGGAGCAACATCTTGAATAGAACCATCAGGATTACCGTCTGTACCACGTAGTTTTGTATCATCAGTGTAATCTCTCCATTGATGGTGAGTTAATCCACTAATGCAAATCTCGCCTACATTATGCCCTGCTGCTGCGGGGTTGAAAGCTTGCATTACATCTTTAAAATGGGTGTAATATGGATCTTGTTGAGCATAGGAATATATGCTCGTGAGGATTAGTACTAGAGTGATTACTTTCTTCATATATTTGGGTAAAAGTCTGTTCATTATTCAGATAGGTACAATAATACTATATTTTAATTAAAGGTGGTGTGCTACTAATAACGGAATATATTAAATTATTGTATGGAAGTGTGGACATGTTGGACAATGGTTTCCAGGTTCTTCTTAGCTCTAACTAGTAAATCATGGGATTTTTTATTCAGGTTTTCAGCAAAGGGTTTGTCTTTTAAATCTTTGGTATTGATTCTTACGTTCATATAAGCACCTTCAATGGCTGTCATACAACATAATGCACCAACGCCAGCATCTGTTATGGATGCTGGATTACCGATTTCCTGCATAGCTTTTAATAACTCATATGCTTTGTAGGCCGTCTCCATTACTTTAAAAGGAACCTCAGCAGCATATTTACTGGCTTTTTCTATAGCATCCAATCTTATTGCATTTTCATTAGGGGTATCTTTTGGCATTCGGATTGCATCAATAATGTGATTGAAAGATCGAGTATCCTCATCAACTAAAAATAGGAGTTCTTTTTGAACAGCTTGTCCTTTTTCAGCCCAAGATGAGAAAATGTCAACTTTTTCTTCCCATCCACTTTTATTAGCAGATAGATTAGCTACCATTGTTCCTAACGAAACGCCCAATGTACCCACATAGGCTGAGATACTTCCGCCTCCGGGCGCCATACTTTCTGAGGCTGTTTCCTGTGCTAATTTTTCAGCTGATAAGTTGATCAATCGTTCATCATTAGTATCTTTTAATTGATACTCAATGATCTTTTTGTGTGGATCAAATGGGCCTAATTCATCTAACCCCATTGATTTGATGGCTATGTGTATTAATTCCTCATCGCTTACACCTACTGACCGACCTTGTTTCTTTAGAAAATGTCTTCCAGCATCTAGCATTGCGTTAAGCGGTATGAGTCCTACAAGTTCACTGCCCGTTATCCGAACTCCTCTTTTGATACCGCTTTTTTCTACTTCATCAAAAAAAGCATGTATAGGAGTTATTCTAAAATTAGTCAAGTTGGCGCTAACTTGAGCAACATCATATTCATCTATAAACCAACCTACTGCCTGAACAGCTTTACATTTTCCAGGTATTCGTATACTATTTCCATTTTCATCTTTTTCAATTTTCCCAACGTATGGATTCCCAATTCGTTTTACGCGACCATTTTCTCTAACATCGAAAGCTATACGGTTGGCTATTCGTGTTGATTTTGTGTTCAGATTAATGTTGTATGCAATGAGAAAATCTCTAGATCCAATGGTAGTTGCTCCTGACTTTGGGTTGTATACAGCAGGACCGAAATCAGGTTTCCATTTCGGATTTTTTATTTTTTCAAAAAACCCCTCGTATTCGCCTGACCTTATAACTGACAGTATATGTCGTTCTTTATTTGGTTGAGCTTCTCCGTATAGATAGATAGGTATTTCTGTATTTTCACCAACTTTTTGAGCTAATTTTATGGCCCATTCCGATGTTTCCTCCATTGAAATATTAGCCACGGGTATTAATGGACAAACGTCAGTTGCACCCATTCTTGCATGTTCACCTTTGTGTTTGCTCATGTCGATTAGTTCACTTGCTTTTAAAATAGCTTTATATGCAGCATCAATAACAGCTTGAGGTGAGCCTACAAATGTTACTACTGTTCTATTTGTAGCAGAACCTGGATCAACATCTAATAGTTTAACTCCATCCACACTTTCAATTTCATTAGTAATTTGTTTGATGATGTTTAAATCTCTTCCTTCACTAAAATTAGGTACACATTCAATTAGCTTTCGATTCATTTTTTAATTTATTAAAGCAACAAAAATAGACTTAGATATAGATAATTCGCGATTGATTTATATCGAATTTTTATTTTTTGAATGGAACTAAAGTTCAACAAAAAAGTATTGTTTTGCGGTTATTCTTGAGATACGCATTAGAAATAGCATATAATGGTACTGATTTTCACGGTTGGCAGTCTCAATTAAATAATATTACTGTTCAAGAAGTTATCGAACAGCATTTAAGTATATTATTAAAGTCAAAGATTTCTGTCATGGGTTGTGGCAGAACGGATGCAGGTGTTCATGCATTGCAATTTTTTCTACATTTTGATTTCAATGAATCGTTGCCTGTAGGATCTTTATTTCGATTAAATCAAATGTTACCCAAAAGTATTGCAATAAAACAAGTTTTATCTGTCAATGATCACTTTCATGCTCGATTTTCTGCTTTGTCTCGTACTTATTTATACAAAGCCACTACTTTAAAAAATCCATTTATGGAATTTCAATCTTTATTTCTGTACAAAAAACCAGATTTGATTTTAATGAATCAAGGTTGTATTGAATTATTAAAGCACAATGATTTTGCCTCTTTTTGTAAACGAGGGGCGGATAATAAAACAACACTGTGTGATTTAATGGAAGCTAATTGGACATATCAAGATGGAAATTTTGAATTTCGAGTAAAGGCTAATCGATTTTTGAGAAATATGGTAAGAGCTTTAGTAGGAACACTATTAGAATTGGGTTATGGGTCAATTTCAATTGAAGAATTTCAAAATATCATTATGAATAAAGAGCGAAGTAGAGCAGGTAAAAGTGTTTCACCTGTTGGACTATATTTGACTGAAATTGAATACAATTGGGATGAGTACAGAAGCTAGTAGTAAGTTCATTCTTGATGTCAGATTGATTGGGAGAATCATTTCTTTAGCTCGACCTCACAAGCTTTTGGTTGTATATTCAATCATACTTACTATACTACTAACTATCTTGGCTCCAATTCGCCCTCTTTTGGTTCAATACACCATTGACCATCCAATTATGAATAAGGATACTGAGGGTATTACTTTTTATTCTGCATTGATACTCATACATCTGTTATTAAACAGCATAGTTCTTTTTGCAAGTACATATGTAACTAATCTGTTGGGACAAAAAGTAATAAAAGATCTTCGATCAAGAGTTTATCAGCATATTTTATCGTTAAAAAGTCGTTTTTTTGATCGAAGTAAGGTAGGGATGCTGGTGACCCGCTCTGTTTCTGATGTTGAGACTATTTCTTCTTTTTTTTCACAGGGATTTATTTCGATTGTTGGAGATTTAGCTCAGATTTTTGCTGTTCTTGTGGTTATGTTTCTGACGAGCTGGCAATTAACTTTAATCTCTTTGTCTGTTCTACCAGTATTATTGATAGCTTCTGATTTTTTTAGAAGGGGTGTCAGGAAATCTTTTCAGACAGTAAGATCTAAAGTATCCCAAATGAACTCATTTATTCAAGAACAGATTGTTGGAATGGAAGTCGTTCAAATTTTCGGAAAACATGATCAAGAATTTAAAAAATTTGAAATCATGAACAGAGAGCATAGGAAAGCCAATGAAATGTCTATTTTTTATTATGCCATTTATTTCCCTATAGTAGAAATATTGAGTAGTCTAGCACTTGGATTAATCATTTGGTGGAGCATTGGTTTTTCAACCCAAGCTAGTGCTGGACTAATCACCGCTTTTATACTTTATGTGAATTTAATTTTCAGACCAATACGTTTTATAGCAGACCGATTTAATACCATGCAGATGGGTATAGTTAGTAGTGAGCGTATTTTTGCTTTACTGGATGATATTACAGATGTTGAAGATGAAGGCACTGAAGTTATCAAGAAAATAAAAGGCTCTTTAGCTTTTAAGGACGTTTGGTTTGCCTATGATGAAGAAAATTTTGTCTTAAAGGGGGTAGATTTTAATGTAAATCCAGGGCATAGTTTAGCTATAGTTGGAGCAACTGGAGCAGGTAAATCGAGTATTATTAGTCTTATAACTCGTTTGTATGAATGCCAAAAAGGAGCGGTTCTGATAGATGGCATTGATGTCAAAAAAATTCAATTGAATTATTTAAGAAATCAAATTGGTGTAGTCCTTCAAGACGTATTTTTGTTTGCTGGAAGTGTTGAAGAAAACATTCGATTGAAGAACAATTCTATAGATCAAGATCAAATCAAAAAAGCTGCGTCTTCAATTGGTGCATTATCTTTCATTGATAAATTGGAGGGTGGCTTAAATTATGATGTTAAGGAGCGCGGAGTTTCATTATCTGGCGGTCAGCGCCAACTGATAAGTTTTATTCGTGCCATGGCGGCGAATCCATCTGTTTTAATATTGGATGAGGCAACTTCAAGTGTTGATACAGAAACAGAAGGTCTTATTCAGCAAGCCATTCATAAATTAATGATAAACAGAACCTCAATTGTTATAGCTCATCGACTGAGCACCATACGAAATGCGGATTCAATATTAGTTTTAGATCAGGGTAAAGTCATAGAACTAGGTAGTCATGATGAGTTAATAAATCGAAAAGGTACTTATTATACTTTATTTGAAAATCAATATAAATCGAAGATGGATTAATTTATAGTCTTGAATTTTACTAAGCTGATTATAATTTATGTTACGATAAATATCCACAACATTGGTAAAATCTACTTGTCGTTCTATTTTTGAGGCTTCATTAAATATGACACGAGTTGTATCAGGAATTAGACCCACAGGGAAATTGCACTTAGGTAACTATTTTGGTGCAGTAAAAAGTTTTCTAAAAATGCAAGAGGAGCATGAATGCTATTTTTTTATTGCTGATATTCATTCGTTGACTACACATCCCACCCCCTCAGATCTTCATAGTAATGTAAAACAAGTTTTAGCGGAGCATTTAGCTATGGGAGTAAATCCTGAAAAGTGTGCTCTTTTTGTTCAGAGTGATGTGCCCGCTATTAGTGAATTGTATACCTATATGAATATGAATGCTTATATAGGTGAATTGGAGAGAAGTACATCATTCAAAGATAAAATACGTTCACAAAAAGATAATATTAATGCAGGTCTATTAACGTACCCTGTTTTGATGGCTGTAGATATTCTTGCTCACCATGCGGATGTTGTTCCGGTGGGCAAAGATCAACAGCAACATTTAGAAATGACTCGAACATTTGCTAATCGATTTAATCATATGTATCAGACAGACTATTTTAAAGAACCACAAGCATACAGTAATACTGGAAAATTAATTAAAGTTCCCGGTCTAACAGCTCAAGGAAAAATGAGTAAAAGCAGTGGAGATACAGATACATTAATTTTTGATGAAGATGAAAAAGTTACACGTAAAAAAATAATGAGAGCAGTCACAGATAATGGGCCTTCAGAACCAGGGATGCCTAAGTCAGAGGGTTTGCAAAACTTATTTGATATCATGGAATTAGTTTCAGACCAAAGTACAATTCAGTATTTTGATAATTTACATCAAGAGGCTACCATTCGATATGGAGATTTAAAGAAGCAATTAGCAGATGATGTTGTTAAATTTATTGAACCTATTCGTGCAAAAATTTCACATTTTAAACAAGACACACATGCACTTCAGAAAGCTGCAAGAATAGGAGCTGAAAAAGCGAACGAAAGTGCCAGCAAAACCTTGAAAGAAGTTCGAGAAATTATTGGCTTTAAACAATTTTAAACAAAACTATAAACTATAATAAAACTATGCATATAGCAATAGCAGGTAATATCGGATCCGGTAAAACTACCTTAACTAAATTACTTTCTAATCACTATGATTGGGAGCCTCATTATGAGGCCATGGATAACAATCCGTATATTACCGATTTTTATGATGATATGACCCGATGGTCTTTTAATCTGCAAATCTATTTCCTTCATACACGTTTTAGTAGTTTGATCGCTGCCAGGAATAGTTCAAAAACGATTATTCAAGATAGAACTATTTATGAAGATGCCTATATTTTTGCACCCAATTTGCATGCAATGGGACTAATGAGTACTCGAGATTTTGATACGTACCAATCTTTATTTTCTAATATTAAAATAAGTGTTAATGCACCTGACGTACTTATATATTTGAGAAGTTCCATTGGCAATTTGGTTAGTCAAATTCAAAAAAGAGGAAGAGATTATGAAGATAGCATTCGTTTAGATTATCTAAAAAGACTCAACGAGCGTTATGAGGCATGGATAAGCACCTATAAAGATGGCAAACTCTTAATAATTGACGTCGATGATATCGATTTTGAGAATAATCCTGAACACTTAGGATCAATTATCAATAAAATTGATGCCGAAATTAATGGTCTTTTTTAGCTTGGCACACTAATTGTAAATGGTAATACCAAATAATTTATGAAAAAATATATATCCATTTTACTACTTATTTTCACAGGATTCATTGTAAATGCTCAAGAAGATGTTTCTAGCTTATCCTCACTACCCGAAATATCTATGAAGAATACAGAAGGTAAAGATGTTAATCTTGCTGATTATGGCAGAAATGATAAGATAACTATTGTTTCCTTTTGGGCTACATGGTGTAAACCATGCATAAAAGAGCTTAAAAATATAAATAGTTTATTGGATGATTGGATGGATGCATATGATTTAGAGTTAGTTGCTATTAGCGTTGATGATTCGAGGAATGCGGGAAAAGTCAAGCCTACAGCCAATGCACTAAATTGGGATTTTGATGTTCTTTTAGATCCTAATGGGGAAGTCCAGAGAGCGATGAATGTAGCCAACCCTCCAGTCACTTTTTTAGTAGATCAATCAGGTAAAATTGTATATACCCACACTGGCTATGTGGAAGGGGATGAGTATGATTTAGAGGATCATATTTCAAAATTAGTTTCAGAATTAGCAGAATGATTTTACAATCTAATGTATCATTTCACTTTTCCTCTCTGATTTCCGATTTCTCTATAATGGTGTAATTCTTAAATCCCCCTATTACCTCTCCATTCAGAAATGTATTCTCTATAAAGGAAAGCAATCGGTATTTGAATTTTTCGTGTTTATGAGGGTTTCTTTTTTTATTTCTGTTTCCCGTATATTGTAACTGTGACGACCAATTGAATTTGCTTATCCATTCTTTCATAACAGATGGATGTGTTCCTTGGTACTTTTTTAGTTTATTTAAAGGTCCGTAGTCATATTCTTGAGCAATTTGAGATATGATTTTTTTTGCACTTTTTCCGTGATAGGAAGTTGAGCTTGATTTTCTCTTTGTAGACATCAACTTAGGTGGTCTTACGTAACCATAATGAAAAACATGAACGTTTAGCTCAATAACATTTAATTTAGCATTGTATTTCTTGGTTGTGTAGTCGTTGAATGTTCCACCTTCCCATTTTGTAAATTTTCTGAACGATTGAGCATCTTTCCATGAATGAATGGAAGGTAAGTTTCTAATAATCCTGATTTCTTTTTTGTACCATGAATGGCTGTTGTGAAAATGATTGTAGTCCCCCCAAAAATGTAAATAATGGAATAAAAAACCATCTACACTTTTATCATCAAGGTGATCATCACATGCTTTCTTTATAGTTTCCAAGTCATTTTGGTGAATAGCTTCATCACACTGAAGATAGAATAACCAGTCTCCTTTACAATGTTGTTTTGCAATATCAGTTTGATGCGCAAATATGGTGTTTTTAGGGTAGTCCTTGGTGTTCCATTTAGTATGAATGATTTTAATTTTTTCTGATTGGATAGATTGAATAATTTTTAGGGTATTGTCACCGATATCATTATCACCTATTGCAATGATAAATTCATCACATATAGGTAAGATAGAAAGTATAGACTCTTTTGCAGGAATATATAGCTTTTCGGCATTTTTAATGAAGGTAAATCCGCTTATTTTCATTGGACCCTATTTTAAATATTATAGGCAAAAGTATAAAAATGATACCTTTGACATACTATCTATTTTAATGAGTTATAATATAACAGCATTGATACCAACATTTAATGAAGAGCATAATATTGCTGATGCTATAGAATCAGTATCTTGGGCAAATGAAATTATTGTTGTTGATTCATTTAGCACAGATTCAACAGTAGAAATTGCTAAAAGTAAAGGTGTAAAAGTTATTCAAAGGAATTATGAATATTCGGCCTCTCAAAAAAATTGGGCCATACCTCAAGCTTCACATGATTGGGTGATTTTGATTGATGCAGATGAAAGAATTACAGCGGACTTAAAAATGGAAATGATTAATGTTCTTGATCAGGATCCAACATATTGTGCTTTTTGGATTAAACGACAAAACTATTTTATGGGAAAGAAAATCCGATTTTCGGGTTGGCAAGGGGATAAGGTTATTCGATTATTTAGAAAGGATAAATGTGTATACGAGGACAAAAACGTCCACGCTGAAATGATTTGTGATGGTGAAATTGGTGTCTTAAATGAAAAGTTAATACACTATACTTTCAAGGATATAAAACATTATCTTGAAAAATGGGATAGATATACTACATGGGGTGCCAACGAAAGATTTTCAAAAGGAGAAAGTGTGAATTTTTATCATTTTGTTTTCAAGCCGATATTCAGATTCTTTAGAGATTATTTTCTGAAACTTGGTTTTCTTGACGGTATCACAGGATTTATTATATGTATACTCTCAAGTATGTCAGTTTTTATAAGAAGTTTAAAGATTAAAGATTTAAACGAATCGGATACTAATTAAGTAGTTCGCAAATGAGTTAGATTTGGTCTTTTATGTGAGCAAAAAAGATAGATAATTATGTACGGTAAGTCAATTTTTAGCTCATGATAACAAATCCTGATAATGACATCATTATCAGGATTTAGATGCATGAATTTGTCAATTATTTTGAGTGATGAGGGCAAGCATCAGGATTAGTAGTGCAAGATTCTGTACATACATGGTCTGGATTAACATTCGTAGTGCTGTCCTTTTTTTCTGAATCTTTTGTTTTACAACAAGGTTTTTCACAATCAGCTTTGCATGTCTTTTCCTCTTTTTTGCAACAAGGTTTTTCACAATCAGGCTTGCATTTTGAGGTATCCTTTTTTGTACAGCATTCTTTCTTGCAATTTTCAGTACATTCTTTGTTACCTTGACAAGAAACGGAAGCTATACTGATAAAAAAAATAAGGCTAAATAGTTTAAATGAATTTTTCATAATTATTAAAAAAGTTAGTATCAAAGATAATAAATAATCTACACATTAAACCTAAAGTGCATGATATCTCCATCTTGAACGATATATTCTTTTCCTTCTACTCTAAGTTTCCCAGCTTCTCTACATTTGGATTCAGATCCTAGTTTTAAATAATCTTCAAAAGCAATTACCTCTGCTCTAATAAATCCTTTTTCAAAATCAGTATGAATTGTTCCAGCAGCTTGTGGAGCTGTATATCCTGCCTCAATGGTCCACGCCCTCACTTCTTTTTCACCAGCAGTAAAGTATGTTTGATAGTTTAAAAGTTGATAAGCAGCTTTAATTATTCGATTTACTCCACTTTCTTTAAGTCCCATATCATCCAAAAACAATTTTTTATCTTCCTCCTCCATGTCCACCATATCTGCTTCAATTTCAGCAGAAACTAGCATGACCTGAGCACCTTCTTCTTTTATTGCCTCCACAAAGGCTTGAGTATGATGATTGCCACTAACTACACTCGTATCGTCAACATTACAGACGTATAGAACGGGTTTAAGTGTGAGTAAATTCAAATCTTTTATAATTTGTCGTTGATTTTCGTCAAGTTCTAAGGTTCTAGCAGATTTACCTTGTTCTAATACACCTTTTATTTTGGAAAGAACTTCATGGACAGATTTAGCTTCCTTATTTCCTGTTTCTGCCAGTTTTTTGACTTTCAATATCTTATTATCCACAGCTTCTAAATCTTTCAATTGTAGTTCAGTGTCAATAATTTCCTTATCTCTAACTGGATTAATGCTTCCATCAACATGGGTAATATTATCATCATCAAAACATCGTACTACATGTAGTATAGCATTTGTATTTTTAATATTTCCCAAGAATTGATTCCCTAACCCTTCACCTTTACTAGCCCCCTTAACTAATCCAGCGATATCTACAATTTCCACTGTTGTTGGAATTATTTTTTGTGGGTTTACCAAATCAGATATTTGATATAATCGTTCATCTGGAACGGTAATCATTCCAACGTTGGGTTCTATCGTACAAAAAGGATAGTTTGCACTTTCAGCTTTAGCATTACTAAGACAGTTAAAAAGTGTTGATTTTCCTACATTGGGCAAGCCCACTATTCCACATTGTAAAGCCATGAATTTCTATTTTGGTGCAATTTTAATCTATTTTGAAGCGCATTCAAAAGACTTCCTGTTTTATGGGTAATGAAAAAGAACTATTGTCAGTTGAAATATTAGGTACGTAATTTGAAGTAGTTTTTTAAATGTTATCATTTTTTATTCGATTAATAGATTCCATCGTTTGGCCAACACTTTTCGTTTTGATGATTTGGTTTGTGTTTTTTATCAATTTAGGGTATAATCTGGAACTGAATAAATTTGGCATGCATCCTCACGATTTAAGTCAGTTACATGGGATTATTACTATGATATTCCTACATGGTGATTTTGATCATCTGTTAAGTAACTCGATACCTTTACTTCTCTCCATGGGTTTTATTTTTGTTAATTTTGAAAAAGAGAGATTTTCTGTTATTTGTATAAATGTGATTTTGACGGGTGGAATCCTCTTTTTTATGGGTCAACCCGAGACAAATCATATCGGTGCTAGTGGTTTAGTTTATGCACTTGTTTTTTTCATCATTACACACGGTTTTTTTACTAAAAATAAAGAAATGTTAGCCGCTTCTTTCGTCTTGATATTTTTATATGGCAGTTTGATTTATGGTCTTTTTCCTGAATTTGGTAAGATAATAGGTAAAAATATTTCTTGGGAGGGGCATCTTTCCGGGGCTATTTCAGGAGTATTAGTAGGGTTTCTATATAGAAAAAAGGGTCCTCAAGATATACCGCCTCCTGAAGATGACGAAGACGAACGGGATAAGGATGATTATTGGAGAATAAAGACTGATTTGCCTGATACAGATTCAACGTATCCTATAGAGTTTCACTACAGAGACTCTTAACTAGTTGGTGTTTTTATTCCATGATTCATGGATTAATCCTAATTTTGTATACGATGAGAACTGTATTTTTAGCTGTACCTCTTTTATTTTATTTTTACGCAAATCCATGGGGTTTCTTCGCCCATAAATCCATCAATTATCATGCATGCTTTACCTTACCTCCAGAAATGTTTGGTTTTTATAAAGCCAATATTGATCAAATTAAAGAGATGGCAATCCGTCCAGACCAAAGGAGATATCTGTTGGAAGATGAAGCCCCAAGACATTACATAGATATTGATAAATATGAAAATTCTTTACCCATCGATACGATACCTACCAATTGGGATAGTGCAATATCAATATTTGGTGAAGCAATGTTAAAAGAGCACGGCATCATTCCATGGCATATCCATCTAATTAAATTTCGGTTAACTAATGCAATGAAAAATCATGATTATTTACAAATTATAAAATTAAGTGCAGATTTAGGCCATTATATCGGTGATGCTCACGTACCTTTACATACGACTCAAAATTATAATGGACAATTAACCAATCAACATGGAATTCACGGTCTTTGGGAGTCTAGATTGCCCGAGATTTTTTCTTCGGACTATGTTTTTCTAGTAGGGAAAGCCATTTACTTAGATCGTCCATTGGAGCAGATATGGAAAATCATTGAAGATAGTCATGCTTCAAAAGATTCCGTTTTGGATTTGGAGCAAAAATTGTCATCCAAAATGTCTCATGTTAAATATGCTTTCGAACAACGAGGTGCTACAACCGTCAAAGTATACAGTCAGGAATTTTCAGCAGCGTATCATTTAGCCTTAAATGGTATGGTTGAGCGTAGGATGAAACAAGCTATTCATATGACAGGAAGTTTCTGGTATACTGCATGGATAGATGCTGGTCAGCCAGATTTACCATTTAAACAAATAGAGCCAAAAGAAAATGGCACATCATTAGACTCACTCCTACATCAGACTAAAAATAAAATCATGGGAAGAATGGAAACCCATTAGAAGCAAATTAATTCCTGAATATTCGAGTATTCCATTGTTTATCCCTTGATATTAAGGTTAGGGTATATATACCTGTTTTTAAATGAGATAAATCAATGGTATGATTGGCATCTTTAATGAATACTCGTTGAACGAGTATTCCATCTATACTTCTTAATTCTGCAACTAAGTCGGTGTCTATTTCCTGATTGATAACTAATAAGTTTTGAGTAGGATTAGGAAAAACATCGATCCCATCTTTTTTAAGCTCGTCTACATGACTAAATAGAGGCAATCGTATAAGTTGTCCACTATCTGCTAAGCAGTCATTTGACGTGACTACAGCTAGGCGAACAAATGTCTCTTTTCCCTCACTTGTAATAAAATCGTGTCTTGGGCTTACATCATTTGAAATAGCACTACCATCTCCAAAATTCCATGAATAACTGCTGTGTAATAGATTGGATGGAGTAAATGTATATATGGATTGCTCACGGACAAAATCAAATGATGCATCAATAGTAGACTCAATATTCACACTAACGATGGATGAAGTGTCTCTACATTTTCCTTTATTCACAATTACATACAGACTGTCACCGTCAGAAAGTGTATTGTTGGTGTACTTATTTGAATTACCGGATTGAACGGGTATCGTATTCAGAACAAAAGTCCAATTATCCATGAGATTATTTGCTTCAAACTGAATGGTCTCACCCTCACAAAAAGCTTTTGATTTTATAGGACTTAAAGTTGCCGTTGGTTTTTGGTCAATTTGAAGTGGAAGTGCAATCTTTTTTGAAGGACAAGTAAGGTGGTTGGAGTCTATAATTTCTATGATGTAATCTCTGGAAACTTTTGGATTAAATGAAAATAAAGTATCAGTAAATGCATCTCCATTATCAATGGTTAAGCTATATTTTTGATTGGACAACCCATTTATTTCAATCTGCCATAAGTTACCATCACAGATAGATGTATCTGCATTCACATTAACTTGAAGTGGTGAGCATGATTTGGTATAGCATGTTTTAGTTCCAATCAAACTGAAGAGACATGGGCCGTTATCGATACCACGGACCCATAGCGTTATGGAATCATCTGGTTGGAGACCACCAATCTCATGGCGAGTGCCATTAAGACCACTGGTTGAAGTACTCCAGCTTTTACCCTGATTAATACTGATTTGATATCCATTATGAATGGATGGATTGGTCCAGGTATAGATAATACTATCAACGGTTGAATTGAAACAGGATATCCTAGGCGCAGGTCTTTTTTCTTGAGCAAATAGGGTATAGTATGCTGTGTCACTTAAGCACAAATTTTGATCTCTCACTTGTACGCCATAGGTTGTTGTTTGGTTGACAAGAATATCATGGAATGCATCCGTAGTCCTTTGAACTAATGACCCTGAAGCGTAAAAATAAAAACTATCATTATTTAGTGAATCTGAAACCAAACGGACTAGCGTGTTTTGACATATACTATCATTCGATAATTGAATTTCAGTTCTGAGATTAGATGTGGGTTTATCAAAAAAACTGACTTGTATGGTGTTACTGTTCCTTGAACATCCATTTTTTCCTAGTCCAGTTACATAATAGGGTCCGTTTTGAGAAACCCACAAAGAGTCCCCTTTTTGACCCGTATTCCAGGTATAAGAAACCCCAGTTTCTACAGGGTTTAATTTTAGTAAAATAGAATCACCCTGACATATTTTTCTTGAATTTCCGTTAGGGATAAAAGGACCAGGAGATTTGAGAACATTAATGGTTACAGTATCCGGTTTTGATTTTCCTTTTGCATTCGTTACAGTAAGAATTGCATTATATTTTCCTGGGAAATTGTAAACTACATTAGGGTTTTGAGCATTGGAAATAGAGGGAGTACCATTGGGTAACTTCCATGCATATGATACCGGGGAGTTTGTTCCTGAACCTTGTAATTGTATACTATTGGCTTGACAAACATTTGAATTATTGATCGATGCATTAGCTTCTGGAAGTAATGATGATGGAATTATAAAAAATTCCTTAGCTATAATGATGTCACCAGTATTAGAAGAAGATGAGTTTGTCGCATTGACAACTACATAAAAAGTAAGTGTATCTTTAATAGAAGCTGGAGCTTTCCATTGAAAACTCCATGAAGCACCTCCTGAGCTAGAAGATCCAGCACTTGTTTGACGCATGTAACTACGTGTAGCTCCGGATATATTGGTTGAAGTAATGGATGATTTATTATTGCCAGACAGCAAACTAAAGCTCCCAGCCATTTGATTTGATTTATCAAGACAAGTCAATTGATAGCCAAATTTACTTTTGCCACTATGCGTATAGTTTAGCGTAAATGTATAGGTACTATCAGGGATATATCCACCTCCAGTGAGGTTATTTGATAAGCTAATATTATTGTAATTTGTACCGCTGGTTTGAAGTGTTCCCCCGTGACATGATGTACAATTGGCCTCATTTGGAGCATTGGTGTACCCACCAGGGGCACCACCTGTATTGGTTGAGCTTTCTTTAAAAAGTAATACAAGCAATGAGCATAAAAGGACAATTACAATTTTTTTAGGAGAAAATATTTTAAGCATTCTAAATAATTTTTAAGATTTTTTTTGATTTGAGCGGATTACTTTTTCAAGCATATCCCATTCTTCGGAAGATATAGCGTCCATTTGATTGAATTGACCTGCACCTTGGAGCCATTCTCCACCATCAATGGTTATTACTTCACCATTGACATAGGCTGAATAATCAGACATCAGATAAGAAGCGAGATTGGCAAGCTCCTGATGTTCGCCCATTCTTTTGAGAGGAATGCGAGATTCAAGATTGATTTTATCAGACATTTCTTTAGGGAATAAACGATCCCAGGCGCCTTTTGTTGGGAAAGGACCTGGAGCAATGGCGTTGTGTCTTTGTCCATATTTTGCCCATTCCACCGCTAAACTCCTTGTCATAGCAAGTACTCCTGCCTTAGCCATAGCACTGGGTACTACAAATCCACTGCCTGTAGAGGCGTAGGTTGTTACTATATTCAGAACATGGCCCGGAATCTGATTATTAATCCAGTATTTACCACAGCTTAGCGTGCAATTTTTACTTCCTTTGAGAACAATATCTAAAATAATGTCAAAAGCACGATGACTTAACCTTTCGGTAGGACTGATAAAATTTCCAGCAGCATTGTTGACCAACCCATTGCACCTACCAAAATGATCAACAATTTGATTAAGGGAAGACTCTACTTGCCCACTTTCTCTAACGTCACAAACCACAGGTAAAATATGATCTTTAGATATTTCTTGTTGAGTTTCAATCAATTTATCAATTCTTCGACCAGATATAGCTACTTGAGCTCCCAATTCTACAAATGATTTTACCATGGATTTACCTAAACCCGTACCACCTCCAGTAACCCAAATCACTTTATTTGATAATGACCCTGCTTTTAACATTGATTTTTGATGTAAATTCATACAATTTCAAATGTAGGTTTCAGGGTTGTATGTTGGGCATAAATGATCATATTTTTTTGTCCTACCTATCATGTATTTTTTTTCAATCCATCTAATAATTGACAATCGATACTACCTTTGAACAAACATCATTGGTAAATTATTATAAAATATTAGGTCTTGAAAATTATGCTACAATAAAGGATGTTAAAAGCGCTTATAAAGCTTTAGTCAAACAGTATCATCCCGATATAAATGCAGATGAAGATGCTGAAGAAATGACTAAATATCTGAATATTGCTAAAGGAATATTAACTACTCCAGCATCTAAAAATGAGTACGATAAGCAATTAAAACTTGCGTATTTAATTGAAATTAGTAGACTCAAAAAACAATCAAAATTACCCCAAAAAAAATCTAAAAATCCATATTGGAATGCTTTATCTAGGGACGAACGGAAAGCCAAATTGGAAGAAGCCCGTAAAATAAGAATCAAAGAAAAATACGAAAAAAGTTTATCTCGTTTTCCGAGATATCTCAGAATATTGGGTTTTACAATAGGTTCTATTTGGGGCATTCAATTGATGTATTCTCATTATTTTTTAGGTTATGACTCTAATGATTATTTACTTTTAGTACTGGGTTACTTTATTCTGGGTGGAACGCTCGCTTTGGGAGCAAGTGAGGTGTACACTTTTTACGTCTCAAAATCTGTTCATGAACCTGTAGGCTTTCATTTTGAGCGGTATATTGCCTTATCATTTGTTAGTATGTTTATTCTGGGAATCGTTGGTGTAACTTTAATTAATGAGTGGAGAAAAAACGATTTACTCTCACATGATTTTGCTTATACAACTGCTCATATCAATTTTGATCAAAGTTCATTAGATCAATTGGTTGTTACCTACGAAGTTGGTTTGACAATATATGTCAAGAAGATAGAGGTCTCTTTTACAGATATAGTAAAATTACCAGAAAATAATACCATTTTGAAATATGCTCCAAGTAATCCACTAATTTGTGAGGTTGTAATAAAAAATGAGGAGGGAATGGAGGCATTTTTGGATTAGGATGTTTTCTAAAATAGGAACAAATAGTGTATCAAAAATGACCTAATTTATGCGTACCTATACATAAAAAAAATAAACTTTGCAGTGAATGCTCGTTTTAACTTGAGCTATGAAATAATACGCTAAATGCCAAAACATCTTCTATTTCTTTTTTTTACGGAGTTATTATGTTTGAGTTGTCATCCCTGGAAAGTAAAATCTTATTATAAATTTGTTTATGCTGCGGAAGATTATATTATTCAAAATAAATTTCAAGATGCAGCAGTTGCCTATGAACTGGCCTTTTTAAAAAAAGCTCCTTTTGATAGAGATGTTTTGAATGCCATGATTTTAAAAATTGAACGAGGAGATACTTCTTCATTGGATTATTTCCTGCAATTATCCGGATATCTTACACCGAACTCAACGCAGTCTTTTTTTAAATACCTTCGGTCAAATACTATCAATTCAGATACTTTAATACATACGATGGAGAGTCATGTTTCCGAATTAAATCATTTTCTCAAGGATACACTGACTTCTTGCTTGAATGAAGATCAAAAGGTAAGACATTTGGAGGTATGTGAGGGGATAGCTTATAATTCATCGGCTTGTATTCAAGCAAAACAAAAGGTAGATAGTTTGAATGAGGTGAAAGTATTACTTTTATTGAACAATAAGCAACTCTTAAAATCAAACTACTTGCCAGGAGATATAGTCAAGGCGATACATGTGATTGCCATACATAACTCAGAATGGAGAAGTTACCGAATTCATCAAGCATTAGGTCCATATGTTAAAAAAGGGTTATTTGATGCTCGTATCTATGCATTATTGATGGATAAAATTCCTAAACCGGATAAGCCTATTTATTTTGGAACAGACTCTCACATAGTTATCAATAATCAAGAAATTTTCAATGATTTATTCAGTTTTACGGTAAGCCAATCAATGAATAAAGCTAGAAAAAATATCTATTTGAGAACCTATGAGGCTGAACAAAATGTCCGATTTTGGCAACTAACCCGTTCTACTCCTTTTCGATTTGTTTCAGCATATAAAATTAATGTTCCCAAGGAGCATTTTGGAACTATGAAAAATAAAATAAAATCAACTTGTCCAATGGGCAGTTTTACGGACTTAAATTTTAAGAATAAAACGGAAGTTGAGTCTTCTTCCCGTTAGGAAATTAGGAACGCCATAGACATTATTTGAGAAATCTTTGACCAATACATAAGAAATGGTATTGTTAACTTGAAGCAAATTAAATATGTCCATGCTGAACCATAATGATTCGGCATTGCGAAGCCAATGAGGTCGATTTTTGGAATTTTCGTCCATGATAATCTTCGAAAAACCAATATCCACTCTTCGGTAAGCTGGTATTTTAAATCCAGGATTTTGTCGATTTTCTGCATCAAAAAAGAAAGGCATTTTTGAACCATAAATAAGGCTCAAATTTAACTTATAGCTTGGGTTGCTTGGTAATTCGTCTTGGAATAAAATAGAGAAATTTACACGTTGATCGGAGGGTCTTCTCAGCCAATCACTGAGCACTTCATTGCCATTTTCATTGGTATAATACAATCGTTCTTTGGTTTGAAGGATCGAAAAATTAAACCAGGATTCAATACCTTGAACAAATTCACCATTCACACGAGCATCTATGCCCGTGGCGTAGCCTTGGGAGCTATTTTCTGCTAAATATCGTATTCTTACATTATCTACTACATAAGGAATCATGCGGTCTTGGTGTTTGAAATACAACTCACTCATAAACTTAAAAGGTCTTCCCCAGGCCTCAAAATTCATGTCACCACCAAATACAAAATGAATGGATCGTTGGGCTTGAATAGAGGGATTAAGTTTACCGTCTAATCGTCGCAATTCTCTGTAAAATGGTGGTTGATAATAGTATCCGGTGGCTACCCTAAGAAGCCAATCTCGCTTTTCTGGTATGCTATCTGCTGTGGTAGATGGTAGCTGTTTTACTGCATTGAATTTTTTATTGGGCTCCCATGAAAATTGGAGTCGTGGGCTGATGACATTTTCCATGTTATAACTCCAATAATTAGATCGTAATCCGTAGGTTATTTTTGAATTATTAGCCGTATTAATCCAATGATTACTTTGAATATATCCATGGATACGGTGGCTTTGCATATCTATGTTTGCTTTCAAGAATTCATCCAACACTATAGCCGATTGATTAGAAGAATGAATAGTTGTAATGTTATACTCACTACTGTCATTATACCGCCATTCTTTTAATCGATCGACAATTCGCTCATACTTATACCCTGCACCCCATTGTAGGGTATATTTTTTGGTGAAATATGTTCCTTTGTGAGTAGTTGAATATACCTGAGCGTTTAAATCATTACGCGCATGATCAATAAAATAACCAAACCCCAATAATGCTTTTTCATTGCCAAAATCGTCCGAACCAAAATTGGTTTCCAGTTCAGATAATCGGTATGCTCCTTCTATGGTGAAATGTTCACGTTCTGAAGTGGTATAGGAGGAGGAGTTAAACAATAGGGTTAGTTTTTTATTTGGCTTATAGGATAAACTCAATGCATTCATCCATGTAGTGTATTCCATTAGTTCTGAACCTCCAAACGCAATATAAAGACTGATGGCATTATTTACATTTCCAAAACTAGTTTGTTGACTTTGGGGCGATACAAGATAGCGGTTACGGGAAATGGTACTCAAATAGGAGAGGCTTAAGTTAGATTTTAGTCTATATTTTAAGAGTGTTTGAATATCAAAAAACAAGGGTTTGTAATCACCCTGAACATCCAGACTACCTAATAAATACTGATTTGATCTATATCGTGCACCTATTAAATAACTGAAACGTTTGTTTGAGCTTTGATCTTCCAAATGTAAACTCGTTCCCAATAAACTGGCATGTACTGTAGCTGAAAATGTATCGGGTTGACGGTATTTAATGTCTAAAACAGAGGAGAGTTTATCGCCATATTTGGCTTGAAAACCACCTGCTGAAAATTCTACGAAATCTACCATATCAGGATTGATTACACTCAGCCCTTCTTGTTGCCCACTACGAACTAAAAATGGACGGTATACCTCTATATCATTAACATATACTAGGTTTTCGTCAAAATTACCGCCACGCACGCTGTATCCAGATGACAATTCGCCACCGCTAGAACCAATACCTAATCCGATTAATTTTAATTGTTGTTCGAATCCTCCCGTATTTGAAAATCGTTCCAACTTTTTAGGTTCAATTTTAATGAGAGGTCGGCCTCTATTTTTATCACCAACAACCAATGCTGCGTCCAGAGCTACAGTTGCTTTTAATGAAAAATTCTGGGTATATTTTTCTCCATACTGGAATGTACCAAGTGTTTTTTCTATGGATTCAGAAGCAACGGAAACCTGTATGGTGAAATATTGATTTGCAGGTACTTTAAGTGAATATAATCCTTCAACAGATGTATAGGTGGATGAAGAGAATCCCTTTACTCGAATAAAAGCATTGGCGATTGGATTATTGTCTTTATCGGATACGCTTCCATTGAGTATTGCTTCCTGAGCCTGTACTATTGAAGCAGATAAAAACAGCGAAAATATGAGCAGATAGGATTTCAAAAAGATAGTAACGTTATTTCGAATGAACTATTGTTTTAGTGCTAAGATAGTCTCCTTTGGATTGGGGTTCGAAAAGACTGCACTTCCTGCAACTAAAACATCAGCACCACATTCTAGCAATTTTTGATAGTTTTCTAAATTTACTCCACCATCTACTTCGATGAATGGTTTATGATTTTTAACCATACAAATTTGACTAATTTGTTGAAGTTTCATGTAAGTATTTTCGATAAAAGATTGACCTCCAAAACCAGGATTTACACTCATGATACATATTAGATCTATTTCTCTAAAAACATCATTAAGAAGGTGAACAGGTGTATGCGGATTGATAGCAACTCCTGCAAGGCATCCAACTTCTCGGATGGCATTGAGTGTTCGGTGAAGGTGAGTACAGGCTTCATAATGAACGGTAATGACTTCTGCACCTAAATCAGCACATTGTTGAATGTATTGATCTGGATTAACAATCATTAAATGTACATCAAGTGGTTTTGTAGCGTATTTCTGAATGGCTTTCATTACAGGAAAACCAAATGAGATATTGGGTACAAAGACTCCATCCATGATGTCAATGTGAAACCAATCAGCATCACTTTCGTTTACCATTTCAATGTCTTTTTGAAGATTAGCAAAATCGGCAGCTAGGATTGATGGAGCAATTTTATGAATCATAATTTAATAAAAATGTATATCGTTAATGATGTTTTGTTTAGCGAAGGTGTTTATCTTTTCGATTAATACTAGTTTGTGATATCGAAGTTCATTTTTCAATGCAGGAGAATTTAATGTCAAGTAGAGTTTTTTTTTATTTATAAAAAGTTTATCTGTCTTATTAGCAATCATAGTGCCTACAATTTGCTCCCAACTATTGATCACACTTGTTTCTTCGTATTTGTGTCCTTGATTATAGGATTCAAATACGGAAGACATAATGTCTTTGATGGATTGTTCGTCTTTCAATGTAGTGTAATGGTTTTGAATGGTTTGCCAATTTCTTCACAAAATGATTCTAGGCGACTAGAATCAGTATCGGTAATAAAAATTTGTCCAAAGTTATCATTTTTAATAATTTGAGTGAGAACTTTAGCTCGTTCTTCGTCAATTTTTTCAAAAATATCATCCAATAGTAAAAGCGGTTTTGTATTTATTTTATCTGACAAAAACGAGTATTCGGCTAATTTTAGGGCAATAAGACCAGATTTTATTTGTCCTTGTGAACCATATTTTCTCAGATTTAAATGATTGAGTTCTATTTCAATTTCATCCTTATGTATTCCGCATGAACTTCGACGAAGAGTGACGTCTTTTGTGTAATATTGAGGTGTTAAGTTTAGATAGGAATCATCATCCAGTTGACTGATATATGAGAGTTTAATCTCTTCTTTTTGTCCAGAAATTTCATGATATCTCGTCTGGAAATAGGTACTAAATTCGTTAAAAAATTCGAGTCTCACTTGGTGAATAGAATGAGCGATTGGTGAGATTTGTTCATCAATAGTTTGAATAAGAGCTCTATCTATAGTGTCTTCTTTAAGGTGTTTATTTCGGTGTTCAATTAATTTGGTATAGGTCAGTAATTCTTGGAGATGTTTTTTATTGACTTGACTGATTACTTGATTAATGAAGGATCTTCTTTTTTCATGAGTGCCATAGATAAGTTCAATATCATTCGGAGCGATGATGACGGCAATAAATTCGCCGACGTGATCAGCTAACTTTTTTCGAACAACTCCATTACGTTGAATAGTCTTTTTTGATCCCCGTTTAAGTTTTACTTTAAGGTCAATGTTTTCATGCGTAATGATTTGTGCAATGATGCCTGATTGAATTTTATCAGTTTGTATACACTGGATATCGGTTGATGAAAAATATGATTTTCCTAAACACAAAAAATGTAAAGCATCTAGTACAGAAGTTTTACCTACACCATTTAGCCCAGCTATAGCTACTACTTCATCCATCTCTAGGTGTAAGTCTGTGTGGTTTTTAAAAAAAACCAATGATAATTTTTGTACTTTCAAATGTTTAAATTGAGCAATTAAAAATGTTATTTTTGCGGCACCAAATATAAAATGGCAAAAGCAAAGCAAACAAAACAAACTTACATTGATTGGTACAGATTAATGCTATTGATCAGAAGATTTGAAGAAAAATCAGCACAAATGTATGGTCAGAACAAAATTAGAGGGTTCTGTCACTTATATATTGGACAAGAAGCTGTTGTGGCTGGATTAGCATCTGCAAAGCAAGATGGGGACAAAGTAATAACAGCTTATCGTGATCATGGGCATGCATTAGCAATGGGAATATCTGCTAATGAAGTTATGGCTGAGTTATTCGGTAAAATAGGAGGTTGCAGTAAAGGAAAAGGAGGAAGTATGCACATGTTTTCAAATGAACACAACTTTTTTGGAGGTCATGGCATCGTAGGTGGACAAATTCCACTTGGAGCGGGTATAGCGCTAGCCGAGCAGTATAAAGGAACCGATAATGTATGTTTTTGTTACATGGGTGATGGTGCAGTGAGACAAGGTGCTCTCCACGAAACATTTAACATGGCAATGGTATGGAATTTACCTGTTATTTTTATTTGTGAAAATAACAACTATGCTATGGGTACTTCAGTAGAGCGAACCACTAACGTTACAGATATCTACAAAATGGCATCTTCATATGAGATGAATGCAGAACAAGTGGATGGAATGAGTTGTGAGGCCGTTCATGAATGTATGAAACGAACTGCAGATAGAGCCAGAAAAGGTGAAGGTCCTACATTTGTTGAATTAAAAACATACCGTTATCGTGGACATTCCATGAGTGATCCAGCAAAATACCGAACGAAAGATGAGGTTGAAGCCTACAAAAAAGTTGATCCAATTGAAGTTGTTAAAGAACAGATAATTAAATCTAATTACCTAACTGAAAAACAATTAGAAGAAATCGAAGAAAGTGTAGATGCTGAGGTATTGGCCTCTGTGGAATTTGCAGATAATTCTCCTTTCCCAGGACCAGAGGAAATATATACGGATGTTTACGAAACAGCCTATCCATTTATCGTAGATTAAAATATCTTTGCAACCCGTTTAGTTATGAATACAGAAGAACAAACACCAGAAAACAAAGGAATAGAAGCATTTCTTCATTTTTTTGAAAAAAACAAAAACAACGTTATCCTCGTGGGTATTGCATTAATTATTGCTGCTGGAGGAATTTATTACTACAACAACTCATACAAACCTGAACTGGAATCAGAAGCAGCAGATAATTTTTTCATGGCTGAGCGATATTTCAGCCTAGACTCATTAGACAAAGCTCTAATGGGTGATGGTATCCATTTGGGTATGATAGATATAGCTGACGAATATGGTTCTACTAAAATTGGGGAACAAGCCTCTTTTTATGCAGGAAGAATATTCCTTCAGCAAGGAAAATTTGAAGAAGCTTTGAATTATTTTGAAAATGTTTCGTTCGATGATGAAATCATAGCTGCACAAGTAATCACTTTACAAGGTGATTGTTATTCAGAAATGAAAGATTACAAAAAAGCAGGCGAATTATATATCAAAGCTGCCCAAAAAAGAGATAATTTACTAACTACACCCTATGCTTTAAATAAAGCGGGATTAGCTTTTGAAGAAGCTGGAGATTTCGAGAGTGCTATTCGAGCATATGACCAACTTATTCTTGATTATCCTCAGTCCGAAGAAGCCCAGTATGCTCCAGCACGAATAGCTAGAAACAAAACAAAACAGTCTAACTAATTATTTTAATGGCAGATTATTCCAATCAAACTTTTCTAAA
The DNA here is from genome assembly GCA_943787465.1 of uncultured Bacteroidia bacterium. Lineage (GTDB taxonomy): Bacteria > Bacteroidota > Bacteroidia > NS11-12g > UBA9320 > UBA9320. Next base: position 84,189 of record CALSMN010000006.1, on the reverse strand, counting down.
TGAAAAGATAAAGCTGCCTCACAATGACTTTAAAATTGGAATAGTCACTGCTTTATGGAACAGTGATATTACGCTAACACTTAAGAAAGGAGCGATAAAAGTTTTGTCAGATTATGGAATTAAGTCAAATTCTATAATCACTTGGGATGTTCCTGGATCATATGAGTTAATTTATGCTTCCAGTAAATTGGCTTCACGGGGATTAGACGCAATTATTTGTTTGGGTGTTGTAATTCAAGGAGAAACACCTCATTTTGATTTTATTTGTGATGCAGTATCTAATGGTATCGCTAATATTACAATCAAATATAATATACCTATTGGATTTGGTGTTTTGACAACTCTTGATCATGACCAGGCTCTGGAACGTGCGGGTGGCAAGCACGGTCATAAAGGAGAAGAAGCAGCCTGGACTGTACTAAAAATGCTTGAAAAAGGATAAATCTAGTTTTCTCTTCAATTTAAAATCACCCTTTGCTTGTATATTGCGACTCTATATCGTGTATGAAGTATTTATCGACGAATTTTACTAAAAAAAATATACTAATACATCTTGGATCAATGATCCTTATTGGTATTTTAATCTTAACGGGTACTTTTTGGTATCTTGATTTTTACACCAATCATGATAGTGAATTGATTGAGGTAGGTTCTATTGAAGGGATGGACGTTCAAGAGGCATTGGATTTTCTTGAACAAGCAGGTTTAGAAGGAATTGTATCAGATACAGTTTATGAAGATGGGGCAAAAAAATTAGCAATAATCAAACAGAATCCTGAACCAGGTATGAAGGTAAAGCCTGGTAGGAAAGTCTATTTAGTGATGAATATAGATAAATTACCTCAAGTTAAAATGCCAGATTTAGCTAATAAAACTTCATTAATTCAAGCTGAAAATATTCTCAAAAGAAGTCGTTTAAAAGTTGGAAAAATTTTAAAAGTAGAATCTCCTTTTGTGCGATCGGCTAGCGATCAACCCGTACTAGCTCAATATTATGCCGGGACGAAGAATCCTATTTTGCCTGGTACTAGAATTGACATTCATTCTAATATAGATTTAGAAGTTGGGGCATGGATTCAAACGGGATCTGATAGTCTTTTATATACAGATGATTACAACTTTAATTAATACCACGAAATTGTACTTTAATTTTCTAAAACACGTTTTCAAATAATGATGATTTTAAAATTTCCAAGAGTTTACGTTGTCATTTTATTTTTATATTTCTCATTTACATCATTTGGTCAGGTCAAGACATACCCTATTCCATTGAATGCTAGTATTCGATCTTTTTTAGAAACAAACACTTCATATTCATTCGAGTCTAAAACAAAAAATAAATTTGGTCAAAAAGATACATTAGATTTACCCTTTTTTGATGATTTTTCAGAATCCCATTTATATCCAGATAGTTCCAAGTGGTTAAATAATCAAGTATATGTGAACAACCATTTTCCATACCATCCGCCCACTATTAATGTAGCTACATTTGATGGATTAAATGCCCAAGGATTACCGTATAACAACACCATCAATAAGGATAAAAGTGGACCGGGAGATAGTCTAATAAGTCAACCCATTAATCTAAAGGATAGTGCAGGAACACCATACACACTTCAAGATTCTATGGTGTTTAGTTTTTTCTATCAACCGAATGGTCTTGGATACCATTTAAATAATGAAGATTCGTTGCGATTATGGTTTAAGTCATCCAATCATATATGGATTCCAATTTGGAGTGTTGGTGGACAATTTTCATCGAATGAATTCATACATGTGAGTATACCCATAGTAGATGAAAATTATTTACACCCTAGTTTTCAATTCATGTTTACCACATTCACTAGACAAGTTGGAAATGCAAATCATTGGCATTTAGATTATATTTATTTGGATAAAGATAGATCTTCTTCCAATAAATCATATAATGATTATGCAATTCAAACGACTCCATCTCCTTTATTAAAGATGTATACTCAAATGCCCTATTCACATTTTAGTGTGAATCCATCTAGTCATATGGCTGATTCTATATATATACGATTGTCAAATTTGTACAAAGAACCAAAAGCACTTCAGCTCAGACACGAGGCTAGTTTTGAGGGAACAACAATTGGAAGTTCAGCCTTTATAAACAGTACAAAGAATATTGGATTTCAAACTTCAGATATTCGAGATTTGCCAAATTATAAAGATATTTCAGGTCTTACTAATAATTCCTCTGTAGTGATTAATCGACTAGTAGAAGTTAGAGAAAATGGAGTAGCCAATGAATATAAACGAAACGATAGTATAGTATTTACTCAGGAGTTTCATGATTTTTACGCCTATGACGATGGATCTGCTGAACAAGGTTTTGGATTTGATCAAAATACAAATCCAAGTAATATTCAAGGAGAGATCGCTTATGGATTTGATATATATAAGGAAGATACGTTAAACGCAATAGCTACCTTTTTCAATGAAGCTGTTTATGATGTTTCACGAAAACGTTTTAAGTACAGAATTTGGAAGTCACTGGAGGGTATAGATAACATGATAGAGGATGAATTGATTTATGAATCAGAAGAACTATCACCTTCGTATTCATCAAAAAATAATTGGCGAACATTTACTCCTCATTATTTAGATACAACGCTTATCCTTACCCCTGGAAGATATTATATTGGTTGGTGGCAAGGAAGTATGTATAATCTGAATGTTGGATGGGATAAAAACTATGGATATGCTAATAAACCGAACCAGATTAATCAAAGGATATATTTTAAAACTTTTGGTACATGGAATAATTCAGATATTCCAGGAGGAACACTCATGATGCGCCCACATTTTGGCAGTCAAAAAAACTTATATACAGCCCAATCTAAACAAATTGAACCAAACAATACAGTTTACATTTATCCAAATCCAGCTCATGACATGGTGTATTTATCCCAGGAATTTGAGCATGTAAGTATTGCAGATATTCAAGGAAATATAATGTTAGAATTTCGGAATAGTACTAATTTGAAAATTTCTAATTTGCAGGCAGGAATTTACATTTTATATTTGGAGGATAAATCAAAGCGTTTTTACACCACCAAATTAATCATACAATAGTAACAATGACCGACATAACGATAGAAGAGCTGAAGCAAAAGATGGATAATCAAGATGATTTTTTGTTAATTGATGTTAGAGAGGACTGGGAGTATCAAGATTTTAATATCAATGGAAAACATATACCATTGGGGTCTCTACAGGGAGCTGTTGATGATTTAGATGATTGGATGAACAAAGAAGTAGTTGTTCATTGCAAATCTGGAGGTAGGAGTGCAGCTGCTCAAGAATATTTGACTAGACAAGGATTTACAAATGTTCGCAATTTATTAGGAGGTATGCTAGCGTGGCAAGCAAAATACTCCTAAAATATAAAAATAGAAAAAATATAGCCATCCTTGCTATATTGCTAGGTTTGGGCATTCTTTATTTTTTCACATTATATTTTCAAGGCACCAAAGATGAGGATTTCGTATATGCAAATCATGCACCTGATGTGGGCTATGTTGGAATGGAAACTTGTGCGTCATGTCACCAAGATAAGCATTCAACATTTGTTCATACTGGAATGGGGCTTTCATTTGATCATGCATCGCCTGAAAAATCATCTGCTATATTTGGGAAAGAACATCAGGTGTATGATTCCATATCTAATTTACATTATTTCCCCTATTGGATTAAAGATGAGCTATTTATAAAAGAATATCAACTAGAGGGCTCAGATACTATTTATCAAAGGGATGAGAAAATTAATTATATTGTAGGAAGTGGTCAGCACACTAATTCTCATATTATGGAGAAAAATGGGTATTTATATCAAGCACCTATCACCTATTATGTACAAAAGAATCGATGGGATTTAGCACCAGGATTTGAAGGAGGTAATAACTCAAGGTTTACTAGAATTTTGAATGACGAATGTATCAGTTGTCACAATTCGATGCCTAAGTTGGCTGATAATTCTCAATTTAAATTCACTCAGATAGGAACCGGAATTGACTGTGAAAGATGCCATGGTCCCGGTGAATTACATGTAAATCAACGATTAAAAGGAGAGGGTGTTGACGTAAAGAAAAAGATTGATCCAACTATAGTAAATCCACGAAAACTTTCATGGCAAAGACAGATTGATCTTTGTCAACGCTGTCATTTACAAGGTCTAAATATACTTAAAGAAGGTAAGAAATTTACAGACTACAGACCAGGGATGAAACTCAGCGATGTATTTGAAATTTATTTACCTCTATATGAGGGTAATCAATCCTCTTTTGATATGGCCAACCACTCGCAACGATTTCAAATGAGTAAATGTTTTGTTTCTTCTAATGAAAAGGAGTTAAAATTTACGTGTATTTCTTGCCATAATCCTCATATGAGCGTTAAAATTACAGGAAAAGAAGTTTATAATACCGCATGTATCCAATGCCATAAAAAGGAAGACTGTTCAGATACACCTGAACATTTACAAATAGCAAAAAACAACTGCGTGTCCTGTCATATGCCAGCTAACAGCTCAGAAGATATCCCTCATGTCAGTGTTCATGATCACTATATCCGAAAGCCAATTAAATCAAAATCAGATGTAAAACAAATGCAAAAATTAGTGGGTTTATATGCTGTAAACAATGCTAAACCAGATATAAAATATGAAATTTTAGCTTACTTGGAGTATTGGGAGAAATTTGATAAAAATCAGTTTTACCTCAAAAAAGCGAAGGAGCTTTTGGAAAAAAATAATGTACCTGAATTATGGCTTAAATATTTTTATTTAACAGAATCATACAAAGAAGCTACAGGATTATTATTGGATGAAGCAACTCTCTCCGCATGGCAGAATTTCATGTTAGCAGAATGTTATGGTAAGCTTGAAAATTACGGATCGGCATACTTTTATATGAAAAGAGCGTATGAACTTGAGCCTACAAATCGTGATATTAGCCATCGTTTTTTAAATTATTCAATTTCTCATGGAAAGCTTATCGAAGCATATAAATATGGTAAAATAATTATAAATGAATTCCCTAAAGATGCCTTAATTTTAAACCAAATGGCAAAGCTTTATTTGATGAAAAAGGAATTAGTAAATGCAAAAAATCAACTTGATGTAGCCTACAAACTAAATCCTTTTGAACCACTTATTTGGCTTACTCAATTGAATTTTGCTATTCAGAAAAATGATACTAAAGCGGTTAAACTTTGGTTTGATAAAGTTCAAACATCCCAAGTGTCGCATTTGAATTCCAGACAGATCGAACAAATTTTAGACATTCTTCAAGATTAGGTGCAAAATGGCTACTTAATTTAATCATAAAAGTTTTCCTTTGTACCATGGCAATTATCATAACCGATGAGTGTATAAACTGTGGAGCCTGTGAACCTGAGTGTCCCAATACAGCTATATATGAGGCAGGAGCTGAGTGGAAATTAGCTGATGGCACAGGTGTTACTGGGAACTACACGCTTGAGTCCGGAGAAACGGTTGTAGTTGATTCAATCCAACAACCCATATCAGATGAAGTTTATTACATAGTACCAGATAAATGTACAGAATGCAAAGGGTTTCATGAGGAGCCCCAATGTGCTGCAGTTTGTCCCGTGGATTGCTGTGTTCCAGATCCAGATCGACAAGAAACAGAAGATGTGCTATTGGCACGTAAAGCAAAACTTCATATTTAAACGATGACTCACGGAATTTGTCATGTGTCTCAGATTCCTATTCGGTCACATCCGGCTAGTAATGCTGAGATGGTTTCTCAATTATTATATGGAGAAACCTACAGAATTTTAAAATCCGAAAATGATTGGTCTTTTATTGCTATGGATTATGATGGTTATGAAGGTTGGATAAGCAATGCAAGTATTTATCATTGGACTCAGGAAGTTCCTCGATATACTCAATTGGATATTCTCCAACACACTATAAGTGATTTATGTAATCAGCCATTGTGTAGTTCAATGGGCTCTCAATTGGTTATTGAAAAAAAAATATCGACTCAGAGTATTAGCGAGATAGCTAAAAAATTTTTAGGTTCGCCTTATCTTTGGGGTGGTCGACATTTTTCTGGAATTGATTGTTCAGGTTTTGTGCAAGTCGTCTATAAATGCGTTAATATTCTTTTACCACGAGATGCATCGCAACAACAAAAACAAGGTAAAGCTGTACCATTTGCTGATTTATTTGAAGGGGACTTAGTCTTTTTTGAAAATAATAATCGTGTTACTCATGTAGGTATTTTCATAGGTGATGGTCAAATCATTCATGCTCATGGAATGGTTCGCATGGATTCAATCCAAAAAGAAGGTATTTTGAATGTTCAAACTCAAGAACAATCCCACGCCTATCATTCTGCTAAGCGAATACGATAAAATTTGGGCTTTCCTCAAATTTTAGCCATATTGCACCTTATATAATTATGAGCAAATCAACAGAGTCTTGGGGAACTAGGGTAGGACTAATTTTGGCCATGGCAGGAAATGCAGTTGGACTTGGTAACTTTCTTCGATTTCCAGTAAAAGCGGTAGAAAATGGGGGGGGTGCTTTTATTATCCCATACATTGTTAGTTTTTTGCTAATGGGTATTCCCTTGTTGTGGGTAGAATGGAGTATGGGTCGGTATGGTGGGTCACGAGGTGATCATAGTACCCCTTTTATTTTAGATAATATGACTAAAAAGAGACTTTGGAAGTATTTTGGAGTCTTTGGTATTTTCACCAATATTGGTGTGATGTCCTATTATACGTATATCGAATCTTGGACACTGACCTATACCATCAAATCTTTAAAAGGAGATTTTTTTGGCATGGATATTACTAAAGTCGGTGAAGTTTTTAATCAATATGTAGATATCAATGGAGGCTCTGGAGGTGTTAATATTCCCATTATTGCTTTGATGGCTTTTACGTTGACTTTGGTCATTAATATTTACATATTATCTAAAGGCCTAAGTGGTGGTATTGAGAAAGTGGCTAAAATTGCTATGCCAATGCTAATTGGATTTGGTGCATTTCTAGCTATAATGGCCATAACAATGGGGGATACAGGTCGGTGTGAAGATTGTAATTCTCATGTTGGTATGGATTTTTTATGGTCACCTCAATATGATAGTTTGTGGAATCCAAAAGTATGGTTAGAGGCTGCAGGGCAAATATTTTTCACCCTTTCTGTGGGAATGGGAACCATTGTTTGTTATTCTTCTTATGTTAAAAAACGAGACGATATAGCCCTAAATGCTATGAGTGCGGGTTGGATGAACGGTTTTGTTGAGATTGTATTGGGAGCATCTGTTGTAATTCCAATAGCTGTAGGTTTCTTAGGATTAGATTGGGTTAAAGAAAATGCAGGTTTTATGATGGCTTTTAAGACCATGCCGTATTTATTTGATCAATGGGGCCATGTCATTTCTGTAATAGCTGGTGTAGCATGGTTTGGACTGCTTTTCTTTGCTGGAATTACTTCTTCTCTCGCTATGGGAACACCCTGGATGGGGTTTGTTCAAGACGAGTTTGACTGGTCGAGGAATAAAGCTTCTTGGACTTTGGGTATATTTATATTTATATTAGCATTGCCCACGATTTTCTTTTTTGAATATGGCGTATTTGATGAATATGATTACTGGACGGGTACCGTTTCTTTGGTCGTATTTGCTTTGGCAGAAGTAATTCTGTTTGCTTGGGTGTTTGGCATGGACAAAGGTTGGGATGAGATCAATTATGGTGCAGATATGAAAGTACCTCAAATATATAAATTCATTATCAAGTGGGTGACTCCATTATTTATACTTGTGATATTTCTGGCCTCTCTCTTTACGCCCAAAGATAATGATTGGCAAGCTGCACTTAGTGGTGAATGGATTTTAGATAAAAGTAGTATAATAGGTAAGATTCTTCATATCGAAGAGGAGGATGCCAGTTGGATGATAAATGATAAGCTAACGTCGGTTTTCTTTGTAGATATGTCTCGTTTGTTATTACTTGGTACTTTTATAGGCCTGGCTTTAATGGTCCGTCATGCATCTAATTTACGTAAACAAAAATTAAATAAATAATATGAGTAATTCTGCATTAATACTAATGATAGTCGTACAAGTTTCGGTTACGCTGATATCTGGGTACTTTTTTTACAGAGTTTTGGTTACTCCTCCAAAACCAGAACCTGATTCATATTCAGAAAATGATGATGATCCACGATAAGATATGATATTGGTTCAAGCGATATCTGATTCAATTCAACGGGCTCCTGACGCACCCATTTGGTTGTGGGGTTTATCAGAGGTTTTGGTCACAATTATTGTTTTTATTGGCGTATATTTTATTTTCAAACCGGTGTTTGGGAAAAAAGAAAAAGATGACTAATCCTTTAAATATTTTATTACAGCCTTATTGGAAACGTATTCTAGGTTAGCGTAAAATCAGGATTGTATTTATAAGATATTTTTAATGATAGGATAGATGTATCCCGAAAGCTTTATTTTTAATTTTTTCAGATTCATCAATGATGAGGATACCCCATTTGTATAGATCGATAGAAAAATTTACCTTTTCATCTGTCTTGATATAATTCCATGCTTCTTTCATTTCTTCACTATAGTTAATATCATCAAAGACAAAAATCGCTTTACTACTCATACTTTTTTTCAATTCATTGAAGTACATTATGGTTGGTTCTTTTTGGTGATTCCCGTCAATGAATAACAAGTCAAAATCACGCTCATTTTCTATAATTACAGGAAATGTATCCTCGTATAACCCGGATATCACATCAAAATTGTGTTCGCTTGTAATGCTTTTAAATTTTTCATTAGATAAGTCGCACAACTGAACCAAACCCTCCATGGTTATGAATTTAAAGTGTTCGAAATTTTGTTTCATTGCATGTAGAATATATGTGCCTGAAATACCCACATTTGTGCCAATTTCAAGAATTTTTTTAGATTGATTATCACGAACTAAAAAATACAATAATTCTCCCCATATAGGGGAAGATGCTGCCAGTCTATAAATCTCATGTACTTGGCTTTTTGCATTTGAATTAAATATTTCATACGATATAGTTTTAGTATTGAGAGTCAATTCTTTTCGATAATTTTCAATAGATTTAAATATGTGCTGATCAGAAATAGCATAGGATTTATTTTTAACTTTAAGAATTGAATTGATTACTTGCGTTAATACGGGATTATCATAAGCGCTAATTTGGTTAATATATGATTTAAATAATACACGATTCTTCATTATTTGAAGATGCTTATTGATTTTACTAATTGTATTATTTTTTGAACGAGTGTAATGGTTTGAGCCTGGTTTCATAGCCATAAGATTTGTAAATTATAGTTCAAAATTAATAAAATTCTGGTGAGGTGTGATGAATAGTTGAAAATATGGATGCGTTATTTCAGGCGATAAAATGACTGTTAAGTAAATTATTTCGAGAAAATACCGAAATAACGGTATCATTTGAGTGATTTCCTAGTTATTTTTTGTTGCGCTGACAGCATAAACCAAAGGTATTTTGTTACCCAAATGCTTTATTCTATATTTTTTTGGTTCAAATTCAATCGTATTCTGAAAACAGTTGTAAGGGGAATAATCAAATTCTTGTAACGATTTGATTTCAAGTCCATTTTGAATCAAGCTTGTAATAACCTCACTCAATCCATGGTTCCACATCACATAATCTTGTGAAATTTCGGCTTCATGATTTGCATATGTGCCATTTAATGTTTCAATGATTGCTCCAGAATTGAAGTATCGATACCCTATATTTTCAAAGTTATCATCAAACATCCAAACGATAGGATGAAATTCTACAAATACAAATTGTCCACCTGGTTTTAAAAAATGATGGATTGTTTTTGCCCATTGATCCAGATTTGGAATCCAGCCAATGGTTCCATAGCTGGTGAGAATAATGTCGAATTTTTCATCCAAGTATTGAGGTAGTTCGTAGATATCACAACAAATAAATTTCGTATCTAGTTGAAGATCTTTTGCTAATTGTTTTGCTTTACTGATGGCTTGGTCTGATATATCCATTCCAGTTACCTTTGCTCCCAATCTACTCAAGGATAACGAGTCTTGTCCAAAATGGCATTGTAAGTGTAAAATTGATTGACCTTGTATTTCTCCAAGCAGATTTAGTTCAATTTCATTTAAAGAATTATCCCCATTTAAAAAACCGTTAAGGTTGTAAAATTCTGATTCCAAATGAATGGGTGTTCTACTGTTCCATGCTGTACGATTTATTTCTTTATAATTTTCTGCAGTTAATTTTGGTTTAGGCATCAATTAAAAATAATATGTTTCTCAAAAAAATGATTTAAATATTCATCTAATTATGATTATGCCCTTCATGACTTTCCTCATTAATAAATGGTTCTCCTATATAAGTTTTAATAGTAGCTTGAATTACCATGACTTCAAAAACAAGATTTATAGGACCAGCATTACTTTCTATATTTATACCTTTAGCCTGATAACCCACTCTGTCATGCGTATCAAAAGTTACCACAATAGAGTCCTTTGCTCCGGGTTGAATGGGGTATTTTGGATATTCAGCAACGGTACATCCACAACTGGGTTCTACTTTTTGAAGAATCAAATTACGATCTCCAGTATTGGTGAACATATATACGGTTTTAAGAAGGGTTCCTTCTTTTACTTCTCCCAATTGTTTTCCTTTTTCAGTAAAAGTGGCTTCGGGTTTGTTTTGTGCCCATACTAAAGTGTTAAAAAGGAGTGTAGTAAGGATTAAAAAGTTTCGCATACAACAAATATAAGAGGTGATAATGAATTATAATGGGTCGACATCTATAATCACCTTTGCTTTTTGAAAATCCTTCATCTTCTGTAATGCATGAATAACTATGGCAAGTTTGTTTTTCTGTAATTTAATTTGACTCCCTTTATTTTCAATTTTGAGTACAAAATGGAGCATATACCAATTTCTAATCTTACCTATATATGGTTTTTCAGGGCCAAGTAGTGCAGAGCCAAATGGAGTGGTTAATGCATCCTTGGCAATACTTCCAAGTTTGTATAATTCAAGGGCATCTCGATGTTTTATTGTGATTTGAATTAATCGGTAGAAGGGAGGATAGTTAAATTGTTCACGTTCTTGTAGATCTGTTTCGAACATACCGGTATAATCATGTTCTGTAATTTTTTGAATGACATTGTGTTCAGGTTTTGATGTTTGTATGTATACAGTACCTTTGTCTTTTTTCCTTCCTGCTCTTCCTGCAACTTGAGTAATGAGAGAGTATGCTCTTTCATTGGATCTAAAGTCTGGAAAATTGATGATGTGATCAGCATTCAAAACACCAACGGTAGTTACATGTTCAAAATCTAATCCTTTTGCAACCATTTGTGTACCAATGAGAACATCAATTTTTTTGGAAGCAAAATCATCAATGATTTTTTTATGGCCATTTTTTAACCGAGTTGTATTATAATCCATCCGCTGAATCTTGAGATTGGGTAGATAAAGAGAAAGTTCATCTTCAATCCGTTCTGTTCCATATCCAATTAATTCAATACCTGTATTCCCACATGTGACACATTGGTTTACTACTTCTTGTTTGTATCCGCAATAGTGACAGCGTAAATTTTCTTGGTATTTGTAGTAGGTTAGCGAAATGTCACAATTTTGACATTTGGGTGTCCAAGCGCACACATTGCATTCTAAAATAGGAACATATCCTTTTTTATTTTGAAAGAGGATGGTTTGCTTGCCTTTTAATTTAGTCTCCTCAATGGCTTTTAGAAGTGTATCGCTGAATATGCCTTTGATTCTTTTTTGCTTTTTCTGAATTTTCATATCCACCACTTCAAACGTAGGCAGAGGAGAATCATTAAATCGCTGTTTGAGCTGAACTAACTGATATTTTTGGTTTTTAGCATTGAAATAACTTTCAATGGCGGGAGTGGCACTTCCTAAAACAATAGGTATGATATTTTTTGAGGCAAGATATAAAGCAGTGTCTCTAGCATTGAATCGTGGTGCAGGTTCATGTTGCTTAAAACTGTTCTCATGTTCTTCATCTACGATAATCAGGCCTAAATTTTTGAATGGAAGCAAAATTGCAGATCTTGTGCCAACTATCAAATAGGATTCTCCTCGAGCAATGGCCTGGTATACTTCTAGGCGTTCGTTGTTGGTAAATTTAGAATGAGATACTAGAAGTCTTTTCCCGAAATTTTTCTCCAATCGGGTGATCAATTGGCTGGTTAAAGCAATTTCAGGTAGCAGAAACAACACTTGCTTTTTTTGGTCTAAAACCTCTTGGATTAAGTGACTATATACATGTGTTTTGCCACTACCCGTCACCCCATGAATAAGTGCTGGTTTATTTAACCTAAATCCATCTTTAATTGTGGTTATTGCCTTTTCTTGTTCGGAGTTCAATCGTTCAATTTCTTTTTCAGTTGTAGAAAATTGAATCCGAGATTGTTCTCTTTTTTCTTGAACGAACACTTGTTTATCAATTAATCCATTGATCGCTGCATTTGTTACGTTTAATTTTACCAAGGAAGATTTCTCACATTCGCCATTTATTCCATTATTAGAAATAAAGATCATGAGTGCTTTGAGCTGATTTTTTGCTCTTTTTTCAAGGGTATTAAAAATGTGGTTTAGCTGTTCCTCGTATATTATTTCTTCGTGCAGTCGAATAAATGTTGTGAATTTAGCGGTGTAGCTTTCCTTAATGTCTTCTTTTATTAGAATTGCTCCCTTGATATAAAGTGATTTTATAAATTTATGAATAGCTGGAGTTTTAATCACTATCGCAGCTTGGGTAATAGTCAACTCTTTTCCCGATCGAACGGAATCCAATAAAATAATTTCTTTTTCATCTAGTTCAGAAAAAGTGAGTTCAAAATCTGGGTTAATTATGATTTTTGCTTCACCTTCTAGTTTCAAACCTGCAGGCATTGCTGCATTGTATACTAATCCTAACGCAGTCATGTAGTAATTTGAAATCCATTTCCATAATTCGAGTTGATTGCTGTCTACAATGGGTTCATTATCAATAATATCAATAATATATCGTGCCTGATAATCTGTCGGAGGATGCTCGTGGATAGAAAGGATAAGACCAGCTAAAATCTTTTTTTTACCCAATGGAACACTAACTCGTTTTCCTATAACAGCTTCCTCATTCAATTCTTGAGGCACTCTATATGTGAAAGAATTTTTGAGATTGAGCGGAAGAATTACCTCCACAAAAAGAGTATGTATGGAATCATGATTGTCCAAATAGTGTAAAAATAGATGTAATAATGTTCAAAGCTAAATTAAAACTTACAACAAGATACTACATTTGCAATTAATCAATAAAAATCAGAGGCAGTTGCGTTTTAAATTTTTTATAATACTATTTCTATTGCTTACAATTCTAGGGTGTAATAATCAAGAATACCCGATTGAAATAAAAGATGGATATACATCTACAGTATTAGGGCTCTCCTCGATTTCAGAATTTTTATCTACCTACGATTTAATATCTGATCTTATTTCTTCAAATGAACTTTTTTCTTCTGATAATCCGCCATCCCTACCTTTAGGTACTAGATTTTTAGCTGTAGATACTTCTTTAATTGATGGTGATGGTTACGAATTTTTGATTGACTTTGGTGAATTAGGAAATTTACCACTTGGAACATTATGCAAAGATTTTAAATATAGAGCAGGAGTGTTACATGTTTATTTAGATCAAAATTATTTGAATACCTCAGAAATGACCATAGTTCTTTCCTCAGACCACCCGTTTTATTCGGGAGATGGTAAAGAAATGACTCAACTAGAAGGACGTATAGTTTTAAAGCAAGATTCTCAAAAAAATATGATAGTAACGGGTGATGATATTCAGATTACAAACACACAGGGTCATATAGAGTTAAGCACTGATATCATAATTCATGAGAGAGAAACTGGATCTACGAATCAATCTTCAAAAATTATCTCAATCAATGGGAATATGCAACTAACAAATGATGGAGAAAAACAAGATTATACGATTGTGTCTCCATTGCTTAAAAAATCAGATAATTCCTGTATTCGTCACATATTAAGTGGTCATATCGCTATTAATCCATTCATTGAAAATATGGTTATTGATTTTGACCCATACAGCGACTCTGGTTGTGACAATCTTATCTCATTAACGGTCAACGGAAAACGTACATTCTTGAATTATTAGTCGAGAATGGATGGATGACTGAAAAATCCTAATTCTGCCTCACATTTGGGGATGTTTTGAAAGGTATCAGTGTTGAATTCAATACATACCACTCCACTAGTAGGTAGAATATCTATTCGGAATTTAGGTATACGGTTTATGACCTCACTGATGCCTGGGTTGTGGCCTAAAATGAGAACAGTATCTAAAAGTGAATCAAGATTTTGAATTTGATTCCAGATAAATTCGGATGACGCAAGGTAAAGATTGGAATCAAACTTAGTGGGGATATTTCCCCAACATTCGTGGATATTTGACCAGGTTTGACGAGTCCTTTGTGCACTGGAAACCAGCATCACATCTGGCTTGACTTTGTTAGCCAAATATTTACCCATTTTTTTTGCGTCTTGTATTCCATTTTGAGTTAGTTTCCTGTCAAAATCAATAGTGTTATTATTTGTAGGTTCCGTTTTGGAATGACGCATGAGTATGATTGTTTTCATTTTTTTGATAAATAAACAGCTAATAAAAACCAAGCTCCAGCATAGCATAGACCTCCGATTGGAGCAATCAACGCAAAAAAATGAAATGGGATCCCCAATAAATTCCTAGTAGCATGAAGAATAAGACTCAAAGAGAACATGATCATTCCGCTATATAGCATAATAAATATCCATACTTGATATCGATTGAGAAATATAAATAAGGTGCCTATTGCAATTATACCCATTCCGTGAATGATCAAATAGCGCAATCCTGTTTGATAGGTATTGAGTTGTTGAGGGGTGATTTTGCCATCTAGTCCATGGGTACCAAAAGCACTAAGAAGGACATATAATCCACAAATAAATGAACCAATCACGAGGTGTTTTCTAACTTTCTCTTTAATCATGTTATCTTTGTCAAAATTAATTTATTATGAAAAAAAGAATCTCTATTCTGCTATTTATTTTAATGATTTTATTTGGTGCTTGTATCAAAGATATCACGGAAACCATTGAAAAGGCCAGTCATATTAATACTGTAAGATGGAATCCATCCATAGCTATCCCACTAACCCATGCCAACCTGAGCTTTAGAGATTTTATAGGTGGAACAAATGCAAGTCAGTATATTCAAATAAAGGATGATAGTCTAATTACTTTAGTATATGAAGATAAATATATTTCAGATAAAGTCGAGGATATTCTAACCTTAGACGCTCAGAATTACGGTGAGACATTTACATTTACAAGTGAGCAATTGAATGCACTGAATACGTTAGGTCAGGTTAAAGTAATAATTAATAGAACCATTTCTTATGATGGAGATGGTAATGAATTGGATCAGATATGGTTTAAACAAGGTCAGATAAACCTGGGTATTGAAAGCACTTTTGAGCATGATATTGCCTGTATTCTTAATATACCAGATTCAAAAAAAGGGGGTACACCTATATCTTTAAATCTTGATGCAAATTATTTGGGTACACCTATTGATGCATCATCGATTTATGAATTGGCAAATGCAGAAATTGATTTTACAAAAACAGCTCAAGGACATTCAGAACTGACTTTGGAATTCGAATTCACTATAACCAAGATTCCAACTAATACGATTAAGTCTTCTGAGTCAATAACGTATGCAATGGCTATTGAAAATCAGAAGTTTAGTAAAATTACTGGGTATTTTGATCAACTAAAATTTGATAATGTATCCGGGCAGTTTAGTGTTCCATTCTTTGAGAATAGTACTAATGGTTCTATTGGAATAGTAGAACCTACTATTCATTTTTATTCAAGTAGTAGTTTAGGTATCCCTTTAGATATAACTATGAAACAATTTGATGGAAAAAATAATTCGAATACCATTGTACCGTTATCATCGAATTCTGGATCCATTGTAATACAAGTACCTAAAATTGACACGATTGGGGCAGTAGCTGATGATTCATTAGTTTTAAATAATACCAATAGTAATTTAGTGAATTACATTTCCAATAGACCTATTAATAATTCCTATAGCGTTAGTATTCAGCCCAACCCCTCTAATAATAGGCATTGGTTACTTGATACATCACGGCTTTCCAGTAATATTAAATTAACCCTACCCTTATTTGGTACCCTCAAAGATTATTTACTAGAAAAAACGAGTTCGTTTGAGTTAAGCCTTAAAAATGCTGAAGAAATCAAAGAAGTACTAGTTCGATTATATACAGAAAATGGTTTTCCGGTTGATGTAAATGCCCAACTATACTTTGAAGATAGTAATACTAACATAGTGATTGATTCTCTATTAATTACTGGAGAAACAATTTTTGAATCAGCTCCTGTAGATATCAATGGCAAACCTATTGCTAAGTCATCTAAAACCACCGACATTATTTTAGATGCCAACCGTGTAGATCGGGTACGGAGTGCAAATCAGGTGAGGATAAAAGCAATTCTTTCTACTTTTACTGGAAATAGTGGCAACCAACCCAATATCAGAATCTACAGTTTTGATCAAATTGCATTTCAGTTGGGTGTTCAAGCAGAAGTATTAATCAATCAAGAGTTATGAGAAAGATAGTTTTACTCGGTTTTATTATCGCTTTTTTAAATATAGTTCAGGCTCAAAGTAATTTGACGCTCTATAATATGAAAGCAGTACCGCAAAGGTTGGCAATTAATCCAGCCATGGCTCCTACATGTAAGTGGTATTTTGGTACACCTGCTCTTTCTTCTGTGGATTTCTCATTTAATAGCAGTGCATTAGCTTTAAATGAATTGTCTAGTTCATTGGTTCCTAATGGGGATAAATATACGCTAGATATGACAAAATTATCTTCTGTGTTTGATAACGGTGCATCCATTCGAACTGGATTAAATCAGGAATGGATTAATCTGGGGTTTAGGATTCGAAAAAGCATGTGGACCCTCAGCATTAATGAAAAAATTAAATCTAGATTATTGGTTCCTACAGATTTTTTTAAGTTAGTATTTGAAGGTAATGGGGGGGCAAATGTGGGAGAAAAATTTGATTTAGGATTTGGCATAGATTTAATACATTCCAGGGAATTTGCATTAGGTTTCAATCGTTCCTTCATCAATGATAAATTAAGATTGGGTGGAAGATTTAAATATGTTATAGGACTTAATGCCATACAAACAGAACGTAATGATATATCTTTTACAACTACTAATCAAGCATTTACGTACAGAGTAAAGTCAGATTTGAAAATTAATAGTTCGTTAATGCAGCTGGATTCAAATACCACTTTAAATGATGTGTTATTTGGTAATCCCAAAAATAGTGGTTTTGGAATAGATATGGGTGCTCAATTGAAACTCAATAAAAAAATATCACTTTCAGCTAGTGTTGTCGACTTAGGAATTATTCATTGGAAAGAAAATACGAAATCTACTTTTTCTAGCAAACCCAATACAACTTATGAATACAAAGGGATGGATATCCAAGAATTTTCTAAAGATTCCTCGGGTAGAATATCTGGATTTCAGTCTTTCAAAGATACATTGGTGGATGTTTTATCCTTAGATTCATCCAGCAATTTGTTCACTACAGGTTTACTTGGCGAATTTTACGTTGGAGCGAATATTAATATCACAGCAAACCATAATCTTGGAGCTTTAATGTACGGTAGTTTTTATCAAAAAGAATTTTATCCTGCACTTACATTATCATGGAATTCTCAATTTGGAAGAGTTTTGGGGCTAAGTGTTAGTTATACACTTTTCAAAGAGAGCTTTATGAACGTTGGTTTTGGTGCATCCTTAAAATTAGGTCCCGAACAATTTTATATCTCTACAGATAATGCACTGGGATCTATAACCAATAATACACGAAACTTAGGTGTTCATTTCGGATGGAACCATACCTTTGGAAAAAAGAAAAATACAAAATTGTAACATGTCAAAAATTATATTTACTTGCTTAATCTCTTTAGGTTTCATTTTTTTATCATCTTGTCAAAAAGATTATGTGAAACTAAATGATGAAGAAATAAATGATTACTTATCCAAAAACAATTTACAGGCTGAGAAAACATCTGAGGGTTTATATTATATTATCAATGAGGAGGGAACTGGAGATAGACCCACTGTGTCTGATCGTGTGACGGTTCATTATAGTGGTTACTTAACCAACGGTACAATTTTTGATTCATCCTATGATCGAGGACAACGGGCTACTTTTCCACTAAGTGGAGTAATCAAAGGATGGCAAATGGGTATACCCAAAATTAAAGAGGGTGGGTCATGTAAACTAATTATTCCTTCACATTTAGCCTATGGAGCAAATCCTCCAAGCGGATCTATCCCTAAAAATGCAGTATTAATATTTGACATAGAATTATTTGAAGTGAATTAGGTTAACCTAATTTCATAATATTCAAAAAAAGTTCAACATCTGTTGAAATTTCTCTGTAACTACCTTGATTTCGGAACCAAGTTAATTGTCTTTTTGCATAGTTACGAGTATGCTGTTTCATTTTTTCTATGGCAATATCTTTGGATATTTCACCATCAAAAAAGGAAAAGAAATCTTTATATCCGACGGTATTAAGAGCATTTAGTTTACGATAAGGAAGAAGACTTTTTGCTTCGGCTTCAAAGCCATCTTTGAGCATTTGATCTACGCGTTGATTAATTCGGGTATAAAGTTCTTGCCGACCTCTATTTAAAAAGTAATAGGAAGGGGTAAAGAAACTAGTATCTAATGGTTTTTGTCCTTCAGTAACACCTTGTTTTATTTCAATTGCTCTAATAATACGTTGAGGATTACTTAAATCAGTTTTAGATTGATCGATATCTAACGAATCAACGATGGCTTGCAAGGCTTGTAAACCCTCCGTTTCTAAAATGAAATTTAATTGCTGCCGAAGTTGTTCATTTTTTGGAGGAAGAATATCTAATCCTTCGGTGGCTGCTTTTATATAAAGACCAGTGCCTCCAGTCATGACCACTACATCGTGTATTTCAAATAGTTTTCTGAGGAGTTGATTTACTTCTTGGGAATATATCCCTGCATCATAAGGATCAAATATACTTTGGGTTGCAATAAAATGATGTTTTACTTCAGAAAGTTCATTTTCATTGGGTCTCGCAACCCCAATATTTAACTCTTTATAGATTTGTCTTGAGTCGCAGGATATAATCTCTGTATTGAAATATTTAGCAACTTGAATTGCAAAAGAAGTTTTTCCAACAGCGGTTGGTCCTGCTAGTACAATGAGTTTTTTAATCGGTTGGTGTTCCATCATTTATTTGTGACTCGTCAATTTCAGATTCATCAATATCATTTCCGAAAAGGTTAAATTCATTTTGATTTTCGTCGTCTCCATGATCTTCATCGTCAGTTTCTTCTTCCATATCATCAGTGAGTCCTTTAATCAAATCATCAGCTTCTTGAAGAAGTTTAGCATTGGGATCGGTGATTATTTTTTTGGGGTCTACAAATTGTTTTGGTGCGATACCAACAGACTTAAAAACATTCGGATATATTTTGCCTGGTTCAGCTTGGAGTAACTTTATGATTTCAGCTCTTAAGTGCCAATTTCCCTCTTGTACGTCGTAATGATATAGAAATTTTTGATGCGGGTCATCAATAAACTTACCAAGTTCACTAGCACCTGCTGCTTTAGCACTTTCTTTGGGTTCGGTACAAAATTCTTCATGACCTCTCCAACTATCATTTGCTTTAAAAAATGAAGCTGGTTTTTTGTTATCAAAATTGATACAATTCTGAATTAAATTATGAAACTCTTTGAATGTATTTTTTGCTGATACATCGATGATTCGTTCTACATCATCTACATCTTCAAAATGGACTCGAAATCTAAATACCAAATTACTCATTGAATTTGCAAACCTAATTTTTTTCCTTGTTCAAGCACAAATTTATGTGCTTCATTATAATCATTTTCAATGATTCCATCCAAAATAGCATCTTTTAAAGCTGATTTGATTATTCCAATTTCACGCCCAGGGTTGATTTTAAATAAATCCATAATTTCATTTCCTTTTATAGGTGGTTGCCAATTTCGAATTCGATCACGTTCCTCCACCCGAGCAATATTCTTTTCTACATTAATAAGATTGTTCTGAAATCGCTGTTCTTTTTCTTTATTTTGAGTAGTGATATCACTCTTGCACAAGGTGATAAGATCATTCAAATACTCATCAGCATCATAAATAAGTCTTCTCACTGCTGAGTCGGTTATATTGTCTTTTGTTAAGGCGATAGGTCTAAGATGGAGTTGCACTAGCTTTTGGACTTTATTCATGGAGGCATTCAAAGGTAATTTGAGCCTTGCGAAAATTGGTTTTACCATTCGGGACCCTTTATCTTCATGACCATGAAAAGACCATCCCTCATCCTTGGAAAATCGTTTTGTAGCAGGTTTAGCAATGTCGTGTAATAGAGCTGCCCACCTCAACCAAAGATCCTCCGTTTTAACAGCAATCTGGTCCAACACTTGAAGGGTATGATAAAAGTTATCTTTATGTCCTTTTCCATTTCGAACTTCGACCCCTTGTAATTGAACTAACTCAGGAAAAAATTCGTGTAGAAGTTTTGAGTCAAATAGTAATTTAAATCCGATGCTTGGTTTTTTGGATGCTATAATTTTGTTTAATTCTTCGGTGATGCGTTCTTGTGAGATCATCGATAAACTTTTTGCCTCTGATTGAAGTGCATTTTTTGTTTTTTCTTCAATTTCAAAATCGAGTTGGGTTGCAAATCGAATGGCTCGCATCATTCGTAATGGGTCATCTTTGAAAGTTACACATGCATCAAGTGGAGTACGTATGATTTTATTTTCAATATCATGAATACCATTGAATGTATCAATTAAATGACCATAATTTTCAGAATTCAGGCTGATAGCTAATGTGTTTATTGTAAAATCTCTACGATAAATATCCTCTTCAAAAGTACCATCCTCTATCTTTGGTTTTCGGCTCTTACGGTCGTATGATTCTTTTCGGGCGCCTACAAATTCAAATTCCCAATAATCGGTTTTAATTTGGGCTGTACCGAAATTTTTAAAAATACTAAGCGACGCATTTTTTAATCGTTTTTGGACTGCTTTAGCAAGTGTAATACCACTTCCAATAGTCACAAAATCTACATCTTTTGACTTTCTGTTAAGATGTAAGTCCCGGACATAACCACCTACAATGAAACTCTCAAATCCCAATTTTTGGGATTCTTCGGATACAACTCTAAAAATAGGATGAGAAAGGTCGTACGGTATCACATCACGAAAGTAATACGGGAGTCATAATTTTTGATATAAAATTGAACAAATAACTTAGAATAAATCATTCTAAATCAGATCTAAATAATCGTTATTAACGCCGTATATTTGTTCATAATGAAAGTTACCTTTCTTGGAACAGGTACCTCACAAGGGGTGCCCATAATTGCTTGCGATTGTGAAGTGTGTAACTCCAAGGACCCAAGAGATCGTCGTTTAAGAAGCAGTGTATTAATTCATTACAATGATCTTCAAATTATTATTGATACAGGTCCTGATTTCAGACAACAAATGTTGCGAGAAAAAGTGACTCAATTGGATGCGGTTGTATTTACCCACGAACATAAAGATCATATGGCTGGATTTGATGATATAAGAGGGTTTAATTGGAAAGATAAAAAGCCCATGGAAGTATATGGAAATCAGCAAGTAGAACTTGCTTTAAAAAGAGATTTTCATTACGCTTTTTCTGAAAAAAAATATCCAGGGGTTCCTAGTCTTAATTTACATATTATTGATAATCAGACTTTTGAAATTCAAGGAACACCCATTATTCCTATCGAAGTGATGCATTATAAACTTCCGGTATTGGGTTTTAGAATTGGTGATTTTACCTACATTACGGATGCCAATTTTATCAGTGAGGAAGAAAAAGAAAAAATAAGAGGAAGTAAGGTACTGGTTTTAAATGCACTTAAAAAATCAGAACACATATCACACTTCTCTTTAAAGGAGGCAATGGTTTTAGCTGATGAATTAGATGTTGAAAAAACCTACTTTACTCACATCAGTCACCACATGGGATTTCATGAAAATGTATCAGAAGAATTGCCTAGTCATATGGAATTAGCTTACGATGAATTACAAATTCACATCGATTAGAAGTCATATGATATTGACTTCAGTTTCTAAAATAATACCATAGGTTTCCCAAACACTTTTTTTGATGTCTTCGGATAATTGATAAACTTCATTTCCGGATGCATTTCCATAATTTACAAGAACAAGAGCCTGATTTTTATGAGAACCAGTATTGCCAATTCGTTTGCCTTTCCAACCTAAACTTTCGATAAGCCATCCTGCTGGAATTTTTACTTTTTGATCATCAATTTTGTAGCTTTTAAGTGTTGGAAATTTTGTCATTAATGATTCAAACTGCGTTGTGGAGATGATCGGGTTTTTGAAAAAACTCCCTGAATTTCCAAGTATGGCAGGATTGGGTAATTTACTTTCTCGAATAGAAATCACAGCATTGCTAATATCTTCAATGGTGGGTTTTTGGATGTGACGAGCTGTTAACCAGTCTTCTATATCACCATAGCGTGTATGGGTTGAATGATTTTTTTTAGTGAGCTTTATGCCAATGTCTGTAATGAAGTACTGGTGCTTAGCCGATGTCTTAAAAATACTCTCTCGATAACCAAATTCACATTCTTTATTCGAAAACTGAACCATCTCAAGCGTATCTAAGTGTATGGCTTTTACATAAGTTAATACATCTTTTATTTCACAACCGTATGCACCAATATTTTGCATAGGAGCTGCACCAACAGAGCCTGGAATTAGACTCATGTTTTCGATGCCACCATATCCTTTATGGATACAGTACAATACCAATTCATGCCAATTCTCTCCTGAGGCTACGGCTAGTTCAATGGTATCATCGTCTTCTGAAACAGTACAAATTCCTCGGGTTTGATTGATAATTACGGTCTTTTCAATATCTTTTGTAAGTAAAATATTACTACCTCCTCCTATAAAAAGGCAATCTTTTAGATGAGGAATAGTCTCTAATTGCTTCAGTTCTTTGAGAAAAAGAATATTTCTCGCAAATGCCTCAATACCAAATGTGTTAAATTTTTTTAGAGAAAGACGCATAAATTAACTACTCACTATGCAATAGTATGCTGTGTTTTTGGTTTTTTTAATTAATTTTCCCACAAATTAACGTAACATGTACAAGCATTTTATACCCATTTTAAGTCTTATTCTATTGTTGTCTGCCTGTGGTGACGATGATGCTATTGTAACTACCAATCAACCTCAGAGTCTTTGTGATAGTTTAGATGTATTATATACCAATGATATTGCTCCAATATTAGATAATGCAGGATGCTCAGGCAGTTATTGCCATGGTTTTGGTACAGCTGGTATTACAATCAAAGATTATGCAACAACTCGCGCTTCGGCTGAAAATCCTAAATTTTTAAAAGCCATTAAGCATGAAATGAGTGCAAGTCCGATGCCCAAAAATGGATTAAAATTGAGTGATGATGATATTCAAAAAATTGAATGTTGGATTCAGAATGGCTTTAAGGAATAAATTAAGGTTTTATTGCAACGGTCATTTCTCGTTTGCCATTGGCACCAGAGGGATGTTCTAAGACAAATCCACACGCTTTCAAATCTCTTTTTAATTGTCCAGCAGCTGAATAGGTGGTTAATATCCCTCCTTTTTTTAGGGATTGAGATAATTTAGAAAATATTGGTTCACTCCATAAATCGGGTTGTTTTTTTGGGGCAAAAGCATCAAAAAATACAATATCATAACATGAATCTTTGAGTTTGATGTATTCTAACTTTTGGGTTGTTTTGTGTAAAAAAAATGTATCTGTTAGTGCATTTTCGTTTTCCCAATTTGTGTCATGAATCGCGTCGTACATCGATGAATTTTTCAACCAATGACCATAATTGAGTGCTGTAATCAAGTGGTTGGGTACAGGAAAAGGTTCCAAGGTATGATACTTGATTTTACGTTGCATCTTTTCAGATTCTATGGCAGTAAGCAATGCATTAAGACCAGTTCCAAAACCAATTTCAAGGATATGAATATTGCCTTGAGTTCGATGAATGCCCTGTTTTATAAATACATGTTTAGATTCCGATATTGCTCCATTCCGACTATGGTAGGTCTCATCCATAGACGGAATGTAGAGGGTTTTTTCTCCGTTTGATGTTTCATGTAGTTCCAAGGATTCAAAATTAAAGTTTATTGGTGTTTATTTGCACCCAACATGGAGTTTAAAACATTATCGATCATCATTCCGGTCTACAATGAGGAAAAAACAATACATCTCATTTTAAATAAAATAAAGGAAGTTAAGCTCATCCATGGAATCACCAAAGAGATTGTCATGGTAGATGATTATTCAACGGATAATTCCTGGGAGAAATTGGAAAAATACCGTTCAGAAAATCCGGATTTGTCCATTTCCTTGTTTAAACATGTTGAAAATAGGGGGAAAGGAGCGGCTCTACGTACAGGTATTCAAGAAGCCAAAGGCGATTTGATTATTGTACAAGATGCAGATTTAGAATATGACCCCATGGAGTTCAATGATTTGTTAAAACCCATCGTAGAGGGGCATGCTGACGTAGTGTATGGAAGTCGATTTATGGGAGGCAAACCTCATCGGATTTTGTTTTTCTGGCACAGCATAGGCAATGGTCTATTGACACTCATCAGCAATGCGTTTACTAACCTCAATTTGACCGATATGGAAACCTGTTATAAACTCTTCAAATCTTCGGTGATCAAGTCTATTGCATTGAAAGAAAATCGATTTGGTTTTGAACCTGAAGTAACAGCTAAAATTTCTCGAATGCCTGGGATACGTATTTATGAAATTGGCATATCGTATTATGGAAGAACCTATGCCGATGGTAAAAAAATAGGTTGGAGAGACGGAGTGAGAGCCTTGTATTGTATTCTAAAATACAACCTATGGTCGATGTAAATCGATACTAGAGATTAAATAAAATATGTCTTGTAATAGAATGAAGAGTTTGTTTTTTTAACTACCCTATTGTCTCTTTGTATAACTTAAGACAAAGTTCTCGTGCTTCTTTGTGATTGACAATTTCTTGGGGGTAGGAAGAGCTTCCCCACTCAGGAATCCATTTTTTGATGTAGGTATGGTCTTTGTCAAACTTATCAATCTGAGTATATGGATTAAAAATTCGGAAATAGGGAGCGGCATCTACACCAGAACCCGCAGCCCATTGCCATCCTCCATTATTACTTGCCAATTCAAAGTCCAATAATTTTTTAGCAAAATAAGCCTCACCCCATCGCCAATCAATAAGCAGGTGTTTGGTTAAAAAACTAGCTACCACCATACGTACCCGATTATGCATAAATCCGGTTGCATTGAGTTCCCGCATTCCAGCATCTACCAATCCATATCCCGTTTTGCCTTGACACCAAGCTTCAAAATATTCGGTATTATTATTCCATTGTATAGAATCATATTTTGGCCGGAAGCTGCTCTTTACAACATGAGGAAAGTGATGTAAAATTTGAATGTAAAAGTCTCTCCAAATCAGTTCGTTCAACCAAGTATCACTGACCTGCCGACCTTTCTTTACTTTTTCACGAATACTGATGGTTCCAAATCGGAAGTGAACGGATAATTTGGAAGTACCTTCAATACCCGGAAAATTTCGATGCGTACTGTAATTCTTTATAATACTTGTTTTGGTAGATTTAGCAGGAAAGATCAGCGTATTTCGCTCAAACCCCATTTCTTGTAAAGAAATTTTAGGGGAAGATTCAGTTTGAATGAAATGATTAAAATAAGAGGTGCTATCATAACTTTCAAGATGTTGATCAGTAAGGATAGATTTCCATTTTCGGCTGTACGGTGTAAAAACGACATAGGGATTACCATCCTCTTTGACAATCTCATCTTCTTCAAAAATGACATGATCTTTGAAGGTATGGAATTCGATTTGTTGATGGGATAATAGTTCTTTTATTTCTTGGTCTCGCTCTTTCGCATAGGGCTCATAGTCTTTATTAGCATATACGGCAGTAGGGGAATGGGTTGCTATTATTTTTTTCCATACATCACTCGGTTTTCCGTAGTAGATGAGCAAATTACTACCTAGATTTTCTAATTCTTGTTGTATTTGCAAGAGTTGATCATAGATAAAGGTGACCCGTGCATCGTCTTTGTCTTCCAATTTATCTAGAATTTGACGGTCAAATATGAATATGCATTGAACTGCTTCATTTTGAATAAGTGCATGGTGTAACGCGGTGTTATCATGTAAACGTAAATCTCTTCTAAACCAATGAATAACCATATCTATACCTGTTGTATTGCTTCATTCAAGGAAGAAAATGAATGCTTTTTTAATGCACTAAGTTTAGGTGAAGTCACCCGATAGCTATTGAGAAGGGTAGCAGAGGCTTCGCCCAAGAAAGTTTTTAAAACTACTGCAGGAATATTAGGAAGCCAAGCTTTGCTTCTATTTTTTGCAGCGATTACTCGAATGAGATCCTTCATCTGGAATGGTTGATGGCCAACCGCATTATAAGTGTCAGCTGGAATATCGCCTTGAATTATTTGATGAATAAGCTGACTGAATTCTTGATGATGGGTATAGGCAGCCCACATTTGACCATGACCAAATCCGGATAGAATATGAAATTTGGCTAATCGAGCCAGTATGGCATATACCCCTCCACGAGCACTCATATACAAACCAATACGAAGTATACTTTTTTTGATGTTGGGGTTTAGTTGATTCGATGCAGCTTCCCAAGAACCACATAATTGTCCCATGAAATCGTTACCCTGTGGAGAATCTTCTGTGATTATTTTATCGTTGCAATTTCCATAATACCCCATGGCACTTGCTTGTATAAAATGCTTTATTGAAATAGTATTTTCATTAATCGTGTTAACTAACAATTGGGTAGATTGAACTCGGGATTTGGTGAGTTCTATTTTTCGTTTAGGTGTCCACCTTCCGCCAATGATGGAGCTTCCAGCAAGATTTATGACACAATCAACCCCATCAAAAGCTTGAGGATCAATATACCCAGTGTCAATGTTCCAATTAAATATATTTTTTTCGGGATTTGATTTCTTTCGACTGAGTATTCGAACACGATAGCCAAGTTCAGCTAAATGTAGCTGTAAGTCTGAACCAATAAGTCCTGAACCTCCACCAATAAGAATGGTTTGCATATACATATAAACCCATACTAAGTTTGATTTGTTTTAATTTTACTACGGCAATTTGTCAATTTTATTCACCTTTGTGCCCGTGCAAATCATTTCTTTACAAATACGAGGATATCATTGTGATGCTTATGGCCATGTAAATAATGCGCGATATTTAGAATTGCTAGAAGAGGCCCGATGGAAATTTTTAGAGCCAGCGATACAAAATTCTTCATTTGACTTCAACAAGTTATTGTTTGTGGTGGTGCAAATTGATATTTCCTTCAAAAAGCCCCTAGTTCCCAATCAATGGATCGATATAGACATCTCTCATTTAGAATTTAAAAACAGCAGTATCTCCATGGTACAAGAAATACGTGATAAAAATACAAAAGAAATATGTACACAAGCTACTATTACGTTTGTGCTTCTCGATGCAACTTCACATAAACCTGTATCAATCTCAAATGATATTAAAGAGAAGTTTGAAAATTTAATCCAGCAATAAAATGTTAAAGCGAATATCACGATGGATTTTTGAGAATGTATGGGGGTGGAAAGTCAAAGGTCAGATGCCTCCCTTGTCTAAATATTTGATTGTAGTTGCACCACATACCAGTAATTGGGATTTTATGGTAGGATTATTATATCGCACCATGACTCCTAATTTTAATCCAAAATATATTGGCAAAAAAGAATTGTTTGTTTGGCCGATTGGCTATCTATTTAAAGCATTAGGTGGTTTTCCGGTAGAACGTTCTAAAAAAATGAATTTTGTTGATACCATGGTAGAAGTATATCGATCACAGGAAACATTTATTACGACAATTACGCCTGAAGGAACAAGAGAATATAATGAGCAATGGAAAACCGGGTTTTATTTTATTGCGCAAAAAGCAAATATTCCTATTGTAAAAATAGGATTTGATTATACGACTAAAATAATAGAGGTGAATGAACCTTATTATATCACTAAAGGTGTAGAAGAAACTATAGTAGATTTTAAAGATTACTTTAGACAATTCAAAGGAAAGTATCCAGAAAAAGGAGTTCGATGAAAAGAATGAAAATAGAAATGCCTACGGTTTGGCAATTTACAACCGCAATGCAAGTGAGAGTTTCAGACTTAAATTACGGTAACCACATGGGTAATCAACAATTTTTGGCTTTTGCACAAGAAGCTCGAGTACGTTTTTTTGCCACGTGTAATTTTACAGAATTAGATTTTGGTGGAACCGCTCTAATACAAGCAGATGCTGCCATCACATTTTCTTGTGAGGGGAGACTCGGAGATCAAATTAAAATGGAGATAGCCACTGAAATAACAGGCACTTCCTCATTTAACTTGTATTATAAATTCACAAATAGTACTCAGAATAAGCACATGGCTAATATCCGAACAGCACTAGTTAGTTTTGATTATCAAAAAAACAAACCGGTTGCATTAACCAGTAAAGCGCTTAACTCAATCTTATTTAAGACAAAGAATTAATGGATACAATAGCTGTTTGGATTAGTTTTTTATCAAATATTCTAATTTGGATCGTTGGTCTGATTCTTGTTTTTTTAAACAAGAATCAAATTACAGCCAAATCGTGGGTGTATTTTTTATTTTTTACAGCTCTTTCTTCGGGAGTTGCCGCCTTTGGTCATTTACCTTTATCTAATGTTAAGTTGTCAACTAATTTACTCATGATTTCTCGAGTATTGAGTCTATTTTCAGTCTTTGAATTCACCAAAGGTTGTATTTTATTTTCTCGTTTCAATGGAATTAGGGTGATTAAATATATCAATTCATTTTTGTTTGTCCTCTCATTGGTCTGGTTATTTTTTGGACATCATTTTTTGCCAATAATGATTTACGGAATGATTGGTATGTTAGGTATCGGTTCTAGTGCTTTACTAACTCATTTCACTCAAAATAAATCTGAGGTTATACCCATATTATGGGGGATTGCTTTGCTGTTTATTTCCGCAGTCATTTTTGCTATTTTCAAAAACAAATATCATTTTGAATCAACCAATATTAGTCACATTATAGTTGCCATAAGTCTGGTTTATTTTACAAAAGGTTTCCGTCAACTTAAATTAAACTAACTTCTATTCTTTAGTTTTCACTAAAAATAAGTCGACTGTCCGAGGACTAGCCATTCGTATTCTAAATTTCCCTTTACTTAATTTGGCTCCTTTCGTTTTAATGAGTTCATTAAATGTTTTATCCGTACTAGCTACATTAATTGCTCCCATATAGTAGTCGATATAAAACCAGTCATATTTGCTTGCTTCGATGTAAAGAGTGAATTTAACACTACTTCTTTTTTTGTTGATGGCCATTCGTGCTTTAAGTTCTTTGTTTACAGGAATTCCGTGGATAGTAGCAACATCAATAGATTCAGAACTGATAAATTGTTTCATCTGATTATTATAATGTAAGTTTACATTAGTTAATAAAAAATCAGGATTAAAATCATTGGGTAATTTTATTTCCTTGGTGGAAGATGTAAATTCCATTGCTTTTCTTAATTTATTATCTTCTAAAAATTCAGCCAAGGCTTTTTCTACCCTAGGCTGGTCAGTTTCTATCGATGAATTATTGTCCCCATTTTCATTAATTATCTCGGCCATTCGTTGATAGCACTCATCGGGTAGGGTCATTTTTAATGCCATTAAAGCTTCAATCATAAATACGGAATCTGAACCAAGTTTGGTGATATTCCCAGCAAGTTCCGCATTAAAATGGGGATCTGTATTTAATCCAAAATCAATTTTCCCTTCGCTATAAATGGTTCCATTGGATTCATTGAAACTTAGATAACTTCCTCGTAATGCACCTTCTTTGAGTTTCATTGAATCTCCCACAAAAAATGTAGTTTTATTTTCATCATAGAAAAAAATACCGGTATCTGAGGTGAGTTCTAGATCGGCATAACTGCGTTTGAAATTGAATAAACTGGGGTAAATATGTGTGCTATCATTGGCAATACTGATGGCAGCATACATGGTTCTTCGATCTTGGTTAAGAATTTCAGTAGCAGGGATAATTACTTCTTTTGGGTCGGGTTGTCCGTTGTATCTAAACCAGCTACTGGGGTATTGAGTTATCGTATGCAAAGGTTTCACGTAGCCATTGAAGGATATATCAGGATGATGGCTATACAATTCAGTCACACCTTTATACCCAATCATAGGACTTAGTATAAAATTGGATGAATCTTGTACCGATCCCGATGCAATGATGGAGGTATCTCCTTTGCCTCTCATGCGTATGGTTTTAAAATGGATAACTTGACCCGTATTGTATTTGTCTTTATAGACATAATTAGCAGATCCACTTATGGCATATCGACCCTCAATTTTAATGGAGCCATCATATAATTCGTGATATTTTTTGTTTCTTGAAGCTAAAATTTTAGCCTTTTCTAGTCTTTGGATATCTGCACTTTCATGAATTTCAATGGATTTATTGAATGGGAATATACGACTGTCAGCCACATCTACATAGGGAACTTCTTCGGCATATATAATTCCTTTTTCAATATCAAATAGAGCCTTTGTACTTTCAAAACGCAACCCTTCTTGGTCATATTTAGTGCTCATAAAATAGGATTTATTTTTAGCGAGTTGTGGTCCTTTATTGAATGCAATGGTATGGTTTTTCATATCCCATGTATATTCATCCATAGAGCACGAAAACTGATTGTAAGGAAGGTGGGTCAGCCTACCCAATTCATTTGCCTTAAAGTCTCCAATTTGACGATTGAAGTCTACATGAGCATTAAGATTGTCGGATGAAAATGCAATTTTATCCGAAGACAAACTCACAATTTCAACAGCGGATATTTTGGCTAAAACCTCATTGGGTTTAAATTTCATATCCTTGGATTGAAGTGTAGCTTTATCCCATTCTAAAATTCCGTTGCCCGATAGTTGTTGGCTTGTTTGTACTAGATTTCCGTTAAATTTTTGCTGATTTCTCAATACATTTACGGAATGGTTATTGGTATTGATGTACATGGAGTCTTGATTAGGCAGCCATTTGGTTTGTACATTTTCTGCAACTAAATTTGGATATCTTTCATTTTCTGAAATGGAGTAGGATTCTGCGTTGGCGAGGGTGTAGTCTGGAGTCAGTAAAATATCATTGGATTTCATCGTAGCTCCTTCATAGGTTACTTCTCCTTTTGCTGTAAATCCCTCCTCACTCAGTCGTATATCCATATTTGCATGGCCTTTACCTTCATACATCGGGTAACCGCCTGGAGGGTTTGTTCGTTCAAAACCAAGAGAATAATCATCCATTATTTTTGCTTCAAATGCGAAGTCCGGAATAATACCACCTGCAACAAAAGTGCCTGGGAAGCTCAAATCTTCGGTAGTGAAATTATCTAAATTTTCAATCGTGAACGGATCTACTTCAAATCGAAATCGCTCTTTGTCATAGGCCCCATTATGAATTTCGGATTTATCATAAGCGATGACCGACCCTTTTTTACTGGTAAATCGAGGGTATTCTGGAAAATTTTCTAAGCCCGACTTATTGGTTGACTTATCAATTTCTAGAGTTCCATTGATGTCACGAAGTACTGATTTTACGGCAACTAAACCCGGTTTTCCAGAAAGGTCTTTGGTGAAAATGACCATTTTGGAAATATTATCAGAGGAAATATCAAAATCAAAATAATCAAATTCAAATTTGTCGGAATAAAAATCAAATTTACCAGCAGTTAATTTACCCCCAAATTCCATTCTGCGTTTATTTTTTAAGATGACGGTCTGTTCATGTGGGAATGCGTATACACTTTGACTGTCGCTAAACTTAAAAGCACGAACACCTTCAATAACAAATGTGTTGTTTATTAAGTTCAAGAATGCATTTGATCGAGCAGAAATTACAGAGGAAAATCGAATAACATCATAATCCATGAGTTTTTTATGTGCCAAAACAGCATGATCTAATTTTCTTCTAATTTTAATACTATCGGTTGCTGGATTATAGAAGAGATATCCTAAGTCAGCCAATTCAATAATCTGAGATTTTAAATAGAGCGGTTTACTACCCATCCAATTGGCATATTCATTCAACGTAAAATTACGAGTTCTATAGGTGACCACATAATCCCTCATTTTGGATAGGGGATGATATTTTAAGATACCTCGAGGTATCTTTTCATAGCGAACATCTTTATAAAAACTTTGTGATTCTATGAATGCTTTTTTCTCTTCACCATCTACGTCAAACTCAATTTTTGGTAGGGTTAAATTCCAGATGATTTTATCTACATAGATATCAATTTGATGGTCGTCATCATAAAAAGGAGCTTGTTGTAAGCCTTCTTTTCCTCGAAGCAAAAGAAGAATTTTTTTATCAAGGTTTAGGTTGAATTTTAAATTTGGATGAAAAATAGTACCACTATCGGTGAGCATGGTAACCTCACTTTGTTGAGCACTAATTTTTCCCTCTTTCAAACTGAAGTAGGGGGATTTGGCGATTACTCTTTTTTGATTTTTGTAATATATTTCGATGACAGATGGATTGTCTGGATCTCCAGTAGAAATAGTCTCAGATCCTTTCATGGCAAATCCACCTTTAAAAAGAACGGTATTGTCTAGATAAGAGCCCAAATCAACCTGCTTATCATAAGAAAAAAACTGAGGAAATTGTGACTTTTTGAGGGATTCCGTGTCTATATTGTCAGCACTTGATGCACGATCAGTTAATTTTCCAAGGAGGGGTTTGTCTAAGAAATCAGTGTTCGTAAATAATGCGGAATCAACGGCTAATTCAGCCTTATCAAATTTTAACTCATAGGAGCCTAGTATTTCAGCAAAAATATTGTCTTTACCAAAACCTACACGTTCCCATGTAATTTTACCTTTGTAGCCCTCCCATACATCGGTATCTAAATAATAGCTTCCTGAGGTATTATAAATATGGATTTGATCAACATGTGCCTGGCAGGTAAGATCAATACTTTTAAATTCAATTTTTACACGGTTATTTTCAAATATAAATCGGTAGTTGGCAGAATTACTATACCATTTCTTAGTTTGAGATTCATATATAGTATTGTCTCGAAATAAGTTCCGTGATGCCGTAAGTAATGTTTTAAATGTTTGATTACCAGACGACAAAGCAGGCGTCAGTGCTTTAGACCAGCTGATGTATTTGGGTTCGTCTACAGAATCCTTTGCATACAGCATGGTTTCTGTAAATAATATAAATGTTGCTTTATCCAAATCATTCATCAACATAGTATTTGCTACTGTAATAATGTTGCGTTGTTCGGGTTCTACAAATTTTCCAGAATCCCATTTAGTCGTAAATGATTCCAAAAGTTTCTTACTTGAACGGTCACTTTCGCTAGAAAGATAGGTGTTGTACTCAGTTATAAATAGTGCAGGTTTTCGAGAAAATGAACGTTGTCCATAGCCAAGTAATTGGAGGAAAATACATGCGAGAAATAGGTGTCGTTTAGTCAACATGGTGCTTGATAAATTGAGTTTGTAACCAAGATTTTTTTATGTTTTTATTGATTAGTTTGAACCCATATTCATGAGCTTTTTGAATCAAAATTGCCTCATCTTCGGCGATAAAACCGCACAAAATTAACGTGCCGTTTGTTTTTATTTTTTCAGCAAATTCTGGGAGTAAATGAAGGTTTATATTCTTTACAATATTACTGACAATGATGTCCAATTTTCCTTGAATCTGTTGCAATGAGTTGTCCTTTATGACTTCAACGTTTTTAACCTTATTTAATTGTATGTTCTCAAGGGTGTTCTGAATACAATTGTCATCATAGTCGATAGCAAAAATATGCTTGGCTCCTTTTTGTGAAGCCAATATCGCTAAAAGTCCACTTCCACATCCCATATCCAATACTGTTTTATCACTACAATCTATTTTTTCAAGTGCTATTGCCGATAATTGTGTAGTCTCATGATGACCCGTTCCAAAAGCCATTTTGGGTAAAATGATGATATCATGCTTTACCAACTTTGGAGGATGAAAAGGAGCTCTAGAATGAATGTGTTCCCCCAGATCGGCAGATTTGAAATTCTTTTCCCATAGCTTATTCCAGTTTTGCAATGGAACATCCGTAATTTTTATAGGAACAAGTTGGAATGGAATTAGTAGTTGATCCAATGCTGAACGATCCAATAAATTGGAATCACAATAGGCTATTAAGATGTCATTTTCATAGGAAGTGCCTTCATAGCCCATTTCTTGAAGTAGAAAGGAGATGGTCTCGGCAAGTTCATCATCGCATTGTATGTGGATTGCTTTATACTTCATTTTAACTACAATAGTATGAATTAGAAATGGCTATAATGAAATCAAACTTTTAAAATTATTAAGAGGGTGCTCACCCATGGATTTTTTGAACGTATTTATCTAAAGAGCCTAACCCTTAATGCGAATAATTCAATAATTTAGGTGTTATACAAATAGATGGTATAAAAATCATATCCAATGATGACTAATATCATATTTGAGATAGTTTGTCTATTGTTTTTTGTGACTTTTATTGTGATTTAAATACTCAACAGCTCAAATTAACTGGTAAAATTCTATGAAAAGAAACTATACATATATTGAAATGCTTTGCTCCATGCTAAAGGTAAAGGACATGATCATAAGAATGATACCAGAGGAGAGTATGAATTGAGTACAGGCGTATTTACCCCATCACAGGCGGGGTATTATGTAATCATGGCGACGGTAGATTGGGAGGATAACAATACTAATACAGGAGTGAGACGCATAGCGTTGGTGAATAACCTAAACACGATAGTCGAGGAGAGCAGTGAGGATGGAGATACAGAGATGACCTCGAGTATCCATACGGTCATCTATAGTGATGGGACGGATAGCTATCGGATACAAGCATGGCAAGGGACGGGCTTTACACAGAATATAGGAGGGACAACTACCGCCCCGGGATGTGTATTTGCAGCGTATCGGTTGTAATCAATAGGAAATAGGAGTTTTGATTTTATCGTGGATAATAATCGCTTAATTCTCCATCAATTCCGAGTTAACTTTGCTTTGTGAATTTAGTATTAGATAAACCTTTAGTCGTTTTTGATTTAGAAACGACCGGTATTCAGGTATCCAAAGATCGTATAGTTGAGATATATTGTATTAAAATACATCCAGATGGTCAAGAGGAACACCTGCATCAGGTGTTTAACCCAACTATTCCGATACCCCCAGAAGTATCAGAAATTCATGGTATATGGGATAAAGATGTAATTGATAAACCCACGTTTAAAGAATTTTCTGGAAAATTAAATTCATTTTTAGGGGATTCAGATTTTGGAGGATTTAATAGCAATCGATTTGATTTTCCGATGTTAGCGGAGGAATTTTACAGAGCTGAAGTAGCCTTTGATACTCAAAGAAAATTTATTGATGCACAACGAATTTTTCACAAAATGGAGCCCCGGAATTTAGCTGCAGCATATAAAAAATATTGTGGAAAAGAGCTCATAGATGCTCATTCGGCTAAAGCAGACACGGTAGCTACATGGGAAGTGATCAAAGCACAAATAGATTTTTATGAAGAATTGGAAAATAATATAAACTTTCTACATGCTTTCAGTGGAGAAAATGAATTTTTTGACTTCGCTAGACGTATAAAAAGAGGATCGGATGGGGAAGCCTATTTTAATTTTGGTAAATATCAAAACAAGCGGGTTGTAGATGTATTTAGGGAAAATAGAGGGTATTATGATTGGATGATGAAAGGTGATTTTCCTGAAAATACAAAAGCCGTGATTTCTAAATTAGCCTTGGAAAGTAGAAATTCGTAATTTCGTCCATTCATGGATCTTACAGCGTACCACAGCATTAATGATGTAAAGGAAATTCTGTCAATGGATAAAACCATTGAGTTGTCTGCTAAGGCAAAAGACTTGATAGGCAAATGCCATGCCTATTTATTGAAAAAAATAGACCATGCTGAAGTGCCTATTTATGGTGTGAATACGGGTTTTGGATCCTTATGCAATACACAAATCGCTCCTGAAGATTTGAATCAATTACAAATTAATTTAATCCGATCTCATGCTTGTGGAATGGGAGATTATGTTCCAAAGGACATCATCAAACTCATGCTATTATTAAAAGCAAAAAGTCTGAGTCAGGGACATAGTGGTGTGCAAGTTGGAACAGTTCAGAAATTATTGGATTTATACAATTCCAATACCCTTCCGGTCGTATATGAATTGGGAAGCTTGGGAGCCAGTGGAGATTTAGCTCCATTAAGTCATTTGTGTTTGCCCTTGATTGGTGAGGGAAAAGTATGGTCATCTAATCAAAATGAAATCACCTTTTCTCCACCAAGTAGTTTAGTTTTAGGCCCTAAAGAGGGTCTAGCACTTATTAATGGAACTCAATTTATGCAAGCCTATGGTTTGCAATGTCTATTCAAATCAAAAGAAATTTTAGATCGTGCAGATATACACGCAGCTTTGTGTATTGATGCCTATGATGGCAGAAAAGAACCCTTTTTAGCTTTCAGTCATATTATCAGGCCTCACCCTGGGCAATTAGAAACTGCAAAAGCAGTTTTAAATCATTTATCAGATAGTGAAATATTCAATCAAGAAAAAGAACATGTACAAGACCCTTATAGTTTTAGGTGTGTGCCGCAGGTTCATGGAGCGAGTAAGGATGTGTATCATCAAGTTTCGGCTGTTTTTGAGATTGAAATTAATGCAGTAACGGATAATCCAAATATTTTTCCTGATGAAGATTTAATTTTGAGTGCAGGTAATTTCCATGGACAGCCTCTGGCTATGCAGCTTGATTTTTTAGCGATTGCCATTGCCGAAATAGGAAGTATAGCAGAACGAAGAATTTATCGTCTTTTAGAGGGTAAAAGAGGCCTTCCTGCTTTCTTGACAAGTAATCCTGGTTTGGAGAGTGGGCTCATGATTGCTCAATATACTGCAGCCAGTATAGTAAGTCAAAACAAACAATTGTGTACTCCATCTTCGGTAGATACCATTGAGAGTAGCAATGGCCAAGAGGATCATGTGAGCATGGGAGCAAATGCTGCAACAAAATGCTTGAAAGTGATTGAAAATGTGGAACGTATCCAAGCTATAGAATTATTAACGGCATGCAAAGCTTTAGGTTACAGAAATCCCCTAAAAACATCACCCAAATTATCTTCCATTGTAAACGAAATAAAGGCGATAGCTAATCTATCAGACCAAGATAAAATATGGGCTGATGAAGTTCAAAAAATTTTGAATTTTATCAGAAAATCAAAATGAAAATATTTTCTAATCATGTTGAATGATTAACGGCTTTGTGATAAAAGTATGGTTGTTTTTCAGCCTCATGAAATAACATCCATTAGGGATTTCTTGAATAGATATAGGTGTGTTTTGATTCAGAATTCCTTCTTTGAGAATTGTGCCAAACACATCCTCAATCGTATAGTAAAGATCAGGTTGTGTCGCAAATACATAAATCTGCTTGGAAGCAGGATTTGGATAAAATTCAAATGCTATGGATTGTAGGTTTGATACTGAATTGGTTACGGTGATTTCTTTACATTCAGTTGTGTCAAGGCAACCATTCTCATTAACTTCAACAGCATACGAACCAGTTTTTGAAGGAATATAGAAATAAGATGATTCCTTATCTATAATTGAGAAATCTGGATTACAATTGAGCCATTGAAAGGTATAATCTCCATTTTCAGTATGCAAAGTATCCTTGGATTGAGTAACAGTTGGTGTATGGTTGTAGATTTTCAAATCAATGGATATAGTGCTATCACAACCCGATGAATTTTTAATAACATCAGAATAAATCCCCGATGAAATTATCCTCTTACCACTAGGAGTCGTATACATGTCACACGCCATAGGTTGAATACTGGAGCGTGTAGATGGATTTATAGTTAACTCGAAGTTCAAAACACTATCACAGCCGTTATCACTCGTCAATGTTTCTCTATAATTTCCAGAAATGTACCAAGTGTATTGATTACTATTAGTTGTAAAGCTATCACATGCGGAAGTTTTGATTAGAGTATCATGGGAGGGATTGATAGCAAGATCGAGATATATTATACTGTCGCAGCCAGTTTGATTTCGTATAGTATCTGTATAATACCCTGATTGATCATAAATATTGCCACGTGCACTTATATATCGATCGCAACTTGAAATTTTTAAAGAAGTATCCGAGGGTTGATTTATGGTTAGATTAACCCAGATTATACTATCACACCCTGCAATAGATTGCAAGGAGTCCCAATATAATCCAGATTGAAACACTTCAGTTCCAGCAGGTAGGGTGTATGAGCTACAAGCCATTATATGAACAGTATCCCGTTGGGTAAAATTTACGATTAATTTGTTTTGAACAAAGCTATCGCATCCCGAAATATTTTTAAAAACATCAGTGTAAATAATTGATTTTTTATAAATAGAACCATCATAAGCTACAAAACTATCGCAAGCTTGTATATCAATTGGTGTGAACGAATTTTGATTAATGATTAGATCGATTGTGATAATACTATCACAACCCTGATTATTGACAAGGGTTTCCTTGATAGTGCCACTTTTATAATATATTTTTTTGAGTGGTGAAATATAGTTTCCACAAGAAGTATCCTTAAAAGTGGTATCTGAAAATGGTGCTGATGAGATGGTTGATCCATTAATCCAATTGGATTGACTCCCGGATAAACCAAAATTATTTAAGGAAGCGTTGTTATTACCTGAAGACTTATCATAGGAAGTTTTCACATTTGTATTTGTGCCACTGGCGGTGCCTTCATTAAAACGATAATAGGCTACTAATCCATTCTGCTTACATATTTCTTGGTTATAAAGGCTGTCTATTTGACGAGGAGTTCTTGCTGAGTTCCAAAACCGTACTTCATCAATATCACCATCAAAAAATTTACCATTATCGATTCGTTTACCAATAAGTAAATTATTGCTCAATTGAGTGTTGACCGTTGTTGAAATATTGCCAGCAGTATCCAGCTGACCATCAATATATAAGCTAAACTTATTTTTTGCATTAGGATCAAAAACAGCAGCTACATGATGCCACGATCCATCATTAATAGCTGAAGTGCTGCTAAGTCCACTTCCGCCTACCTCTATCCTTGGTGCATTACTCCACAAAAGATTTAACGTAAAACGACCTCCTGTTGTCATAGTACCATAGTCTGCAATCACTTGTTGTGCCCCTCCTGAACTGGGAGAAGTAGTGGCAGTTGTTCTAATCCAAGCTTCAACAGTTCTGGCCGATGAGCCCGAAATTCCTGCATATCCAGAAGAAACGAAATCGTCACTTCCATCAAAATTAAGGGCATGTTGGTTTTGAGCATTGGAAAAAAAAGGAATTAAAATTAGAAATAGACTAACGAGAAATTTTGGTAAATTAACATTCATGATGATTAGACTTTGAAGCAAATTAACATATTTAAAATTAAAATTATGAAGCTACCTATATTTGCGCGATTTTATATATGAAAAAAATAGCAATCGTTCTTGTTTTTTTAAGTTTCTTTAAATTTATTTCTGCTCAGAATACCTATCCTATTGGAGGAAAGTTAAAACATGAAGCTACCGGAGAACCTATTGTCGGAGCAGCTATTTTTGCTATAAACTCAGATAGTGCTGTAGCTGCTGGAGTTATATCTGATGAAAAAGGCTCGTTCAGGCTTTCACTTTCAAGAGGAGAATACACTTTAAAGATCAATTATCTTGGTTTAGAAC
This sequence comes from uncultured Bacteroidia bacterium, assembly GCA_943787465.1. Lineage (GTDB taxonomy): Bacteria > Bacteroidota > Bacteroidia > NS11-12g > UBA9320 > UBA9320. The sequence goes on along the minus strand of CALSMN010000006.1, from coordinate 44,020 downwards.
CCTACATCGAATTATTGCGTGTTTGGAGAGATGATTATTTGGGAACAATTATCATGAAAGTGAATACAGAAAATCTCACCGAGGTAAATGTTTCACAGAAGTCGTTAAGTGCAACAATTAATGGCGATACGGTATCGTATAATGCCAATGCATACAAAACCAATCAAAATGCAAGTGCAAAAGATTTAGTTGAAAAAATGCCCGGAGTGAGAGATAATAATGGTGAAATAGAAGCTCAAGGTGAAAAAGTCCAGCAAGTTCTGGTAGATGGAAAACAATTTTTTGGTCAAAACCCAAAAACTGCTTTGGCTACTCTTCCTGCCGAAGTAGTGGATAAAATTCAAATTTTTGATGATAAAAGTGAACAATCAAAAGCCAGTGGTGTAGACGATGGTTCTCGTATTAAAACCTTAAATATTGTGACAAAAATCAATATGCGAAATGGTGAATTTGGAAAAGCTTATGCTGGATATGGAAATGATCAACAATATAGTGCGGGAACTAATTTGAATTTATTTCGAGGGGATCGGCGTTTATCCATTTTAGGCCAGGTAAATAATATTAATCAACAGAATTTTAGTACGGAAGATTTATTAGGGGTAGTTGCTGATAATAGTAGTGGAAGAGGAAGTGGAGGAAGAGGACCAGGGGGAAAAAGACCTTCTTTTTTAAGTGGATTTTCTGCCAATGGGAGTGCAAATGATTTTATGGTAAATCCAACGGGTGGTATAACTGAAACAAAAGCATGGGGGGCGAATTATCAGGATAAATGGGGTGAAAAAATAGATATAAATGGGAGCTATTTTTTTAATGAAGGCGATAACACATCCCAGACTAATACATACCAGAATTATTACTTATTGAACAATACGGGACAACAGTATACGGAAGAAAGTTCGAGTTACAGTAACAATGTGAATCATAAGTTTAATGCTAAGATGGTTTATAAATTAAACCCTAAAGCCTCCTTCTTTTATCTTCCAAGTGTAAGTGTTCAAGATAACCGTGGTAATATGTTGGATACCAGTAATACAGTTCAGGAATCGATGATCACAAATACCCTAAATCAAGGATTTAATAGCGATCTGCTTGGCATGAAATTTTCTAATAATTTAATGTTCAGATTAAATGGCGAAAAAAGGGGACGAAGTTTGTTTCTTCAATTTAAAAATTCAATAGACAGAACTCAAGGAACAAATACATTAACAGGTCGATATACTGATGTCAACTCTAATCTTGATAATGTGAATCAAATGGGTGATTTAGATGAAAATATCGATGGGATAGATGCCAGTATAATGGTTAGTGAGCCATTAAATGAAAAAGGTTTAGGGATGTTTGTTACCTATGATTTCTCAAATAGTGTCAATGTTACTAATCAAAAAATGATGAGTGGAGTCACTTCTATATCGCCTGGAAATTATGATTCACTACTTTCTAATGAATACAATAATGATTGGTTAACCCATTCTGCTGGCATGGGAACTCGTCAATTTGGACGAAAAGGAGGATTCGTTGTACGACTGAAGTTTGAGATTGCTTCATTAAATAATAATCAATCTGTGCCTACACTTGAGACAAGATTACAAGATTTCAAAAATATTTTACCCTTTGCTTTGTATAGAGCTAAGTTGAAAAATAATGCCTCCTGGTTTTCCATGTATCGAACATATACCTCAAATCCCTCAGCTCAGCAACTTTCTGAAGTGTTGGATAATTCGAATCCACTACAACTAAGCAAAGGAAATACAGGGTTAAGACAACAATACGGACATTGGTTGATGTCTAAATATAATTTTGCAAGCACAGAAAAAGATGTAGTGTTTTATGCAATGATAAGTGGCGGATGGACAAATAACTTCATTGGACAAAGTACATTTACAGCCAGAAGAGATACCATATTCAGTGGTGTTGAGCTCAAGCAAGGAGGTCAGCTTACGCAACCAGTTAATTTAAATGGACAATACACCTATAATACTTTTATTACGTATGGTAAACCTATTTCTGTATTGAAAAGTAATTTAAATGTGGATCTTTCTTCGCGTACAACAAACATACCAAGCTTGATTAATACGATAAAATCCAATACGATTAACCAAAGTTATGAATTAGGGTTAGTCTTAAGCAGTAATATTAGTGAAAAGGTTGACTTCACACTATCAACGAGAGCTTCATATAACAGTTCTGAAAATACGCAGAACTCATCCTTAAATAATACCTATTGGGTTCATACGAATAAAATCAAATACGATTGGATAATGCCTTTCGGTTTCACATTTAGAACTCAATTGAATTACCAGAAGTATTATGGATTAGGAGCTGGACTCAATAATCAAGTATTACTCTGGACTGCAGGTCTTGGAAAACAAGTTTTTGAGAACAAACGAGGTGAAATCCAGTTGAGTGTTTTTGATATATTGAATCAGAACAACAACATAAGCCAAAATTTCTATGACAGTTATTATGAAGCAACGAATCAAAATGTATTAACTCGTTATATCATGCTTAATTTCAGTTATACATTTCGTAAGTTCAGAGAAGATAAAGCCGAATAATTTCAGTTTTAAAAATTGTTTTGAAAATTAAATAAGAAAAACGACATTTGCAGCCTTGCTGGAAAAAGGAGAACCAGCTTGATTTAAAAAATAAAATATGGTAAAATTAAGACTTCGTAGACAAGGAAGAAAAGGAAAACCTTTCTACTACATTGTGGCGGCGGATGCAAGAGCTCCTAGGGATGGTCGATTTATTGAGAGAATTGGTTCGTATAATCCGAATACCAATCCAGCAACGATTGATTTAAACCTAGACGATGCAGTCCGCTGGTTAAGTAACGGTGCAGTTCCAACTGACACTTGTAGGGCTATACTATCGTACAAAGGTGCGATGTATAAACATCACCTAAACAAAGGGGTGAAAAAAGGGGCATTAACTCAAGATCAAGCAGATGCAAAATTTGCAACTTGGTTGGTTGAAAAAGAAAATAAAGTTTCGGCAAAAGTTGAAGGTTTAAGTAAGTCTGCTGCTGAGCAGTCTGCAGCTGCACACAAACGTGAAGTGGAAATCAAATTAGAGCGAGAAAAAGCAATTGCAGAAAAATTGGCTCCTCCTGTGGAAGAGACTCCTGAGGAAGAAGCAGTAGAAGCACCGACAGAAGCAAGTGATGAAAATGCACCACTTGAAGCAGTTGAGACTGTTACAGAAGAAACTACGGAAGAAGTTGTTGCTGAGGCAGAAAAAACAGCAGAAGTAACGGAAGAATCTGCAACAGAAGCCGTTGTTGAAGAAGTAGTTCCAGAAGCCCCTGCAGCTGATACAGAAGCCCCTGCATCAGAAGAAGAAACTTCATCGGAAGAAAAGGCATAATTTCACTCCCAATGATTAATAAGGATAGACTGATATCTTTTGGATACATAAGTCGTCCTCATGGTTTCAAGGGAGAGCTAAATATACTATTAGAACGTGAAATCGTCTCACTCAAGCGAGACGATTTTATTTTTATACATCTCCAAGGTCAATACATTCCATACAAAATAGTCAGTCTCAAAGGCAGTCAAGATAATCCAGTAGTTAGTTTGTCTTTTATTGATTCCTTCGAAAAAGCTCAAAAATTAGTTGGCAGTGTTGTTTTTACCGACCAACATGCTTTGCCTCAAGAATCTAAATTATCTTTTATGGGGTATGAATTAATTGATAGCAAGCGTGGTTCCCTTGGAAAAGTAATAGATGTTCGAGAATTGCCGCAACAATTGATGCTCATTATAAAATACAATGGGGTCGAAAAATATATTCCTTTTGTGGATGATTTTGTAGATTATATTTCGCAAGAAAACCAAGAAATTTGGCTACATCTTCCTGAGGGTCTGCTAGATTTGTAATTATGTCGTATCGAATCGATATTATTTCAGTTCAACCTAAATTAATGGAAAGTCCATTGAACCACAGTATTGTTCAACGGGCCAAAGACAAAGGAATTTTAGAAATTCATATCCATGATTTGAAATCCTATGGTTTGGGAAATTACAAACAGGTAGATGATACGGTTTATGGTGGTGGGGCAGGTATGGTCATTCGCTGTGAACCCGTTTTTGATTGTATTGAAAAATTACAATCTGAACGAGTTTATGATGAGATTATCTATGTGTGTCCAGATGGTGAGGTATACAATCAAGCGACTGCAAATCAATTATCGCTTAAAAAGAACATCATCATTCTTTGTGGTCATTATAAAGGCATAGACCAGCGTATTCGTGATCAAATTATTACCAAAGAAATTAGCATTGGTGATTATGTGTTGAGTGGGGGAGAGTTAGCTGCTGCTGTACTCGCTGATTCAATCTGTCGCTTAATACCAGGCGTGATTTCAGATGAGGAATCAGCATTAACGGATAGTTTTCAGGATAATATGCTAGCTCCACCGGTATATACTCGTCCAGCAGATTTTAGAGGGTTAAAAGTGCCTGAAGTTTTACAAAGTGGACATTTTGCTAAGATTGCAGCATGGCGTGATTCAGAAGCATTCAAAATTACACAAGATCGTAGACCGGATTTGTTAGAGGAGTAATATGTTTTTACTTTTGTGAGTAAGAAATTATTTATTATGAAAAATCTCATATTTACCATCGTCATTTTTTTTATGTTCCTTTGATTTGTATTCACAAATCAAAATTGGGGGTAATCCTACTTCTATTCAAGCTGGTTCAATTCTAGAACTGGAATCTACAACTCAAGGTTTATCATTGCCAAGACTTACTTCTGTTCAACGTGACCAGCAATCGCATTGGAAAGAAGGACATCTGATTTAGAATGTTACAATTGGAGGGTTGCTGGAAGGAATTTGAGTAATTTGAGATGAATGATAAAATTTGTTAGAGGAGTAGAGAATCAAAACCCAATTGAGAAGCTTCCTCTAGCAACATTACTTTATCAACAGGCACTACCCCTACTTTTTCACAAACTAAGCCACCAGCTAAATTCGATAAATGGGCAATCAATGTATTGGATAATCCTGAAGCAACACATAAAGCAGCAACACTCAACACCGAGTCTCCAGCTCCACTAACATCTACAATTTTTCGAGGGTGAGCTTGGAAATGGTGTTTTGTATTGGCATCCAGAATGAGGACTCCATTTTCAGATAAGGTAGTCATAACTTTTTGAGCATTTAAGGTATTTCTTAGCTCTTCTGTTAATGACATAAAATCTAGGCTCTCGGTCTCTTTTTTATGGTATGCTTCTGCAATTTCCTTTCTGTTGGGCTTGAAGAGGGTACAATTTTTAAATTCAAAAAATTGATCGTACTTGGGGTCAACGACGATGGGTATGGATAGTTCATTGCATAATTTAGTGATGTGCTTAATCACATGAGGCGTCAACAATCCTTTATTGTAATCTTGAAATATGAGTACATCGATGTCAGCAAGAAGGGATGATGCCTTTGTAATGATTTCGGTCTCGATCTCTTTAGATATAAATGTAGTGCTTTCTTCATCAATACGAAGGAAATGCTTATTGTTTCCGATAACTCGGGTTTTAACCGTAGTATTTCTTGTTTTGTCTATAATTACCCCATGAGAAGATAGGGATTCTTTATTTAATAGCGATAGGAGTTGTTGGCCATCCCAATCATCACCTACAATACTACACAAAATAGGAGTAGCTCCTAGTGCTTTAATATTGAGAGCTACATTAGCAGCTCCACCCAATCGTTTTTCTTTTTTTTCAAGATTGATAATGGGCACAGGTGCTTCTGGGCTATTTCTAGTATGGGTGCCATAAAAATAGGCATCGATCATGCAATCTCCCAAAATAAGCACTTTTGAAGTATTCCATTGTGTAAATATAGATGATAGACTGGTCAAGTTAACGCTTTTTTGATTCTACTTATCGCTTCTTTTAACTCTTCTTCACTGCTAGCGTAACTAATCCGAATATGATCGTCCATGCCGAAAGCGATACCTGGAACGATACTCACGAGTGCTTCATTGAGTATGTAATCACAAAAATCTAAACTATTGTTGATGATAGTCTGGCCTAATTTTTTTCCATAAAACGAACTTACCCTTGGAAATAAATAAAATGCTCCTTTGGGAACATCTGTCTCAATACCTGGTATCTCTCTTAATAAATTAACCATCATGTCTCTTCTTTTTTTGAAGGTAGATACCATTTCAATGGATGGTTTCATATCTCCATTGATGGCCTCTACGGCAGCCCATTGAGCTATACTGTTTGCCCCAGAAGTAAACTGACCTTGTAGTTTATCACAAGCAGCGATAATCGATTGAGGTCCTACCATATAACCTATTCTCCAACCTGTCATAGCAAAACCTTTTGAAACGCCATTAATCACGATCAGTTGGTTTTTAATTTCTTTGAATTGCGAAATACTAGTATGGACTCCTTCAAAGTTAATGTGCTCATATATTTCGTCTGAAATAATGGTGACTTGGGGATGCTTTTTGACCAAATTAGCAATTTGTTTGAGTTGCTCCAGAGAAAGTGAACTTCCAGCAGGATTACTCGGGCTAGAGAATAGTATCACTTTCGTTTTTTCATTGATAGAACGTTCCATTGCATCGATATCAAGAGCAAATCCATCTTCAAATTTGGCAGGTATGAAAACAGATTTCCCTCCTGCAAATGCCACCATTTCAGAATAGCTTACCCAATAAGGTAAGGGTATAATCACCTCATCGTTGTGATCGACTAAACTAAGTATCGCATTCATAATACATTGTTTAGCACCAGTACTAACCATCACTTCTTGGGGTGTAATATCCAAGTCATAATCTCTTGAAAATTTGGCACAAATGGCTTTTTTTAACTCTGGAATACCACCTACTGGGGTGTACTTTGTTTTTCCCAAATGAATGGCTTGTATAGCAGCTTCTTTAACATGATTGGGCGTGTCAAAATCGGGTTCACCTAGACTCAGACTGATAATATCTTTTCCTTCAGCTTTTAATTCTCTGGCTTTTTTAGCCATGCCAATGGTTAATGATTCTTTAATACGGTTTAGACGAGCAGTAAATTCCATGTTTTTCAAAACGAAGTTATAAATTTTAGTGGGGGTATATTCGATTATGTGAGTTTTTGTTCAAAAGTTTTTTTATAATAAAACACATGCTATTTCGCACATTAATTACTGAATCCAGTATTGTAATTTAATAACTAACCCACGATTTTTTGCGGTAAAATCAGTCGTTAAATAGTTGTCACTGTATACAATATATAAGTCACTCATGGGTTTGAATCGCCACTGTAACCGACTATTAATGTTGAAATTTGTAATTTGAGTATTGTATTGAAAAAAGGTAGAGAAAAATATACTTTTTGTAAAGGCCAGTTCTATATTAGAACCTACAAGTAAAAGAGCTTTGTCTTCCGTAAGGGATGGCATATCAAATGTATTTTGATTGACATATATACTGAACTTACCTATGGGCTGCCAACGATAGTTTAAAGTAGCATTTATACTGGTTCTTTTGCCATTATAATAGTCTCCAATCATGTATGAAGTTTCCCAAGATAGTGGTTTTCTTACATTGGATTCGTATGATAGTTGTACATTTCTATACGAATAATTTCCCCTTGGTGTATAGGCATTGGTGTCGTTTGTGAAGGTTAAGTCTGTATTAAAATAGAGTTTCGTAAATCGATCATTTACATCAAATCGAAAACTACTGGTATTGTTCAATTTAAGCTTGTAGGTATTTCTAAATTGGTTGTCGGTTAATTGATAATTACCATCCGTATATCGATCCAAATAGGTCTCAATACGTTGTGAGATAAACCATGATTTTTTCTTTGGGTAAAAGGTGTAAGCAATCATAGGTTCTAATCTCCAGTAGGATTGTCTTCGTACAGCTTGAATATCTGGATCATATCTTTCTATTCGGGGTACAAAACCAAAATCAGCGGTATAGTTTTGACCTACAAATTCATGATTCCACATGATAAAAACGGACGGGGTGCTATATGCCAGCCATGATGCATGCGTAAAATTCTGAGTGGTTGTGGTTGGTGAAAAAGAGTGGTGATAAAAGGCTTTTCCAGTCCATTTTCGATCCAATGTCCCAAAATTAAAATCCGTACCGATGATTCGATTATAATCTGTTGTATTGAACTTGGAGGAAGAAAAGCTATTTCTATTCAGTCCAATGATACCTATCGTACTATTCTTGAGTATGCGTCGCTGGAGTGCAGCTACGGTATAGTTTTGTTGGAGGATATCATTTGATTGATCTGTTTGGATGTTCATCATACCAATACGCCAATCTTTATTTAATTTGCCACTCAAACGGGCACCACCCAATATGGGTACAATGCTACCATTTTGAAGGCCAATTTTTCTAGAAAAGAAGGGCCTAATTTGTCGAAAACCAAAGTCAGAAAATAAATCACTGTTTTCTATAAAAAAATTTCTTCGTTCGGGGAAGTATAAATTAAAACGACTCAAATTGGTTACCTGTCGGTCCACTTCTACTTGCGAAAAATCAGGATTAATTGTTAAATCTAGCTGAAGCGAATTGGTAACACTTATTCGGGCATCTCCTCCAACACCTTGAGTAAAGGTGTTAATTTCTTCCGAAACTTGAAACTTCTGCTGGACACCACCCGTTACATAAGGGATAAGTGCTGCACTTTTTTTTCGTTTTGTAAGGGGTTTGTCCCATATTAATTCGCCACAAAAAGGGAGGGATGCAATGTTGAAATTACGCGGTACAGCGGCCCATGATGAGCCCTCGTTTATCTTTAAATTATTTCTTGAAAAATTAACTCTCCATTTTTTTTCACCAGGCTTAAATCTCAATGAACTGAATGGGATAGCCATTTCTACAATCCACCGATCTGGATATACTTTAACCTCAGAATACCATAAAATATCCCAGGCAGTTGTGACGCCATAATTTCCTCCTACTTGAATCAATCCCTCGCGTTGAACACCTTTGGGATTAACGGCAAAACTAAATCCATTGGTGAGGTCATTGTATGGATCGATATAGATAGCAAAGGCATCACTTACTGGATATGAAAAATCTCTTTTTAATGACTGTATAATGAAAGGCTCTTTTAGGGTGTCATAGCAAATAGCAGCTATATATAGATATTTCTCGTCATAGGTCATCATGACTTCAGTAATGGATTTTGCGTAGGCAGTATCAACAGGAACACTTTGATAAAATTGATCTGCCACCGCACAGTTATTCCATGCTTCTTCCTTCAATTCACCATCAATTTTAATTTCATTTTCTGTGCTTGAAATATGTAAGCTAGGAGACATTTTTTGAGCATACAGAGAAGGGGCATTCCATAGAATTACGCTCAAGACAAGGATGGAAATTTTTAGGTACAAAATTTTAGTTTTGGATGCGGTATTTATGAAGGAGCAATTGAATCGTAAATTTGTTTTTTAATCTTGGATTAATCCAGCTCTTTTAAGAAGAGCATCAGCCCTAGGTTTTCTTCCTCGGAATCGTTGGTATAAAATTTCTGGATGCTCACTCCCGCCACATTTTAATATTGTATCTCTAAATTTATGAGCTGTTTTTTCATCAAAAACACCCTGCTCTTTAAATGCCTCGAAAGCATCAGCATCCAATATTTCTGCCCATTTGTAACTATAATATCCACTGCTGTATCCGCCCTGAAAAATATGTGAAAATGCTGTACTCACACAACTCGAATTATGTTTTGGATACAAATCAATTTTTGCCAGTTGTTTTTGTTCCATTTCAGGTATTGAAAGTTGGGATAAGGCTGCATCCTGATGACTCAACGTATGCCATCCCATATCGATTTTTGCTAATCCAATTTGTCGAATGGTAGCAAGTCCGGCCATGAAGTTGGCAGACTGTTTAATTTTATTTATGTAGTCAGTTGGAATGTCATCTCCGTTCTTATAGTGTTTTGCAAATAGTTGTAAACATTCGGGTTCGTAGCACCAATTTTCCATAAGCTGACTGGGTAGTTCCACAAAATCCCAAAAAACATTAGTACCGCTTAAGCTAGCATAAGTACCTTGTGCAAAAATTCCATGCAAAGCATGCCCAAATTCATGGAATAAAGTGGTTACTTCCTGAAAACTAAGCAATGAGGGTCTTTGGTCAGTAGGTTGGGTGAAATTGCATACTATACTTACATGGGGACGTTGATCTTTTTCATGGATTATTTTTTGAGACCTGAAACTAGTCATCCATGCACCTTGTCTTTTTCCAGGTCTTGGAAAAAAATCAGCATAAAAAATCCCTAAGTGCTTACCTTTATCGTCTTTTACTTCATAGGTTATTACGTCAGGATGATAGGTTTCGATAGCATTTGTTGGGTGAAATGTAATTCCAAACAACTGTTGAGCCGTTAAAAATAAACCCTCTAATACACGTTCTAACTGAAAAAAGGGTCGAAGTAATTCATCATCTATATTGAAACGTTCTTTTCTCAATTTTTCAGTGTAATAACTGGCATCCCATTTTTGTAGTTCATCTATGTTGTCTATTTTTTTGGCAAATTGAGTTAATTCATCGAACTCTTTTTTTGCAAATGGCAATGCTTTTTCCTGTATAGCATGTAAAAAATCCAATACTTGTGAAGGCGATTGTGCCATGCGTTCTTCAAGTACATAATCGGCATGACTCACATATCCAAGAAGTTGAGCCCTTTCTGCACGAAGTTTAACCATTTCCTGAACAATTGAAGTGTTATTGTACGCATTATCTTGAAAACCTTTACGACTAAAAGCTTTGTACATTTTTTCTCTCAGGTTTCTTTGCGTACTATAGGTCATAAATGGGATGTAACTCGGATAATCCAATGTAAATACCCATTGGTTTTCTATACCCTTATTTGTTGCCGTGATCTTTGCGGCTTCTATACTACTTGGAGGAAGTCCAGATAAATCTTGCTCATTCGAGATCACAAGTTCAAATGCATTACTATCTTTTAACACATTTTCACCAAATGTAAGCGAAAGTTGAGCTAGTTTGGTATCAATATGACGCAGTTTTGCTTTTTGTTCTTCATTCAAGTTAGCCCCATTTCGAACAAAACTTTTATAGTTTTTAGTGAGTAATGTAGTTTGTTCAGGAGTGAGATGTTCAAAACCTTGATCATGTATTATTTTAATTCGGTGAAATAAGTCAATATTGGTAAATATATCGTTACTAAAATCCGATAACAATGGTGACATTTCTTGAGCAATAGTCTGCATTTCATCACTTGTTTCAGCAGCATTTAAATTGAAAAATGCAGAACTTACTTTATTGATAATTTCGCCTGAATGCTCGAGAGCTTCAATTGTGTTTTCAAAGGTAGGAGCATCAGTATTTTCAGTAATAGCCTGAATTTCGTGTTTCGCTAATTCAATTCCTTTTTTGATGGCAGGTAAAAAATGAGAATTCTTAATGGATGCAAAAGGAATGGTTTCAAAAGGCGTAGAATATGCGACTAAAAATGGATTCATAAAATGGATTGCGAAATTAAATTTTCAGTTCTTTGTTCGAGTAATTTTAAAATAAACTTACCGACATATTTTCATTTTCTAAATCTATGAATAGCAACATAAAGACATAATGTCCTAAAAATCAACAAATTGTCTAAATTTAATGTCATTTTGACCATTTATAGTGTATGGTGTTGGTTTTGTGATTTAAGTGATTAAAACAAACAATTATGGATACTAAAAATTTTACGATTAAAAGTCAAGAAGCGATACAGAAGGCACAAGAATTGACTCTATCAGGACAACAACAGGCCATTGAAACGGGTCACTTATTAAAAGGGATTTTTATCGTTGATGAAGATGTAATTTCATACGCTTTGAAAAAAGTAAATGCTAATATTCAGCGTATTCATCAAGCATTAGAGAGTGTCATTCAGAGTTATCCGAAGGTATCAGGTGGAGGTAACCCATATTTAAGTTCTAAATCGCAACAAGTGTTAATTAATGCTAATACTTACCTCACCGAATTCGGGGATGAATTTGTGACGATTGAACATATTTTCATTGCTCTGTTGCAAGGTAATGATCAAATATCAAATCTATTGAAAGATGCCGGTGTAAAGCAGGCAGAAATAATTAAATCATTTAAAGTTCTTCGTGGAGGGTCGAAAGCAACCACGAATAGTGCAGAGGAACAATATAATTCACTTGGGAAGTATGCTCGAAATTTAAATCAATTAGCGAAGGCGGGTAAACTTGATCCTGTAATAGGTAGAGATGAAGAAATTAGACGTGTTCTTCAGATATTGAGTAGACGAACAAAAAATAATCCCATATTGGTAGGAGAACCCGGTGTGGGAAAAACAGCAATTGCTGAAGGTTTAGCTCATCGAGTGATTAGTGGTGATGTGCCAGAAAATTTAAAAACAAAACAAATTTATAGCTTGGACATGGGGAGTCTAATAGCGGGAGCTAAGTATAAAGGTGAATTCGAAGAACGATTGAAGTCTGTAGTTAAAGAAGTCACCCATGCAGCAGGTGAAATTGTTTTGTTTATTGATGAAATACATACGCTTGTAGGGGCTGGAGCAAGTGGAGAAGGTGCCATGGATGCGGCTAATATTTTGAAGCCGGCTTTGGCTCGAGGTGAGCTGAAAGCAATTGGTGCTACAACCCTTGCAGAATATCAAAAATATATTGAAAAGGATAAAGCATTGGAGCGAAGATTTCAAACGGTGTTGGTTGATGAACCCAATTCAGAAGATGCTATATCCATTCTTCGCGGAATCAAAGAAAAGTATGAAGTGCATCATAAAGTTCGAATTAAAGATGAGGCAGTCATTGCTGCTGTTGAGCTTTCTCAACGATATATTTCTGATCGATTTTTGCCAGACAAGGCCATTGATTTAATGGATGAATCTGCTGCAAAATTGCGGTTGGAAATTGATTCTGTCCCTGAAGAGTTGGATGAAATTGAACGAAAAATAATGCAACTTGAGATTGAACGAGAAGCAATTAAGCGAGAAAAAGATGATAAAAAATTATCCCATTTGAATGAAGAAATCGCCAATTTATCTGAAGATAGGAATCAATTAAAAGCTAAGTGGCAAGAAGAAAAATCAATTGTTGATGGAATTCAATCTAAGAAAAAAGAAGTGGAATCATTGCGTTTAGAAGCAGATCAAGCAGAACGTGCTGGCGATTTTGGAAAAGTAGCAGAGATCCGGTATGGGAGAATAAAATCCACAGAGGAAGAATTAGAAAAGTTGAAAACACAATTAATTGAGAAGCAAGCCCATAGCTCATTAGTAAAAGAAGAAGTAACCAGTGAAGATATAGCAGAAGTCGTAAGTAAATGGACGGGTATACCAGTTCAAAGTATGCTTCAAAGTGAACGTGAAAAATTATTGAATCTAGAAGCGGAATTGCATGAACGGGTAGTTGGTCAAAATGAGGCAATTGTTGCTATTTCAGATGCTATACGTAGAAGTAGAGCAGGACTATCTGACCCCAAAAAACCCATTGGCTCTTTTATATTTTTAGGCACTACTGGGGTAGGTAAAACAGAGTTAGCAAAGGCCCTTGCTACGTATTTATTTAATAAAGAAGATGCCTTAATCCGGATTGATATGAGTGAATATCAAGAGAAACATACCGTAAGTAGATTGGTGGGAGCCCCTCCAGGATATGTTGGGTATGATGAAGGGGGACAATTAACTGAAGCTGTAAGAAGAAAACCCTACTCGGTAGTTCTTTTGGATGAAATCGAAAAAGCTCATCCCGATGTATTCAACATCCTACTTCAAGTGCTAGATGATGGAAGATTAACAGATAATAAAGGGCGAACGGCTAATTTTAAGAACACCATTGTGATTATGACTAGTAATGTGGGTAGTGATATCATTCAGCAACGATTTAGTGAAATGACTTCAGTAAATCAGGATCAACTGGAAGCAAAAACAAAATTGGAAGTATTTGAATTACTTAAAAAATCAGTTCGACCTGAATTTTTAAATCGTATCGATGAGATTATGATGTTTAAACCCTTGTCAAGACAAGATATTCGTGGTATAGTAGACATACAATTTGCATCATTGAGGGCTATGCTTGAAAAGCAAGGCATTGATATTGAGGCCACTGATGAGGCCTTAGATTGGTTGAGCGAGATAGGTTATGACCCTCAATTTGGTGCTAGGCCTCTCAAACGAGCTATTCAACGAGAAATACTCAATACACTTAGTGTTAAAATTTTAGATGCAACAATTATTACAGATTCAAAAATAAAAATGGATGTCAATGACAAGAAAGAATTTGTTTTTGAGAATTTAGAGACTTAGTACTATTCCCAAATTTTATCTGGATTTAATATTCCATTGGGATCAAAAATATGTTTGATGCCTTTCATGAGATGAATGTGAGTAGGGGTTAAAACCTCATTCATATATTTTTTTTGAACAAAACCAATGCCGTGTTCACCGCTTATGGTTCCTCCTAATTCTTTACATAATCTAAATATTTTCCGTATGCCCTCTTCTAAATGGGAGCCATTCCATTGTTGGTCTGATAAATTTCCCTTCAAAATATTGATGTGTAAATTTCCATCGCCTGCATGACCGTAACAAACACTCTCAAAATTATATGCTTTACCTATGGCTTTTACACCAGACATTAACTTAGGAAGATTAGCACGTTTTACCACCGTATCCTCCTCTTTGAAAATATGGTGCATTTTTACCATTTCACCAATATTCCTTCGGATTTGCCAAAATTTTTCTTTTAATGCATCGCTATCAGCAAATTGGACTTCAGATGTATTATTGTTTTCCAGTACGGTATTCATTTTTTCACAATCATCGAAAAGTAAATCCAAATCATTTCCATCCACTTCAATCAAAAGAAAAGCGGCTGTATTATGGTCCGATAGCATAGCAGAAGTAACTGCTTTTTGAGATTCTGATCCATATCGATGTACAAATTCAATTGCATTACGCTCCATAAGTTCCAATGCACTTGGGCTTACACCTGAGGTAAATATTTGAGGTACAGTTTTACAAGCATCTTCGATGGTATTAAATTTTGCAAGCATCAATAGATTGTGTTTAGGAAGGGGGAGTAGCTTAAACACAATTTTAGTCACAACTCCCAATGTTCCCTCACTACCGATCATTAATTGGGTTAAATTATAGCCCGTACTGTTCTTTAACGTATCCGATCCCGTCCAAATAATTTCTCCGTTGGGTAAAACTACTTCAAGATTGAGAACATAATCTTTAGTTGTACCATATTTTAATGCTTTAGGGCCACCACTGCTATGAGCGATATTTCCTCCCAAAAAACAACTGCCTTTGCTTGCTGGGTCAGGGGGATAGAACAAGCCTTTTTCTCTAACGGCTAATTGAAAAGTATCATTAATCACCCCGCATTCTACTGTAGCTTGAAAATTTTCCTCATCAATTTCAATGATTTTATTAAAATGTTCCATACTCAAAGAGACCCCACCTCTCACAGGGATACTTCCTCCACTCAACCCCGTGCCAGCACCACGAGGTGTTACAGGTATTTTATGAGCACTACAAAAAGATAATATCGCCGCAACATCTGCTGAGGTCTTTGGCTTTACAACTGCATCAGGAAGAAAGTTTAAATCTTCAGTGTAATCGGATGAGTAATTAGATCGAATAGACTCATCTGTGTGAACTTGATCGCTACCTAATAATTTTTCAAGACTTTGTATCCAATTCATTTGAGATTCAATTATAATTGAAGAAATTTTATATTACACCATGAGATACCTATTCTTATCCCTACTTTTTTTTGCAACGCTATTCGCCAAAAGTCAAAATCAATCTATAGAATTGGCTGATATATGGGCAAGTGGTACCTTTTATCCCAAGACAGTCAATGGTTTTGTGAATATGAATGATGGGAAAAGCTATTGTATCCAAGAGAAGGATGAAGCGGGGTATGATGTTATTAACCAATATGATTATGTGACAGGCAAAAAAATCAAAGAATTATTAAATGCTAATCAAGTGTTTAATGGAAACAAAATAAGCATCGGCTCGTATGACTTTAATGGTGATCAAACTATTGCGTTAGTTTATTTTAACATACAACAGATATATAGACATTCTTCTAGGGGTGATTTTAAAATTATTCGAATATCAGATCAAACTATACTAGCAGAGGGAAAAGAGGTGAGATATCCTACCTTAAATTCCTCAGGAACTCAGTTAGCTTATGTAAAAGAAAACGATTTGTTTGTATTAAATGCACAGACAAATAAAATAAAACGATTGACCAAAGATGGCGAGTATAATAGAATCATAAATGGTGCTGTTGACTGGGTATATGAAGAGGAATTTGGGATGAGTCGTGGTTTTGAATGGAATAGTACAGGAACACACATCGCGTTTTATAAATTTGATGAAACTCACGTAAAGGAATGGCAAATGACAACTTACGGGAAGCTATACCCAGATTTATATAAATTTAAATATCCCAAAGCGGGAGAGGCAAATAGTAAAGTTGAAATATACATAGCAGATGTCAAGAAAGGAACATGTAAATCCATCTCATTAGGTTCAGAAAATGATCAATACTTACCTCGAATAAAATGGACAAAAAGCCCAAATTTATTGAGTGTGCAACGCCTAAATCGGTTGCAAAATAAATGGGAGCTTCTTTTAGTAGAAGATGCTAAAGTTTCTGTTTCATTGGAAGAATCACATCCCTATTATGTTGATATTACAGATGATATTTACTTCTTGAAGGATAAAAAACACATGATTATTTGCAGTGAAAAAGACGGGTATAAACATCTTTATTTCCATAAAGTTGATGGACCTCAAATATTTCAGGTTACCAAAGGAAATTGGGAAGTAGATGCCGTACTGGGAATAGATGAGGTCCATGAAAATATTTACTACACCAGTACAGAAGTAAATCCCACAGAACGCCATATTTATTGTATTAGTTTTGACGGACAGAACAAAAAAAGATTAACCCAAGAATCAGGTTGGCACACGGCTCAATTTAGTAAAGATTACTCATTAGTGCTACACAACTATCATTCGGCACAATTGCCTCATCAGTTTGCCATAAAGAATAGCAGTTGGGAAACTCAACGTGTGGTCGAGGATAATGCAAGTTTTATAGAGAGAAATAAGAAATTCACCATGGGTAGCATTGAATTTGATCAATTGAATGTTAATGAAACGAGTTTGAATTATTGGATGATTAAACCAGCTAATTTTAATGATACGATCCAGTATCCTCTGTTCATGTATGTCTATGGAGGTCCGGGTTCACAAACGGTTAAAAACAGTTTTGGATGGAGCAATTATTATTGGTATCAGATGTTAGCTAATAAACTGAATATGATAGTAGTATCTGTTGATAATCGTGGAACGGGTGCTCGCGGTGCAGACTTTAAAAAAATGACTTACCAACAATTGGGTAAATATGAAACAGAAGATCAAATTGCAGCAGCTCAGTGGATGAGTAAATTAAGTTTTATAGACTCTACGAGAATAGGCATTTGGGGTTGGAGTTACGGTGGGTATATGAGTAGTTTAGCATTAGCTAAAGGAAATAATATATTCAAAATGGCTATTGCTGTTGCACCCGTAACCAATTGGCGATATTACGATAATATTTACACAGAGCGATATATGGGATTGCCTCAAGAAAATGGGACAGGATATGATGATAATTCACCTATTAACTTTGTTAAAGATATTCGAGGAAAATATTTAATTATCCATGGTACAGGTGATGATAATGTGCATTTTCAAAACAGCGTCATGATGGTGGACGAATTGATCAAAAATAATATCCCCTTTGATTCAGAATTTTATCCTAATAAAAACCATAGTATTTATGGTGGTGCGACGCGTTACCATTTGTATAACAAGATGACTAATTTCATTACAGAAAATTTATAATTCAATATTTAACTATATTTTTACCAAAATTTAATCATAAAAAAAATGAGCGAAGGAAAAACTTTAGACAACTCTATGAACATCAATCAAAATGAAGGACAACCCAGAGGATTAATGACGTTATTTTTCTCAGAAATGTGGGAAAGATTTTGCTATTATGGAATGAGGACATTATTGACGCTATTTTTAGTAAAATCGTTAATGATGGGAGATTCAGAAGCATCACTTATCTATGGTGCCTACACTGGATTGGTATACGCTGCCCCAATTTTAGGAGGTAAAATGGCAGATCGTTTTTTAGGATACAGATATGCAGTATTATTAGGAGCTATACTCATGGCTATTGGAGAATTTATCATCATTGGCGGTTCAGAGCATCTCATGCTCATTGGTATGGGAGCATTAATCATCGGGAATGGTTATTTTAAAGCCAATATCTCTACCATCGTTGGAAAATTATATCGAGACAATGATCCAAGAAGAGATTCTGGATTCACTATATTTTACATTGGTATCAATATAGGTGCTTTGCTTGCAACCACAGTTGTTGCTTTTGTTGGAGAGACTTATGGTTTCAAATACGGCTTTGGTTTGGCTGGTATTGGTATGCTTGCAGGTTTACTCATTTTTTGGTTAGGTAGAGCTAACTACGCAGCAGCACCCGGACTTGAAATTACAGACGAAGGAAAACAAAAAATACTTGGACCTTTCAATTGGGTACAAGTTATTACGGTGGGTTCTTTAGCTTTAATTCCACTTTGTTATTTGTTGATACAAAACAATCAATGGATGGATATATATTACTTACCTTATTTATTGGAATCTCTATTCGATGATTATGGCAGGAATTAAAGAAGATAAACAAGAAGGCACTGTAATTTGGAAGGATAGAATGATTGCTCTAATCATTTTTATGATTATTAATATTGCTTTTTGGGCTTGTTTTGAACAAGCGGGCACCTCGTTAACCCTATTTGCTGATAGAAATGTAGATCGTTCCATATTTGGCTGGGAAATGCCCGCAAGTATGACCCAGTTTTTTAATCCATTTTTTATTATTGTTTTTGGATCTATATTCTCAGTTATGTGGGTGAAACTTTCTAAAATGGGTAAGAATCCTAGTATACCTATGAAATTTTCTTTAGGAATATTCAGTTAGCTCTTGGGTTTCTGGTTACCCAAGTAGGATTCAGTTTGTGAGTGAGTCTTTTCAAGTTCCACTTTTAACTTAGTTTTTGTATATTACTTCATACAACGGGTGAATTATTTTTGTCGCCTATTGGTTTATCCATGGTGACTAAATTATCGCCAAAGAAAATGGCAGGTACAGCTATGGGTGCATGGTTCCTAAGTTTTGCAATTGCTAATTATGTGGGTGGTAAAATTGCAGCATTCACAGGTGGTCATGGTGGAGAAAAAGCCTTATCAGTTGAGGCTGGTTTAAACAATTATTTATCTGTGTTCTCTACTATTGGATTTGTTTTAATTGGAATAGCTATTTTGATAGCTATTTTAAATAAACCCATCAAGAAGTTAATGCACGGCGTAGAATAGTTTAAAAAATAAATCATCGGTTTACTTGGGTAAACAGATTTCATAGGTATGAGTCAGGATTTGCAGTGGAAAGTGATCTATGTTGCTAGTCGGCAAGAAAAAAAGGTATTCGATCGATTAAAGAAAGAAGGAATAGCGGTTTTTTTACCTTTAACCAAAAAACTAAGGCAATGGAGTGATCGAAAAAAATGGGTAGAGTTTCCCCTATTTAATGGGTATTTGTTTGTTAAACCCACTTCGACTCAACGCGATGAAATTCTAGAAACAACAGGAGTAGTTGCTTATCTTAGGTACAATGGTCAAGATGCTACTGTAAAAGAAAAAGAGATACAAGTGATTCATACCATTCTGGAATCAGGCTATTCTTTAGAGACCATTCATACACCCGATGATTTTGAGGTAGGAAATCAAGTAATGGTAGATGAGGGCCCACTTAAAGGGCAATTAGTAGATATACTTAGAAGGAATAACGAAAGTTGTTTTCTTGTAAGTTTTGAAACATTAGGACAAAGCATAAAAGTGGAATTACCCTATCATGTTTTTAGAAAAAACGAATAATATGAATTACTTAATTTTAGACAATCAATGGTTGAATTATTCAATTAATCCTAAATTTGCACGATTATTATAATAACTCTAGGAATATCAAATTAGAAAAAAAATTGAAATCATTAGAAAATCAAAAAATCGGCATCATTGGGTTGGGCTATGTAGGACTTCCTCTTGCCGTTGAATTTGGTAAAAAGTACGTGACCCTTGGTTATGATATTAATACGTCTAGAATTGATTCACTTCGTTCTGGAATAGATTCTACATTAGAGGTGGATAAGGCTGGCTTGTTATCGGCTACCCAGTTAACTTACACGGATAACATTCTTGATTTGTCGGATTGTACTATTTACATTGTCACAGTGCCTACACCCATAGATCAAAATAAAAGGCCAGATCTTGGTCCTTTAGAAAAATCAAGCCATGCAATCAGTCAAATTCTGAAAAAAGATGATATTGTTATCTACGAGTCTACTGTTTTTCCTGGATGTACAGAAGAGGTGTGTGTTCCGGTTTTAGAGCAAGGAAGCGGTTTAGTATACAACACAGATTTCTATTGTGGTTATTCTCCCGAGCGAATTAACCCTGGGGATAAAGTGCATACGGTGACTAAAATAAAAAAAGTAACTAGCGGTTCAACCATTGAGGTTGCAGAACTAGTAGATCAATTGTACCAGTCAATCATTACTGCAGGAACATTTAAAGCTTCCTCTATTAAGGTTGCTGAAGGATCTAAAGTGATAGAGAATTGTCAACGCGATCTGAATATTTCTTTTGTAAATGAGTTGGCTTTAATTTTTGATAGGATTGGAATAGATACTTTAGAAGTTCTTGAAGCAGCTGGTTCTAAATGGAATTTTTTACCATTCAGACCGGGACTAGTTGGAGGGCATTGTATTTCTGTTGATCCCTATTACTTAACGCACAAGGCTCAACAATTGGGATATTATCCTGAAGTAATTCTCTCTGGAAGAAGAATCAATGAAAATATGGGAGCATTTGTAGCCAACAAAGTAGTTAAAATGCTAATCAATAAAAACCATGTGATTCGATCAGCACGTGTACTTATACTTGGAATTACCTTTAAAGAGAACTGTCCCGATATTCGAAATTCTGGAGTTGTAGATATTGTTAATGAATTCAAAGAATTTGGAACAGAAGTATCCGTATACGATCCATGGGTGAGTCATCAAGAAGTGATGCATGAGTATGGAATTGAGATGATTGAAAAGCCAGAAGGTATTTATTCTGCAGTTATTTTAGCTGTTTCCCATCATCAGTTTTTATCTATGGATATTAGAGATTTAGTAGGTGATTCGGGTGTAGTCTTTGATGTTAAATCAGCATTACCGAAGGAAAATATTGATGGAAGATTATAAATTTTATAAAAAATGAGTAATTTTGTTACTCATTATCGATAATGATTGACGCACTAATTTCTTCGAAAACTAAAATTAAGCTGCTACTAAAGTTCTTTTTGAATAGCAGTAACACTTCCTACTTGCGGAGTTTAGAATCAGAATTTGGTGAGTCCACCAACGGTATCCGAGTAGAACTTAACAAATTTGAAGAAGCGGGTTTATTAAAGTCCAACATTGTTGGAAATAAAAAGTATTTCCAAGCAGATTCAAATCATCCTCTGTTTATGGATATTCATAATATTCTCTTAAAGATTACAGGGTTGGATACCATTATTGAAAAAATCATTGATAATTTGGGCGAACTCCAGCATGTATTTCTGGTTGGTCAACTTGCAAAAGGGTTAAATAGTGAGGTGATAGACCTCATTTTTGTGGGAGATATTGATAAAAATTATTTATACAATGTGGTCCAAAAAGTCGAAAAAACGATAAATAAAAAAATCAGGTTTGTGAATTACCAATCTTCAGAATATTCGGAAGAAAAATTCACGGAAGAATATCCAGATTATTTACTTTTATGGAGTAAATAATCCTATTTTAGTGAAAATTTTTTAACAGCATTGTGACTGAAGTGGCGAAGCTGTATCTAGGTTCTATCAAAAAATAAACATGAAAAACATTTTAATTACAGGAGGTGCAGGATTTATTGGTTCTCACGTAGTTCGATTATTTTTAGAAACTTTTAAAGAGGATAAAATTATCAATTTAGATGCACTTACCTATGCAGGAAATTTAGAAAACTTAACCGACATCGAAAATCATCCTAACTATACTTTTATACATCAAGATATTATTGATCTAGTAGGGGTTAGAGGTGTCATTAAAGAAAATAATATCACTCATATTGTTCATTTAGCAGCAGAAAGCCATGTCGATCGAAGTATTAAGGATCCTTTAGCTTTTGTTCAAACCAATGTGATTGGTACGGTAAACCTTCTACAAGCTGCAAAAGAATGTTGGGGTGATGATTTAAACGATAAATTATTCTATCATGTGAGTACCGATGAGGTATATGGCTCTTTAGGCGAAACAGGATTTTTTTATGAGGACACAGCCTATGACCCTAGAAGTCCATATTCAGCATCTAAAGCTAGTAGCGATCATTTTGTAAGAGCTTATTTCCACACCTATGGATTACCCGTAATTATAAGCAACTGTTCCAATAATTATGGCCCTAATCATTTTCCAGAAAAATTAATACCACTGATGATAAATAATATCATTCATCAAAAATCACTTCCTGTATATGGTGCAGGTTTAAATGTAAGAGATTGGCTCTTTGTGAAAGATCACGCACAAGCAATATCAACCATATTCTCCAGAGGTAAAATAGGGGATACCTATAATATTGGTGGTCATAATGAGTGGACGAATATTGATTTAGTAAAGTTGTTGTGTAAGTTAGTAGATGAGAAGTTACAAAATCCAGTGGGTCAATCTGAAAAATTAATCACGTATGTCCAAGATAGAGCAGGTCATGATTTGAGATATGCCATAGATGCTTCCAAATTGAAGGATGAGTTGGGTTGGGTTCCAAGCTTACAATTTGAAGAAGGACTTGCAAAAACCATAGATTGGTTCTTTTCAAATAAGAATTGGCTCGAAAATGTTACCAGTGGAGAATATCAAAAATATTATGATAAAATGTATGCTTAGTTTTGGTGTTAGGGAATCGATATCTTGAAAATATATTGCTTGAAACAGTACGAGACATCAATATCCAAATGATGCATATTTATGAAAATGGTGATTTCTCTGTTACATTAAAGTCAGATGAATCACCAGTTACACGTGCTGACCTTTTATCGCATGATTTGATCACTTCTGCATTAAGTGATACAGGTATTCCGATACTTAGTGAAGAAGGGTATGCAATTGAATATGATGAGCGAAAATCATGGATAAATTACTGGCTGATAGATCCATTGGATGGTACTCGCGAGTTTATAAATCAAAATGGAAATTTTACCATAAATATTGCCCTCATGGAGAACAACCAACCTGTTTTGGGAGTGATCAGTGTTCCCGTTGAAAATAAAATTTATATAGGAGGTCCTAAATTGGGGTATGCCAAATGTGTTATTGGCGATAACGAAATTTTTTTAAATCAAAATACAACGTCCAGTTATCAATCCCTCATTGAACAAGAATCTATCCGAATAATCGCCTCCAAAAACAATAGAAATCCAAGATTTGATACCTTTGTTAATAAAATATCAGTAGGACATATAAATAGGATAGGTAGTGCCATTAAGTTTATGGCTTTAGTCGAAAATAAGGCAGATTTATATCCCCGATTCTCTCCTTGTATGGAGTGGGATACAGCAGCTGCAGATGCTATCCTTCGTTCGCTTGGGTATCAAATTCATGAAATTTCATATACTCATCAACCTACAGTTCCTTTAAGCTACAACAAAGAAAATTTATACAACCCAGCATTTATTGCATATTAAAATGAGTGTTTCCAGTAAAAATATAGCGATGGTAGACTTAAAGTCACAATACCTGAGACTTAAGCCAGAAATTGATCAGGCTATAGCAGATGTTATTGATAATTCTAATTTTATTAAAGGACCTGCAGTTAAGCGCTTTGAAAATCAACTTGCTAATTACCTTGGGGTAAAGCATGTTATTGGCGTAGCGAATGGAACAGATGCATTACAAATTGCACTTATGGCATTAGACCTTCAACCAGGAGATGAAGTTATTGTTCCAGCATTTACCTATGTAGCAACGGCTGAAGTAATTGGTTTATTGGGTCTAGTTCCAATTATGGTTGATGTTGATTCAGAAAATTTCAATATTTCCATTTCAAAATTAGAGCGTGTAATCACACCAAAGACGAAGGCTATTGTTCCTGTTCATTTATTTGGTCAATCGGCACCTATGGATGAAATTATGGATTTTGCAATCCAACATCATTTGTATGTAATCGAGGATAATGCTCAAGCTATTGGAAGTGATTATTCTCATAAAAATGGAAAAACTTCAAAGACGGGAACCATAGGTGATATCGGTTGTACTTCATTTTTCCCTAGTAAAAATTTAGGTTGTTTTGGCGATGGTGGTGCTATCTTCACCAATAATGATCAATTGGCTCAAAAAATAGCAATGATTGCTAATCATGGTCAAAGTCAAAAATATATACATGATAGAATTGGAGTGAATTCCAGATTGGATGGGATCCAGGCAGCGGTATTATCAGTGAAGTTAAAAGAGTTAGACGATTTTGCACATCGAAGAAATTTAGTTGCAACTGCCTACAATGAGTCATTTAAGGATATCATTGGATTAGTAATTCCAAATACATGCATCGATACGACGCATGTATTCCATCAATATACCCTCCGGGTTTTAAATTCAAAACGGGATAAACTTCAACAATTTTTAAAGGATGCTGATATTCCTTCGATGATATATTATCCTATACCCTTGTATAAACAAGTCGCTTTTCACGATTATTACGAAGGAGAAGGATTAATAAACACAGCATTATTATGTGAACAGGTTTTATCCTTACCGATACACACAGAGATGGACAATGAAACACTTCAGTACATAATTAGTAAAGTAAAAGAATTTTTTTCAGCTATGAGTAAAGTGAAATTTGGTGTAATTGGCATGGGACATATTGGTAAAAGACATGCTTCTATGGTAAATCTAAATGAGGAGTGTGAGCTTATTGCAGTCTGTGATATATTGGATAAAAATGCATTAGAAATAGAGGATATACATGTACCCTTTTATTCCTCTCCAGAACAAATGTTTGAGGCAGAGCCCAACATTGAAATTGTTTGTGTATGTACCCCTAATGGTTTACATGCGGAACATGCCAGTTTAGCATTAGACTTTAACAAACATGTCGTGGTTGAAAAACCCATGGGACTTTCAAAAGCTAAATGTGAAAACCTTATCTTCAAATCTCTAAACATTAATAAGAATATATTTTGCGTAATGCAAAATAGATATTCTCCCCCTTCTATATGGTTAAAGGAAATGGTTTCCTCAAAAAAAATGGGTGATATTTATAATGTTCAAATCAATTGTTATTGGAACAGAGACGATCGCTATTATTTTAAAGATGGTCAGAAACATCCCTGGAAAGGAACCAATGATTTAGACGGAGGTACGTTATTCACGCAGTTTTCTCATTTTATAGACTTAATGTATTGGATCTTTGGTGACATTGAAGATATTCAAGCCAAATTTGGTAATTTTTCACACCAACACAGTATAGAATTTGAAGATTCAGGAATAGTAAATTTTAGATTTGTTCAAGGGGGTATGGGTAGTATCAATTATTCTTCTTCAGTTTGGGATTCAAACTTAGAAAGCAGCGTCACGGTCATTGCTCAGAACGGATCAATTAAAGTAGGTGGTCAGTATATGAATGAAGTGGAGTATTGTAATGTCAAAGATTATTCATTTCAATCCTTGCCAGCGAGTAATCCTGCCAATGATTATGGTTCGTATAAAGGATCAGCAAATAATCATCCCTATATCTTTGAAAATGTAGTAGATGTTATTAAAAACAGGAAATCCATTTCCACAAATGCATTAGAGGGCATGAAAGTGGTAGATATTATAGAACGTATATATAGTTTAAAATAGCATGAAAGGAATCATATTAGCAGGAGGGTCAGGCACCCGATTATATCCGATTACCAAAGGAATCAGTAAACAGTTGATGCCAATATATGATAAACCCATGATCTATTATCCACTTTCAACTTTAATGTTGGCGGGTATTTCAGAGATTTTAATTATCACTACCCCTGAGGACAATGCTCAATTTAAACGACTGTTAGGAGATGGTTCTCATTTGGG
The DNA here is from genome assembly GCA_943787465.1 of uncultured Bacteroidia bacterium. GTDB lineage: Bacteria > Bacteroidota > Bacteroidia > NS11-12g > UBA9320 > UBA9320. Next base: position 17,783 of record CALSMN010000006.1, on the reverse strand, counting down.
ATGTGCGTTTTCGTATGCGATACAGTCTGTTCCAAATGGTCTAGCTCAGGCTTTTGTCATCGGAGAAGATTTTATTGGAGATGACGATGTGGCTTTAGTTTTAGGGGATAATATATTTTACAAATCGGGTATGGATGAGTTATTATCAGATTGTATAAATCCCTCGGGAGGAATAGTATTTGCCTATCAAGTGACAGATCCTGAACGCTACGGGGTCGTTGATTTTGATGAGCACTTTAATGCTTTGAGTATTGAAGAAAAACCCAAGCGTCCTCAATCCAATTATGCAATTCCAGGTTTATACTTTTATGATAATAGTGTGATAAGAATTGCTAAATCCTTGAAGCCATCTGATCGTGGCGAATATGAAATCACAGATATCAATAAACATTATTTAGAAGCTGGGAAACTCAAAGTTAAAGTTTTTGATAGAGGTACAGCTTGGTTGGATACGGGTAATTTTGAATCATTGCATGATGCTTCAGAATTTGTAAGAGTTATAGAAAAAAGGCAGGGATATAAGGTGGGATGCATTGAAGAAATTGCTTACAAAAAAGGCTATATTGATAAAAAACAGTTGTTAATTCTAGCCAAAGAAATAGAAAAGAGTGGTTATGGAACTTATCTAAAACGCATTCTTAAAGAGAGTAAATAGAGATTCATTTCATCCAATAAATATTTACGTTTAAAGAATAAATAAACATTGAATCATTCATTTCGCATTAATTCGCAGTTACCAAAACCAAAAAATGAAAAAATTTAGACAAATGAAAAGATTAAGCGTTATCGCTTTCTTTTTTTTGCTGGCTTCTACACCTATTTTTAGTCAAGTAGCTGTTCCATTTTCGTATGTTAAATCGCAGAGAGAATTAGCGGAAAAAGGCATATCTGAGAAACAACTTCAAGATAAATTAGCCGTAGAAATAGAAAAGAGTGGATATGGGTATACTTAAAGAGGGTAGTAGGGTAGGTCAAGCTAGCAGTTTATAGTAGATAAAGCAACATACCTTTAAACTATTCAACTAGTGTATCTTAACAACATTTCAACTAATAACAGCATACGTTTAACAGATATGCTGTTTCAAAAAACAAATATTAAATAAGGTTTGCACCTACATAAAACAAAATCATGAAAAATCATATATTCATATTTTTTCTTTTAATCGCAAGTACCATAGCGTCGGCTCAGGTACCGACTGATTTATTACAAGCCAAGTCTCTGTTGGCAAGCAAAGGAATTACAGAGCAAGAATTAAAAGACAACTTAGCGGGTAAAGGCATTGATGTAGATAATATATCGCCAGAGGATTTGCCTTCTTTACAAGGCACCATTGAGCAAGCCGTCGCAGAAATAGAAGCAGAGAAGGGCCTTACGGTAAATAATGAACTTTCTAAGGAGAACTTAGAAGATAAGTTTGAAAAGCTAGATGAGGTAAGTACTGCAGAAGTAGGAGTTAAGGTAGAGACAGGAGCAAGCGTAGAGGAAGCCATCTCAGATATTAAAGCAGACCACACCAATACAGAAAAAGCATCTCCGATTTATGGACATTCTATATTCTTTGATAATACCTTAGACTTTTATAAAACGACTCAAACCAGTAGTACGCCGGATCATTATATTCTTGATGTAGGTGATAAGATAACTATTAATATTTTTGGGAAGTCGCAAGCAGACTTAATCTACCAGATAGAAAATGATGGTTTCATACGACCAAAGGGTATGTATAAAATCAATTTAAAAGGAGTGCAATTTGGTAAAGCCAAAGAACTATTATTCAAACGCTTTCAGCAAGCATACATTTTTAACAATGGACAGTTTAACCTAGAAGTTACCTCGGCTCGCACTATTACGGTAAATATTTTTGGGGCAGTACAAAATCCAGGTTCGTACACCATCTCCTCGCTTAACAATGCCCTTCATGCTATACTTGCCGCAGGCGGCCCTACTAAAAATGGATCGGTACGGGCTATTAGAGTATTGAATGGAAGTAAAGAGTATACAATTGACGTGTATGAATTTTTAACCAATCCAAAGAAAGCGGAAGGATATGGCTTACAAAACAACAGCGTAATCTTCATTCCACCCATTCAGAATTTGGTAAACTTAACAGGCCCATTTACACATACAGGAAACTTTGAGTTGTTACCCAAAGAAAATATCGCTGACTTGTTAAAAATTGCCGGTGGTGTGCGTAAAAACACGGTATTGGCGAATTACAACATCATTCGCAACAACGGTTTACAGGATAATTTATTTACCTACGATTACCAGCTTACCAAAAAAATGGTCTTAGAAGACCTAGATCGAGTTGTATTTAAATCAACCGAGAAAGAGTACCAAAACTATGTGTCTATTACCGGTGCAGTTCGTTTTGGAGGACATTATGAGCTTTCTGAATCCCTTAGCATAGCAGACCTCTTGACCAAAGCAAAATTGGAAGAATTTGCACGGACAGACTTAGCCTACCTTACTCGTAAGAACATAGACGGTACCTATCAATTGTTGAGTCTCAATCTGAACGCAGATAACAGTACGTTTAAACTCCAAAAAGAAGACGGAATCGTTATTTTTGACCAACGTACATTCGTAGAGAAGTACACGTTTAGTCTGTCAGGTGCGGTACGTCAGCCGTTGGACAGTCATTTTTTAGATCCTAACAAAACCATTCGTTTCTCTGATGCGATACTGTTAGCAGGTGGCGTGAAAGACCAAGCGACTGCCTTTGCTTATGTCACGGGTAGGAACATAAATAGCGGTAAAAAAGTGTCGTACAAATTGGTTGATATTGCAGAGGCTTTGGCCAATCCAGGCAGCAGTGCCGACATCGTAATTCAACCCTACGACCAAATCACCATACCAAGTGTTGCAGATTTTCAAGAAGAGTTATTTGTAGAAGTACGTGGTGCCGTAAAAAATCCACAGAAATTACGGTATGATTCTACCTTGACACTTACCGATCTTTTGCTAAAAGCTGGGGGCCTCACTATAGATGCTGCTAGCAACAAGGTAGATATATTTAGACTATTGATACAGGATAATGTCCCTACTCAGGTACGCATTAATTCTGTGAGTATTAACCGCGCTTTAGACCTCAAAGGAGATGGTGCTATTTCCCTACAACCGTTTGATATTGTAGTGGTGCGTAAAGTACCCGACTTCAAATTAATACGTACAGTAACCGTAGAAGGGGAGGTGAAATATCCCGGTCAATATCCTATCACTAAAGACAGAGAAACGCTGGCAGATATTTTAGCCAAAGCCGGTGGAATCACCGACGAGGCGTATTTATTTAATTCTACAATTACACGCTCTTACAATAATGTGGGTAGAATAACCATTGATTTTAAAAAGGCATTAAAACGCAAAAAAAACAAAAACCACAATGTAGTGGTACTCAAAAATGATGTAATCGTCATCGGAAAAAAGCAGGACATAGTGTTAGTGGACGTTAGCGGTACCCGGGCACAAGAGTTTGTGGCTACGACTATGCTAAATAGCGATGGTAAGGTTGCCTCTCCTTATTTCAAAGGGAAACGAGCAGGCTACTATATCAAAGAGTATGCAGGAGGATTTGACAATGATGCCAAGCGTGCTCAAACGTATGTAAAAGACTTGGACGGTAGGTTTAAGAAAACGCATAATTTTTTACTCTTTCGTGTGCACCGTATCGTAAAAAACGGTTCTGAGATTGTGATAAGTGGTAAAAAAGCCAATAAAATAGAAGAACGCAGAAACAGGAAAAAAGAAGAAAGCAAGGTAAATCTAAAAGATACTGTTACCGAAATTTTAACCTTAATGATTTCTGCCTTTACGGTGATTACTTTGTCCAATAATCTTTAACAACTACCTTTATGCAAAATCAAGAAAAGGACTACCAACACGAAGATGAAATATCTATAAAAGAACTCATCTTAAAGACCCAAGAGTACATCAAGGTAATCTGGTCCAAGAAGATTGGACTTATAGCGGTATCACTTCTTTTTGGAGCGGGATTTGTGTTAAAAGCGTATTTAAAACCTACGACCTATACGGCTGAACTTACCTTTATGGTAAATCAGGACGAAGGCGGTAGTATGTCAGGCATTGGAGCTATGCTAGGCCAGTTCGGACTGGGTGGCAGCGGTGGTGGAGCAAGTAACTTTGAAAAGATCACCGAAATCGCCCGTTCGGGTAAGATATGTGAGCGAACCCTGATGGATTCAGCTACGGTAGGGGGTGCAAGAGATTTACTGGCCAATCATATCATTAAGGCCTTATGAAATGCACGAGGGCTGGCAGGAAGATACGGTGTTGGTGGATTTTTTGTTTACCAAGCCATTTGCAGCTACCAAGCAGTATAACATTGCTTTGAATACGTTAATAGAATTTTTTAAAGGAGACAAAAAACCAGGGATAGCGAATTTAGAGTTTGATGAGAAAAGTACCATATTAAAAATCGCGACTACCGCTATTGATCAAGAGCTATCTGCAGCGCTCACCAACTCTTGGTACGATAAGATACAAGTGTATTACGTGCTTAAATCTACTGAAGGACCTAAAAAGACGCTTCAGGAGCTTACCCTCAAGGCAGATTCTATTTATGGCTTGTACTGAGTGGTGCTGAGAGTGGTTTGGCCACGGGGTCGGATAAACTAGGATTAGTTAAAACCTACGATAGACTCCCTACCTCTCGCTCAGGACGGAACTTGCAGATGTACGGAGCGATGTATGCGGAGGTGATCAAAAACAAAGAAACCTCGGATTTTATCTTAAAAAGCGAAACGCCATACTTCCAAAAATTAGATGAGCCTAGATTGCCGATAGAGGGAGATAAAATTTTGGGCTGGAAGCTAAGCATGATCTTGGGGATGATAGCGGGCGGCTTTGTGTTCAGCGGGTTGGTGATTGGGCGGATCCTGTGGAAGGATCTAATGCAGGGGGAGTAGTTTTTTTTTAAAGTCCAAAGAGGCGAAAAAATCACATGTGACTACCGGTGGTAGTCGAAGAAAAAATATAAATAACTGTTAAATTAGTAGATCTAAACGGTAAACTAAATTAGTTGTGAGTGAGGTTTCAGGCTCGAAGCTCATATTATTGTTTGACGTTAATTTTAAGCCACTACCGAAATGTATAGGAGTGGTATTATGTGCGACTATCTCTAAAAGGTCGGTGTTATTCTGTATATTAAAGAAGGAGCTCGGAACTTTAGCTAATAAGTGCTCACTGGCTCTTCTACTATATCTATCTCGTGCGTACCGCTTATTACTCTACCGTTTAGCCTTACATATCCTCTGGTAACTTCGTAGAATTCATCTGCTGGCAAAGGAGGTAGTATCTGCAATTCGTTTTCAATAACGGGTGGTACAGGTTCTTTTGGTAAAATGTTTACCAAACTAATTTTAGAGAGAAATCCGGATATTTAGATTTAATTTGGAAGATCTAGTAAACAACATAATTTACAATCATTAGTAAGTAAAAAGTATGATGGATTCAGATTTAAAATTATTTAAAAACAATAAAAATTAAAAATATATATTATGTTACATCAATTTTTAAAAAAAAGAAGTATCACTAATTCATCTGATGTATGGGGTTATGCAAAGACTATAATTCCTGGAGGTGGAGAGCTTATTTCAAAAAAAGCTGAAAGATTTTTACCTGGCCAATGGCCATCTTATTACCACAAAGCTAAAGGATATAATGTGTGGGACTTAAATAATAAAAAATATGTTGATTTTGCACAAATGGGTGTTGGTTCCTGTATTCATGGATATGCAAACTCTAAAATAAATAAAAAAGTAATTAGTTCAATAAGAAGAGGCTCAATGAGTTCACTTAATTCCTATGAAGAGCTTGAATTAGCTGAGCGATTAATACAACTTCATCCTTATAGTTCTATGGCAAGGTTTGCCAGAACAGGAGGCGAGGCTTGCTCTATAGCTGTTAGAATTGCTAGAGCAGCATCTGGAAAAGATGGAGTTGCAATTTGTGGATATCATGGATGGCATGATTGGTATATTGCAACAAATATTGGTGATAAAGAGAATTTGAAGGACCAACTACTCCCTGGATTGGACGCTGCTGGAGTCCCTAAAAACCTCCAGGGATCAACATACCCTTTTATTTATAATGATTTTGATGGCTTAGAAATAATTAAAGAAAATAGAGATAAAATTGGTGTTGTAATCATGGAGCCTACTAGAGGAGTAAAACCGTTACCAGGATATCTTCAAAAGATAAGAGAATTATGTAATGAAATTGGTGCTGTGCTAATTTTTGATGAAGTTACTTCTGCTTTTCGAGAAAATAACGGTGCTTGGCACTTACTAAGCGGAGTTGATCCTGACATGACTGTTTTTGGAAAAGCTCTGGGAAATGGGTTTCCAATAAGTGCAGTAATAGGAAAGGAGTCTGTAATGAATAAAGCTACATTATCGTTTATAAGTTCAACCATGTGGACAGAAAGAGTTGGATTTACCGCTGGAGTAGCTAATTTAGACCTATTTTCAAAACAAAAATCTCATGAAAAATTAGTTTATAATGGTAAGAAAATAAAAGAAGCATGGGAGGAATCTGCAAAAAAGACTAACATCAATATAAATATTTCTGGCTTAGACCCATTAGCTTCCTTCAAGTTTTTAGATGGCGCAGAAAATGTTTATCAAACATTCTATGCTCAAGAAATGCTTAAAGAAAATTTCCTTGTTGGATCATCGTCATATTCTTGTACGGTTTACTCTGAATCGATTTTAAAAAAATTCAACAAAAAAACTTTAGAGGTTTTTGAGAAAATTAAATTCATAAATGATAAAGGGGACAAAGTCGAAAATTATATAAAAGGTGATTTAATAAAATCAGGTTTTAAAAGACTAAATTCATAATATGAATTTCAATGAGATCAATCAATTTATAGGAGATAAGTTTAATAATAAAAAATTTATATCCTTACATGAACCTGTTTTTATTGGAAACGAGAAAAAATATTTAAATGAATGTATTGATTCAACTTACGTTTCTAGTGTAGGACCCTTTGTTAATAAATTTGAAAATTTATTACAAGATATTACGGGTGTAAAAAAAGCTATACCTGTTGTTAATGGAACATCTGGTATCCAAGTTGCTCTTAATTTAGTTGGTGTTAAGAAAAATGATGAAGTGATAACCCAAGCTCTAACTTTTGTTGCAACTGTCAATGCTATCGCTTATAATAATGCACATCCAATTTTTTTAGATGTAGATATTGATACCATGGGTTTGTCTTCAAATTCAGTTAGTGATTTTTTAGATAAATATGGTGAGCTTAGAGATGATGGATGTTATAATAAATCTACCGGAAGAAGGATTTCAGCCTGTTTACCAATGCATACATTTGGATTTCCAGTACATCTAGATGAATTAATTAAAGTGTGTAAATTATGGAAAATACCAATTGTTGAAGATGCTGCTGAATCTCTTGGGAGTTTATACAAAGGTAAGCCAACTGGAACATTTGGAGAAGTTGGAGTATATTCATTTAATGGAAATAAAATTATAACTACTGGAGGAGGAGGTGTCATAGTAACTAATAATATTAAATTAGGAGATAGAGCTAAATTTTTAACCACAACTGCTAAAGAGCACCATCAATATGAATTTATTCATAATGAATTAGGGTACAATTTTAGAATGCCAAATATTAATGCAGCTCTCGGTTGTGCACAGTTAGAACAGCTTCCATTATTTCTAGAATACAAAGCTAAATTAGCAAATGAATATGCAGTTTTTTTTGAAAATAGAGGGATAAAATTTAGAAAAGAAACCGAAAACACAAAAGCTAATTATTGGTTAATGTGTTTAGAGTTGGAAAGTAAAAAAGATAGAGATTTGTTTTTAGAACAGACAAATAACTCAGGAATAATGACAAGACCAATATGGCAACTAATGTTTCGTTTACCCATGTATGAAAATTGTCAAAAAGATTCTCAGAAGAATGCTATATTTTTAGAGCAAAGAATAGTAAATATCCCAAGTGGATTTGCAAATAAATAATTTAAATGAGCAATAAAATTTTAAATATTCTTTTTCTCGGCGGGGCCAAAAGAGTCTCAATGGCAGAAAAATTTATTAGTGAAGGTTTGACTAGAGGTATAAAGGTGAATGTTTTTTCATATGAGTTAGTGAAAATGTACCAATTTCTTTTGTCGCAAAAATAATTATTGGACAAAAGTGGAATGACAAGAATATTTATACTGACCTATTAAAAGTTTCATTGATTAATAAAATTAATATTATAATACCTTTTTTAGATTTATCTACACTTATAGCCGCAAGGTTAAAAGATATGATTGAATTCAAGAATATATTTATACCCGTTTCAAATGAAGAGAATTGTAATCTATTTTTTGACAAACACCTAGCCAACCAATGGTGTATAGATAATAAAGTTAATGTTCCAGATAGTATTAATAATTACCCCTTGATAGCGAAACCAATAAATGGTTCTGCATCTAAAGGACTTATAATAATCCAAAATTCAGAAGAACTCAAAAATTTAAAGAATAAGAAAAAATATTTAGTACAAAAATTTATTGAAGGAAACGAATATAGTGTAGATATTTATAGGTCTACTATTAATAATGAAATCATATCAATTGTTCCAAGAATAAGGCTAGAAACTCAAGGAGGTGAATCAATAAAATCAATTACCGTTAAAGATCAATCGATTATTGATTATAGTAGGAAGATTATTGAAAAAACCAATTTAGTAGGACCGATAACACTTCAGTTTATTCAAGATAGAAAAACTAAAGTTTTATATTATATGGAAATTAATCCAAGATTTGGTGGTGCAGTTCTAAATTCAATTTTTGCAGGCGCAAATTCACCGGCCTACTTGTTAAATGAATATTATAAAATTAAAAATAATAAGAACGAAAATTGGACTGATAATTTTTTAATGTTACGTCGATTTTCAGAAAACTACAAAATATGCAAATAATTATTGATATTGATGGTACTATATGTACTGAAGAAAAAACTTACAGTAGGTCTATGGCTAAGCCTTTAATTAGTGCTGCTGAGTCAGTAAATAGTATTTATGACAAAGGTCACACTGTAATACTCTATTCAGCTCGTGCTTGGGTAGAATTTGAAATGACCACAGATTGGTTAAAAAGAAATGGTTTTAAGTATCACCAACTTATTTTAGGAAAACCAATTGGAGATGTTTGGATTGATGATCGTGCTATTTCTTTTAATGGATGGGACAACGTAAATAAAATTTTAGAAAAAAAAGATAATTTTTAAAAACAATGAATAAAGTATTAATTATAGCTGAAGCAGGAGTTAATCATAATGCAGATTTAGAAATCGCAAAAAAATTAATTGATGTAGCTAAAGAATCTGGGGCAGATATTGTCAAGTTTCAAACAGCAGTTCCAGAGTTAGTGATGACAAATGATGCTGTAAAAGCTACTTATCAAATTGATAATACAGGTGATTCTTTCGAGAGTCAGTTAGATATGGCAAAAAAAATTCATTTACCGCTAGATTCTTATAAAGAATTACAAAATTATTCTAATCAAGTAGGAATCAAATTTTTATCCACACCCTTTGATCATTTATCTATTGAATACCTATGCAATCTAGGATTAGATACCTTTAAAATACCATCTGGAGAAATCACAAATTTACCTTATTTACAAACTATAGGTGGATTAAAGAAAAAAGTGATTTTATCAACAGGAATGTCTACAATGGATGAAATAAGTTCAGCGTTGGATATATTGTTATCTGAAGGAACTCTTAAAGAAAATATATCTGTTCTACATTGTAATACTGATTACCCCACAAAAATGAGTGATGTAAATCTTAAAGCTATGTTAACAATAGGTGAGTATTTTGGTGTTAAGTTTGGATATTCAGATCATACTTTAGGTATTGAAGTACCAATAGCTGCCGTTGCAATGGGAGCTACAATTATAGAGAAACATTTTACTCTTGATAGAAAAATGGATGGACCTGACCATTTAGCCTCTTTAGAACCAAATGAATTAAAAGAAATGATTAGAGCAATAAGGAATATTGAAGAAGCCTTAGGATCATCAAAAAAAATACCAACAGAATCTGAAAAGAAAAATCTATTTATTGCTAGAAGAAGTATTCATATATTAAATGATTTGCCTAAGGGACATATAATAACAAATAAAGATTTGATTATGAAAAGACCTGGTGACGGAATTACTCCAATGAATATATCTTTAGTTCTAAATAATAAATTAAACAAAAATGTTCACAAAGATTATAAGTTGTCTTTAAAAGATATTGTTAAAAATTAAATACATGAAAAGAATAGCACTTCTAACAAGTTCAAGAGCTGATTATAGTATTTATTACCCATTAATAACAAAGTTTAAAAACGATAAGGAATTAGAATTAGATATTATAGCTTTCGGAAATCATAACTCACTCTTGTATGGAAATTCTGCTAAAAAAATTGAAGAGGATGGTTTTGAAATAAAGTACAAAATTGACGGATTAGTTCTTGGTGATACTGCTGAATCCATTTCTGATTCTATGGGATTAACAATAATTAAATTCTCATCAATATGGAAATTTGGTAAATATGATTTAATTATTTGCTTAGGTGACCGTTTTGAAATGTTTTCAGCTGTAACTTCATCTATTCCCTTCAATATTCCAATTGCTCATATTTCTGGAGGAGAAATTACACTAGGGGCTATTGACAATGTTTTTAGAAATAGTTTGACTTTAATGTCAAAATTTCACTTTGTTTCGACAGATCAATATAAGAGGCAAGTAATTAATCTTATTGGTGTTGAAAACAAAAATAATGTATTTAATTATGGAGCATTAAGTATTGATAATCTCAGTAAAATGAATTTTCTTTCTACCAATGATTTTAAAGACAGGTTTAATATTGATTTAGATAAAAAGAGTGTATTAATTACCTTTCATCCTGAGACTGTATCAATTCAAAAAAACAAAAGTCATATTTATGAACTTTTGTTAGCATTAAAAAAACTAAACAAATATCAATTAATTATCACTATGCCAAACGCCGATACAATGGGTAATATGATTCGTGAAAAATTAATTGATTTTATTAGAACAAATAACAACGCAGTAGGTGTTGAATCTTTTGGTACAATTGGATACCTCACATGTATGAAGTATTGTGAATTTATGTTAGGAAATACATCTAGTGGTTTTGTTGAAGCAGCATTCTTTCCAAAGTATGTTATTAATCTTGGAGACAGACAAAAAGGGAGAATTATTACCCCAAATATTTTAAATGCAGAGATAACTGAGAATAGTATTTTGAAAGCTGTTGAAAAAATAGAAGCATCTCCTGTTCTTGAAAAATTTAATATGTATGGTGACGGTGATACTGCAGAGAAAATATTTGAAACACTTAAAATGAAATTAACAGTTAAGTAGTTTAAAGTAAATTATAAAAAAAAACTAATATGAATAGTATCCTAATTAATAAAGAAAAAACAATTTATGATGCACTCAAAAGATTGAACGAAATAACTAATATTAGTAGACTTATATTATTTGTAACAGATAATAATGACCGAATTATCGGCTCACTTACTGATGGAGATATTAGAAGGTCACTAATCTTGGACACGAATATTAGAAAAAAAATTGAAGATGTTTGTCGTAAAGATTTCTTTTTTGAATATGATAGTAATTCTTATCTAGATTTAAATAAATACAGAGATAAAGACATTAAAATTTTACCGATTTTAAATAAAAGAAAAAATCTTGTAGATTTAATTGATTTAGAAAAGATAAAATCCAAATTACCAGTTGAATGTATGATAATGGCAGGTGGAAAAGGCAAAAGATTAAGTCCATTAACAAATTCTGTACCAAAGCCAATGTTGAAATTAGGGGGTATACCCATAATCGAGCATAATATTAATAATTTAATCTCCTATGGAATAAAAAAAATATATATCTCATTAAATTATTTAGGATCTCAAATTGAGGAATATTTTGGTGATGGTAGTAGTAAAGGAATAAGTATTGAATACGTTTGGGAGGATAAATTCTTAGGAACAGCTGGAGCTTTAGGTCTAGTAAAAGAATTTAAAACCGATAATATTTTATTAATGAACAGTGATTTATTTACAAATGTGAATTTTGAAGATTTATTTTTAAAACTAACACAATCAGATGCAGATATGGCTATATCTTCTACAAATTACAAGGTTGATATACCCTTTTGCAATATTTGAAACTAAACAAGACAAAATAATTTCTTTTAAAGAAAAACCTTCTTATGATTATTATTCAAATGCCGGAATATATCTGCTCACAAAAAAATTAATAAATGATATACCAAAAAATAAGTTTTTTGACATCACTGATTTAATGGATTTAGTTTTGAAAAGAGGTGGTAATTTAGTTTACAAACCGATTTCTGGTTATTGGATAGATATTGGAAGTAAAAGTGATTACAATAGAGCTAAAGAATTTATTAATCATTTAAACTAGATAAATGGGTAAAGATATTTTATGGATAATACCAGCAAGGTCTGGTTCAAAATCTATAATTAATAAAAACATAAAATTACTTAATAATATTCCTTTAATCGAATACAGAATAAAATCTGCTTTAACTATAGCAGAAGAAAACCAAGTATGGGTATCAACTGATTCAAATGAATATGCATCAATCGCTATAAAAGCTGGGGCTAAAGTTCCTTTTATTAGACCAGATTATTTGTCAAATGACACAGCATCGTCAAACGATGTAGTACTTCATGCAATTAATTTTGCTGAAAAATCGGGTTTAAAGTTTAATTTTATAGGATTATTAGAACCTACTTCCCCATTAGTTTATTTTAGTGATTTATTAAATTCTCTTAATATTTTAAAAAAAAATAAGGATGCTAGTTCAATTGTTGCAGTTGAAGAAACTAGACCAAATACTTTTTTTATCCAAAACGAATCAGAGTATTTATCAGAGTTAGCTAAACGTTTTAGTAGTAAAGAAAATCTTGGCAGACAGGAATTCAAGAAGCAAATTACTCCTAGTGGTGGTTTTTACATTTCTAGATGGGATGATTTCAAATTGAACAAAACATTTTATACAGAGAAAACTCTTCCTTATATGATACCTGATGAATGTTCAATAGAGATAGACGAACCATTTGATTGGGTTTTTTCTGAATTTTTAATTAAAGAAAAAATTGTAGACATTAAAAAAATTTTCAAGAAATGAATATCTCCATAAATAAAATAGAATTATTAGATTATACTTTAAGTCAAGTTCACAATTTATTTCCTGATAGAAGTGAATATGTGAAAAAAGAATTAATGAATTCCTTTGAGTTATCATTGAAGAGGTTAGAGTTTTGTTTTTCAAAAGTTAAAAACAAATATTTTTTTGTTGATGGAGAAGTAAATTTCAATCATTTACATGGAGATCAATATTCAATGTTTTTATATTTTTTTTCGAACACTTTATATAATAACAACATCTATATTACTTTATGTGAAAAATTATTTTTATTAAATAAAATGTTATTTGGTGTTGATGTGTTTTATGAAATTAAACTTCCAAATATTTTTTTATTCGTACATCCTTTGGGAACTGTAATTGGAAGAGGAGAATTTAATGATTATTTAGTTGTCTATCAAGGTTGTTCAATTGGAGCTAACAAAGATGTGTATCCAATATTAGGTAAATACGTAACCTTACATCCTCATGCTTCAATCTTAGGAGATTGTAAAATTGGAAATAATTGTGAATTAGCATCAAATAGTTTAATAATAGATAAAGAGTTAGATGCTGAAAATATTTATTTTGGTAATCCAAAAAATAGTTACAAAAAGAAAAAAAAACACATTAATAATATTTGGGACGTTTAAAGAAAAACCTCCTGTAAATTGAACTTATGACACTAAAAGATAAAGTAATAATAGTAACTGGAGGGGGAGGATTATTAGGTAAGGAATTTATAAAAAATCTAAAATCTAAAGGAGCAATTGCAATTAATGCGGATATTAATATTAAAACTGATTATGAAAAGAATAATCTATTTGTTGATATAACTTCTGAGGACTCAATAGTAGAAGCTATAAAAAATATTATATCAGTTTATGGAAAAATAGACGGTTTGGTTAATAATGCATATCCAAGAACAAATGATTGGGGAGAAAAATTTGAAGATATAAAATACGAATCTTGGCAAATGAATGTGGATATGCAAATGAACACCACTTTTTTGTTTATTCAAAAAGTTATGCCTGAATTGCTAAAGACCAAGGGGGCAATTGTTAATATTGCATCGATTTATGGAGTTGTTGGAAACGATTTTACTGTTTATGAGGGTACTAATATGACCTCAGCAGCTGCATATTCAGCAATAAAGGGAGGGATAATAAATTTCTCTCGTTATCTGTCATCTTATTATGGAAGACATGGTGTTCGTGTAAACTGTGTTTCACCTGGGGGTATTTTTGATAATCAAAATGAAATATTTGTAAAAAACTATGAAAACAAAGTCCCTTTAAAACGCATGGGAAATCCGGATGATATTGCACCTGCTGTTTCGTTTCTTGTATCAGATGAAGCGAAATATATTACAGGTCAAAATTTAATTGTTGATGGAGGTTGGACTGCTATTTAAATAATTCCTGTGGTCTACTCAAAACTCCAAAATCATTATAAAAACTTTGAAATAGGTCAAAAAAAGACGGGAACCAAGCTAACGTCGATTATAAGTAATTTTTAAAAAATATATAATAAATAAAAATATAAAAATGGAAAACATTATAAAAAATGAAATACAAAATTCTATAGATGTGAAAAAAGCATTATTAGAATGTGACAGATGTATTCATCAAATTGAATTAGCAACTAAAATGGTAATTGACGCATACAAATCTGGTAATAAAACCTTACTTGCTGGGAACGGTGGAAGTGCTGCCGATTGTCAACACATAGCTGGAGAATTTGTTAGTAGATTCTATTTTGATAGACCTGGTTTAGCTTCAATAGCTCTAACTACTGATACATCAATTTTAACCGCCATTGGGAATGATTATGGATATAATTATTTATTTGCTAGGCAAATTCAAGCATTGGGAAATGAAGGAGATGTTTTTATAGCAATTTCAACCTCAGGAAATTCTAAAAATATTGTTGAGGCTCTTTCAATATGTAAAAATAAAGGTATTAAAACAATAGGATTTTCTGGTGAGAAAGTTGGTGAAATGGATAAGTTTTGTGATATAAACATTAAAGTTCCTTCAACTATAACCCCCAGAATTCAAGAGGCACACATTATAATTGGTCATATAATTTGTGGTTTAACTGAATCAGAATTATTCAATGACTTAAATCCAAATAAATAAATAATCCTCTTATCAAGATTATTTTAAAAAAATAAATTATGAAAAAAGTTTTAGTTTTTGGACATATTCCTAAGTGGTTTGGAGGAAAAACAATCATCAGGACTATCAAATGGAATGTATCAATTGGCATTTAATATGGCTAATTCAACTGATAACTTTAAATGTTAGCTTTATTGCTACAGATTTACACAAAGCAAAAAGCTGTGAAGGGAAAATTAAAAATCTTCGGTTGGGAAAAAAAAACATTAATATCATATATTCTAAGCCATTTAGTAGCCTCAATTGGTGTATTTTTCAGCACTTGGACAATATATTCTAAACTTTATAATGTATCTATATTTAATCTTTTCATCAAACGTATTTTATTAAAAAAAAATATATCTGAAGTAAAACCAGATTTAGTGCATTTTCATGGAGTAAACAGTTGTTATTTAGTAGATATTGTTCCCGAAAATGTTAAAATAATAGTAACCATGCACCATTGTTTAGTAAATGATCATTCAGTAAAAAACAATGTTGAATACCGAAAGCTAGAAGAGAAAATTTGTAAATCAAAAAGAATTAATGCTATTTTGTTTATTACAAACCAGGTTAAAGATGAATTTAATGCATTATATGGTCCAACCACACCAAAATCAGAAGTTATTTTGCAAGGGTATGAGCAAGAAGGAGTATTATAATGTTGACAAAAATAAAAGTAAAAATGACAAAATAACCTTGTGTACTGTTGGGTCGATAGGTGAGAGAAAAGGCCAAATGCGTGTTATGGAAGCTTTAAAAACTTTCAACTCAAAATTTAATTATATGTGTATTGGAGGAGGAGATAGAGAAACAGTTGAAGAACTGGAAATCACAGCAAAGAAATACAATATTGTTTTTGAGTATAAAGGGATAATAGAAACTGAAAAAATACGTGAAACAATGGCTTTTGTCGATTTTATGATATTACCAAGCATTAAAGAGGGCTTCGGTGCCACATATATTGAAAGCATTGCATGTGGAGTGCCCGTAATCGCGCCCAAAAATACACCGTTGGTACAAGAAAATATATTAAATAAGTCAAATTCAATATTAATTGAAAACGAATCTGTTGAGGCAATAAAAACTTGTTTAGCCGATTTGAATTTGTATAAATTTGACAGTAAAAGTGTTTCACAATCATTGCCTAATATAGGCTGGAAAGAATATTGCAAAAGAATATGAAAAACTAATATTATGCGCTTTAATTAATATTTCAAATTCAAAGGAAGAATATTCATTGTAGTGTATGTAGTCCAATTTCAATATAGTTAGTATTAAAATAGAACGGTTTTTTGTGAAATCCTTATTCAAGCTATTCAGCCCTACAATTCAAAGCAGCAATATTATTTTGAAAATTAAACAGTACGTTTTGATAAAAAGTTATCAGTTAGGTTTTTTTACTAAAACTATCGTAAAAAGAAATTTATAATGGTTCTGGAAAGCATACTTTATCAAAGGGTATGGTTAAAATAACTCCTTACAAAAACTTACATTAACTATATTAAAAATAATGAATTTGTAAATGAATATTTTGTCAAAACGAAAAGAAAAATACCTGTCAATATATTCTGTTATGCTTGTTGTTGTTTTAATGCTAGCAGAAATTAATGAAAGTACAACATTACTAAGCGTTTTATTCGTAGGTACTGCCCTTTTGTTGTTTAACCCAGTTTTTATTTTGCCAGTTTTTATAATTTCCTCACTTGGAAATACTTTTTTTGCTTACGATGGAATCAGTATATCTCGTATCATAGGCTTTTTATTAATAGCAGCGTGTCTAATTGACTCAAATTCGAAACAGAATTCCAATAAAAAAGATGGGGTTTATTTTTCTTGTAATATTTTTTATCTATGCTCTTATATCATCTGCGTTTTCAATTACGGGTTCATTTGTCTCTTTTATAGTATTCATGCAAAGCTTAGTCACGTTGTTTTTTTATTAAGTCAACTTCGGAATATTAATCTTCATAATCTATCCTGGATATTAATTGTATCTTCTGTTGTTGCAATAATTATTATTTTCCTTTTGGTTTAAAGAAAATATAATTGAACTGGGCATAGAACGTTTGTCAGTCTCTGAAGACACTTCTATAAACCGTCTTGCGACAATGATTTCACAACTAATAGCAATATTATTTACTGGCTTTTTGATTCCAGGTGAAAATAAATTAATGAAAATCATATTATTTTCAACAATGTTAATCGGACTTACTCTGATAATTTTTACAGGAACGAGATCAGCCTTAATTGCCATAATAGTATCCATTGTAATTATTACCCTGTATTTTTTCAAAAATTCACACAAAAAAAGTTATAATATATTTACCGCTTATTATTCTTGTTGGTTATTTATTTATAAATCAACTTCAAGAACTAGATCTTCATGTACTTAAACGATTTACAGTTG
>CALSMN010000005.1 GCA_943787465.1 uncultured Bacteroidia bacterium | reverse complement strand
CTTCAGGAGGTCGTATTCATCTTCAATTATTGGTGGAATATACTCAAACTACCAATCAAGTTGAATCCATGAATTGGATGGTGGAGAGTTCGTTTTATGTGCCGGGATTTGTTTCAGGCAATGAGTCTAAGTACATTTATGGTACGAGTACCAATGGGTTAGATAGCTCTACTACATTCAGTTCCTCTATTCATCCAACCTTAAAAATTTACCATCCCAATACCACCCATGACTTAGAAATTAATAAAATATATAGTTTAGGTACGATTCCTCTACTCATGGTTTCTCCTGATAGTATAAAAGTGGTGGTATCGAACGTAGGCAAAGAAACGATTCAAAATCATAAAGTATACCTGTCAGTAAGTGGATCCAATACATTTAAAGATAGTGTTACGGTGTCTCAAATAGATCCGTACACATCTACTTTTATTTATTTTGATTCATATAACCCATCTCTTCAAGGTACAGAAACATTGAGGATAGATGCAGCGTTGGATAGCAATGTATCCAATAATTCTATCAGTAAAAATAGAACAGTTAATTATAACGTATACTCCCATGCGGACCCTTTTTCTCCTAATTCTGGGGGAATCGGCTTTAATGGAAGTACAGGAGATTTTGTAGCTCGATTTTTTGTAGATGGTACATCTTATATCAATCAAATTAAAGTTGATTTTAATTCAGTAGGTCGTTCATTTCAATTAGGAATCTGGGAGGTTGACGCCAATGGGTATCCAGGTAAAGAACTATTTATGTCTGACACCTCGATGTCTGCCGCAGGAACTTTTATCATGAGTGTGTTGCCACGTATTGCTGTGACCCATAGTTTTTATGTGGGTATTCGCCAAGCTGGAATGACCAATGTGGGCTTCAGCTATCAAAGTGAAATTCCTGTAAGACCGCATACTTTTTATTTTACGGCACCTGCAGGAGATACCACCTGGACACCATTTTCGCCAGGTTTTAATTTTAATTTTAATATTCAACCGCGATTGCAAGTAGCCAATGACATAGCGGTATTAAATTCTGTTTCTCCCATACCAGATTCTGCATATTATTACGATGAATTTGATTCACTTGAAATCAAGGCTCAATTTATTAATTATGGTTATCAAGACCAAATAAACATTCCGGTTAAAGCAGAATTATATAATCGTTTTGGACAGTTAGAATATAGCAACGACCAATCTACGAGCATTTTGGCTGGAGACTCGGTTACTGTAAGTTTTGGTAAAATAAGTTCCTATAGATTAGGTGACTATTCAGTGGAATTTAGTTCAAACCTAGCGTCGGATAGTGTTATAGATAATAATGCTCGGACTATTGATTTTTCTTTCATTAAAGATCATGATGTAGCTGTTGATCAAATTTTTTCTCCATCCTATGGAGACCAATTCGATTTACAACGCGAACCATTACAGATGGTAGTTAGAGCCATTAATTATGGTGTAAAGTCTCAAAATAATTTAACAGTAAGAATGGAATTGGTAAACCAGAGTAATCAAATTATTTTGTCACAAGATAAGGTGGTAAATCTACTAGCTAATTCAACTACTATCATTCCTTTTGATACCATTTATCTGCCAGAACATGGTGATGTATTCTTGAGAGCATTTACGCTTTTAAGTATAGACAGCTTTCCTCAAAATGATACCATGCAAGTGATGATCAATGTCAGAAAAGTGGATGATATGATGATGCTTCGAGCTGAAACTCCAGAAAATCAAGGATTTTATGCAAAGGATACCACTATAGTACCGTATGTTATTTATCGAAATGATGGGATTTCCAATCAGGATTCTGCACGTATATTTTGTCAGATTTTGGATGATATCGGAAATATAGTTTATTTCGATAGTATCCGCCAAAAATCCCCATATTACACAGATAAACAAGCTTTTTTTAAGTCTATTAGCCTCGATGTAGCTGGAAACTATCAATTCTTAGCATGGGTATATATCCCCGATGATCAGGTGCGAAGTAACGATACCCTTATTTCTTCTTTTTCAGTCATTAATAGCCATGATATTCAACTTCTTGAAGTGTTGCAACCCAATGCTGTTATTCCTTGGAACAGTATAGATACACCTTTTGCTTTGGTTATTCGGAATAATGGAAAAAATGCAACGATTAATGCCAAAATTAGTGTTGATATTGAAAACAATCAAGCTGAACGTACCTATCAAGATTCGATTATGGTCAATTTGAGTCGTCAGACAACCGATACTTTCTATTTGTCGGATGTCTCTTTTGCTCAAGTAGGCGATTATTATGTAACAGTAATCAATCATTCTTCTCTTGAGGATGAACCCAATCCATTGGATACAATTCATACATCATACAGGGTTCGGTATACCCAAGATTTGAGTATCCAATCACATCTAACCCCCAATGATAATGATACGCTGGAGTTAAATACATTACTGTATCCCTCTATTCAGATCTTAAATGAAGGACTAGAAACCATGGCCACTATTCGGGTTGTTGTTGAATTAAAAGATACAGGTTCGAATTTGCTTTATACAGATACGTTCACTAAATCTGAGTTACTCGCCAATAGGGCACTTAATTTTACGGCTAACCAATCGTGGAATGCCATAAATCCTGGATCATTTACAATGACCTCATGGATCGAAAATACGGACAACAACCCGAGAAACGACACACTCATATCCCGCTTTAAGGTAGTGAAACGTCGAGATATCGTATTAGAATCTGTAATTCTTCCTCAAGAAGATTTGTATAAAAGTCAGGTTTATTGTCCTCAAGTTGTGCTCAGGAATGATGGAATGGAGGACCTATCTGCTATCAATGTTGCATGCGATGTTTTTGTGGATGGCGGTCAAATCTATCAAGATATTAAAACATTTGATTTAGCTTCAGGACAATCTACGATTATTCGTTTTGATAGTTCCTTGATGTATCCTCAATCAGCCAAAGCCAAGGCTATTTTTTGGGTGGATTATGCCGATGATCAAGTAAACTCAAATGATACCTTAAAGATTGATTTTGAATTTGTACAAGGTCTTTGGACAGCTAACCTAGCCGATAGCGATATTCAGGTATACCCTAATCCCTTTCAAAATCAATTGACTATTCAATCACCTTCGCCCATTCAATCGGTTCGATTGGTTGATGTATATGGTAAATTAATTGATTCTGAAGACATGGTGGATTCCAATCATCTGGAATGGTTCATGGATATTCAATCGGGTACTTATATCCTTGAAATTCAAACCAAAGAAGCCTGGCAACGGATACCCGTGACCAAATTGAGATAATGGGTCGTCAACTATTTTAATTTACAACGAGCCTTTATCTTCAGTTGTCCTTTTTCATCATTACCAATCACACGAATGGATAGTTCCATAGGCTCAGCATCGGCTATCTCGCTTAGTGGGATGTAATGTGCCGATGAAATGGATACATTGGATTCCGATTGTATTTTCTTTTTAACAGCAATAAAACCGAGAAATTTTCGGTGAAGGTAAAGCGTATAGGAGATGGGGTTATCCTGAGCATTAAGCACTACAAATTCCTTATTTAAGGTATTAATTACGTGTATTTTTCTGTTTTCTTCAACTGACTTTTGAAAGGCATAAGCCACATCAAATCGGGCAATACCATAGCCTATCATAGAATCGGGTCGATGATTTTGAGTTGCTGTTTTTCGCAATAGATCTGCAATAGCTAAGGGTGATAAATGAGGATATGCTTGGAGTAGACAAGCCACTCCTCCAGCGACTACAGGTGTTGAAAAGCTAGTGCCGTTTCCCTTATTGTATGTGCCTTTTGGGGTAGCTACAGCCGTCATCACTCCCATAGCAGAAAGGTCTGGTTTAAGGTGATGGTTGGCATTATTTCCACGACTGCTGAAATAGGCTACATCACCCTTTTTATCGACAGCTCCCACAGTGATAACTTCTCTACTGTCGGCTGGAAACCCAATTTTTTGCCATGGACTGTGGCCTTGGTTCCCTGCACTATTTAGCACAATAATGCCTTTTGCAACTGCAATTTTTGCTACTCGACTTATGAAGGCTGTATTTCCGTCCAATTGACTATGGGTGTAATTTAAACGCACATCATCAAATTGGTTGTATCCCAAGGAAGATGTAATCATATCAACACCTAAGCTATCTGCAATTTCGGCAGCTTTACACCAATTAAGTTCTTCAATGGGATATTCGGTCTTTCCATTTTCGGTTTTGAATAACGTGATACTGGATAAGGGTCCACTACCAATGTAGCTACCGGGATCATAGGCACCCAGAGCCGAAGCGCATGAAGTTCCATGTGTTTCAAAATCAGTAAGAGTATTGTCCATGTTAACCCAATCATATCCATATCTTAATTTATGATTAGCTTGATGTTTTAAAAATCCAGGAATGGTATTTAAATTCTTGAATCCAGCATCAAAAACAGCAACGGATATACCATTTCCATTCCACCCTTTTTGATGTAAGTCAAGGATGCCAATTTGTTTATTTTGATCGTAGGCTATTCCATAATCCCTAGATGTTAAATTTTGTGTATGCATGGAACTCTCTTTGAGCTTAACCATGGGTTGAATAAAGGTCATCTTTTCACGGTTTACATTTTGATGAGCCGTAACCTTACCCACATATTGAGTGAAGTTAACAAAAGAAATGCTATCCAGTGACTGGATAGCGGTAGACGTAGATTCAACGATTGCGGCGTTGAGCCATTTCAATGTGTATCGAACATGTATACTATCGATATTCTCTAGGCTTTGAATG
Organism: uncultured Bacteroidia bacterium; assembly: GCA_943787465.1. GTDB lineage: Bacteria > Bacteroidota > Bacteroidia > NS11-12g > UBA9320 > UBA9320. The sequence continues at coordinate 306,719 of CALSMN010000005.1, read as the reverse complement.
TAGGTAGTTTTCACGGGGTAATCCTGATAATCAATTGGAATGGAATACTTACTTCTTCGATCCAGAGCTTTTTTACTTAATAAATGGTTCGCGTCATAAAACGTATCTTTACCCACTAACTGTACATAATAAGCATCTTGATATTGAGCCAATACCGTCAATTGCAGACTTATAAAAAGTCCAATAACATAAAGTCTAGGGCTATTTAATACGTATTTTGGTATACTCAATTCCATTTTTATATTTTCCAGGTTGTGTTTCAGTTTGAATAATCTCTTGTTTGATAAGTCCCGTGTTTCGTGCGTATATTTCGGTCTCGATGTGACTAAAAATAAAATCGGTTTGATCAGCTAATATCACATGAACAGTTTCAGGGTACATGGAGTCGCTGGTGGGATAGGGCTGATCGACATCTTGGTAATATCCATATTGGGGATCTTCAGCATTAAAGAGATTCACATCCCAACGTTTCCCATCAGATACGGGGTATATTAACTTTACTTTTCTAGAATCATTTTCGATACGTTCCAATCCATAAACATCCTGTTGTTCAATAGCGTACTGGTCAAAGACCCATGTATTTTCTGGAATTTCACTACGATCTATGCGTACTTTATACGCCGTATCGCCCGCAGCATCTATATACAATTCTTCTACGGTTTCTCTTAACCGATAGTTTAGGGTATCGGTTGTGCGTGTGAAAGCATCATGGTGTATTTCTTCAACCGCATAGGTTGATATTTTTCCCACATAAACAGAAGAAAAAGGGGGTTTGACAGGCTTCAAGGGCTCATCTGGAGCACAGCTATATAAGGCTACGGAAGTAAGTAGAATCAGGGTGTAAAAATATAGTTTCAAAGCTATTTGTAAGTTAGGATAGAGTGGTTAGTAACTTGTTTCAACAAAAATAAGCGTTATCAGATGTTCATGCTTTATTTTAGGGATATAATTCTATATTTTTGAACCATTCAATGTCAACAATAATCGATGGGAAGGGCTTAGCCCTCAAACTCAGAAGTAAAATTAAGGAAGAGGTTAGTCAGTTTAAAAATGAAGGGCATCGTTCTCCTCATCTTGCGGCTATTTTAGTTGGTGATGATGGGGCCAGCCAGACTTATGTGGCAAGTAAAGAAAGGGATTGTCAATTTGTTGGCTTTGAATCTACCGTACACAAACTTCCAGCCGATACTTCAGAACAAGCCTTACTCGATCTTATTTCAAGTATCAATGCAACGGATTCCATCGATGGATTAATTGTCCAACTACCACTACCAAAACACATGGATGCTTCGAAGATTACGGAGGCCATTGATCCGCGAATTGATGTAGATGGTTTTCATACGATTAGTGTGGGTCGACTTACCAAAAATGAAGATACCTACATCAGTGCGACCCCCTTTGGCGTCATGATGATGTTAGCAGAATATGGCATCGAAACCAAAGGCAAGCATTGTGTGGTGATTGGGCGAAGCAATATTGTAGGTAGGCCCATGAGTATACTGATGAGTAGAGGAGGATATCCGGGAGAATCTACCGTTACCTTGTGTCACCGATATACCCAAGACCTAGCATCGCATACATCTCGGGCAGATATTGTCATTGTAGCTGTGGGCATCCCTCATTTTTTGAAAGGCGATATGGTGAAAGAGGGGGCGGTAGTGATTGATGTAGGAATTACCCGTGTTGCTGCTGATAATCAGAAAGGTTATGCACTTCAAGGCGATGCGGAATTTGATACGTTAGTCGATAAATGTGCAGCCATTACGCCAGTTCCTGGTGGTGTAGGTCCCATGACTCGCTATGGATTACTCTTCAATACATTAAAAAGTTATAAATCCAAAATAATTCAATGACCCACTTTCCCGTAATGGAATATTTTTACTCCATCCAAGGGGAGGGAGTGTATGCTGGACAAGCGGCTTTTTTTATCCGTTTGGGTGGTTGTGATATTGGTTGTGTATGGTGTGATGTAAAAGAAAGTTGGGATGCGGAAAATCATCCAAAACGATCTGTTGATTTTTTATTGAGCGAAGCCCAAAAACATGCTAGTAAACTGCTGATTCTTACGGGTGGGGAACCGGCCATGTATGATCTCACACAACTTACTTCAGCATTCAAAACGGCTGGATTTCAAATTCACATCGAGACCAGTGGTGCGTACCCGCTGGTTGGTAAGTTCGATTGGGTGACGTTTTCTCCAAAAAAATTTAAAGCCCCATTACCTGAAGTTGCTGCACAAGCAGATGAACTCAAGGTGGTGGTATTCAATCCAAGTGACTTAAAATGGGCCCAAGAAAATCATGCCTTGGTATCGTCTTCCTGCCGCTTGTACTTGCAACCCGAGTGGGACAAACGGGCCATTACCGAAAAAATCATCTTCGATTATGTCCGATTACATCCCAACTGGCAAGTGAGCCTGCAAATTCACAAATATTTGGGAGTAGACTAAATAAAAAGCCCTTCACCAAATGATGAAGGGCTTTTTCCATTTATTTTAATTACATTATTTAGAAACGGTGATTCTCTTCGTTGTATACGAATTTCCGTTTTTCACTTGTACAAAGTATACACCATCAGCAACCGCTGACATATCTACACCATACGTACCGTTCAAGTTGTCGATCACATTCACATCTAAAACATTGCCAAGAATATCTCCTACTTTAACTACTACATCGGTTGCATTTTTAACTGACACGATAAATTGACCAGTTGTATGGTTAGGATAAACCTCTATAAGGTTATCATTTTCAACCAAGTCTTCAATACCGACTAAATCAATGGTTATTTCCTTGCATAGTTCGCTAAAGCAATTTGCTAATCGTGTTTTCAAACAAACATTGTACGTTCCTTGATTTACAGTATAGGTGTAGGTTGGGCCACGTGAAGCGATGGAAGCGTGATTTGCATCATTTGCCATCCACGTTATTCCTTATTGCAAATACTCGGTAACCGCCTGTATGCGATCGGTGTTGTGATTTTGGAGCGTTTGCACGGCAGCATTAAACTGACCGTTGGTGTAGGAATAGCCCGTTTCTTCATTATCCGCAGCGGTTTGAAGTAGGTTTTCTTGTGTGCTGTAGATGCCTTGCATACGCGTGCTGGCAAAGGAAGTTTCGATACACTGTTTGAGATAGCCTTGGTAGGTTGTTTCATAGGTCTCATCTGCGATGAGGTAGTTGATCAGCGGCCAATCCACACCCACTTCTTGCATGCCTAAGGACAAGGCTCCGCCCATTTTTCCGTTTTGGAAAGCTTCGTTATGATCCCAAACGATCCATTTGATGCGATCATCCTTAGGATCATGGTAGAGGTAGTAATTGTGGGTCATCTTGCCGTAGGTATCCCAATTTTGGATGGTATTGTTCACGGCTAAGTATTTTAAAAATCCATCCACATCAAAAACGGCTTCCAGATCTTTTTTCCATTGGGTAGGATGGGTAGCTCGAGTAGGGGACTGCAGCACGTCGTACATCTGCTGTATGTCGCTTTTGTCGGCTTGGTCTTCATTGGTTTTAAGCTCAAAATCGGTAAGGGTAAAATTGGATGAGAAAAAACGAGCTCCATTACCATCGGGTTTGTAGCAATTGCCACTCTTGGATCCAAACCAATCGTTGAGGAAGGTATCAAATACAATTTCGGTGAGGGTGTACACCCCATAATACTGGTATGTACCCGTACCTTCATCGATGTACACTTCATAAAATGCCGTACGCACTGCCGGTACGCCAAAGTTTCTAAACAAATCGGCAGCTGATTTTTCACGCATGATAGCAGGATCGTTATAGTTGCTACTCATCGATAATTCTTTAAATCCATAGAACCGTTGATCCGCAATGGCGGGGTATTGGTCTTCCCACTGGTCAAAATCAAAACGTAGAGGCAGTTTATTGCTTCGGGCTCGGAGGGAGGAGTTGCCTTTGTAACGGATGCCTACATGATTCCACGATAGACCATTAAAAATCACTTCACACTCAAAATAGGAAGGATCTTCGGTTGGGGGGCTTCCAGGACCTCCTCCTGATTTTTGATCCAGGTCAGTTTGCATGGCTTGCCACTCATTCGGTGTAAAGATAATATTGATCCGATTGACTTGATTTTGGTTGAAAACAACATCATAATTGGGTGGAAATCCATTGTGATGGGATGATGAGTCGATGGCTGGTGATTTTTCATCCGGAATAAATAGTTCTTTTTTACAAGAAGTGACACTCCATAAAAGTAAAGGGAGAATAGCTATTTTGAGTCCGTTTGATATAGGCATTAGTTTTTGTTTTTTAAGGTGTAGTTGTATTTGATTCCCAGGATATTGGTTCGTTTTGGGTACCTACCGGTAAGTTCTTTTTCGGTTCGGATAAATACACCGATATCGCCGTTTTGATGGAGTTCGTATTGCGTACCCAAGGTAAAGCGTAATCGGTTCAATCCTTCATTATCGGTTAATCCATGATAGATTTCACTCGAAAATTCGGGATCGAGTTTCCACTGTTTGAAGTTGTAGGCGAAACCCACTTTAGCTCGCAGGGTATTTTGGAGGATGTCGGTGGTTTTTTCGAGTTCGTCTTTGGACTGATACCGGAGTCGGTATGCCCAGGTAAATCGGTTGATTTTATGATTGTATTCCAGGTCGGCATTCCAACGCAAGTACTTTCGGATGCCTTGATTTTTGCCTTGATCATCATTTTTATGGATGTATCGAGCACCACCTCCCAGTTTGAAACGATGGGGGAGTTTGTATCGCAGGGTAAGTTCGGTAAAGTATTGTTCGAGTGTGGATGTATTGTCTTTCAGACGTAGTTGTTGGCTCAGGTTGAGTTTCAGGTTTTGGGTGGGCTTGTAGTTCAAGCCAGCTACAGTCCATGATTCAAAATCTTGAATGGTATGGTACGTTCCCGATTGGGCGTTTACCGGAGAAGCTAATCCGAAACAGCCAATGAATACGATGTATTTTAAAAAGAGACGCATTATTTTTTGTATTTCACCGTCAGTTTGGTTGCATCTTTTAAGAAATCAATGTTTCCAATTTCTACATCAACGATATCTAGACCGGTTCTTTCTTTCAAATCTTCGATCAGTTCAGGTCGCATTTCGGGTTTGATGTTTTCAATTTTTTCATAGGTAACCTGCTTGGTGTATATCACATTGGATAGCCACATTCGTTCGATGATGAAAATAGAAATCACCACCAAAATATTAGACCCTACAATCTCAGCATAGCTCATTTTTTGGTTGGCCAATGAATTGATGACCGAGACGCCAATCACGATAAATAGATAGGTCATTTCCTTGATGGGTACCGGATTGGTTCGGTATCGAATAATGCCAAAAATGGCAAACAAACCCAGAGCCATTCCAATATCGAGTTCATATTTCTTGAGGGTAAAGCAAAGAAAGAATACGATGATACCAATCATGAAGAAGGTAAAAACATAGTCTTTACTTTTTTGAATGGAAGCATATAATCCTTGAATGATAATAGTCAGAAACACCATATTCAGCGCAAATCTGAATAGCATTTTATAGAAGTCGTCATCAAAGATAGGGATATTGAAAATTTCGGTCATGAGGCAGTTATTTTATTTATTTTTTGGAATTTGGGTTTAAAGTTATTTTGTTTTAGCAGGGGGTCATGTTTAGCCATGCCTAAGCAATATTTACTGATTCGGTTTGGGTACACCCGCAAGGATCGGAGAGCAGCAAAGATGGGCGAAGCTCGATTGAGTTTGGCTTGTTTGATTTCAATGATGACCATGTTGGCATTGAAAGAGGTGTGATTAAATTCAAGATTCAGGTCAAAGGTAACGCGTTCTTTTAAATGAGTATTGACCAAGGTAAACCGATTAAATTGGTTTTCGATAGATTTTCTGAGCGTGTATTGTTGACCAATTGTCTTTTGAATAAAAGCAATAGCATGATCATCCAATGTATGCATATATTCATGGACTTTTACTCTTTTTTTATTGGTGTGACCTTGATTGCTTTTTTGTTTGATTTCCAGGAATTGCAGATTTGATTCCATATAGTTTCGAATGCGAATTTTTATCCGATTAGAGATGCCATTATGATGCATTTGATAAAATAAAGCATCTTCGGTGTCGAAATAAGTAGACTTGTACGTCATCAGTCTATGGTTGTCAATTTCTAGTACACGATAATCATTCTGGATACGATGAAGAAGTGATTCTAGCTGATTGATATTGACAATGAACTTCGTGTCAATTCGTTTCATCAGCGATACCTCGTTTAATTCGGATAAAGCGATGGGTCTAAAAGTGGAGAGATGAATGGGAGTCAAGTGCGTATTCATTAACGTGGATATGAAAAAAAACACTATTTAAAATTATAACCAGTGTAAGTGGTAATCTTTAATTTCTAAATCAAGGGCAGCTTGCGTTACCCGAAGCGGCTTGAAGGTATCAATCATTACGGCAAGCTCTTCCGTAGCTGATTTGCCAATGCTGGCTTCTTGAGCTCCTGGGGTAGGACCGTGCGGTATCCCACCAGGGTGCAAACTCATTTGTCCGGGTTCTACATGACCTTTGCTCATAAACTGACCGTCTACATAATACATCACCTCGTCACTGTCAATATTGCTATGCCAGTAGGGTGCCGGAATACTCAAGGGATGATAGTCAAATAGACGTGGAACAAAACTGCAGATCACAAAGTTATGCGCTTCGAAGGTTTGGTGAATCGGTGGAGGCATGTGAATACGTCCAGTGATTGGTTCAAAATCGTGAATACTGAAAATATAGGGATAATGAAATCCGTCCCAACCAATCAAGCAAAACGGATGGTATTTATAGGTATAGGGATAGAGTTGATCTTCCTTTTTAGTTTTAATTAAGAATTCACCTTCCTCGATGATGGTCTGAAGATTTTTGGGTTGTTTGATGTCACGCTCGCAATAGGGAGAATGTTCCAATAATTGTCCGGTTTTGCTGGTGTATTTTTTAGGATAAATAATGGGGCTATGACTTTCAATAATGAGGAGTTTGTTGTCTTCAGTATCAAAATTCATTTGATAAATAACACCTCGAGGGATAATAATGTAGTCGCCATATTTAAAATCAAGCTCACCATAATTGGTGCGGCAAGTCCCGCTCCCTTGATGCACAAAAATGACTTCATCACTATCGCCATTTTTATAGAAATACGCTGTCATACTATGACGGGGACGAGCCATACCAATTTGGACATCGTTATTGGTCAGTAAAATGACACGGCTTTCTAGAAAGTCATCTTGAGGAGCTACATCAAAACTTTTGAAGCTTCGATGAAGCATTTCCATATCACCCGCCAATGAGGGCTTCATGGAAATGGGTTTACTTACATTGAGAATAGCTGTAGGTGGATAATGATGGTACAATAAGCTATAACTATTGGAAAATCCTTCTGTGGAAAAAAGTTCTTCAGCATACAATTGACCATCAGGTCTTCTGAACTGCGTGTGTCTTTTTGGAGGTATATGTCCTAACGAGTGATAATGCGGCATGTGTAATTCATTGACAAACTTCAAATATAGGAAAACATTAATCTGATAATACGAATGTCAATGGATAATTTAGGCACATTTATTTTTTTTATTTGACAAAACAAAAATTCTGGAATGGGATATAAGGAACAGGAGTCATGTTGTACGATTTTTGTTTTATTTTGCTGAGTAGATTTAGTAGGTCAGCATGCCAACCAAATCAAACGATTTGATACCTTTGCACTTGCGTGAAAAATATACGTCTTAGCATAATTTTAGGATTCGTGTTTTTGGGGATATTCTTCCTGGGTTGTAGAGATACGTCAAACACTTCAGCGGAAACAAGCTTAGCATCCGATACTACCCTCAGCCTTGAAGCTAGAGAATGGAGTAAAAAAATTGACAAATCACCCAACGTAGCACGATACTATGTTCAACGAGCAGAAGTTTTATTAAAAGAGAAAAGGTTTGATTTAGCCATTGCCGATTATCTTAAATCTATTGAGCTAGAACCCAATGACGCAGTTATTCATTACCAACTAGGGGATGCGTATTTTGCAGCAGATTCCACAACCAACGCTTTGGCATATTATAAAAAAGCCGAAAACATAAACCCCAACGATGTGGAGGCGGTCTTCAAACATGCTCAGTTTTTATATTTTGTTCGGCAGTTTGATAATGCCCAAATCAAATTGGGGAAGTTGATAAATTTAGATCCTGCTCATGCCAATGGTCATTTTTATAGTGCTATGTTGCACAAAGAAAAAGGAGATACGACACAGGCTATTTATTTTTTTAAAAAAAACCATCGAACTTTTGGGAGCAGATTATAATAGCAGTATGCAATTGGGATTGATTTACCAAAATCAAAAAGATTGGGAACAAGCACAAAGATATTTTCAGCAAGCACTAAACACGGACCCCAATAGTGATGAGGTATACTATGCTATGGGTTTATTGTATCAGAAAAGGGGAGATAATACCCAGGCAATGGCCCATTATCAAAAAGCGATTGATCTCAATGCACAACATTTTTTAGCATACTACAATGCAGGAAATATATTGGCGGAGGAAAAGAAGTATGCAGCGGCTATTGATCATTTTGAGATATGTATCCGCCTCAAAGAAGATTTTGCTAAAGCATATAATCGAATCGGTCAATGTTTTCAGCAAATGGGTAATTTTGAAAAAGCAATGGAAAATTATACGAAATGTTTAGAAATAGACCCTAATTTTGCACTTGCCAAAACGGGACTAACTCAGCTAGGCAATCAAGAATGACCCTGATCAAAAGAGATTTGTTTTGAATATTAGAATAACATTACCCGACGCTTCAGTTCGAGAAGTCCTAGCCGGAACCACGGCTTTAGAAATAGCGAAAAGTATAAGCGAGGGACTTGCACGTTCGATTGTCAGTGCCAAAGTCAATGGCGAAGTTTGGGATTTAGATCGTCCTATCGATGAAAATGCCACATTAAGTCTGTTGAAGTTTGACGATTTAGATGGAAAAAAAACCTTTTGGCATAGCAGTTCCCATCTGTTAGCAGAAGCATTAGAGGTTCTTTATCCTGGCGTTAAATTAGGCATAGGTCCTGCTATCGACACTGGTTTTTATTATGATGTTGACTTTGGAGATCATCCATTTTCTTCCCATGATTTTGATAAAGTAGAGCAAAAAATGGTTGAATTGGCTCGACAAGCCAACACTTATGATCGTAAAAATGTATCTAAAGCAGAGGCCATCGCTTATTTTACTGAAAAAAATGATCCATATAAACTGGAACTGATTGATGGCCTAGAAGATGGTTCAATTACATTTTATACCCAAGGAAATTTTACCGATTTATGTCGGGGGCCACACATTCAAAATACGGCTTCTATTAAAGCAATTAAACTCCTCAATGTGGCTGCAGCATACTGGAGAGGGGATGAAAATAATAAATCATTGACGCGTATTTATGGTGTTTCATTTCCTAAAGCAGGAATGCTTAAAGAGCATTTGGAATTACTTGAAGAAGCCAAAAAACGAGACCACCGAAAATTAGGTAAAGAACTGGAGTTGTTCATGTTTAGTGAAAAAGTTGGAGCGGGCCTTCCATTATGGTTACCCAAAGGAACAGCTATTCGCGAACGACTAGAGAATTTCATGCGTCAAGCACAAATCGAACGAGGGTATAAACAAGTGGTAACTCCTCATATTGGCCGAAAAGAATTGTATATCACCTCTGGGCATTATGAAAAATATGGTTCAGACAGTTTTCAACCCATTCGAACTCCAAACGAAGATGAAGAGTTTTTGCTTAAGCCTATGAACTGCCCTCACCATTGTGAGGTGTTTAAATTTAAACCTAAAAGTTATAAAGAATTACCGCTACGTATTGCAGAATTTGGCACAGTATATCGATACGAGCAAAGTGGCGAATTAAATGGTTTAACCCGAGTAAGAGGATTTACTCAAGATGATGCTCATATTTTTTGTACACCAGATCAGTTAAAAGCAGAATTTGTAGACGTTATTGATTTGGTGATGCATGTATTTGGTAAATTGGGTTTTGAAGACTTTACAGCCCAAATTTCTTTGCGTGATCCAGAAAATAAACAGAAGTATATAGGCAGTGATGAGAATTGGGATAAAGCAGAGCGAGCAATTATAGAGGCTACGGCAGAGCGTGACATGAAGACGGTAACCGAGTATGGAGAAGCAGCATTTTATGGTCCTAAGTTAGATTTTATGGTGAAAGATGCACTTGGAAGAAGCTGGCAACTAGGCACTATTCAGGTGGATTATAATTTACCAGAGCGTTTTGATTTGGAGTATATTGGGCCAGATAATGAAAAACACAGACCTGTAATGATACATCGGGCTCCATTTGGAAGCATGGAACGTTTTATTGGTATTTTAATTGAACATACCGCAGGGAATTTCCCACTTTGGCTAAGTCCAGAGCAAGTAGCGATACTTCCTATCAGCGAAAAGTACCACGATTACTCAGATAAAGTTTTAAAATTCCTGAATAAACACGATATTCGCGGCCTTGTCGACGAACGAGCCGAGAAAATTGGTCGAAAAATTCGAGATGCATGGGCTTCCAAAATTCCAGTGATGCTAATTGTTGGTGAGGAAGAGTCTGAAAATCAAGAGGTTTCGGTTAGGATTCAAGGAGAAGGTGATGTGGGCAAATTTAAATTAGAGGAGTTTGTAACTTACTTTAACTCCTTGTTAACAAAAGAATAAAATATTTGAAGAAAAAAAGAAAACCGTTTAGAGGGAGGGTGCAAGACCCCCATAAAATAAATCAATACATTGTTGCAGACCCTGTTCGTCTAGTGGGTGATAATGTGGAACAAGGTATCGTAGATTTAGCGTCAGCTCTTGCTTTAGCTGAAGAACAAGAATTAGATTTGGTTGAAGTTTCGCCTAAAGCAAATCCTCCTGTTTGTAAAGTGATTGATTATCGAAAGTTTCTGTATGATCAAAAGAAAAAAGCAAAAGAGTTAAAGTCTACACAAGTAAAAACGGATATTAAAGAAATTCGATTCGGACCCAACACGGATGAACATGATGTTAATTTTAAATTAAAACATGCTGAAAAATTTATTGATGAGGGACATAAAGTGAGAGCGTATGTTTTTTTCAGAGGTAGATCCATTGTGTTTAAGGAGCGAGGAGAGCTTTTGTTGTTACAATTTGCAGAAAAATTGCAAGAGGTAGCCAAATTAGAGCAAATGCCCAAAATGGAGGGCAAAAAAATGATTATTGTTTTAGCACCAAAATAAATTTTAAAAAGAGAGAAAAATGCCAAAAATGAAAACCAACTCCAGTGCGAAGAAGAGATTCAGAATCACGGGAACCGGTAAAATTAAAAGAAAGCACGCATTTAAGCGTCACATCTTGACAAAGAAGTCTAAGAAAAGAAAACTTGCTCTTAGACATAGTGGTTTAGTTCATCCATCAGATGAAAGTAACATCAAATTTTTGTTAAGAATCGGAAAGTAATTCGCAACAGCGAAAAGTTTAACCCTTATTCAGGCCAAAAAAAAGAGCTTGCCCAGGCAAGACGCCTAGTTTAAAAAAAAAGAAAAAAAATGCCAAGATCAGTAAATGCAGTAGCCTCAAGGAGGAGACGTAAAAAAATGATGAAACATGCCAAAGGATTCTTTGGTAGAAGAAAGAATGTATGGACCGTTGCCAAAAATGCAGTTGAAAAAGCATGGCAATATGCCTATAGAGACCGAAAAAATAATAAGCGAAATTTCCGTCGCCTTTGGATCACTAGGATTAATGCTGGTGCTCGATTACACGGAATGAGCTACTCTCAATTTATGGGTGGTGTTCATGAGCAAGGAATAGAACTTAATCGTAAAGTTCTTGCCGATTTAGCCATGAATCATCCCGAAGCTTTTGCAGCTATCGTGAAGAAAGTGAAAAAGTAAATTAAACGTTAAAACAATATTTTAAAGCCTCCCATAGGGAGGCTTTTTTATGCCAATTTTAAGGTAAATATACCAACATTTCAGATGCACCGACATGAACAAGATAGCCCCTTTCTTGAAAATTAGTTACTAATTCGCCAAGTTCATTGTCGGATATGGCATGATGATTATATAGATGTTCGAAGAAAATGATTGTGGGCTTTATCTGACTAAAATCAATCATTGATAAAATTTTAATGTCATATCCTTCAGTGTCCAAAACTAATAAATCTATATGCGTTATATTTTCTTGTTGAATTAAGGCTTCAAAAGTGATTGAATGTACCGTTTCTGTTTCTATTGCAAATTTGGGTATTCCCGTACGTTGATGATGGTCTTCATGTATAGATGCAATTCCTTTTGTCCAAGTTGGAAGTTTTAGTGAGGCTTCTTCAATTACCTTATGCATCAAAATAAGGCCATTTGTTTCAGATATTGCATTTTGAATAAGTTTTACTTGTGGATATGCTTTGTAGGTAATTTTCAATTCGTTAAAATAGGATTCAATGGGTTCTATACAAATCCCCGTAAGTTGATATTTTATAATATACTCATGGATTGGGTCAAATGAATGCCCATCATTTGCTCCGATTTGAACAAAGTAAAATTGATCATGTATATTGGATTGAATCAGTTTTTTTAAGATTTTTTCAATGGTATGACTTGTTCCTAATGAATTAATGGTTACGGGAAATGTTCCAGTATGCTTAAATTGAATTTGCATATTGAATATCTGAAGGATAAAATTTGCAAGTTTCATTGAGTTTTTAATAATTCCTGTTCCCATTTTTTATTTCACTTTCTTATGCCGTTGTTTTCGATAGTGCTCATAAATGGCATTAATAAAACTCAGAATCATACCCACTCCCAAGATGATATATAAAATCGTAAAAAGTTTTCCTTCATCTGTTTGAGGTGCAAAATCACCAAAACCTACAGTGGTTAGTGTTACAAAGGAAAAATAAATAGAGTCAATCCATGACCAACCCTCCAAGAAATGATACGTGATGCTACCTCCTGAAATAATAAAAAAGGTAGTGATCAATAATTGCCTATACTCTTTGTCCTTAAGAAAGGATATGATGGTTTTAAAGACAAACATATTAATGCATTCGATCCCCTCGAAGGGCAATTTTGTTTACCATTGCTGCTTCAAATTGCACAAATTCATTCCATCGGTTAGTGATGTATTTCTCGTCTTCAAATGATTTAGCTAATTGAATAAATGCTTTGTAATGACCAGCTTCACTCACCATGAATTCGTGATAAAAGGACTTTAAATGAGGATCTTTAATATATAGACTCAACAATCTAAAACGCTCACAACTTCTAGCTTCTATCATTGCAAATGAGAGCAAGTATTCGATGAGTTGTTTGTTGATATGATCTCCTTTCTTAATGAAGCTATTAAGTTGATTGACATATTCATCTTTACGTTGTGGTCCTAACTCATAGCCTCGCTTTTTCAACTCTTTTAGAACTTTTCGAAAATGGCCCCATTCTTCCGCAACAATGGGAGCTAGGGTATCTACGATTTGAGGAAACTGACTGAATCGACTGATAATGCTTATCCCATGAATGGCAGCTTTTTGTTCACACCAGGCATGGTCTGTAAGTATAAATTCAATGCTTTTTTCAGCAATATTTACCCATCGTGGATCTGTTGCCATTTCAAGGCCTAACGTAGTTTTTGTATTTTCAGTAGTTTGCACCTAACAAAGGTACAATCAATTAGAAGCGTATCAAAACACTGATAAATATCAGTATACCTACAAGCATAAATAACAAGCTGTAAGGTAATATTTCTTTTGCTTTTAAGCCAGTTATACTAAGCAATGGTAGTGCCCAAAAAGGTTGTAGCATATTGGTAATTTGATCACCATAGGCCAATGCTAAAATAATTTTAGGGAGCGGAACATTCAATTGATTTGCTGCATCAAGAATGATAGGTCCTTGCAATGCCCATTGTCCGCCACCACTAGGCACAAAAATATTGACAATCCCAGCACTTATGAAAGTATATATCGGCAGAGTAAATGTATTGGAGAGCGTGATGAATCCTTGAGAAATACTTTCAATTAGTCCTCCGCTTTGCATTAGAGCTAGAATTCCAAAATACAATGGAAACTGGATCAATATACCCGATGCTCCTTGAATAGCTTGGTCTACCGACTGCAAGAACCGTCGAATATTTTGATGGAACATTAGATTGAGACTTAACAAGCAAAAATTAATATAATTGGGGTTAATAAAGCCGAGATTGTTTCGAGCTGAAATGGCAAGATAAACGGCCGTTACTACACCTATGATTCCTACTAATTTACCTATGATTTTTGAGGTATCTAATCGTTCTGCACCCTCACTCAAAGATTCTACTTTTTCCTCTTTTTTTACCGTTTGAATACTTGGAATTTGAGTTTTGGAAATCCTTCCTAATACGTAAGCTACTCCTGGAAGGATGAGAAGTAGAAGAACCGTTGTAACAAGATTCATAGTGCTAAAAACAGTTTCACTAAAGGAAATATGGTCTGGCAGTGTGCTATTTTGAGTGATTTGTTGAATGTGATTATTTTCTGCTGCTTTTGCTAGAGCACTGCCAGAGATGCCTCCATGCCAAACCATGAGTCCTACATAGCCCGAAGCTCCAATTAATGGATAGTTTAGTTCGAGTTTTCGCAGGGTAAAATTTTCTCCAATTTTTCGGACTATTATAGCTCCGAAAATCAATCCAAGACCCCAATTAAATAACGCAACAATTATAGTTGTTAAGGCAACCAAACCAGCTGCCTGTGCATTCGTTTTAATGGGATGAATGATGGTATTGATGATTCGCTCAAAAAAATGGGTTAAAGCTAACGTATATCCCAATACCAACATTAGCATCATTTGAAATGCAAAGGCAAGTAAATTGGAATTCCACAAACCTTCTTGCCATTCTTTTAATAAATGTGATGCGGATTGTTCAGAGTTATACCAAGCGACAAAAAATACAATACAAGTAAGAAGGAGTGCGATACTAAATGGGGAGGGTAAAATTCGCTTAAACCAGATAGCATATTTTCTTGCGAAACTCATAGCAATGCAACCAATTGTTCTAAGTAGGCTTGATCGATTGCGTCAAACTGAGCTTTTGTAGTACTATCCACATCCAAAACAGCAAATACCTCTCCATTTCGGATACAAGGAACAACAATCTCTGAATTGGAATAGGGGCTACACGCAATGTGGCCATCAAACTCATGCACATCATCAACGATATACGAACGTTTATTTTTCCAAGTCATACCACAAACTCCTTTGCCCATTTCAATAGATGTACATGCAATTGGTCCTTGAAATGGACCCAAGGTAAGCCGACCTTTGAATACTCTGTAGAAACCTACCCAATGAAAACCAAATTCATCATAAATTAAACGACTTAGATTGGCCATATTGGCTATATCGTCTACCGTAGAATCAATTATTGGAGATGCACTTTGAAGAAGTTGCTTATATTTTTCCTCCTTGGTCATATCAACAAAATTATCATATAATCCTTGATATGGGTATTTCTTGCAATTTTAATCAGTTGTTGATGATTCTTCCTTAAATTCCAACAAACATTGTGTGGCATAAATAGATAAGATCAATGCGCTGAATGGAATAATGCCCATTGCCTCAGTAATATCCGAAAAGTGGGAGCCGATAAACAATTCAGAAGTGAACGTTATCCCTAAAATGGGGACATAAAACCATGGTGAAGTTTTATATTTTTGGAAACGATTGACCAATAGTACCACAAGTGGTGTTAGGAAAACATAGTAGTATTTCCATGCCAATGGGGAAATAATTGGAATTAATGATAACGTAATGATGTATTGGACTATCCATGCATTTTTATGATTTCTGGTTTGATAAAATCGATATGCGAAGAAAAAACCTAAAAGACTAATGATTCCTAATGTGCTTATTTTAAAAGTAGAATGAGATAGATTTAGAATGGAATAATCCAATCCATCCATCCGAGGATTAGCTGTAAATAGCCCACATAACCACCCCCAGATGGATTGATTCATAAACTCACATTTCATACCATTGACTACTTGTGTAGTGGTCCAAGAATGGAAAAGCGATACCCCCTCTTGATAGCCGAAATAAACAAAAACTAAACTGGTTGAGATAGCTAAACCTATAACGGAATATATGGCGGGAATAAACTTACGTTTAAACAATAAAAAGCCCAAAATAATTAATGGATAAACTTTGATACTTATAATCAAGCCAAGAAGCAAGCCAGCAAAAATATTTTTTTCGTTTAGAATTAAATTTAGAATATACATACTGATGGCAAGTATGAATAGGTTGATTTGAAGATTACTCAGTTCCTCAAGAAAAATTCGAAGTGTGCATAAGAAACTAACTAAAAATAGGGGATGAGTTAATCCAATTTGATTTTTGTTGTGATCATTGGGTCTAATTCTGAGTTGATAGGTTGTGCATTGACCTATGACCCATTGAATGATATAAAAATTTGCAACTACAATTCCTATTAACCAACATAATCTTAAACCTACAAAACTAATTTGATTAAGACCATAAATCGGAATACTCACTAACGAAAAAAAAGGGGGCCACGTGTTTTTGTAATCACTATAAATCGGCAGCTTATTCCAAGCTAACTTTCCTGCAGAAATGTAACCAGCAAAATCACCGTCGCGAAAAATATCTCGGGATATCTCACCTATAACTAAAAGTAAGCATAGATAAAGCGTGATCTGCTTAGTTACTGGATGATGGATGATTTTTGATAGGAGCTGCAAATAGGATTACTATTATGAAAACATGGATAACCATGCATTCTATTTAAAAACTAGAATAAATCGTTTAGCTTATCTAAATGGGCATGCTCCCAATTTTTTATTTGAAGTTGAGCCCCCTTCAGTCCTTTATCTTCCCCATACAAAACGCCCTTAATACCTGCTTTCTTGGCAGCGGAAAGTCCAGCTTGTGAGTCTTCAATAACTAGGCAAGATGAGGTAGGTGTTTGCAGTTTTTCTGCAGCTAAAAGAAAAATATCAGGTTCTGGTTTAGTATGTTCTGTCATACCACCATCAACAATGGCGTGGAAGTCAAGCACTAAATCTAATTTATCAATGATTCGGATTGCATTTCTACTGCTTGAACCAATGGCTACCTTAATTCCATTTTCTTTGACAGAAGAATTAAATTTTTTAAACCCTGGAAAGATTTCTGAAGGAGTCATGGTATCTATGAATTCCAAATACATTTGATTTTTCATTTGGAGAAGATGTTGTTTTTGAGCTTCAGAAATACGTGATCCACTCCATTTTAAAATTTTTTCTAGCGACTCTTTTCGACCAATTCCTTTGAGTTTTAAATTCTGTTTTTCGGATAGTTTATAATCAAGTTGCTTACTTACCCACTTCCAGCTCTCAAAATGATATTTGGCGGTATCCGTAATCACGCCGTCCAAGTTATAAATAATGGCCGCTAAACTCATGACATTTCTTTTTGATGGTTGAGATGGTATTCAGCTAATGCGTCAATCGGCTTTTTCTCGATATTTCCAATTGTAAATCTATGATTGTCAGCTACTTCTTTTAATAAATCTTTAAAATAATGGGCAATGGATCCAACAAAATTAACCGGGATATCTCTGAAATTATCAAAGCACCAAATGTGTATGCTACAAAATTTTGCCAACCCTTGATATACCATATCTTTCATATAAGGATGCGTTTTATTTTCACTGACAAAAGGCATGAAACTGGCCAAATAGACATTCGGATTAGACTCCTGATGGATTGCACTAAAAATTCCTTCTTTAGTCAATGTATAACGAGACTCAAAACTTTTGGCTAAATCAGCTGGCATTCTTTTATATAGCCAGTCTGCAAGCAGTATTTTACCAAAATAGGCTCCACTTCCTTCATCACCCAATATATAGCCTAGAGCGGGTACTTCTTCGTAAACTTTTTGTCCGTCATAATAGCAGGAATTAGATCCAGTTCCCAAAATGCAAGCAATGCCTGGATTAAAAGGTGTCGTCGCTAATGCCGCTCCTGTCAAATCATGATCGATATCAATTTTTTCTGCAGTAGTAAAAAATTGACTCAACGCATTTTTTAGGATTAGTTTACGGGGTGCGCTAGAGCATCCTGCACCATAGAAATAGACTTCTTTAATTTGAGATTGATAGGTATTAAACAACTCGTTTTCTTGAATCTTAGCTAAAATGAAATCAGTTGAATGAAAAAATGGGTTAAATCCCATTGTATTTGTTTTATGCTTGGTGTTATCCTGATCGATGATCATCCAATCACATTTTGTAGATCCACTGTCGGCAACTAATATCATTTTAAAACTTTAATATAAACAAACTTAACCTAAAATATAATTTGAAAAAAGGAATCCAAATAGAATAATTATGGCTTGGGTTCCGAGCAGGGATCGCAGGCTAGTTTGATTTGCTGAGTAACTTCTTTTGTTTTTTCATTTACAGAAAAATCGCCGAGCATTTGTTGGCTTCGAAGCACAGCGCAATGAATTTGGTCTGCACTTATCGTGGGATTCTGTTTGAATTTTTCAAAATCAGCCTTTGGATATTCAAACATCAGGTAATCACCTTCCACTAGTCCAGAAACTTCAGCTTTTCCATTGGAGAAAATAACGGCTATGCCTGCATCATTTCTATCTGGATCTTGGTGGAGATAGATGGAACCAGTGTAGGGCTTGGGTGTATTATAATCAGCTAGTATTTCCTCGGTAGGTTTTGCACCTTCACAATATTCGGAGGTGGACTGAATGTTCAATTTGATGGTACGTTTCGCCAATGGAACTTTACATGAAAAGATCAATAGGGCAAGGGTAATCAGTAACGTATTTTTCATGTGTTCAAATATAGTTTAAATGAAGGTTTTTTTACGCTATTTTACGATAGTCTTCGTTAAATTTTCATCTTTCAAGTGGTTAAGAAAGATCGTGAAAGATATGGTGGGCTAATTCTTCAGAAGGCTTTTGGTTTCCCAATACCTTTCGAAGTTCTTTATAATCATTTTGGATGGTGGTTTTGTGACTGGGATCTAAAATGGTATCCAATGCTTGCTCGAGTTGGTTTGCATTAAAGTCATCTTGAATAAGTTCTTTCACACAGGGTTTGTCGAGTAATAAGTTTACTAAGGAAATATATTTGGTTTTTATGACTCTTTTCCCAATCCAGTAGCTGATGCGATTGGTTTTGTAGCAAACCACTTGAGGTACTCCCATTAATGCGGTTTCCAATGTAGCTGTTCCTGAGGTTACGATGGCTGCTTTACTTTGAGCTAATACGCTATACATGTCGTGCTGTATCAACGTGAGTTGTGGGTGAAAAGCATGGTAAAAATGGGCATCAAATCCCGGAGCTTGAGCCACAAGCAGAGGCATGTCATACTTTTTTACGGCCTCCAGCATGCGAGGGAGTGAAGCAATAATTTCTTGTTTTCTACTACCGGGCAAAAGGGCAATGTATTTTTTTTGAATTTCAATAGGGTTCGATTGTAGATATGCATCTACGGATTCTTTGCTTGGATTTCCTACGTAGGTATGATTGACTAGGTGCAAGTCAAAATAGGGGGTTTCAAAGGGCAAAATCGTATAAAGTCGATCGATATGTTGTTTTAATTTTTGAATCCTTCCTTCTTTCCAGGCCCAGACTTTAGGCGAGATATAATAGTGTATGGGGATACCCCGTGCTTTTCCATAAGCAGCTATCTTCAAATTAAATCCAGGGTAGTCTACCAATAGGATGGCATTGGGTTGCCAGGTTAGTATGTCTTTTTTAATGCGTCTTAAGTTGCGAAGTATTTGGATCAAGCTACCCAAGATTTCTACAAACCCCATAACCGCCATTTCTTGCTGATGAATGACAAGCTCCAGTCCTGCAGCCTGGCATTGATCGCCACCCATACCTCTAAATTTAGCCGATGGGTCTTTTATTTTTAAGGATTCCATTACGCGTGAGGCATGGTGATCTCCAGAAGTTTCGCCAGATATTACATAATACTTCATACGTTTACATCAGGGTAAAATAAACAATGAATAAACCATAAATTAAGGTAGCCAAGATAATGCCTTGACCTACTTTGAGTTGGTTTTTATTGATAAACCCAAAAAAAGGAATTAGGTTAAAAAGTGTGGCTATCTTCAGCCAAGGACTCAAAGTACCTGTAGCAAAACCGGTTTGTATAAACAAACTAAAAGTCATGTGACTAAAGTGATATTGTTTCACTCCCCACAAGATAGCTACAGGAATTGCAAGTCCTATTAGAAGACCTCCAATCAGGGGCTTGATCTTCATGAAAAATCCCATGCATTAAGGGGTTGAATGGCATGATGAGCCGTAAGGTCAAATTGAACAGGAACAAGTGATACATAGTTATTTTCTAAGGCCCATTCGTCGGTATCTTCACCATTATCCATATTGGTAAATTTTCCCGTTAGCCAATAATAATCTCTGCCATGTGGATCTTGTCTGTGGTCAAACTCTTCTACCCATTTTGCACGGGCTTGGCGGCAAACTCGAATTCCTTTAATCTCAGAGGGAGATACATTAGGCACGTTGACATTGAGCAAGGTAGCTTTGGGTATTCCGTGGTGAAAGAAATTGCGAATAATGATTTTCATGTAGATTTTGGTTGCCGTAAAATCAGCATCCCAACTAAAATCTAGGAGCGAAAAACCGATGGAGGGAATGCCTTCAATGGCTCCTTCCATAGCCGCACTCATGGTACCACTATAGATGACGTTGATGGATGAATTGGAGCCGTGATTCACCCCACTAACCAATAAGTCAGGTTTACGGTGCAACACCTTATCTACCGCCAATTTTACACAATCGGCAGGTGTGCCGCTGCACTGATAACTGATGACATGATCACCAAATTGATTATTCTTGATCATCCGCAAGGGTTTGTTGATGGTGATGGCGTGTCCCATGCCACTTTGCGGACTGTCTGGTGCTACAACCACTACATGACCAAAAGCAGACAGCACTTCAACGGTTGCGGCTATACCCGGAGCAGTGATGCCATCATCATTGCAAATCAATATGAGGGGCTTTTCGGATTGACTCATGGTTGCGAAGGTAAACAAACCCAACCTAAAATGAAGCCCTCTAAGTCTAAGATATACCTCAGATATCGTTTTTTAATGGATAGAACGTAACATTCAAGTCTGGTGAAGCATGGGGGTTAGCTATTTTTTGAAACCCAAAGAATCAATGAAAACGATTTGCAATGAAAACCACTAGACATGTGACCAAACAGACGGTAAGTCTATTGCAGTAAGTGGGAGAAGTTTGGATAATATTTTTATCTAAAAAATTGATAATAATGTATTATTTTTGAGCCGAAATATGTTGTTGCGATTAATTGTAAAAAACTTTGCCTTGATTGCTGATGTGGATATGGGATTCCACCGAGGGATGAATATCATTACGGGTGAAACGGGAGCAGGGAAATCCATACTCATTGGTGCCTTAGGTCTAGCCCTAGGAAAACGGGCCGATACCTCAGCCCTTCGGGATCAAACGGCCAAATGTGTCATTGAGGCTGAATTTGATATTAAAGATTACGAACTACAATCCATATTTAGGTCATTGGATTTGGATTATGAACACCTTACTATTTTTCGTCGTGAAATCACTCCCTCTGGGAAAAGCAGAGCATTTATTAATGATACTCCTGTAAATCTATCGGTACTTCAAGAAATAGGTGCTCAACTCATAGAAATACATTCACAACGGGATAATATTCAGCTATTTACACCGCATTTTCAATACCAAAGTTTGGATGTATTGACGGGGTGTCTGTCTGATATGGAATCCTACACTTCTCTGTTGAAATCGTTTAAAGAGCACCAATCGCTTTTAGAACAACTTAAAATAGCGGATGAAGTGTTCAAAAAAGAGTCGGACTATCACCAGTTTTTAGTTGATGAATTGGAAGAAGCACAGCTGGATACCCTGGATGAGTCGGCCATGCATCAAGAATTAGAATTACTCACAAATGCCGAAGAACTGATTAAAAAATTTGGGGAAGCCAACCAACTTTTGGAAGGATCAGAATGGTCACTGCTCCACCAATTGCATGCCTTACGTCAATTGATGTCTGGAAGTGATGTTACCATCATACAAGAGTTAGATTCTCGTATAAAATCAGTTGTGATTGAGCTGGAAGATATTGGACTAGAAATACAAAAGAAGGCTTCATCCGTAGCGATAAATCCCGAACGAATGGAGGAGCTTAATGAAAAAAGCAATGTACTTTTCACCCTCAAAAACAAACACCATGTGAAGGATTTAGAGGCATTGCAAGCGGTGTATCACGACTTGTCAGAAAAACTGAATCAGTCCAATGCATTAGAGAGTCAAATAGAAGCCTTGGAGCTACAATTGGCCGACGAAGAAAAGGCTCTTCGGAAATTAGCATTACACCTGAGCAAACTTCGACAGGCCCATATACCATCCATAGAATCTAGCCTTCAGCAACTCTTGGCTCAAATGGGAATGCAACATTCAATCATTAGATATCAGTTAACGACTACGGATGTATTAAATGCCTATGGATGCAATGATCTAAAGATCTTGTTATCCTCCGATAAAGGCCAATCGTATCACGAACTTAAAAAAGCGGCCTCTGGTGGTGAATTAGCCCGAATAAATTTGAGTTTTAAACAAATATTAGCTCATAACATATCATTACCCTCCAGTATTTTTGATGAAATAGATACGGGTGTGAGTGGCGAAATTGCCAGAAAAGTAGGATGTGTCATGAAAACGATGGCGGAACATCAACAGGTGATTGTCATTACTCACCTTCCGCAAATTGCTTCTCTAGGGCATCATCACATGTTTGTGTATAAAGCCGAACATAAGGGAACCATTCATACCCAAGTCCGAATTCTGGAAGGGAATGACAGAATCCATGAAATAGCAAAAATGATCAGCGGTGATAATTTAACAGAACACGCCATAGAACAAAGTAAAGCCTTATTGTCCTAGTCCGTATTTAGAGGTATTCTAATATACGCTCCATTTTCATTCCTCGGCTACCTTTGACTAGAATGGCCGCATCCAACAGGTGGTCTTTTTTAATTTGTAAGCCTAAATCATCCATGGATAAATAGGCCTTATGATGGCACTGTGGGGCAACTCGATTAAAATGTTCTCCTAAAACATATACCTGATGTACAGGAAGAGTATCAATCCATTTCAGTAAATTTAGATGTTCTACATCCGCAGTTTCACCAAGTTCGAACATATCTCCTAAAATTAAAACTTTAGTGGGTTGAGGCATTTGTATAAAATTTTGAATGGCTACGTGCATGCTACTGGGATTGGCATTGTAGGCATCCAATAAGATATGATGAGTACTTTTGCGTATCCATTGCGAACGGTTATTATCTGGCACATAGGATTCGATTCCCTGCTTAATTTGATCCATACTCAGCCCAAAATATTCCCCAATGGCAACCGCCGTTAAAATATTGTCAAGGTTGTAATCACCCATGAGCGAGGATTGGATGTTCGTGTTTTTATAGGAGAACGAAATACTCGGAACCAATGTGTGGATGTTAACTGCATTTTTAGAGAAAGGAATTTTTTGGGTAAGCGCTCTACTCATTCGAATAAGCCATTCATCATCCCCATTGATAAAAGCCACACCCTTGTTTTGAAGGAGGTAGTGATATATTTCACTTTCCTCTTTAGCTACAGCCTCTAACGTACCAAAACCTTCCAAATGTTCTTTACCAATATTAGTAATCAAGCCGTGTGTGGGTGCAGTAATTTGACACAATGCTTCAATTTCGCCAGGGCTATTTGTGCCTAATTCTATAATACCCATTTCACAGTCGATGGGGAGTTGTAGTAAGGTAATGGGTACCCCAATATGATTGTTGAAATTACCTTGGGTGCAGTGTGTTTTGAAACGTTGCTTCAACACTGATTCGATGAGATTTTTGGTGGTAGTTTTGCCATTACTTCCACCAATAGCTAAAATAGGAATATCATAACATTTACGGTGAAAATGAGCCAACTCTTGCATAAATTGTAAAACATCGTTTACCAGGATAAGACGAGGATCAGGAGTCTCTAATTTTTCATCGATTACGGCATAACTAGCTCCTTTACTGAGGGCCTGTTCTGCAAATCGATTACCGTTAAAATTTTCACCTTTAAGTGCGAAAAAAATACTCCCTGCTGGGATAGTTCTACTGTCTGTTGTGAATTTAAAATCACATTGCGTAAAGAGATTGTAAAATAATTCAATTTGCACGGTGTTTGCGATTATGTTGTACGACAAAAGTGTTAATTTAGTAGTCGATAAAAAAATGCGTTCATGAAAAAAATTGGATTTGTGTCTATTATAGTGTTTTGTTCATTCAGTGTATGGGCTCAATTGTTTGAAATTTCATTTGATCCAATTTTTAGAAATCAGGAGGGTAACCCTTATGCATTGGCATTAACGGGGGGAATGAATCAACCACAATTTTCGAATATCGATTTGAATAATGATGGCAAACAGGATTTGTTTGTCTATGATAGAAATGGTAATAAAGTACTCACTTTTTTGACAAAAATAGTCAAGGGTAATTTGACATACATATACGAACCCAAATATGAAGAGCTATTTCCACTGGGTCAGGAGTTCATGCAATTGCATGATTATAATCAAGATCAAAACCCAGACTTATGGTTATATACGGGTGATTCCGTAGTGCTGTATCAAAATAATGGAACCACATTTCCACAATTTGATAAAATTAAGGGATTATTTGCCTTTGATCGTGTCAATTATGTTCCCTTCAATCCTTATAAAAAATTATCAGAAATTAAAGGATGTCTACCAGCTATTGTTGATGTAGATGGAGACTCTGATCTGGATTTTATTACAAATTTAAATGTCACGGGTTCACAGATGATTTTCAATCGGAATACCAGTGCGGATAGTAATTTCCAATTGGAAAAGATAACCTATGATATTGTAGATAAGTGCTTTGGGGGGGTTGATGAATATAATGCAGAACTCATTATAAATGCACCCTGCTATTTCTACGAAGCCTATAAACAGAAGAAAAAACACGTAGCTACAAAGACAATCTTACTTTTTGATGAAGATGAAGACGGTGATATGGATTTGTTGTTTGGCAGTTCAGAGAGAGCCACCAATCCCATCTATTTTTTTAGAAACGGTAAAGCAGATTTGAACTATTACAAAGACACTTTCTTAACCATAGATTCTATGTATTTTAGTGAAGAAATAGAACCCCTTATTCCTGTAGCTCCAGCTATGTCTTATGTGGACGTAGACCTTGACGGAGTAAAGGATTTGGTATTGAGTAGCAATGAAATAGATAAGTCGTCTTATCCCATTCATGAAGCCAATAATGTACTCTTGTTTTTAAATAAAGGAACATCAAATAATGTAGATTTTGTTTTTCAAAACAATGATTTTTTGGTCGGTGATATGATTGATTTTGGGTCTCATAGCTCGCCTACATTTGTGGATTTAGATGGAGATATGGATCAAGACCTTATTTTAGGAACTAGCGGAAATCATTATGTTACAGGTGATACGACTGATTTTTTAGTATATTTTGAAAATATTGGCACCTCAAGTATGCCCGATTTTAAACTTATTGACGGAGATTATTTAGGTTTAAAATCACAATCCATACAAGGTATTGTACCTACGTTCACAGATATAGATGGTGATGATGATATGGATTTATTTGTGGGTAAATTAGACGGTACCATTAGTTATTATCAGAATATAGGTTCCAAAACCTCTCCTTCATTCACGTTTATTACTGCTATTTTTGAAGATATACAGGTTGAGAACTTTGCCGCACCCCATTTTGATGATATAAATGGCGATGGTTTAACCGATTTGTTGGTGGGGCGATACAATGGCACAATAGATTATTACAAAAACTCAGGTAGTGAAACAAGTCCAGTATTTGCCCTCACCCAAGATACATTTGGAGGAATTATTGTTAATGAGTTGGTTCGTACATCAAAATTAGGTTCTGACGGGGTAATTTATGATACGATGGTCTATCAAAACTATGGGTACAGTGCACCAGAAGTATTGCATTGGAATAATGGATCTCGATGTATAGCCGTTGGAAACAACCAAGGTGTAATTCGTTTATATGAAATTACATCAGATTTATCCCAAGATTTTGTTGAGATGGAAAATTTTATGAAAAAGTCATTTTCTGAGGCGCTTTATTCTAAGGATTGGGGAAGAAGAACGTATTTATCCTCAGCTGATTTGAATGCAGATGGCAATCCAGATATTATGGTGGGTAATGACCGCGGCGGATTAAGTTTTATGAAGGGTTTTAGAAAAACAAATCGTATTTTAACCTCAAAACCAATAGGAAGTTTTAGAGTCATACCCAATCCTACTTCAACATTCTTTACTATTGAGACGGATACCAAAAAACAACTTGACTACACGATATATGATTTAACGGGTAGCGTTGTAACAAAGGGTTCTACTTTTTCGGAATCAAGAATACATGTAACTAGTTTGACTAGTGGCATGTATTTTGTTGGAATGGATGATGGATTAAAAAATTATCCGTTGCAGAAATTATTTGTCCACTAGCTATAACTGTTCAATAATGCTCATTGGGCCACCACAATAAATATGATGACAATTTTTACAAGCTTGGATAGATGCATTATAGTAGAATTCTTGTGAGTCTTTTCGCTCAATACCTTTCAATGCATCTAAATATGATGGAACCATAGCTTGAAAAGCCTCTTCTTCATGTTCATTTCGAGTACTCTTTTGGCGAGCTAATTGAAAAAAATGTGCTGGAACTTCATGGATACGCTCTCCACGATCAAGCTTTTGTTTTGCTTCTTTACTCCATTCTACCATTTCACGCATCATTAAAGAAAGATCAGAAGCTTCATACATATCTGCTGATTGATTGGAACAGGCCCATATAACAAGGGTTAAGACAGTAATTATCATATGTTTAAGACCCATAGCACTTACTCAATAATTACACCATCAGCAACAAACTGTAATTCAATTTTAGGGGAGTTAATTTTTTGAATTTCTTCTTGGGAAGCGTCATTATCCAAGGCAAGTTCTTTTTGTTCTGCCACGGTAATAGTGTCAATAAATGCCCAGCCGCTGATGATTGCATGATGATCAGCAGAATTCTTTGGAACAAAAAATCCATAATCTTTAAATTTAACGAGCATATCTTCACCATTAACATCCATTTTTAGCCAGCATCCTTTGGCTTGGCACGCAGCAGTTATATTTCCTTCTACGACGGTAAAAAGAGAGTCTTTACCCTGTATGGTTTCTTGCAATTGATTGCTGGAGATGGCCTGTTTTTTGTCAAAGGAAGTATCACCATAATTACCGGATATGGTGTTGGAGGGTTCACATGCCAATATACTTAAACAAACAAATAATGCGAGTATAATTTTTTTCATGATTTATTTAAAATTTTGAAGGTTAATATGGTTTGAACAAAAGGAATATTCAATAGGCGAATTAGAGGCTACAATAATGAGTTGATTTTTACAAAATCGGTCAATCATATTCAAATACCATTGGCAATTTTCTTCATCAAAATTTGAACATGGTTCGTCTAATAAAAGAAAAGGAGTGTCTGAAAATAGGGCTAGCGTTAGCTTTACTTTATTGATTAATCCAGAGGATAAATTCTGAAAAGTTTTGTCAAGATGTTTTTGGAATGAAGCAAAGGTTAACTGATCGACAATATCTATTTTTGGCTTTTTAAATTGGTAATGAAAATCAAATAATTCTTGAACAGTAAAATCAGAGAGTAAGTCTAATGCCGGACTTGTATAACTGATTGCATTCTCAGGTCTTATCATAGGATGATATTCGACTATGCCGCTTGTTCCATCCATTACCCCTCCAATGATTTTTAGAAGTGTGCTTTTGCCAATGGAGTTATGGCCAAGAATGGCGTATGAATTTGGACTTTCGAATGAATAAGAAAAATCACGAAATAATAGTTCTTGATTATATCGTTTTGTAATTTTATTACATTGTATTTGAGGCATTATCTCGATATGTATCCTTTCATGACACCACGATCAGATGCCCTAATGAAACTGATAATTTCATCCCTTTCTTGCGTGGCTGGCATCTCAGTTTCAATCTTAGTGAGGGCTTTTGCATTATTTAATCCTCGAAGGTATAGATTTCTATAAATTTCTTGTATTTCAGCAATTTTTTCTGGGGTAAAACCTCTTCTTCGGAGTCCAATACTATTAACACCTTCATAACTCAAGGGTTCTCGTGCAGCTTTTGTATAGGGTGGGACATCCTTTCTTACTAAACTTCCTCCACTGATCATCACATGGGGTCCAATGTTTACAAATTGATGAACAGCAACTAGACCACTCAGGATTGCATAGTCGTGAATGATTACCTCTCCAGCTATTTGAGATCCATTACCAATGATGACATTATTGCCCACGATGGTATCATGAGCAACGTGTGAATAGGCCATAAGAAGGCAATTGTCACCAATTACTGTTTTATTTTTAGCAGCAGTTCCTCGATTTATGGTTACACACTCTCGAATAGTGGTGTTGTTGCCAATTTCTGTAGTTGTGATTTCGCCATTGAATTTAAGGTCTTGAGGAATAGCTGAAATAACGGCACCTGGAAAAATCTTGCAATTTTTACCAATTCGTGCACCTTCCATGATAGTTACATTTGAACCTATCCATGTACCTTCACCTATTTCTACATTTTTATGAATAGTAACAAAGGGTTCAATAACTACTGTATCAGCGATTTTTGCACCTGGATTTACGTATGCTAGAGGTTGAATCATTTTATCTATTTTCTACAATTTGTGCCATCATGCTGGCTTCTGATACTAATTTATTACCGACATAAGCTTCTCCTTTCATTACACAAAGTCCTCTTCTTATGGGTGCAACTAAAGCCATTCGAATAACAAGAGTGTCTCCAGGAACAACTTTGTCCTTGAATTTTGCATTTTCAATTTTAACAAAATAGGTGCTCCAATTTTCAGGGTTTTCTTTGCCGGCTAAAACTAAAACTCCTCCAGCCTGAGCCATGGCTTCAAGTTGAAGTACGCCTGGCATTATGGGTTCATTGGGAAAGTGTCCTTGAAAAAAATACTGATCACCTGTGATATTTTTAACGGCAATCACTTCCACTTGTGAAAGTTTAACAACTTTATCAACAAGCAAAAATGGGTGTTTGTGTGGGAGTATTTTGCCTATTTCCTGGTGATTGTATAAGGGTGTGATATTTGGATCATACACTGGAACATTTTCATTTTCTTTTTGCTCTTTTTTAGACGCTAAATAGGCTTTTTTAATCTTTTTAGCAAATGCTACATTGGCTGCATGTCCGGGTCTAGCAGCCAAAATCTGGGCTTTCAATGGAACACCAGCTAAAGCTAGATCACCAACAATATCCAATAACTTATGACGTGCAGGTTCATTTTGAAAACGTAAATCAACATTGTTCAATATCCCTTCTTTTTTTACTTCAATTTTATCTTTATTGAAAAGTTTGGCAAGACTATCCATTTCACTATCATCAATCACTCGATCTACAATAACAATAGCATTATTAAGATCTCCACCTTTTATTAGGTTGTTTTCTACCAAGGTTTCCAACTCATGAAGAAAGCAAAATGTACGGCAATTGGATATTTCATCCTTAAATTCTTGGATATTTATAATAGACGCATGCTGACTCCCAAGGACAGGTGAATTGTAATCGACCATCACGGTCAGCCTATAATCATCAGCGGGCAAAGCCATCATTTCAACCCCGTTGCCGTCTGAATAATTGATTCGATTTGGAATATTGAAATATTCCCTTTCTTTCTTTTGAGTCTGAATTCCAGATTGAAGCAAAAGGTCTATGAATGGTTTACTACTTCCATCCATAATTGGAGTTTCGGGTGCATCCATTTTAATCAAACAATTGTCAATTTCTAGACCAGCAAGTGCGGCTAGTACGTGTTCTACTGTATTGACTTTGACGCCATGCTCTTCTAGTGTCGTACCTCTGCTGGTATCGGTTACCAAATCACAGTCAGCTTTAATTATTGGTTGATTTTCTAAATCTGTTCGTTGAAATGCATAGCCATGATCTTCTGGAGCAGGTTCAAATGTTAAGGTAACGTTATTTCCAGTATGAAGTCCAACACCAGAAACACTAATCGCTTTTTGTATGGTAGTTTGCAATTTATCCATTCTTTGGTTTTTCATTAATATTTAGGGTTTTTTCTAGTAATCGTATTCGTTCTTCCATTTTTGGAAGATTTCGCCATAATACACGAGATTTCATCTCTTCTTTATACGGGAGATGAGGAGATCCGGCAAAAGTACCACCGGGTTCTTTAATATCTTTATTAATTCCGCCTTGTCCTCCAAGTTGTGTTTTATCTGCCACGGTGATATGACCAACTACTGCAGATTGTCCCGCAAAGGTGCAATTTGATCCAATTTTTGTACTTCCAGCAATAGCCACTTGACCTGCAATTATCGTATTTTCTCCTATTTCTACTCCGTGTGCTATTTGTACAAGGTTATCAATTCTACATCCATTACCGATAATGGTACTTCCCATGTTAGCTCGGTCAATACTAGTATTGCTTCCTATTTCTACCTTATTTCCAATCACTACATTCCCTATTTGTGGGATTTTGATATATGTTCCATCTGGCAAAGGTGCGTGCCCAAAACCATCCGAACCAATCGCGGTTCCACTATGTATAATACAATCATCTCCGATTATTGAGTGGTAATAGATGGATACGTTTGAGTAAATAACGGTATTTTGTCCAACCGTTGTTTTTTCATAAATGCATGTATTGGCAAAAATTTTGGAATTACTACCAATAGTTACCTGATTTCCTATGTAGGCATGAGGTCCTATGTAGCAGTTTTTGCCAATTTCTGCTGTTGGTTCAATAACAGCAGTTGGGTGGATACCCGAGTTGGGATCGTTGTAATCAAAATACTGAATTAGTATCTGACAAAAAGCAACGTAGGGGTGTGAGCACTTAATTATGGTTAAATGTTCAGGAATCTCGGATAATGTATCATCAATAAAAATGATGCCAGCTAGGGTTGAATTTAAAAAATGGCTATATTTTTTATTGGATAAAAAACATAAACTAAGGGGGGTAGCATCTTCAATTTTGGATACCGTGTTTACAATTTTATCGGGGTTACCTACAACGGTACCATTGACTATTTTGGCAATTTGTTTTGCTGTTAATTCCAATTCAAGGCAAATTTAATCTATTTTTAAAGAGGTTATAAAATATTTAACATGTGGCTCTTGATCATGGGTAAGGTTGTAAATTTCTGAAGTTTCAGATAGTTCTTTGAGTTCGCCATTTTTCATACCTATTTTTAGCGTGTTCCCTAAATTGGAATAAGCTTTATTTTTAAGTTCTCCTGTGGTGACAAAATAAGTTGCTTCTTCGTTGCTTACCTGTAATAAATGGGTAACATCTTTAATCGCTTGATTAATTTTATTTGTAGATATAGGTGTATCTGATAATTCTATTTTTAATAATGTTCTATTAATCAACATTTTACATAGCTTTGATAGTGTTTTATCTTGGTGAAATTGCCATTGTTTTACCGCACTGTATATTTCACTATCATCAAGATTACAAAAATTTTCGATTACATCAATATGGATAAGATCTTCCTTGTAAAATGGATTATTTAAAAAAAATTGTAAAAATGGACTGGCTTGTAATTGATGGTTTTGGGAGACCAATTTTTTTGCTCTTTTAAGTATATTTAGAAGAATTTGATCGGCTGCTATTGATGTTTTGTGTAAATATACCTGCCAATACATAAAACGACGAGCCATTAGAAACTTTTCTACCGAGTATATCCCTTTTTGATCAATGATAAGTTGATCATCTTTTACATTAAGCATCTGTATGATACGTTCTATACCCACGGTCCCCTCTGATACCCCTGTATAAAAACTATCTCTTCTCAAATAATCTAGTCGATCCATATCCATCTGACTACTCACTAATTGATGGAAAAAGGGGCGTTTGTATTTATTTTCAAACATTGCAATAGCCAGAGATAGCTGATTATCCATCTTCTCATTAATTCGATGCATCAAAACACTACTAATTTGCTCATGACTAACATTCTCTAACAAACTGTGTTCGAGTGTATGCGAAAAAGGGCCATGACCAATATCATGTAAAAGTATGGCTAATAATACACCAATTTCTTCTTCTTTCGAAATGGGAATATCTTTGGCTTTTAGGCTATTAATAGCAGTTTTCATCAAGTGCATGGCACCAATGGCATGTTGAAAACGAGTGTGTTGTGCACCAGGATAGACTAAACTGGTTAGACCCAATTGTTTTATTCTTCTGAGTCGTTGAAATTCAGGTAACTGTATACAATCAAATATGATATCATGATGTATGGTAATAAAACCATAGATAGGATCATTGATAATTTTCTTTTTATTCACGGGATGAAATAAAATATTATTTAAAGAGTTGATTTATTACTTGCTTTGCAAGATAAATTTTTAAAATCAACACAAAGGTAAAAATAGGATAAGGAATAAATGAATAATATTAAAATACTTTGGGCCGATGATGAAATAGATCATTTAAAAGCTCATTTATTATTTCTAAAAGATCGCGGATATGAGGTAACTACTGTAAATAATGGATTAGATGCGATAGATTATGTCAAGGAACACCACTATGATTTGATTTTTTTAGATGAGAATATGCCCGGAATTTCAGGTTTAGAAGCATTAAAAGTCATTAAAGAGATTGAGAGTAATATACCCGTTGTAATGATTACTAAAAGTGAGGAGGAGCATATCATGGAAGATGCTATTGGCAGTAAAATATCAGATTATCTTATTAAACCTGTAAATCCAAGACAAATCTTGAGTACAATCAAAAAATTGACGGATAATAAAAGATTGGTTACTGAAAGTGTTACGCAACGCTATCAGCAGGATTTTAGAACCATAGGGATGGCTTTCATGGATCATATGGATTGGCTAAAATGGAAGGAGATGTATAAAAAGTTAGTGTACTGGGAAACGGAAATGGCAAGCTCGGATGAAACAGGGATGGAGGATGTGTTGCGTACTCAAAAACAAGACGGAAATCGAGAATTTTCTAAATACATTGCCAAAAATTATCTTAATTTTATTCACGCTGAATCGAAGGATGATATGCCGATGATGTCTCATAATTTGATGAAAAGAGGCATCTTACCTAAAAAAAATAAAGGAGAACCTTTTTTTCTTTTACTACTCGATAATTTGAGATTTGATCAATGGAAAATTATTCAACAAGAAATCAGCAATTATTACATTACGACCGAGGAGGATTTATACATGAGTATACTTCCTACTACTACTCAGTATGCGCGAAATGCAATATTTAGTGGGTTGATGCCTATGGATATTGAAAAAAGATTTGGAGACAAATGGAGTAATGATGAGGATGAGGGTGGAAAAAATTTGCACGAGGCCCACTTTTTAAATGATCAACTTAGCCGATTAAGAACAGGTTATGAATCCAAATTTATTAAAGTAACTAATCTAAATAATGCTAAAGCGATGGTTGAGCAATTGCCCAATATAGTAGGTGAGGAGTTTGTTACCATTGTATACAATTTTATTGATACCCTTTCGCATGCACGAACTGATTCTAAAATTATGCGCGAATTGGCTGAAGATGAAGCTGCCTATCGCGAATTAACCAAGAGTTGGTTTATGCATTCTCCGTTGTTAGAAGCAATTAAATATTTAAGTAGTAAAAAGGTAAAGTTAGTCGTAACTACCGATCACGGATCGGTGCATGTGGATAATCCTGTAAAGGTACACGGCGGCAAAGACACCACAACTAACCTCAGATACAAAACATCCAGAAGAATTGATTTTAATCCTAAGGAAGTTTTTGAAATTAAGAATCCACATGATGCACTTTTGCCCAAACAACACATGACAAGTTCTTTTATTTTTAGCAGAGAAAATGATTTTTTTGTGTACCCTAATAATTTAAATCATTATGCGAAATATTATAAAAATACATTTCAACATGGTGGTATTTCAATGGAAGAAATGTTAATTCCTATCATTACTCTTGAACCGAAGTGAAATTTGTAGTTGAAAATCATCAAAGTATCTCTGAAGTCTTAATCTTTTTAAAAAATAGAGGGATAGGCCAATCCCATAACATGGTATTGCTTAAAGGGGATTTAGGTACAGGAAAAACTACCTTCGTAAAATCATATATAGCATCTATTGGTGGTGATGCTAGTCAAGTAGATAGTCCTACTTTTTCATTGGTGAACACTTATATTGTTAATGGAAAGACTATTTATCATTTTGATTTGTATCGTTTAAATTCAGTCGAAGAAATTGAGGATATTGGATTTATGGAATATATAGATTCAGGTCATTTATGTTTTATTGAGTGGCCAGAAAAAATGGCAGATTTCTTACCCAAAGACCAACTCATAGAAATAGAGATTGTTGTATCTTTGAACGGATGCAGAGAATATTACATTGTATAATCCTACTTTTTTTAGGGTTTTGTACTGTTGCTCAAAATTTTAATCAAGATATTTCGGATTATACCCTACGAGTAGACTCAGTTCCATTTCAGTTAGTTAATTATGAAGGTTTTGGACCAAAACCTTCAGGTTCTCCTGCTTTGGATCTTACCCGAGACTGGTTACTAAAAAAATACCAACAGTATGGTTATGCTCCTCAAATAGACACCTTTATATATCAAGGTAAAAAAGCCTATAATATTATCGTAGAGAAGCATGGTGAAGATTCTAATCAGTGGATAATTATAGGAGCTCATTATGATTCGGTGGATGAAAGTCCTGGTGCTAATGACAATGGTAGTGGGGTAGTTGCTACATTGCAAATAGCCCGAATTATCCGTGATTTAAATCCTCGAGTAGGGGTTCGTGTCATTAATTTTGGGGCGGAAGAACTGGGTTATATTGGGTCTAGTCATTATGTAAATAATACGTTAAAATCAACAGATTCCATTCAATTAATGATAAATTTAGATCAATTGGGAGGGACACTAGGAAAAGATAATAGTAAAATAGTTTGTGAACGTGATGAGTTTCAAAATCCATCGTCAAATAATGAGTTATCTGCACTAAAAACAGACACTTTAGCTACTATTTTGACTTTGTATACTGATTTAACGCCTGTTTTATCTGCAGCCTATGCGTCAGATTATATACCCTTTGAATCCAAAGGCATCGTAATCACAGGGTTATATCAAGAAAGCGATTACAAAGATCATTATCATCAATCTTCAGATAGAGTTTCCAATATGGATGTAAACGCTACTGAAGAAGTGATTCGTGGAGCAGTTGCTGCAACAGTGTACTTTTCTCGTGTACCAACTACTGCGGGAATAAATAATCGGGTGTATTCTAAACCAATAATCACTCCAAATCCAGCACAAGATAATGTGATATTTCCCACCATTAATTATCCTTTTCAAGTTCAGATATTTTCTAATTTGGGATATTTATTAATGGATAAAGAAATGAATGTATCGGATCGATTGGATGTTGCTTTTCTTCCCAATGGTATATATTCTGTTAGGATTTCTGATTTAAGAAATATCCAAACAAGTTATTCTACACTTATAATTGCACGATAAGTAGTAGGAAATCGTATGAAATACACATGTTGGGGAGCTGCCAGACAAGTAACTGGCAGTATGCATTTATTAGAATTGGATTCAGGTTATAAAATATTGATTGATTGCGGAATTGATTATGAGGATAAAGATAATCATGAAATTAATTCAAAATTTGAATTTGATCCTAGTCAAATTGATGTCGTTTTATTAACTCATGCACACATCGATCATAGTGGGAATATCCCTAATTTAGTTAAACAAGGTTTTTCTGGAGAAATTATATGCACTGAGCCAACTGCCTATTTACTGGAAAAACTTTGGACGGATTCTGTAAATATTCAGAACAATAACAGAAATAAACGTAAAATACCCCAATTATACGGTTTTAAGGAGGTTAAGGATGCAAGTGAGCAATTATTAACGGTGAAGTATTATCAAAAAATTGAATTAACCAGTTTGTTATCTTTTACCATGCATGAAGCAGGTCACATCATTGGGGCTGCTAGTATTCGGCTTGAAATACGAGAAAATAATACGGTTAAAGTAATGGGTTTTACGGGGGATTTGGGTAATCCAGGCAGTAAATTAATTGTTGATCCAGTTCCGATGGAAGGATTACATTACTTGGTCACTGAAACCACTTATGGTAATAGATATCATCAAGAAAAAAGATCTCCGGAGGAAGTATTGATGGATTATGTCACAAAGACATGCATAAATCAAGATGGAAGGTTAATCATTCCTGCTTTCAGTGTGGGTAGAACTCAGGCTATTCTATTTACCTTAAAAAAATTATTTAATGAAGGGAAATTACCACCTATTCGAGTATTTGCAGACAGTCCTCTTGCTTTAGCGAGTTCCAATATTCACAATCGATTTTCAGATTATTTGAATGAAGAAGCCCAGCAAAATAAACAAACAGATTCCAATCTCTTTGATTTTAAGAGTTTGTTTTTGGTTGAAGATAAGTCGGATGTAGCCGATATGGAAATGTATCGCGATTCGTGTATCATTGTTTCCTCAGCAGGCATGTTAGAAGGAGGGAGGATTCAGCATCATATCAGTGATCATGTTCAGAATCCATCATGTACTATACTTATTGCAGGATTTTGTTCACCGGGTACATTAGGTGCACAATTATTGGAGGGTAGAAGTACGATACGGATAAAAGGAAAAGATAGATATGTATTTGCTACCATTAAGCAAACGGATGTATTCAGTGCACATCCAGATACTCAAGGTTTGCAAGATTATTTTGAAAAATCAAATCAGACAAAACTCTCGAAGTTATTTTTTGTACACGGAGAGGGAGCATCGATGGAAGATTTAAAGCATCATTTGGAAGAAGAACTTCGAGAAAAGGTCATCATTCCGGAGCGAGGAGAAGTCTTTGAATTGTAAAAAAAAACCCCTAACGGACAGTTAAGGGTTAATTGTACTCGACCACCATATAAATCATAATCTAAAGTCGAGAGGTTACCATATATCAGTTTTGCCTGCCCCAAAAAACCTTCTGCATTACCATCTTTCTTACCATAAATTCTGATAAATGGTTCAAAAACAGGACCCGTCCAGTTAACTAAATAATAATTCATATTCATGCCATAACTTGCACGTGATTCAAGTGGCATTTCATATTGAACTCGTACTTTTCCATTAAGTATTCCAAATGTTCCAGACGCATGCCCTTTAAAATCTTGAGCATAAGACAGCCCAGTGATAAATAATGCTGTAAAAAGCATTGTAATTTTTATTTTCATTTTGTTTTGTTTTGTTTCCTACTCGTATGGCTTTTCGGTATCGCCCCGTTTTTTAAGTGGTCGCTGGTCTCCACTTTTATTATAAATAAATTTCTTGTCAGTCATAATAACTGTCAAGAGGTGTCAAAAGTCGGTGGTTCTCTTGTCTGTGTCATTCCGTTGTGTCGTTTTTTAAACTTGCCCATAACAATATAATATATGTAACTGTTACATATATTTCCGTTATGGGTTTAAGTCAAATTTAATAAATCCAACGGACTTTGAATGTTTTTTACATGATTTAAGGTTACCTGAGTGTATATTTCGGGGACGGGACTTGAACCCGTACGGCCGTGAAGCCATTGGATTTTAAGTCCAACGTGTCTACCAATTCCACCACCCAAGCATCAAGTATAAAATACTAGAGCGAAAGACGAGATTCGAACTCGCGACCCTCACCTTGGCAAGGTGATGCTCTACCAGCTGAGCTACTTTCGCATAATATGAGTAGTGAGCGTGTGGTGATACTCTACTCCGCCTTAGCGGAAGCTACTTTTACATATAAAATATCAAAGAATCAATATGTATATGTTCATACTTGCTTTTGCTTAAACTCAAAGAACATTTCATCGATTAAGCGGCTGCAAAGATAATATTGAAATCAACTCTTGCAATGGATTGATTTATTTTTTCAATAATTCTATGATTATTTCTTTTCCCAGTCGAGTTGGAATGGATTTCGTACTTTTTTTTATCTGTATAATTTCGAATTTTTCCTCGAATAAATGTTGATACTCCGTGACTGATCCACCAAAAGGTGGACCATCAATTAATGGCATCACAAATAGAACGCCATACAAGCGACCTAGTGGATTTAGAACTTCGTGTATTTTTTCTACATACGAGGAACGCAGTGCAGGGTCTATAGCACAAAAGAAGGTCTGTTCCAAGATTAGGTCAAATGATTGTTGCATTTTAAAAAAATCACCTACGATATAGTTTTCCTCTGGGAAATCGGGTTGTTGTTTCAAAAATCGTTTTTTTGCTAACGGTGATAAATCAATAGCATAGACTTGGTTATAGCCACAATTCCATAATGTTTTTATTTCATATCCAGAACCAGCTCCAGGAATTAGTATTTTTTGGGATTTATCAATGTGTTCAAGCACATATTCAATATGAATAGGGTTGGCGTATCCAATATCCCATCCTATTTTATTTTCTTCATATTTTGAATTCCAAAAATGGGTATCTAAATTAACTTTGATCGTTTTTGTCTCTTTTTGGTCCATCTGATTTTACTTTAATAGGCATTTTTTTAGTAGGGGTGGAATTAAAACTACGTGTTTTCCTGGTGGAAGGAGTTGATGAACTGGGTGTTGAATTGTCAAAGTAACGGTTACTATTGGATGAATTATTTTGATTTGATGGAGTAGTATTTATAGGATTATACTGATACTGCTTAAACAATTGGAATCGAATACCTGCATTTATTAATAGTATGTCTGTTTTTACGGTTTGATAATTATCATAATGTACTTCATTACTTCCGTCAGCTCTTTCTATATCTTTCAGTGGCAATACCGCTCCTTTATTGCCATAGGTATATGTTACACTAGATTCCAATGAAATACTTTGGTTTACTTTGTAGCAGACGCCTACGGTTCCTCCGTAATGAAACCGTTTGGTATGAACTACACGTTCTGTTATTGATTCTGATTCTCGTTCTGGGTTATAATTGGGTTGATTGAGTGAAAGTACTTGGTATGTAGAATAGTTTCGATGTCCTGCAAGTAAACTAATATAGGGTGTTATTTTTTGATCTTCAGGAGTAAAATTGATTCGACCTTCTAAAAACAGACCATACATGCGATTACCCGCTTTTATCGTGGCATCTCCTATGATAATTGGACCGTCATCCGCAGCTAATGCTATAGATTCGAATTTTCGAGTTTGCATATGTGCAAAATCCATGCGTGTTCCAATTTGAAAATTAACAGGTGATTTGTATGGAAATTTAGTACTCAGGTAGGAGAAGTTAATTCCAAATCCATGATCATAATCAATTGCACCAATTTCGCTTTGAGGACAAGCTAAATGAAAGCCGATACCCAATGACCATTTATTTATTTTATCTTGAGCAAACAATGCAACAGGTACGCCAAGTAGGAATGTAAGTAGTATTTTTTTCATGTGATATAGGGTTCAATTTTTATGCCATTATGAAAGTTTGGGGTTATTTCGATGTCTATCTTGGTCGCGTTTTGTTTTCTTGTCTAGGTTTTTTGTGAGCGACTGTTCTAAATTTACTCCACATTGATTTGCTAAACACAACAATACAAATAAGACATCTGCCATTTCATCACCCAAATCAATGGATTTATCAGATTCTTTAAAACTTTGTTCACCATATTTCCTAGACATAATTCTGGCAACTTCTCCAACTTCTTCCATTAAGACAGCAGTATTAGTAAGTGGGTCGAAATAACGAACTCCAATGGTATTTATCCATTGGTCAATTTTTTTTTGGGCTTCTGTGATGGTCATTTTGATTTGATGAAAAACAAATTTAACCAAATTGGTCAAAGTGGTTTTTTAGAAACTCCAACTATTAGAGGCGGTGTTGTAGGGTACTATTGAAAATTTAAATCCAGTAGTAATTCCTTGTGTGTTGGATTGAGCAACCACATAATAAAGCCCCAATCTAAATCGTTCTCTTCCAATTCTGAAAATCCGATTAATTCCACCAAATATTTCGGAGTACTGGTAACTTCTTTCTGGGACAATGAGTAAACCACCTCCAGCCATAGTTCGGATACCAGTCTTATTAATCAAGGGTACTTTGCTTGTTAAAAACCCATTAAACTGATGAATATAATGGGTCTCTAAAAAACCTCTAAACGTTGGGAAGGTACTATCAATCAGTTGATAAGCAAACATCGGTGGCATGAAGAAATAAGGGTCACCCCCTCGTTGATATTTATAATCCATGATTTGTAGGTTGGTAGTATCAAGAAATGTCCCAAAACGAGCCGAGTACTGAGATGTCCCAAAAATACCAACCATGAATTTCTGAGTAATTCCTAGCTCAATTTCTTTAAAATCGGTAATTGATCCACCTATGTTTGGGACCGCTTGCTTGTATGTCAAAGAGAAGGTGGGATATTTTGAGCCCAAGACAATTTTTTGGTTTGGTTCAGAAATATATAATTGTTTTGGGGTATAGGATATTCCCAGGGTTATTCGAACATCTGAATTGATTTCAAAATTCTGAGGTAGGTTATTGACAAATGCAGAATCAAAATCGGGATTAAATTCAAAATTTTTAAGGGGTTTTCTGAGAGTATGACTTATACTGTTAAAGAGATAAAGCCCATTGATTAACTCGGTGCTATGGGTAAGGTAGGTATAATCTTGCTCAAAAAAGTTTTGTCTATTAAGGAGGTCATTAAATGTGGCAAATTGATTGACAAACCCAAAATACTTTCCATAGTAAATCGAAGCCCTTGACAGTTTTTTGGGGTTGTATAAGGTATTGATTGTGATGTTGCCTTTTAAATCTTGATTTCGAAATCCATAATTTAAACTTGGAGCGATAAATAAGCTTTTCCTATCCTCAAATTTTTTGTAATAACTCATGCCATACTTGATACGGAAACCCCCAATGGCAACAGGATCAATCATTTCGGCTAGTGAGGCAAAACTCCATTCTGTTTTTTTATCTCTGTTGATATGCCCAATTCCAGACCAAATGACTTTGAGGAAAGTTAGTTGATTATATACGGAGTCAATGGAGTCTAGGTATGCTTTACTTGTTCTTATCCGATTTATACTGTCTTGCATGCGAATAAATTTATTCTCATCATAAGTGAGAGGGATAGGTCTTATTTTGGCCCAAAAACTAGTGTCTTTTTCGTAAGCATCATCAGCTGTTCTTGCCATTTCTGCATTGAAGAAGCGTTTAGGATAAATACTATCAAATATGTAATTAGAATATTTAGCAATGCATTCACCATCAATGGTTTTTGATCCATTTTTAATTTTCCAGTTAAAGGTTTCACTGGTTAGTATTTTTATACTATCCTGAAAAGAATAATATTGTTTCAATGAAAATTGGTCATATTCAATTAAAGAGCGTTTGGGTAAGGTCAAATCAACACTTTTAATTGTAAATAATGAATCCCAAATTTCTACCTGACCTTTGAATAAGGCATTCCCTAATTTACGAGGAATGACTTGTATGGTGTATACTTTTCTTTTTCCTTCAAATCTGGAACCTAATAATTTATATCGATAGGATATAAATGCAGCATCGCTAATAGGGGATATGAAGGCATTATCACCCAGTTTTTTAACTTTTATTAGGTTCTCGTTTAAATCAAAGTTGGCATCAGTCGTACTCACATAAAACAATGATTGTTGATAGCCTAGTTTTTTTGCCGCATTTTTCTCTTCTTTAAATCCATCAGGAAATTTAATGTGCTGAA
Organism: uncultured Bacteroidia bacterium; assembly: GCA_943787465.1. GTDB lineage: Bacteria > Bacteroidota > Bacteroidia > NS11-12g > UBA9320 > UBA9320. Next base: position 264,804 of record CALSMN010000005.1, on the reverse strand, counting down.
CGAAGTCACCTTCAAATAAATTTAGCTTGGGGGTAGAATCATTTTTGGATTCAATTGTGGATTCATCCAGTTTCTTAGCATCTGGTTGGTCATCTTGTATTTTGGGGCTTCTATGAGTAGTTTTTTCAACACTTTTAACGTAAATATTTCGTTTTTGTGTGTTGAAATGATTTGTGTATTTCTCCTTATTCTCAATGACTTTTCGAATAATCGTATAACTCAAGTCTTTCTTCTTGTTAGAAATTTCTACCACTCCTAATTCATTCTCTATGGGTTTTAAAATGATATTCAAAACCTCATTCTTTTGAGTGGGTAGATCTATTTGTTTTGGTTCATATCCAATGTGAGTGAAAGATAATCGATGGTAACCTTCTTCTAATCTCATTTCAAATTCACCCTTTTCATTGGTGATAGTTCCTACACCCAAATCAACAGCCCTTATGTAAACGCCTAATAATGATTCTGATGATATGTCAGTGACAGTTCCGCTGATTGTATAAAAGTTTTGAGCATTGACTGTTATACTGAATATTATAAATAGGATGAAGCTTAATCGATTTTTCACATTCAAATAGTTAATTCACTTTTTTGATAAAGTTGCTCATTACGAAAACAAAGGTATTTATATTTAAATTCTATTTAATAAATCCTGATTATGAAACCACAAAAATTAATTTTGTATCTGATGAAAAAAACGATGTTAGTTATATTGGATGGATGGGGAATTGGTAAAAAAAATAGTACGAATGCTATCTTTTCTGCTCATACTCCATTTATGGATAGTATAGAAACCAGTGTTCCCAAAGCAACATTAAATACATTCGGTGAACACGTTGGTTTGCCTGATGGACAAATGGGCAATTCAGAAGTTGGTCATATGAATATTGGTGCTGGCAGGGTCGTTTGGCAAATGCTCGTTCGCATTGATAAATCATTTCAAGAAGGATCTATTCAAGATACGGATGCCATAAAAAAACTGATAGAATTAGCCAAGCAAAATCCTAATCGTAAGATTCATCTTATGGGCTTGGTTAGTGATGGTGGGGTACACAGCAGTCTCAATCATTTGTTGGGATTGACTCAATTATTACAAAACCATCAATTGGATGATCGCACATACATTCATGCATTTACAGATGGTAGAGACACGGATCCATATAGTGGTAAAAATTTTTTAAAACAAGTAGTCGAATCTCCTAAATTTGGTAAATCTAAGCTGGCTACAATCACAGGACGCTATTATGCCATGGATCGTGATAATCGATGGGAGCGAACACAATTAGCATACGATGCACTCATTCATATGAAAGGGGATTCTTTCGATACTTACTCTTCAGCTTTCCAATCCAATTATGATCAGGAAATCACAGATGAGTTTATCAAGCCATGCATAATTGATCCACTCGGTGCCATTCAATCAGATGATATTTTACTTTGTTTTAATTTTAGAACAGATCGGGGACGTCAAATTAGTCGTGTTTTAACCCAAAGAGATATGCCTGATTTTAATATGCACACATTGAATCTAAACTATTTTACAATGACAGAATATGACAAAACGTATCAAAATGTTCATGTGGTTTTTCATAGTAAAGATTTGACCAATACATTAGGTGAAGTACTAGCTAACCATCATAAAACTCAATTGAGAGCGGCTGAAACAGAAAAATATCCGCACGTTACCTTTTTCTTCAATGGGGGTAGAGAAGAGCCTTTTGAAGGGGAAGCTCGTGTTATGGCCAACTCACCAAAGGTAAGTACCTATGATTTGCAACCCGAAATGAGTGCTCCAGAATTAACAAAAAGAGTTATGAATTATATGTCAGAAAATAACCCAGATTTTGTATGTATTAATTATGCTAATCCAGATATGGTAGGACATACAGGGGTATTTAATGCCATTAAAAAAGCGTGTGAAACGGTAGATAAATGTGCTCATCAGTTGGTCAGTCTTGGTCAGGAATTAGGCTATAGTATCGTTCTTACAGCAGACCACGGTAATGCGGACATGGCAGTGAATGAAGATGGAACTCCCAACACAGCACATACAACGAATTTGGTCCCTATATATATCATTGATAAGTCTATTCAGTCAATCAGATCAGGAAAACTAGGGGATATTGCCCCAACAATTTTAGACATTATGCAAATACAAATTCCATCTGAGATGGATGGTTCATCACTGATTAACTGATTTTAATCATTATAGTATCATTAACTACACTTAAATTTGAAATATGGATTATAATATCATTATTGTATTTTTATCAATTTGTATTGTCATTTCTTATTTTTTTAGTGAAATAGCCAAACGAACGAATATTCCTTCCGTCTTAATGCTCATTGTATTGGGTGTCATTGTTGGTCAAACTTTAAAGGCGTATCCAGAGTATAATGTCGATTATTTTCCCTACTTAAAAATTTTAGGCACAATCGGTTTAATCATGATTGTTTTAGAGGGCGCGCTAGATTTAGAACTTACCCGAGAGAAGAGTGGTTTGATTGCCAAAGCATCATTATTAGCTGTTCTTGGGATATTGGGCAGTGTACTATTTATTGCTCCTGTTTTTCATTTTTTATTAGATATGAGTATAGGGATGGCTATACTTTATGCTACACCCCTTGCCGTAATTTCTAGTGCTATTGTTCTTCCAAGTGTAGCTAATTTGCTAGATTTTGATAAAGAACTTCTAATCTATGAAAGTTGTATCTCTGATATCATTGGCATTATGGTATTTAATCTAATCTTGAGTATTATTCAATCTAATGAATTAGGAAGTTCACTTTCAGGTTTTGGCATTGAGTTTTTACTTACTATTATAGTCTCACTGATAGTAGGTGTTGGTTTGGTGTTATTATTCAAATTCTTAAACGCTAAGGTAAAACTCTTCTTCTTCATTTCCATTTTAATTCTGATTTATGCTTTAGGTAAAATGATTCATTTGAGTCCTTTGGTATTAATTCTTGTTTTTGGATTAATACTAAAAAATCACCATTTGATTTTTATTGGACCTCTAAAAAATTTAATGACCCGTGTGGAATTTATGAAAATGGAAAATGATTTTCACATTATAAGCCGGGAAACAGCATTCGTATTACGAACTTTCTTTTTTATTGTTTTTGGACTTACAATTGATTTATTATCATTAATAAATATTGAGGTTATCATTATTAGTTTGATGGTTTTTATAGGCATTTACCTTGTCCGTATTTTATTATTGAAAGGATTAGTTAAAAATGGTTCTAAAATACTTGAATATATTGCCCCTAGAGGATTGATAACCATTTTGTTATTCTATAGTATTCCTTCTGATTTAGCTTTTGATTCATTCAAGCCCAGTATCATACTATGGGTTATCATTCTATCAAGTATATATATGACCTTTGGTCTTATTAAGTTTTCTGATGAGGACGAAGAATTGGTGGTTTTGGAGGATGAAGACACCCCAGAAGCCATTAATCAATAGCAATAACTAAAATTAGGGTGCACCTTTTTTAGTGATATGACGTTCTTATATTCTAACATAAAATGTATGTTGAATCTAAGGATTCTTTGGCTCCTATTTGTTTGTACCCAGTTTTCTGTATTTGGACAATGGTCTACTCAGAAACAAGTGACACTTTTACCCCGAACTGGAGACTCACTTCAACTTGATGCAGGATTTGTAATTGCGGGTTCAGCAGTGGTCGAACAATACGATACATCCTGGTATTTTCAGTACCATAATCTATTGATATGGAAAGGGGAATCTCCAGTTGACAGTGTTCTAGTTGCATTCAAAAGCTTACATTTTCCAACCTTTTATGCAAACAAAGACATTCAATCTATTTTTAATGTATACCAAGAAAATCCGTTTAATTATACCCCTCGTTCTAATTTTTCGGTATCAGATGATCAAGCATTGAATACGGTCGGTAATATATCAAGAGGAATAGGTCTAGGAAATACCCAGAACGTGGTAGTTAACTCAAACTTAAATCTTAGATTAAATGGAAAATTAGCTAATGATGTTGATGTGTTTGCAGTCATAAGCGATGAAAATAATCCGATTCAGCCCGAGGGAAATACGCAGCAAATACAAGATTTTGATCAAATTTTCATTACGCTTAAAAAAGACAGTACTCAACTTACTGTGGGTGATTATTTTATGCAAAGTCCCCAAGAATCCTACTTTATCAAGTATTATAAAAAATCTAGAGGATTACAATATAAAAACTCATTGCGAGTGAAAGATTGGAAAGTAACTACGACAGCTGAAGCGGCCCTATCAAGAGGTAGATTTAGTAGAAATAGAATTATGGGAATAGAGGGGAATAGTGGTCCTTATCGACTAAATGGTGATGCAGGAGAGCAATTTATTGTCGTTATCGCAGGTACCGAAGTGGTATATTTAGATGGGAAAAAATTAATGAGGGGTGAAGATAATGACTATATCATCAATTACAATACTGGGGAAATCACATTCACCCCACGAATTCTTATTACCTTATATAGTCGGATTGTTGTAGAGTTTCAATATTCAGATCGAAATTACGGAAGAGCAGTGAGTCACATGGGGACTAAAGTTTCAAAAGGAAATATTTCTATTTACGTAAACGGTTTCAACGAGATGGATTTAAAATCACAGCCATTTCTACAAACATTAAATGATACCATTGCCAAAATACAATCTCTACAGCAAGCTGGGGATCAATCAGCCCTTTATGAAAATGTTCGCGTACAGAAAACATATAATACTGAGCGTATCATGTACATCAAAGAAAATGTGGGAACAACAAATATTTATGTTTACGCCCCTGATCCTGATGTAAAAAAAACTTTTTATGAAGTAATTTTTTCCAATGTTGGCATGGGTAAAGGAAGCTATATTCAATCTATTTCTGGGGCCAATGGTAAAGTTTTTGAATACATCGGTGAGGGATTGGGAGATTACGCTCCTTACGACATCCTGATTGCGCCTAAACGTTTAAACACAGCTAATGCTGGGTTTTTATATGAATCAAATAAACGAAAATTTGGGGCAGAATGGGTCATAAGTTCCTATGATAAAAATACTTTTTCAGCTAAAGAAGATGATGATAATTATGGTGCAGGACTGAAATTATTTCAATCTACAAAACGACTTTTAAAAGATTCTGCTTGGGTATATAGTTCTCATTTGGAATATGAATTGGTGTCCCAAAATTATACTTTTATAGAGAGATACAGGGGGGTTGAATTTGATCGTAATTGGAATAAAACGCTATCTAATCCTCAATTTTTTAATCAAGTAAATCCCTCGCAAGAGCATATAGCTAATGCTTCATTCGAACTAAAGAAATCATTGAATCATTATATTCGCAATCATACCATAACATTTCATAGAGAAAATACTTTTAGTGGATTCTCAAACAAATCAGAAGGATTGTACTCTTGGAATAATATGCATATTAGTTCAGGTGTAGAATGGTTGGCTTCCAAAACAAATTTTGGGGATACGGTCCAACAATCAAACACGTTTTATAATTGGAATACAGATCTTGTGCGTCATTTTAAATTATTTTCTTCTGGAATGAATTTTATTTCAGAAGAATCAAAATTCGATAAGAATGACTCTCTGCAAAATGAAAGTTATAAATTCACATCTTATCAGGCGTTTATTCAGTCATCGGATACTAACGCCACGCAATATCAATTACGAATTACTCGGCGCTTGGATGAACGTCCTAAAAATAACAGTTTTGCTCAAGCTACAATAGGACGAGATGTGGCTTTTTCGAGTACCCTAAAAACTAAACCCAATCAAAGAATCCAATTGAATAGCACTTTCAGACAACTGGAGGTAAAAGATACGTTGTGGAATAAAACACCGGTTGAAAATACGCTTCAAACCAGAATTGAACTTGATTTTCAGTTATTTAAAAGATTTCTACGTACTAAAACATTTTATCAAATAGGTACAGGTCAGGAGCAAAAAAGGGAGTTTCAGTTTCTTCAAGTACAATCTGGAAACGGATTGTATATATGGAATGATTATGATACCAATGGAATTAAAACCTTAAATGAGTTTGAGATTGCTTCGGAGTTAGATAAACCTCGTGCAGATTATATTAAGATTTATACCCCTGTAGCTGGATTTCTCACGACTCACAGTACACAACTTACACAAACTATTTTACTAAATCCAGCTGTTTTTGTTGATCCTAAAAAGAACAAACAAGCATTTCTGGGTCGTTGGAATAGCATCACTACGCTCTTAATTGATAAAAAAGTATTGCCTCAATTATCTTCCTTTTTTATTAACCCATTGGATCAAAATATGGCAGACTCTGCACTGATCAATCAAACTCAGAATATCAGAACAACGTTATTTTTTAATCGTGGAAATCCCCGATATAGTATCGATTACACGTATACCTCTAGCCGTTCAAAATTATTATTGACCAACGGGTTTGATGGCAGAATGACTCAGAGTCATTTGCTAAATACGCGACTCTCACTCAATCGATCGATGACCTGGACAACCCAAAGTGTTTTTGGACAAAAAGCCTACGAAAGTGCTTTCTTTAGTAATAGAACGTATAATTATGTGTACGTTGAGATAGAACCGAAGCTTCAATTTATTTGGTCATCGATTCATCGTCTGGATATAAAATCAAAAATTTTTACAGCCGAAAATCAAGTCATTTTAGGTGGAGAGAAAACCAAGAATATGGAGTTTGGTTTAGCGTATAATTATACCAAAGCTAGCCAAGGAACATTCAATCTCGGGTTTAACTATATTCAAGTAGATTTTTCTGGAATTCCGAGTACAACATTGGGTTATGAACTTTTACGCGGATTGCAGCAAGGCGATAATTTGACATGGAAATTGGGCTATCAAAAAACAGTAGCCCAAAATATTCAAGTAACGGTGAGTTATGACGGAAGATCCAGCGAAACTGCGGATACCATCCACATGGGAAGAGTCGTTGCGAGATACCTTTTTTAATGGTCAGTTTTTGAGATAAGTCGCGTACCGTTCTTTTCTAATTGTACCCTTTTTTGCTTGTATAAATTACCCAATGCTTTTTTGAATGTCTTTTTACTCATTCCAAATGTTTTACGTATTTCTTCTGGGTTGCTTTTATCGGTATACGTGAAGAAACCATTGTGTTTTGTTAAGATATCCAACACGATTTGAGTGGTCTTATCAATGACATTTTGATACCCCTGGGGTAAAAGGGTGATATCTATTTTTCCGTCCGTTCTAATCGTTTTCACATAGGCCTTACGTTGATCACCGATTCGAATATTTTGATGGATATCTGATTCAAAAACCAGGCCTTGAAATTGATTATTGATAATTGCATTCATCCCCAACTCAGATCGTTTGTAGAACAGCACATTGACTTCATCGCCTTCTTCAAAATCGATTCCTTCTGTAAAAAGAAAATCGTCAATCATGGCTGAGCCAATTAATCGTTCGGTTTGTTCATCGAGCAAGCAAAATACAACATACCATTCACCTACTTCCATTTTGACAGGTTGCTCACTGTACGGTACTAATAGCTGTTTTACAACTCCCATATCCATGAAAGCTCCAGCTTTGTTGACATCTTTCACCTCTAAAAAGGCAAAATGATCCAAAGTTATACGTGGTTTTAGGGTGGTAGCTACTGGACGTTCCTCATTATCTAAATAAACAAAAACAGAAATTTCGTCGCCTAATTTTAAATCTTCTCGAACATAAATATTGGGCAGCAGCACTTCATTTCCAGCGGCATCCATCAGATAGCATCCGTTTTCTGTAGTTCGGGCTGCTTTTAAAGTATGGGTTTTACCAATTTGCATACAGTGGCAAAGGTAGGTATTCCAAGTGGGATTGCATCGTGGGGGAGTTTGATGCCCATATCCAGCAGCTATATCACATTTGGATATGATTTTTATACAAAAAGTAAAAAAAATCGTTATTCCAAGATGCCAATGCACTCAAACCGATCAAAAACTCCCATGCCGTGAGGAGCATCAGCCAACTCAGCTGTCAAATCTTGTCCAGCCCAATGTTCGTAATGTTTACCATTTTTCCATAATCGGCTAGCGGTCACATCATACACTTTGTTTTGGTAAGCGACCCATATTCGGTCTTTATCTTGACCATTGTGAAGGCTTAACTCCCGGAGCGAAATTTTTGATAAATGGTCATTTTTTGCAGACATAGCTGTAATTTGCCATCAATTTTAAGACAATGCGGTTAAAAGTACTCTTGATTTTTGTTATTGTTTACATTTTGTCAGCATTTGTCTGGCTCACATTCTCTTTATTGAATTCGTCAAATACTGATTTTCAGTTGAAGAAAGACGTTCTTAGAGCGGGCCTCAATGCGTGTACACTTCAAGTCATAGAAAAAGCAAAAAATAAGGAGTTGGGCATGACACCACAGGTGACCTATAGACTCAAAAAATTAGAAATGAATATCAATGAAGATCTGTTAAATACCTTTGTTCAACGTCAATTTAAGCACCATTATACGGTAAGTTATGTATATGCATCACCGCAAGTAAAATTAATTCAATTGGCCATTAATCCGATGCAAATAGAGATTCTTGACCGAGAAAGGTTGGCTCAGCAAAAAATTTGGGTGTATCAGAGTATTTTACTTCTATTTTTAGTAGGGTTGGGTATATATGGCGTATTGAGTAGTTTGGATAGGATTTACAAGCTAAATAAACAACAAAACAATTTTTTGTTATCCGTAACACATGAGTTTAAAACACCGATTGCTGCCATTCGACTCATGCTAGAAACAAGTAAGCATCCCAAAATTGAAATCACCAAACAATCCGAATTGGTAGATAGGAGCATTCAAAGTACCTATCGATTAGAAGAATTAGCGGAAAATATGTTGACAGCTATGCAGATCGAGAGCAATGCTTACTCCTATAATTTAGAGACTGTGAATTGGAGCGAATTGATTCGAAATAGTATTCAAAATCAATCGATTAATGGCGAAATTAGGGCAGAAATTGCCAATCGTATTTCGGTACAAGGCGATGATTTCATCCTGCGTATGGTCATCAATAACTTGATTGAAAATGGGTTCAAATACTCCGGAAATAATCCCATTGAGGTTTCTTTAAAACAAGAGGGTAAGTGGAAGGTATTATCCATTAAAGATCAGGGAATAGGTATACGAAAAAAAGATTTGAAAAATATATTCAAGAAATTTTACAGGGTACAAGACGAAGAAACCCGAATAGCCAAAGGTACTGGACTTGGATTATTCATTGTGAAACAAGCCATAGAAAAGCATCAAGGTAGGGTAGAAGTGGTATCTGAAATAAATAAAGGTACTGAATTCAAGATTTTTCTACCTTGACATTTATATGACTTTTGTAGAATAAAATATATTGATTTTTGTGGAAATCTAAAGGGGTCGGGATATGACAAAAAAACGAATTTTAGTAGTAGAGGATGAACGGGATATTGCTGATGGAATCAAATTAAACTTAGAGTTGGAAGGGTATATGCCAGTGTTGGTTAATGACGGACTTAAGGCTATAGCAACGTTTAAAGAACAGTCTTTTGACTTGGTTATTTTAGACATTATGATTCCTTCTGTAAATGGTATTGACGTTTGCGAAAATATACGATTACAGAATTCAACCATACCTATCATGTTCTTGAGTGCCAAAAGTAGATCAGAAGATCGAATCATGGGATTAAAAAAAGGGGGTGATGATTATTTAACAAAACCATTCAACCTTGAAGAACTCATTCTTCGTGTTGGTAATTTATTGAATCGTTCTGTAACGAATGATAGAAAAGCACTTGTAGAATACTCATTTGGAACGAATACGATATTTTTTGATAGTTATGAAGCCGTGGGTAGAGCAGGTAGATTTACACTTACCAATAAAGAAGCATTGCTCTTAAAATTACTCATCGAAAATGAAGGCGAGGTAGTGAGTAGAGAGCGTATATTACAAACGGTGTGGGGATATACAGTTTATCCGAGTACACGAACCATTGACAATTTCATCTTAGCATTTAGACGCTACTTTGAAGAAGATCAAAAAAATCCAAAATTTTTTATTTCATTAAGGGGTGTCGGCTATAAATTTATAAATGCAATAGCTTAAAAAAGAACAAAAAGTGTGTTTATAACTTGAGTAATCTTGCCTAACAGATGCTTACTGCTTATTTTATCTTTGCAGCATTATCATGCACGAGCAAATCCTAATTGTAGATTATGGATCTCAATTCACTCAGCTAATTGCCCGTAGAATTAGAGAATCTAATATTTATTGCGAAATACATCCATTTAATCATCTTCCTGAAATTACGGATCAAATTAAAGGTATAATTTTATCAGGGAGTCCTTCTTCTGTCACAGAGGATAATGCACCCATTGCAGAATTAGATGTCATGAATTTATCTATTCCTGTTTTAGGATTATGTTATGGTGCTCAGTTTCTTGTTGCATCCAATGGTGGATCTGTCCAAAAATCAACACACAGAGAATATGGTCGAGCAAATATCACTATTCAACAAGATGATAACTTGTTTCAAGGAATAGAGAATGGTAGTCAAGTATGGATGAGCCATGGTGATACGATTCTTGATATGCCCAATGATACAACTGTTCTAGCCAAGACCAATTCTATTCCTGTAGCTGCCTATAAATTTAACCACCGTAACATATATGCCGTCCAATTTCATCCAGAAGTAAGTCATAGTATCGATGGTAAGCTTTTGTTAGATAACTTCACCAAGCTAATTTGTGGTTGTACCGGTGACTGGACACCTGCTCATTTTGTTACAGAAAGTGTGGCTTATTATAAGGATTTAATAGGATCAGATAAAGTTATCATGGGATTATCTGGAGGTGTAGACAGCTCTGTAGCTGCCTATATTTTGCACCGAGCAATCGGAGATAACTTGATTGGTATTTTTGTAAATAATGGAGTTTTACGAAAAGATGAATATAGGGATGTACTGGAGGCCTATCAAGGTCTAGGTCTTAATGTGATAGGGGTAGATGCTTCTGAACTTTTCATCGATCGATTGTCTGGAATTTCAGATCCTGAAACCAAACGAAAAATCATAGGTAATACCTTTATTGAAGTATTTGACCAAGAGGCTTCCAAAATATCAGATGCAAAATGGTTGGGACAAGGGACGATTTATCCAGATGTTATTGAATCAGTTTCAGTCAATGGTCCTTCTGCTACCATAAAATCCCATCATAATGTAGGAGGATTGCCCGAAGATATGGATTTAAAACTTGCTGAGCCTTTACGCCTTCTGTTTAAAGACGAAGTTCGAAGGATTGGCGCAGAACTGGATGTTCCTCCTGTTATTCTTGAAAGACATCCTTTCCCTGGGCCAGGATTAGCTATCCGAATCATTGGATCAATCCACAAGCAAAATATTGCTACATTACAAGAAGCAGATGCTATTTTCATACAAGAATTAAAAAATCAAGGATTTTATCACGATATTTGGCAAGCTGGTGCAATATTTTTGCCTATTCAATCCGTTGGAGTAATGGGTGATGAAAGAACGTATGAAAATGTAATAGCTTTGAGAGCCGTTACATCTGTGGATGGAATGACTGCTGATTGGGCAGATTTGCCGCATTCTTTTCTTGCGTCAGTGAGTAATAAAATAATAAATCAAGTTAAAGGTATAAACCGTGTTGTTTATGACATCAGTTCCAAACCCCCAGCAACTATTGAGTGGGAGTAAGCTAACAACCCTATGGTTGTTTGTTTTCTTGTGTCTATTTACACAGACTAATGCACATGAATATTCCAATGAGGTTACTCAAGTTAGTTCTAAAAAAGTATACCAGATAGCTATACTTCTTCCCTTTCATTGTGATTTAACAAATAGTGTTATTGATAAAAAAAGAAAGAATGTCATGCTTTCCTACTATCAAGGAATGAAAATAGCATTAAAACAGATAGATAGCTTCAATGTGGCATATAATATTCTGGTTTTAGATACGGATAATGATACCTCAAAACTGAGATTAATCTTAGCTAGACCTGCACTGAAAAACATGGATCTTATCATTGGTCCAACCAGTGATGATCAAGTTCATATGGCTGCAGAGTTTTGTAAAGAACATCAAATTCCCCTTTTTCTTCCTTTTACGAATTATACAACTACTGTAGCATTTAATCCTTTTGTATTTAACCTAAATTCTACACATTATCTGCAAGCCAATACCATGGTTAATTATTACAAAAAGCACCATGGTAATCGTAAATTTATGATTATCCGTGATGGTGGTTCTTATGACAAAAATTTTGGTAATGCTATAGTTGCAGTATGTAAACAACAAAATATTCCTATACGTGAAATCAAGTATAGTACAACCATACCTTGGAGTTCATTCATAAATAGTCCATCATTTATCGTACATACCTCATTGGATAAAATTAAAATAAATTATTCAGTTACTGGATTACAAGCCTTCCAAGAAAAGGTTGTTTTGGTTGGATCAGATCGATTAATGGATTTTACCGATGTAGATCATAAACAATGGGAAAATCTACATATAGTATTTGTTACTACTCACAAATCTCAAGTAGTACACCCCATATCCAATAAGATGAGACAGTCTTACAGAGAAAACTATAGAGATGATCCATCATCTTATTCTTACATGGGATATGATCATTTATTATTTGCAGCTGAAATTTTGAATGCCTTTGGCTCATATTTTCCGCTTTTTATTACAAATAAACAAATAACATATTCGGATACTGATTTTACATTTAAAAAAACAAATTCCTGCTATCACAATCAATACACGGGTATTTATCGATTGATAGAAGGTGAATTCATAGCTGAAAATATAAACTAATTTGAAGTATTTAAGGTCTAGGTATTATTCTGCTCTTCAGCTTCTCAAGTCTTATGCCTATCCAACACCTTTTCATGTTTTTATTAAATCGTATTTCAAACAGCATAAAAAGTATGGTTCGAAAGATCGCAAAGCTATTTCGGAGATCTGTTACCACTATTTTAGATGTGGTCTTCAGATGGAATCATTAGAAATATCAGAGGGACTTTTGCTTAGTATGCTCACGTTAGACATAGATAATCTCTCTGACTGGAATAACCTTGTTGAGGAGTTAGGGTGTTTTGATCAAATAGATGAAGATCATTCGAATCAAAGAGGAGAATACATAGCAAAACAGATAGGCAATTCTGTGTCTTTTTACCGGTCAGATTTTTTGATGGATGAATTCAAGCATTATAATGAAGCAACTAATCAAAATTTCAGACCTAAAAATTGGGCAAAAGATCACTGGAGTAAAGAACAAGGTAAGTTGGGTTTGTGTGGAACGAAAGATATTAAATTGGACACGGAATTGTCTACACAAATTCAAGTTCAAGATTTATCATCCCAATATTTGTGCAGTCAAATATCTATTCAAGAAAATGATAAAGTATGGGATGTTTGTTGTGGTTCTGGAGGAAAAAGTCTAAACCTAAGTTATGACCGAAAGGGTGATTTTTATCTCACGGATATACGCAGTTCAATTTTAAAGAATGCTCAATCCAGACTACAATCCATGCATTACAAAGCAAGTTTCAGTATGTTAGACGCCACTCAGGCCATGACTCAATTATCTTTTGAGGGGAACGATCTCATTCATCATCATTTTTTTGATGTAATAATTGCAGATGTTCCATGTAGTGGGAGTGGAACCTGGTTTAGAAATCCAGAACATTTCAACTATTTTGATTATGATAGTATCCAAGAGTATTCGCAAAGGCAAAAAAAAATCATTCAAAATAGCTTACCTTTTTTAAAGGAAGGAGGGTTGTTTTATTATTTAACATGTTCGGTATTTGAACAAGAAAATACAGCCATAAAAAGGTGGATGTTAGATCAATTTCAATTGATACTTCAAGAAGAAATATGTTTTGATGGGATACATCAAAAATCAGATGGGATGTACATGGTTTGTTTCAGGAAACAAGAAAAGTGAATTTCCTCTTTCTTGATGCTGTATTATCCTTGTTGTTCTATAGCTGCTTTGACAAAGCGTACAAATAAAGGGTGGGGGATATCTACGGTACTCTTTAGCTCTGGGTGGTATTGCACGCCAACAAACCATGGATGGTCTGGTATTTCTACAACTTCTACCAAGTTATTATCAGGGTTCATTCCTGTGGCAACCATACCGTTAGACTCAAAATCTTGGAGATATGCGTTATTAAATTCGTATCTGTGTCTGTGTCGTTCAGAAATCATTTGTTTACCATACGCATTGAATGCACGAGAACCTTTTTTTAGTTTACATGCATACGCCCCAAGACGCATTGTCCCTCCTTTTTTACGAACATCTTTTTGGCTCTCCATTAGATCAATAACAGCTTCTTGAGTAGCGATCATTTCGGAGCTGTGAGCTTTTTTTAACCCAATTACATTTCTAGCAAACTCAATTACGGCACACTGCATTCCAAGGCAAATGCCGAAAAAAGGTATTTTATTTGTGCGTAAATATTGAATTGTGGTTATTTTTCCTTCAATTCCTCTGTCACCAAAACCAGGTGCAACTAACACGCCATCTAGCCCTCTGAGACGTTCTTTAACATTATCAGAAGTAATATTTTCTGAGGATATATGCGTTAAATTTACCTTACATTCATTTACGGCTCCAGCATGAATAAAAGCTTCATTGATGGATTTATATGCGTCTGGAAGTTCAACATATTTTCCAATTAGACCAATATTAACCTCATTTTTCGGATGTTTTAGTTTGAATAAAAAATCTTTCCAACTTTCTAGATTTGCTTCTGTGCCTGTTGGGAGTCGGAGTTTTGCTAAGACGACCTTGTCTAGTTTCTCTTTTTCCATCATCAAAGGCACATCATAGATCGTTTCTACATCGATACTTTCAATGACTGCATTTTGATTAACATTACAGAAGAGCGATATTTTCTTTCGTACTTCAGTCGACAATTTACGTTCTGTTCTACACACCAAAATATCAGGTTGTACACCAGCTTCTAATAGCTTTTGAACAGAGTGTTGAGTAGGTTTTGTTTTCAGTTCACCCGCTGCAGATAGATACGGGATTAATGTAAGATGAATGACAACAGAATCATCGGCACTTAATTTTCGTTTAAGTTGTCTAACGGATTCCACATAAGGAAGTGATTCTATGTCACCTACGGTACCACCCAATTCTGTAATTACAATATCAAAATCCCCACTCTCACCCAAAATTTTCATTCTTCGTTGAATTTCATCGGTAACATGGGGTATGATTTGAACAGTTTTTCCAAGATATCTACCTTCACGTTCATTATCAATCACAGTCTGGTATACACGTCCAGTAGTTACATTATTGGCTTGAGAGGTAGGAACATTTAAAAATCGTTCATAATGGCCTAAATCTAAATCTGTTTCAGCGCCATCATCGGTTACATAGCATTCGCCATGTTCATATGGATTCATGGTTCCAGGATCTACATTCAAGTAGGGATCAAATTTTTGAATCGTCACACGGTAGCCTCTTCGTTGAAGAAGTTTGGCAAGTGAAGCGGAAATGATTCCTTTTCCTAGAGATGATGTTACGCCACCGGTAACAAATACGTATTTTGTGTCCATTTATTTATGTTATTGGTGTCCATAAAGGAAATAATAACGCATAAATTTTGCGAAATACTCTCCGTTAGTGTACGGTTTACAAAAGTACTTTAAAGAAAGTGCTTTTGGGTGAATCCTTAATTCTGTGATTTCAATATGTTTTCAACAGCTATTAAATCTTCAGGAGTGTCAACGCCATGCATTGCATTTTCTGTGACTATAGCAGAAATAACCAGATGATTTTGAAGCCAACGCAATTGTTCTAGTCGTTCTGATTTCTCTAAGATAGATTGATCTAGATTTTTCATTTCCTCAAATGCAGTAGCTGTAAAACCATATATACCTATATGTTTGAAGGCTATATCAGGTTTAAATATATCCATATAAGGGATAGGAGACCTACTAAAATAGCAAATGTCACAGAATCCTTCATCAAAAGATGTAGGAATAGCTTTAACTACATTGGGGTTGAGGTAATCATGTTCACCAGTGATAGGTTGAATAAATGTACCAATGTCTATATCTTCCTCCTCAAATAGGTATAATAGTCGATTAATATCTTGAGGAGAAATGAGAGGTTCATCTCCTTGGATATTCAGAATAACATCGTAGTCTTCACCACCTGAACTGAGAATTTCAATTGCCTCTTCACAACGTTCTGTTCCATTTTGGGGTTCGGATGTAGTAAGAATAGCCTGTCCATCAAAAGAGGATACAGCTTTCATGATTTCGTCACTATCGGTAATCACAAAAACATCAGTTGCGTCACTTTTTTCTGCGGCTTCATATACCCATTGTATCATTCGTTTATTTTGAATCAATGCAAGTGGTTTGTTAGGAAATCGAGTAGATTCTAGTCTACAAGGAATGAGAATTACGCTTTTCATAAATTTAGGATTTAAACTTCTCTATCGGTATCCCATTGCTCTAGATAATCAGCTACTTTTCGAACAAACATTCCTCCCAATGCACCATCTACAACTCTATGGTCGTATGAGTGAGATAAGAACATTTTATGACGAATACCAATTAAATCACCGTGTTCTGTCTCAATAACAGCAGGCTTTTTGACAATTGCTCCCATTGCCATAATAGCAACTTGAGGTTGATTTATTATAGGTGTTCCTAATACATTGCCAAATGTGCCAACATTAGTCACGGTATAGGTTCCTCCTTGGATTTCATCTGGAGTTAATTTATTAATTCTAGCTCGATTGGCCAAATCATTCACTGTTTTGGCAAGCCCTGTAAGGTTCATAAAGTCAGCATTTTTGATGACAGGTACAATCAGATTTCCACTAGGTAAAGCGGCAGCCATACCAATATTAATATTCTTACGTTTGATAATGTTGTCACCACTCACGGAGATATTTATCATTGGAAAATCTTTGATGGCCTTTACTATAGCTTCAATAAATATCGGAGTAAACGTAAAGTTCTCTCCTTCACGAGCTTTGAAATCCCCTTTTATTTTATTTCTCCAGTTGACAAGGTTGGTCACATCAGCTTCCACAAAAGAAGTAACATGAGGTGATGTGTGTTTGCTCATAACCATATGGTCGGCTATCAGTTTTCGCATGCGATCCATTTCTATCAATTCATCGCCATTATTTAGTGAAATCTCTGATTGATCTTGCTTTGATGTGGTTGATGAAACAACTGGAATTGGGCTTGTTGTTGCTTCTGCTGCCATTGATAGAGGGGCAGTTTTACTATTCGCGATAAATGCGAGTATATCTTTTTTGGTCACTCTACCCTCATTACCAGTTCCAGGAATTGTGGCCAGTTGGTCAGAATTAATTCCTTCTTCTCGTGCAATATTCATAACTAATGGAGAGTAAAATTTACCTTGTTCTCCATTTTTAATGATGGGTTGAGTTGTAATTTGTTGAGCAACATGGATAGATTTTTCAATCTCTTGAACAGGTGAAGTAGGCTTATTGTTAACCAATTTAGTTTCTAAAATGGTTGAGTTTTCAACTGATGTAGTAATAATGGCAATAGTTTCGCCTACTTTAACTACATCTCCTTCATTGAATAATTTTTGAGTTAAAACACCTGCTTCCATACTTGGTACTTCACTATCTACTTTATCAGTAGCTATCTCGAGTACAGCTTCATCTATATCTATATGCTCTCCTTCATTTTTAAGCCAAGAGATGATGGTAGCTTCAGCTATACTTTCACCCATCTTGGGCATGATTAATTTATATTCTGACATAGCTTTTATCAAGTGCAAAGGTAAGATTTTTGAATTAGGTATAGTATATTGTAATTTGGATAGATTGATTTTAAATACGGGGAAGGAGTATTAGCTTAAAAATCATACCCAAATATGACCAATATCATAAATTTAATAGTAAAATAAAGACTTAATGAAAGTCTTTTGCATTAGAAATAGGGATTACCAAAAATGAAAATGTAATAAATGAGTTTTTTTTAATTGCAACCCCTATTGAGTTTTACTTTTTATAAAAAATACAGTCAAAAATAGACCGTTATACGATTAGAAAATTTTAAAATGATGATAAAATACATATACCTATTCACTTCTATTTTATGTTTATTTAGCTCTAGATTGTTAGCACAATGTAGCCAACCTCAATCAATGAATGTTGGAAAAGTTATATTTATAGGGAACAGTTTGCTGAGAAATAATGAAGTCGGCACAACGGTTGATCAAGATTTAAATAACATGTTAAATGGAGTAGATCCTTTCTTTAGTGCGGAATCTATCATAAAAGATGGATGGAGAATAGATCAACTGTATGGAAAAATAACCAGAAGTTCATATTACAATAGTTTATATACCAAACTATCCACGGGCACCTATGATTATTTAGTTCTTCATGAACATTATTCTCCATGGATTAATTCCACTTTAGAGTTAGATACCTCACTTAAATATGCCAGAAAATTTCAGGAAATGGCACAAAGCTTTGGTACAAAAACAGCCTTATATATTACTTGGGCAGAACCAGCTAATAGAGCAACTCATCAGCCCATATTAAATGCGGGCTATTTGGATTTAGCTGACTCAATGGGCATTGGTGTTATCCCAGTAGGACCCGGAGTGACAGCACTCCATACTGGAGGTTTATCTAATTCTACATTATATGTAGACCCTGCTGGGCATGCAACAGCAGAATTGTCCTATTTACGAAACTTAGTCATCTATGGAGCCTTGACGGGAAAAGATATAAGCACAATTAGACGTCCTCAGAATCTTCCTTGGGTTGTTGCTCATATTTCTACAGCAGATGAAATAAGAATTAGAGATACGGCCTGTTCTATACTATCAAAATGGAATAGTCATCTTTTACCTGTAAATTTACCAGTTCCTGTTGCCATTGAAAGTGCAATTGCGAGTAAAACAGAAAATGTTGGACCTCATTCTACCGTTGAGTTTATCTCACCTAATGGAAATTTAATGGCCACATTGATTAATACATCGTCTCACGATTATGGTCCTACAACAGTAAGTATTGATCATGTGGGTAATGGAGCTATGCATTATTCGACGAACACAGACCCAAGTAAACAAATTGCAGAAAAAACATTTGCCATTTCACCAACGAATAACCATACAAGTGGAAGTTACACCGTCAAATTTTACTACACCCAAGCAGAATTAGCTGGATGGAGAGCCGCATCGGGAAATAGTACAACGGATGGTTACTTATTTAAATGTCCAACTAGTATTGCCTCGGGTACTATTGCAAATGGCGAAAGATGTACATCGCCTTATTTTGAAAAATTAAATAACGATGATACTGCTGTAGTCGGTTCATTTTCTTCTGGTTTTAGTGGTTTCGGCTTCGGCAGTAATCCTGTCCCATTACCGGTAGATTTAGTGAAATTTGAATTAACATCCTCCTTCTCTGATGTTGAATTAAAATGGTCTACAGCAAGTGAACTAAATAGTGCCACTTTTGAAATAGAAAGGAGTTTGAATGGTAAAAATTTTATAAAAATTGGTGAACAAAAAGCAGCGGGTAATAGCAACCATTTAATTGATTATACATTTGTGGATACTCACTTTTCGAGATCTGCAAAACAACTCTACTATCGATTAAAACAAATCGACTTTGACGGAACATACTATTACAGTAAAATTAAATCTATACAACGGTTTACTGAAGAAAATTCAAATATTCGCCTTACACCACAACCCGCTTTTCATACACTCTATGTAACACTTCAAGATGAAGAAAGAAACCATGAGTTTACGATTTTTAATCAGAATGGATCAGTTGTATTACAGGGTAAAGTTGACTCTTCGAATAATAGCATCGATATAAGCACATTGATGAAGGGGACGTATATGTTTCAACTGCACACATTCAAAAAAATAAAATTCATAAAGCAATAAATAGAAATATGATTTGTAACCTATTAAATTCCATAACAAAAAAAATTAAATACATTTTCACGTGGATGTTGTTGCTTTTTTTCGAAAGTATCGTGCTTGGTCAGATTGTTTCGAATTCAGTTTTAGCCAAGATAGATGGGGGAGTTTCATGCTATAATGTATTATAAAAAGGATTAATTATTTATTGAAGATATTATTTTCCAACATATGAAACTCTTTTTATCGGAATACTGGTTGGTTTTGTAACCAATATTTTCAAAAATGGCCTCAATTTTTGGTAAGTTATTAATTGAGTGACGTGTGGTTATCTTAAAGAATAGGATAGTAAAAAAGAGTTGAATTCTCCTTAAAAAGTACAGTTCAGTTTCTTTATTTAATTGAAAATCAGCGATATACCAATAAGAAGTCTTATTTTTAAATTGATGTTTTCTTATTAATAGCTCTATTTGCTTTTCATCCAAAAGATCCAAAAAAAAACCCGCATAAATATGCTCTGATTTTAATTTGAACGTAAGTGCATCCGCATGATGAAATGTGACAGACTGCCTTGGATGCTTATATTTTTTTGCAAGTTTGATCATAAGTGAACTTGCTTCGACATATTCAATATTTAGTAAGGGTGCATGATTAAAAATAATGGGTAATATTTTCCCGTTACCTCCACCTAGGATTAAAATTTTACCTGCTTTAGGTAATTTTTTAATCAGATCTTTTTGAATGTTTATAAGGCGTTTACCATAAACCATCCAAGATAAAATATCATATGTATAAGCTATTTTATTGTAGTGATTGAGCACAAAAGTGAATGGTAAAAGTAAAAACCTCGACACCTAGTGCCGAGGTTTTAGATTGGCTTTTCAATCGTTTAAAACGATAAAGTTCGAAGGTAGGTTAGAATTATCTCTGGATTACAATTGATTTATAAAACTGACAGACTAATGACGCTAATTTTACAATTGTTTAGGAATTACCAGCAATCATCATAGGCATGAGCAACATGAGTAGATTTTCGTTTTCTACATTCTTACTTGGAAGGATGATGCCTGCTCTACTAGGAGAGGATAGTTCAATGATAATTTCAGGTGTATTAATATTTTGAAGCATCTCTATGAGTAATCTAGAATTGAACCCAATTTCCATATCTTCACCAGCATAATCACACCCTAATCGTTCTACAGCTTCGTTGCTAAGATCAAGGTCTTCAGCATGAATGGTTAATTCACTTCCAGTTATTTTGATATTGATTTGATTGGTAGTTTTATTACCAAAAATACTTATACGTTTTACAGAATTTAAAAATTCATTTCTGTCAATTGTTAATTTATTTGGATTTTCCTGAGGAATAACAGCTTGATAGTCAGGATATCTTTCATCAATCAGTCTACAAATCAGTTTTATATCACCAAATGAAAAAAATGCATTACTCTCGTTAAAATCTACTTGAGTGGAAGTGTCATCTTGAGGTAGATTGCTTTTTAATAAATTTAATGCTTTTTTGGGGAGAATGAAGTTAGTCTCTACTCCTGGATTTACGTCATTTCGTTCAACTTTTACCAATCGATTTGCATCTGTGGCTACAAACACAGCATTATTTTTAAATAATTGAACATATACTCCAGTGAGGCTTAAACGAAGTTCATCATTTCCGGACGAAAATATGGTCTGAGCTATACTACTCGATAATACTTCAGAGGATATATTAAAGCTATTATCAGCGTTCGATTCTGGTATTTTAGGAAAATCATCGGCATTTTGACCAATTAGTTTGTATCTACCAAACTCAGATTTAAGTTCAATGGCATTTTTTTCTAGTGAAATGGTAAATGTTACCGGTTGGTTAGGTAACGCTTTTAAAGTATCCATACACATTTTAGAGGGAACAGCAATACGAACATTTTCTTCTGACTGAACATCCATCGTCGTACTCATGGTTGTTTCCAGAGTCTGTACAGGTTATGGTTAATTTTTTATCGGTAATATCAAATAGAAAATGATCGAGAATAGGAATAACTGGTTTAGATACAATGGTTCCACTCACACTTTGAAGCTTATGAAGTAGTTGGTTAGTGTTAACTATAAATTTCATCTTACTATATTAAAGTTTCAAATTAACTCTAAAACTAGTACTTATGACAAATTTTACATTCAAAACTTATCAATAGATTCTGTTTATTTCATAAATTTTTGTGGGTAACTGATTTAATGTAAATGATTAAAACATGGATTATGTATCATTTCTAATCAGCCATATAGCTGCTAATATAAAAATTAGCCCAATGAAATGGTTGATTGATATTTGTTCATGATCAAATAATCCCCAAAATAAAGCAACAATTGGGATTAGGTAGGTGACAGATGTAGCAAATATGGTATTGGTTTGTTGAATTAATTTATTAAACATAATTAAACTAATAGCGGTACCTACCCAAGCTAAAATCAAGGTAGCTCCAAGGGAGTACATAGCCTGGGTATGGTGTATTTCTATGGGTAATCCTATTTTGAGTAAAATGAAAAATCCTGCAATAGAAATAATACCAAGAGGGAGAGCTGCAACCAAAAAGGGGGGATAATTATTTAATTTTTGTTTGATTATATTGACATTAATACCATAGCACAAGGTAGCCAATATAGCGTAAGTCACATGGAGCAGTTCAAATTCAATATTTTTTCCAATGATTAAAAGAATGGCTCCAGATAATCCAAAAATTACACCCAGAACTTTCATTTTACTAAATCGAACACCTAATACACTTACACCCACTAATAAGGCAAAAAGTGGTGTAAGTCCATTGATAGCTCCAGCTAAAGAACTCGATATCCGAGTTTGTGCAAGCGTGAATAAAAAAGCAGGTACAGCACTTCCTAAAAAACCACTTATAATAAAATATTTAATATCTGTTTTGACTAAGCCTAAAGATCTCCATTTAACAAAGGGTAGAAGAACGATTCCTGAAAAAACAATACGCATTGCTGCCACTTGATAGCTAGTGTAAAATTTCAGTCCTTCTTTCATAAGAATAAATGAACTTCCCCAAATGAGTGCTAATAATCCAAGTAAAACATAGGGATTGGAAAGTTTTTTGATCATTTATTTATAACGTGGTCTAAATTAGTAACAAACATGATCAAAATAAGTTATCAGTTTGTATGCTGACATGTTTATTTATTGTGGCATTTACAAATGGTGTTTATTCCTTTAATTTCTAATCGGAATCCAATACTCTCGCATGATCAGGACTGAGATTTAAGTCTTCAATAATTTTAGATTTAATAGGTCTGAAATATAGCATCATGACACCAAGCATCATCGAATATAAAATTAAGTTTTGTTGTGATGTTATGAAAAAACTTACGGCAGCTAGTATAGCAGAACCCATTAGGCTAGTCCATTGAATGATTTTTACTTGTTTATAAATGAGCAGTTGCTCGATGAGTTGGATCTTGGGTGTAATCAATTTATATTTCTTTTTTCCCAAAAAATGACTTATTAAGAATGTGATAAGAGCTAATAAAGGAATAATCAACTCGTACCAAATATTGTCAGATGACATTGGTTGAGAAGATTGATTTTTGTAGGTGTATATTGAACCAATAAGTAGCGAAGTAATCACGCAAAGCATGACATGAAGGGATATTAAAGATCGGTATACCTCGCGAGGATTTATGGTTTTCATAATAAGCTGATTTGATCTCCAGATGTAAAGGTATTTTTATCTGAATTTTCTTCTGATTTTAGTGGTGGATTAGGTTTGGGCTCTGAAGGCTTTTTTGTTTTAATTTTTTCGGGTGATTTAGAAGCTTGTTTTTCTTCTGCTTCTTTGACTAATTCTTCATCGGGTTTGTGGTATTTATTTTCCCCAGAGTCATTAGTTGCATTTTTTGGAGAATTTAAGCTATCTTCATTATTATTTGTGAGCCCACCACTAGAAACAACTATTTGTTTTGTTTTTGGCACTATTAATTTCGCTTTAGAAAATTCCTTACCACATATTTTATTACCAATACTTTTCCATCCCTTTACGTCTATGAATTCATCAAGCTGTATTCGTTCTGTTTTTTTATCTCCCGATTTTAATTTAATGGTGAGGTCTACAACGGGGTGATCGTCAATAGATACTAGAATCATTTTACTTCCTCTGCCTTCGGTTATGAATGAGAATCGTTTTCCTTGGGTTGTTGTTTCGATTACAAATCGTTTGACACAATAGTTCTTATTATTACCATCGTAATGAAGTGTAGATATAATTTGCTCTGGATTAAACTTATGAATTAAAGCAATTTCTTTATTGGCATAATGATTTGTTAATTCATGGTTTGTTAGTTCATACTCGCCAGAATCATAGATGACTAATATAAGTTCATCCGTTTGAAAATTTCCTAAATATTCCCCTCTGCTATGCACATTCAAACGACCAATATTACTTTCATACCAAATATCTCTTCCACCAATGGTTGAAACTCCTTTTTCTTTAAGATCAATTTTTCGGACAATATGTTTACTTACAATATTTCCCTGACTAGATCTTCCTTTAATAGCCATTTCTGAGAAGTCATAATCAAATAATTTGATTCGAGCTTTTGTGGCAGCATGTAAGTATACATTTACGGTTTCTGCTTCACCATTAGGATTGGCCGTAAAATATAGTATTTTACTGTTTGGACTACCCTTGGTTACGGTATATTCTTTGTCACGAGTAATACTGGTAACATTAAATCGTTTAGCATAGGTTTTTTTGGTCTTACCATCCATATAGATGGCGTTGTAGGTTAATCGGTCGTCATTTTTTCTAAAAACAGCAACATGGATAATATTTTTTCCAAAAAATGCTTTAGATGTTACCTTACTGACAGAGTATGATCCATCAGCTCTGAAAACAATAATGTCATCAATATCGGAACAATCACAGATGTATTCTTCTTTTTTGATTCCGGTACCCACAAATCCTTCATTCAGATTTGCATATAGTTTCTCATTAGCTACGGCAACTACTTTAGTATTGATCTCCTCAAAGTTGCGTAATTCTGTTTTTCGTTCTTTCCCTTTTCCAAATTTTTCAAGCAAATCAGTATAGTATTGAATTGCAAATTCAGTAATATGATTAAGGTGGTGATTGACCAGAGATAACTCATCTTCTATTCCTTTTAATAGTTCATCGGCTTTGAATGAATCAAATTTAGATATTCGTTTAATTTTTATTTCGGTTAACCGAATGATGTCTTCCTCAGTTACATTTCGTTTCAGTTTTTTTACATGAGGTTTAAGACCCAAATCAATAGCATGAATTACGGCTTCCCATGTTTCGGCTTCTTCAATATCACGGTAAATTTTTTCTTCAATAAATATTTTTTCTAAAGAGCTAAAGTGCCACTTTTCTTCAAGTTCCCCCTTTTTTATTTCAAGTTCTGTTTGAAGAAGCTGGACGGTGTTTTCTGTATTAATTTTTAATATTTCAGATACGCCTAAAAATAATGGCTTATCATCGACGATGACACAAGCATTTGGAGATATAGATGTTTCACAATTGGTGAAAGCATATAGTGCATCTATCGTTTTATCTGTTGAGATATTGTTAGGTAAATGGATTTCTACTTCTACATCTTTAGCCGTATTGTCAACTACTTTTTTGATTTTAATTTTTCCATTTTCATTAGCTTTCAAAATACTATCGATTAATGACCCTGTTGTAATTCCATAAGGGACATCTGTTATGGCAATGGTGTTTTTATCTTTTTCAATAATAGTAGCTCTAACTTTGATTTTCCCACCACGTTTTCCATCCTGATAATCGGATATATCTACTTGTCCACCTGTCTGAAAGTCTGGATATATAGTTGGATTTTTACCTTCTAATATTTTAATACTTCCTTTAATTAGTTCGCTAAAATTATGAGGCATAATTTTAGTACTCAATCCAACAGCGATGCCCTCAACACCTTGAGCTAGCAGTAATGGGAATTTTACAGGCAGGGTAGTAGGTTCATTTTTTCTACCGTCGTATGATTTTTGCCAAAGAGTTGTTTGTTTATTAAAGGCGATGGTAAGCGCAAACTTATTGAGTCGAGCTTCTATATATCGGGCAGCGGCAGCCCCATCACCAGTTCTAACATCTCCCCAGTTTCCCTGGCAGTCAATTAGCAAGTCTTTTTGTCCCATATTAATGATGGCACCCCCAATTGCTGCATCGCCATGAGGATGATATTGCATGGTACTTCCGATGATGTTGGCTACTTTATTGTAACGACCATCATCCATCTCTTTCATAGCATGTAAAAATCGACGTTGAACAGGTTTTAAACCATCATTAATGTGAGGAACAGCTCGCTCAAGAATCACATAACTAGCATAGTCGAGAAACCAATCTTCGTACATGCCTTTGACGGCACGTTGACCATTTTTAAGATCAACAGTAGTAACCTTTTCGTCAGACATGGGCTGCTGAGTTATGTCGTCATTTTCTTCCATGGATTATAAAACAACTTCTTTTAATCTTTTATTCTCAGTTTCAATGTTTGCATTTATGGTAGCTTCATCCATTTCTATTCGAAGATTTTCTATAATAAATTCTTGTCTTTCTTGGGTGTTTTTTCCCATGTAATATTGCAGAATTTTGGTAATACTTGAGTCCTCAGTAAGTAAAACAGGTTCTAACCGGATATCTTCACCTATAAATCCACCAAATTCATCTGGCGAAATTTCACCAAGTCCTTTGAATCTAGTTATTTCAGCATTTTTCCCCAAATTATGGATTGCCTGAATACGTTCACTTTCAGTATAGCAATAAATCGTTTCTTTTTTATTTCGAACTCTAAATAATGGAGTTTCGAGAATGTATACATGACCTTTACGGACTAAATCTGGAAAAAATTGTAAAAAGAATGTAAGTATGAGCAAACGAATGTGCATCCCATCAACATCTGCATCCGTCGCAATAATAATTTTATTGTATCTCAAATCATCGATACTTTCTTCAATGTTAAGTGCATGTTGTAGTAAATTAAACTCCTCATTTTCGTAAACAATTTTTTTCTTTAGACCAAATGAGTTTAAAGGCTTGCCTCTTAAACTAAAAACAGCTTGAGTTTGGACATCTCTAGCTTTGGTAATACTTCCAGAGGCCGAATCACCTTCTGTAATGAATAAGGAAGTTTCGAGTCTATTTTCTTTTTTTTCATCAGTGAAGTGAACACGACAGTCTCGCAATTTTTTATTGTGAACGCTTGCTTTTTTTGCACGTTCTCTCGCAATTTTTCGGACACCTGCCATGTCTTTACGTTCACGTTCACTTAATTGTATTTTTTTGAGTAACGCTTCAGCTATTTCACTATTTTTATGTAAGAAATCATCTAATTTTGATTTTACAAACTGATTAATTTCTGCTTTTAATGAGGGTCCATCAGGAGCTATTTCTGTACTTCCAAGTTTTGTTTTGGTTTGGGATTCGAAAACAGGTTCCTGTATCCGAACAGATATGGCTGATACAAGTGATGCTCGAACATCAGTGCTTTCAAAACTTTTACCGTAGAAATCACGTATGGTCTTTACCAGAGCCTCTTTGAAAGCAGCGACGTGTGTGCCGCCTTGTGTCGTATTTTGACCATTGACAAATGAGTAATATTCTTCACCATAGTGATTGTCATGAGTAATAGCCATTTCTATATCTCCTTCTTTAAGATGTATTATTGGATATTTTATTTCTTCAGAATTGGTTTTTCTATCGAGTAAATCCAATAAACCATTTTTAGAAAAATATTTATTACTATTGAAATTAATAGTTAAACCAGCATTGAGATACACATAGTTCCAAAGTTGATTGTCGATGTACTCTGAAATATATTTATGTGTTTTAAAAATATCTGTGTCTGCTATATATTCAACAAGGGTTCCATTTTTTTCTTCTGACTTTTCTTCGACTTCATTTATTAAGTTTCCTCGTTCGAAAATGGCTGTTTTGCTTTTACCATCCCGAAAACTTTTAACCATGAAATAGGAGGATAGGGCATTCACAGCCTTGGTACCTACTCCATTGAGCCCTACGGATTTTTGGAAAACCTTACTGTCATATTTTGCACCTGTATTAATTTTACTTACGACGTCAACGACTTTACCCAGAGGGATACCGCGCCCAAAATCACGAACAGATACTTGATTTTCGGAGAGTTTAATATCAATACGTTTTCCGTTGCCCATCATGAATTCATCAATCGAGTTATCGATGACTTCTTTCATTAAAATATAAATCCCATCTTCAGCAGAAGAACCATTGCCGAGCTTACCGATATACATTCCTGGACGTAAACGGATATGCTCTTTCCAGTCTAAAGACCGAATACTATCTTCATTGTATTGATTTTCAGCCATTTATATATGGGTGTAATTTTATCATGTGCTAAACGTCCAAATTTAGCATGGTTCACATTTTTACCCTACTTGAGTTGATAGTTTTTATGAACAGTTTAGTGGAAAACTAATAGTAACCCCATAATGATGATCTAATCATAGTAGTGGGTGAAATTGGATTGTGTATTAAACATCAAAGGGTTGAAAAGAGGTATTTGCCATAGCTTTACGCATGTTGGTTATGGCATACCGCATTCTTCCGAGGGCCGTATTTATACTAACATCGGTCATTTTAGCGATTTCTTTAAAACTCAAATCCCCATAGTGACGAAGGATGAGAACTTGACGTTGTTCAAAGGGTAATTGTTCTATAGCAGCTCTGACCATATCCTCCTTTTCGCTTCTTATAATCTGTTCTTCCCTGTTCTCTGTTTTTATTTTTAGGGTACGAAATACATCATATCCGCTTGAATCTGTTATCGTGGGCATCCGTTGTATTTTTCTAAAGTAATCAATGGCCATATTTCGTGCTATTCGGGATGCCCATGGCAAAAACTTACCTTCCTCATTGTATTTTCCAGCTCGTAGATTTTTAATAATCTTGATAAAGGTTTCCTGAAATAAGTCTTCTGCAATATACGTATCTTTGACAATAAGAATAATAGTCGTAAAAAGTCGGTCTTTGTGACGATTGATTAACATTTCAAGACATGCTTCGTTACCTTGAATATACTGTTTTACCAGTGATTGATCTGAAATTTTTGAATTATACATAATACCTATAATTAATAGTTGATTAAAAAAAAGTTTAACTAGTATAGGTATAGCGTATAGGCGTAATAATTTTTAAATTGAATTACTAAATTAATATTTAAATATTAATCTTACAAATTATTGTTCTCATTTGTAAGGAATAAAGTCAAATTTGTACCAAGTTTCTTCGAATATGATTTTAAAATGACAAACCAAAAATATATCACGATCAAGAATGCTCATTTACATAATTTAAAAAATATTAATGTGAATATACCACGAAATCAATTGACCGTGGTGACTGGTTTATCTGGTTCTGGTAAATCTTCACTAATATTTAATACGTTGTATGCAGAAGGGCAACGTAGATATGTAGAAAGCTTAAGTAGTTATGCAAGACAATTTTTGGGTAGACTTGAAAAACCAATGGTGGACTCTATTCACGGGCTCACTCCGTGTATTGCTATCGAACAAAAAGTCAATACCCGTAATCCAAGAAGCACAGTGGCTACCAGTACAGAAATCTATGACTATCTGAAACTACTTTGGGCTCGAATTGGTAAAACGATATCTCCAGTAAGTAATCTTGAAGTGAAGAAACATAATACGCAAGATGTTTTAGATTTTATTTTAGGATTGAGTCAAACATCATTCTTTATTGGATTTAAATCAAAAAGTAATTCAAGTGTAGAAGAGATACTGGATGATGCGATGAGGAAAGGGTATAATCGAATTTTCATCAATAATCAGACAATTCGAATTTCTGAAGCACAGTCAAAATCGATATCTGAGGAATTTCTAATTGTTGTAGATCGGCTTCAAACTTCGGAACATTCGGAAGAATATATTAACCGTCTTGCTGATTCCATAGATACTGCATTTTGGGAAGGTTTGGGAGAGGTTTCAATTATAGTAAATGAAAAAATCCATACGTTTAATAATCGTTTTGAGATGGATGGTATAACATTTGAAGAACCGACTGTTGATTTTTTAAGTTTTAATAATCCCTATGGAGCATGCAAAATGTGTGAGGGATTTGGAAGTATCATTGATATTGACGCAGATTTGGTAATTCCTAATCGTTCATTATCCTTATATGAGGATGCTGTAGCATGTTGGAAAGGAGAAACATTAAGTCAGTGGAAAAATGATTTTATACAATCAAGCACAGCCGCAAAATTTCCTATTCATCGACCTATTCGCGAATTGTCTGATAAAGAATTAAAATTGCTTTGGAAAGGCAATTCAACGGTTCGTGGTCTTCATGATTTTTTTGAATATTTGAAAGAAAATTCATATAAAATTCAATACCGTGTATTATTAAGTAAATATCGTGGAAAAACAACATGTCCATCCTGTCAAGGTACTCGTATTAGAGAGGATGCCAGCTACGTTAAGATATTCAACCAACAAAACAACCCATCTTTTATGCCTCATAACAATCAGGCTACATTAAAGGAAGTACTATTGCTGAACGTTGCACAAGCAAACCATTTTTTTAACCAACTTAATTTATCTTCTCAATCGGCTGTTATTGCAAAACCAATTCTTTCAGAAATTAAAAATCGACTGGATTATTTAATGCGTGTAGGATTAAGCTATTTGAGTTTGAATCGATTGAGTAATACTTTGAGCGGTGGAGAAAGTCAACGGATCAATCTGGCTACATCTTTAGGAAGTAGTTTGGTTGGCAGTAGCTATATTTTGGATGAGCCTAGCATTGGATTACATTCAAAAGATACCGAGCGACTTATTTCAGTTTTGCAAGACCTAAAGGATAATGGCAACACGATTGTTGTAGTTGAGCATGATGAAGATATGATGCATGCCTCAGATTATCTCATTGATATGGGGCCTGAAGCAGGGCATTTGGGTGGAGAGGTCGTTTTTGCTGGCAAGTATGCTGAAATCAAAGGAAAAGATACCCTAACTGCAAAGTACCTTGATCAGATAGAAGAAATTGAAATTCCCATTGTACGAAGGAAATGGAATAATAAAATTACCTTGGACCATGTATCTCAAAATAACCTGAAAGGCTTTACGGTAGATTTTCCTCTAAATACTTTAACGGTAGTTACTGGAGTTAGTGGTAGTGGAAAAACTTCTTTAGTTAAAGGAATACTATATCCAGCTGTGTTACGTGAAACCCAACAATATAGCATGCAGCGTATGGGAGAAGTGAGAGAAGTAAAGGGGGATTTTGGTAGTATATCAAGTGCTGAATTAGTAGATCAAAATCCTATTGGTAAATCTAGTCGTAGTAATCCAGTTACCTATGTAAAAGCGTATGATCCTATTCGCGAATTATATAGTTCCATGCCGTTATCTAAACAACGTGGGTTTAAAGCCAAGCATTTTTCATTTAATGTGGAGGGTGGACGATGTGATAAATGTCAGGGTGAAGGGGAGGAGATTGTAGAAATGCAATTTATGGCTGATTTACATTTAACTTGTGAAGATTGTGGGGGCCATCGTTTCAAAGATGAAGTATTGGAAGTTACCTTCAAGAAGAAAAGTATATATGATGTATTAAATATGACTGTGGATGAGGCTATTGATTTTTTTACGGGTCAAAATTCTATAGTCAACAAACTTTTACCACTTCATGAAGTAGGTCTAGGTTATGTGAAACTCGGACAAAGTAGTAATAGCTTAAGTGGAGGAGAAGCTCAACGAATAAAGTTGGCTACATTTTTATCCAAATCTCAACACAAGGAAAAGGTTCTTTTTATTTTTGACGAACCTACAACGGGGCTTCATTTTCATGATATAAAAAAGCTTATGAAATCATTCAATGCACTGATTGATAAAGGGCATAGTATTGTGGTTATTGAACACAATCTCGATGTAATAAAATGTGCAGACTGGGTTATTGATTTGGGTCCAGAAGGAGGAGATTTGGGAGGTCAACTTGTTTTTTCGGGTACTCCTGAGACTATGATTCAAGAGGAGATCTTGAAAAAATCAGAAACAGCTAAATATCTCAAGCAAAAGATGATTTAATTTTCTTGATCGTACCACAAGGTGTAATATTTTCGTCCGAATTCGTCAGTACCTTGTTCTATCTTATTTCGATCTCCATGCACATAGACATGAAAGTTTTTATCTAATTTAATGACACTTTTAAAAACACCTTTTTTCTTCTTTACGGCACTTGAATCAATCTCGAAATTTTTTTCTAAGGAAATTGCTTTATCTCTTTGATAAGAAGTTGTAAAATCATTAAACTGGTCAATAATATCCGGTTGCTGCATAACCATGTTAGCATATTCAGATAAATCAAATTGTTCTTGTTCATTAAAATAAGAGGCTGATTTGTTGAGCATATCTATTTGATCGGCTTTTTCAACCTTAAAATTTTGGGGTAGTTCTTGGGCAATAAAATCACGAGTCATCTGCATCACATTGCCCGTTTGAAAATAAGCATCTTCTATCTGCTTGACTTGAAGAAAATGATCAAACCAGAAATTAGTATGAACCCCTTTGTTTGTAGCATCGATGACTTTGAGGATATATCCATCTTCTTTGGATGTATTAAAAATCAGTGCTCCTTTATCGATACGATTTATGTTAATTCCATCAAAACTGCATAGTGAAAAGTCATTTTCGATTTGTTCTACAGTGAGATAAGTATCTTTCGTTTCTATTTTATATAAACCGATGGCATCTACGATTTCTCCGTCTACGGTGCAATTTTTAATATAGGTCACAAAAAAATCTCCTCCTTTAATTGCGGGATGATTACTTTGCTCATAGAGATGGCTTGCTATGAACTTTGATTGTGTTATTAATTCACTCGGATTCTCAAAAATGGCAGATATGATAGGAAAAAGTATATTGTTGGTTAGATTTTCTTCATCATGTAAGTGAAAAAACGCTGCAGGTTTAAAAGTAGATAAAAAGTACGCTTTAAGATAATTGTGCGTTTGATCATTATATGAAATCAATTGATGGCCATGTATTAATGGTTCATTGTTTATTGAATTTCCTATATGGTGAAGAACAATAGAATCAATTTTAGATTCTTCAAAGGATAACAACATATTGACTGCAATATGCAATTCATATTTCAATCAAACTAATCAATCATTCAACAAAAAACACCCAGCGATTAGCTATTTACGATTGATACTGGTGCTGCATTAAGAATTTCAGCAGAAACTCCCTCAGCATATTGCTTGAAATTTTCGTTAAATAAATGAGCTAGTTGGTTTGCTTTCTCATCGTAATCTGTTTTATTGGCCCATGTGTTGCGAGGATTTAGAAGTACTGCAGGAACATGAGGACATGATGTGGGGAATTGTACGCCAAAAATAGGATGTTCTTCGTATTCAATATCAGCTAAATCACCATTCAGAGCAGCATTAAGCATAGCTCGGGTATATTTTAATTTCATGCGAGACCCAATTCCATATGGACCTCCTGTCCAACCTGTATTTACAAGCCATACATTGACATTGTTTTCTTTCATCTTTCGACCTAACATATCGGCGTATTCTCCGGGATGTAAGGGAATAAATGCCTCACCAAAACAAGCAGAAAATGTTGCAACAGGTTCTGTTATACCTTCTTCCGTTCCGGCTACTTTGGCGGTATATCCACTGATAAAGTGGTAACCAGCTTGTTCTGGAGTAAGTCTTGAGATTGGGGGTAAAACTCCAAATGCATCTGCAGTCAGAAAAAATATATTTTTAGGCTTTGGACCGATAGAAGGAAAAGCAATATTATCTACATTATGAATAGGGTATGCACAACGGGTATTTTCAGTGACACTCACATCGTCATAGTTGACAATGTCAGAATTTGGAAAAAAGCGAACATTTTCTACCAATGCACCTTTGGTAATAGCTTTCCATATAGTGGGCTCATTTTCTTCAGTCAAATGGATTGTTTTAGCGTAACAACCTCCTTCAAAATTGAAAATTCCATTTGAGCTCCATCCATGTTCATCATCACCTATCAATTTACGATCTGGGTCGGCACTTAATGTAGTTTTTCCTGTTCCAGATAAACCAAAGAATACGGCAGAATCACCATCTTTACCAATATTAGCAGAGCAATGCATACTTAATACGTCATGGTCTACTGGAAGTGTAAAATTAAGTACAGTAAAAATTCCTTTCTTAATTTCTCCGGTATAACCCGAGCCTCCAATGATGTATATTTTTTTTGTGAAATCAATAATTGAAAAATTTTCTTGTCGAGTTCCGTCACGATCTGGAACCGCCATGAAGCTTGGTGCAGCAAGAATTACCCAATCTGGATCTATGGCAGCTAATTCATGAACTTCGGGTCGAATGAACATATGATGAACAAATAAATTCTGGTAAGCTGTCTCAGTAACTACTCGAACAGATATCTGATAAGCTGGATCAGCACAGGCATATACATCACGGACAAAGATTTCTTTTCCTTTGTAGTGTTGTATAACTCTTTCTAAGAGGGCATCAAATTTTTCAGAAGAAAATGGTTGATTAATTTTCCCCACCAAACACGATCTTGGGTAAGGTTATCAGCCACTGTAAATTTATCTTTAGGAGATCGTCCTGTAAATTTTCCAGTGTCTCCAGCTAGAGCTCCAGTGCTGGTAATTTTTCCTTCATTTCGAAATACAGCTGCTTCAAGAAGTTGTTCGAGATTTAAGTTTTCATTTGTTTTTGAGGCTAACTCAAATATTCGATCAGTTAAAAAGTGTGACTTCATCGGTCTTATGACATTTAAGTTGTGCAAATGTAGTAGTCCAATGTGTGCTTTCAATAAAAGTTAGTAAGGGTTCTCATCATAAACGGTTGATTTATAATTATTTTAGATTAGGAGAACCTCGTCACATTGTGGTTTTTTTTGCTTGGTATCCTTCCTGAATTAAAATTTCAACCACCTGGTCTGCTTTATCCCCTTGGATAATAAAGGTTTTTGCTATGACAGAACCGCCAACCCCACATTGTTGTTTTACTTTTTTACATAATTTTTCTAATGTTTGAGGATTTCCCTGATATCCTTCTACAACGGTCACTGTTTTGCCACCTCGTCCTTTTTTTTCTTTTCGAACAACTAGTTTTTGTCCATTTTCAGGTAACCTTGTATTTTCTTTTTTTACTTCATCATTTTCTTCAAGTAATTTAAAGCCACCATCATTTGGGTTAACAAAAAAATTACTCAAGTCTAATTTTTGCATTTTCTTTTTACTCATGTGGTACAATTATTTTTAAGCTACTTGGAATAACTTGAATGTGTATGGGATAGTCAACAGAGATTGGTTCTCCATCAATATGCATGTGATTTCCTTTAGCGGCTGATATTCGTATTTTATTTCCTTTTTTATATAAAAAAATAGAATTGGATACTTGCTTATGACTGATAATTTGTTGGATTAAGTATGGTATTTGATACCATTTTGGTTTTTTGAGTATTGCAATTTCAAGTAGCCCGTCTTGTAAGTCAGCCTCACTTGCAATTTTTATATTATTGCCCCATTGTGTGCCATTAGCTATACTTAAGCTGAAAAAGGAGGTGTTGAATTTTTGATGATCGATTTCCATACTAAGACTAGAATCTTGATAGTAGCAAAATAATTTTGTAATTAGTTTAATATAGCCCCATAGCCCACGATGGGGTATGAGATTAAATTGATGTGCCACTTCAGCTTCAAAACCGATTCCTGCAATATTTATAAAAAAATGATCATTGATTATGGCCGTATCAATAGATATAGTATGTTGATTAACAATGATTTTTGTAGCATCTGCAATATTTTTTGGTATTTTAAAATGCCGAGCTAAACCGTCTCCTGAACCTTGTGGAATTATTCCAAGCGTTTTTTTTTCTTGCTTTGCTCTTTTTGCAACGGAATTTACAGTTCCGTCACCACCTATTGCAACAAGTTGATCGAAGGAGTCTGTGTGAAGTTCGTTGAATTTTTGTATTTCAATAAAAGTGGACTTAAAATCAAGAGGTAAATAATTCTTGATTTGATCTACCACAGAGGTGTTGAATTTTTTTCCTGCTTTAGTATTATATACAAATAACGTATTCACAGGATTTATTTACGAGCAATAGCGCGATGTGCAGCTGCTACTACATCTTGAATACCAAGTCCGTATTTATCCAATAATTCGGATGGTTTACCACTTTCTCCAAAACTATCATTTACAGCAACCATTTCGACTGGAGCAGGGTGATTTCTACTTAATAGTTGACATATACTGTCGCCCATACCACCATTCATTTGGTGTTCTTCGGCAGTAACCACACATTGTGTGGCAGCGACTGCATCAAGAATAGCTTCATTATCCAATGGCTTAATGGTATGTATATTAATCACTTCAGCTGAGATTCCTTGTTCTTCGAGTGATTTGGCAGCTTCTAGTGAATTCCATACTAAATGACCTGTAGCAAAAATGGTAACATCAGTTCCTTTTCTTAAATGCAATGCTTTTCCAATTTCAAACGATGTAGCATCTGTAAATATGGGCCATTTTGGTCTACCAAAACGAAGATAAACTGGTCCGTAATGTTCTGCAATAGCTATGGTAGCGGCTTTGGTTTGATTGTAGTCACATGGATTTATGACTGTCATTCCAGGTAGCATTTTCATTAGTCCAATATCCTCTAAAATTTGGTGCGTTGCACCGTCCTCACCAAGGGTTAATCCTGCATGTGATGCACAAATTTTTACGTTTTTATGGGAGTATGCAATCGATTGTCGAATTTGATCGTACACTCTACCAGTAGAAAAGTTGGCAAAAGTACCGGTAAATGGGATTTTACCCGCTGTAGCCATGCCAGCTGCTAAACCCATCATATTTGCTTCTGCAATACCTACTTGAAAAAATCGGTCAGGAAACTTGTCTTGAAATGCGTTCATTTTTAGATGATCCAGTGAGATCTGCACAGAGTCCAACAACGTCTTTATTTTGTAATCCAATTTCGTATAGACCATCTCCAAAACCTGAGCGAGTATCTTTTTTTTCTAGTGTGGGGTTTATCATTTATGTTCGATTTATTTAAGGGTAATATGTTTCATTTCACCAGATTTAATGGTGAATTCTGTTGTTTTTGTAGTTAATGTTTCTTTGACTGAAGCATCTCTGTATGTTAGTTGATACGTCCCTGGTTGAAGTACAGTAATATTTTGATTACCGGTTAAACTTAAATTTTTGACCAAGTAGGTTATTCCTTTTTTTATTTGAAATACGCTAATTACATAATTTCCACGAGTGACAATATTTAGTTTTCCAGGTTGTTGTACTTGAAGGGTAGTAGTTTTATCCTGATATATGTCTATTTGTTCCTGTGTAATCCTTGGAAGCGTTAAAATTTCTAGTGTGTATTTGCCAACTAAATATTTTTGTTTATCATTAAAATCTTGGACATTGATAATCTGTTTAGTTTTGGGGTCCACAACTAATGCCTGTAAGTTTTTGTAATTAGTAATTCCATCAATTTGCAAATTGAGGTAACCTTGGGGTGCATCAATAGCTACTGTATTATGTTTTCCTGCGGTGAAGGTTACATTTTCTTGAATAATAGGTGGTGTGGTGTGAACTTTAATATTGTACCGATAAGAAGGATCGATGTATAGTGTATCTGGATTGCCTCTGTAATTTAAGGTGTGAACATAATTATATAATGTTTTACCTGTTTTGGCGTCAGTAAACGTCATATTTACGTCTGTTTCGGTAGGTTTTCCGTAATTATCTAAAAGATTTATTTGAGCAGATGTATTGTTGATTGCTTGAGAAATGACAACATTTAGAACTTCTTCAAAATCATCTTCTGTTTCTGCTTCAAAATAACGTCCAACACATTCAAATTGAGTTTTAAATTCAGCAGTTAGACCTAAACCAATGATAAAAGGTCTGAGAACAACACCTTGTTTTTGAAGTGCTGTGGAAACAGCACATGGATCTCCATCACATTCTTCAATTCCATCGGTAATTAGGATAATAATATTTCTAACACCAGGAGATTTTGGAAAGTCATAAGCGGCTTCTTGAAGCGAATAGGCAATTAATGTAGTTCCTTTGGGTCTTAGATTTTTGATTTTCTCTTTGATAGCGGCATGATTACTTTGGCTAAAAGGAACTTCCAAACGAGTATCCTTACAATTCCGATCTGTTTTTATACTTTGATGCCCATATACACGTAGGGCTAGTTCAACTTCATCTTGGTATTTTAAACTGTCAACCATGCGAGAAAGTAGGCGTTTAGCAACCGTGATTCTGTTGTCTACACCCATTTTAGCATACATGCTACCCGAACCATCTAGTACAAATAGTATGCGTGTTTTTGGAGTTTGAGCTTGAGCAAATCCAGTAATTAAAAAGAATAGTAAGGTAAGTATCTTTTTTGACTTGTACATTTACTAATAACTCATTTAAATCTCTACTTGGTATTAATAGTCGCCAATAGTTGAGGGATTTTGTTCTAATGCTTGTGCCAGTTGTTCATCATTGGGCGGTATACCGTGCCATTTGTGACTTCCCATCATGAAATCTACACCGTTTCCCATTTCAGTCTTCATTAGAATACAAATGGGTTTTCCGTTACCAGCCATTACGCTAGCTTGGTTGAGGGTATCTTGGACATCTTCAATATCATTTCCATCCATGTGTAACACTTTCCAATTGAAGGCTTCAAATTTAGATTTTAACTCAGTGAACCCCATAATATCCTTAGTGTCACCATCTATTTGTCTGCCATTTACATCAACAGTAGCAATTAAATTATCTACTTTATTATGAGCAGCATACATTACGGCTTCCCATATTTGTCCTTCTTGCAATTCTCCGTCACCCATAAGAACATAAACTAGATTGTTGTCTTGATTGAGTTTTTTAGCTTGAGCTATACCTGCTGATACAGACAATCCTTGACCTAAAGATCCTGAGGCTATTCTAACTCCGGGTAGACCTTCGTGAGTTGTTGGATGACCTTGAAGTCGGCTATTTAGTTTTCTGAAAGTCGCTAATTCTTTAACAGGAAAATATCCGCTATGCGCTAGGGCACTGTAATATACTGGTGAGATATGACCATTGGATAAAACAAATACATCTTCATGATCAGCTGTCATTTGGAATGAAGCAGGTTTGTGTCTTAAAATATTTTGAAATAAAACCGTAAAAAATTCGGCACAACCCAGGGACCCACCAGGGTGACCAGACTGAACGGCATGTACCATTCTTACGATGTCTCTGCGGGTTTGATTAACTTGATCTTTTAGATCATTAAAAGTCTTTTTCATTATTATTCTATCAAAGGTGTGTTTAATTAAAGTTTTATAAAATCTTTGTGGAAACTTCTTGGAAAAGTATTGTGCCCTATCATACTATAGAAATTAGTGTACCGATTACGGATTATCATCAAAATATGGATGATTTGGATAGTTTTTATGCCAAGAATTTCTTGTCTCAATTCACGAATATTAATAGTATAACTACGCTTAAAAAATCTACAGATGCCAGAAAACCGACCATCAAATATAATTTACGATTAGGTGTATATACGGATTTAGATTACCCCAAAAAACTAGAAAATTTGAAGTATCCCCCTTTAAATTCCAAAGAGGTTATTCATATCATAGGTTTCGGTCCAGCAGGCATATTTGCTGCGATAAAATGTTTAATGCTGGGAATCAAACCCATTGTAATTGAGCGTGGTAAGCCAGTGAATAAACGTCGAAGAGATGTCGCCGTTTTGAATCGTTCAGGGGTAATCGATTCAGAATCTAATTATTGCTTCGGTGAGGGTGGGGCTGGAACGTTCTCTGATGGAAAACTATACACTCGGTCGCATAAACGGGGTAAAATTCAAGAAATCCTAGATTTATTTGTGTTGCATGGTGCCGACCCTGCTATTTTGTATGAAGCGCATCCCCATATTGGTACAAATAAACTACCCCATATTATTGAAAATTTAAGAGAAACGATAATCCAACAAGGTGGTGAGGTTCGCTTCGAACAGAAGTTAACGGAAATCAAATTATTAAATAACAGGGTTCATCAAATTGCTGTTAATCATAAATGGGAGTCATGCCAGACATTATTATTAGCTACAGGGCATTCAGCACGTGATGTATACATGCTGTTGCATAAGCATAAAATCTCATTAGAGGCCAAGCCATTTGCTATGGGTTTCAGGATTGAACATCCGCAATCTTTGATTAATACGATACAGTATCATAGTCCTGAGAATGCAGCTTTACTTCCACCAGCCAGTTATAGTTTGGTTTGTCAGGTGAAAAATAAGGGTGTTTTTTCTTTTTGTATGTGTCCGGGGGGGGTTATTGCTCCAGCTGCTACAGATAAAAATGAGGTTGTAGTTAACGGATGGAGCCCAAGCAAACGAAATGGAAAATTTGCCAATAGTGGCTGGGTTACTGAGATTGGTGAGAAGGAGTGGAAAGAATTTGCGCAGCATGGAGCGTTGGCAGGTTTAAAATTTCAGAAAAGTATTGAAGAAAAGGCGTATCAATTGGGAGGAGGGCAATCTAAAGTACCTGCTCAAAACTTGACTGATTTTTTAGCAGATCGTCCTAGTGCGACTCTAAATAAAACCAGTTATCATCCTGGAGTTACACCAGCAGATTTAAATACCCTTTATCCTCACGATGTTACCTATCGATTACGAGAGGGATTACGAGAAATGACAAAAAAATTAAACGGATTTAATCATGAATTAGCAATAGTGACTGCGCCAGAAAGTAGAACTAGTGCTCCTGTTCGAATTCCTCGGACAGCTATGTTCTGTCATCCTGAAATTCAAAATTTATTTCCATGTGGTGAGGGTGCGGGTTATGCTGGAGGAATTATTAGTGCAGCTTTAGATGGATTTAGAGTAGTTCAAGCTATCAATGAATTGAAATAATTTATGGGAGGGATTTCCTAACCATATCTAATGCTGCATTGGCTGTACGTTCA
Source organism: uncultured Bacteroidia bacterium (assembly GCA_943787465.1). GTDB lineage: Bacteria > Bacteroidota > Bacteroidia > NS11-12g > UBA9320 > UBA9320. Next base: position 223,845 of record CALSMN010000005.1, on the reverse strand, counting down.
ATTACTTGTTCTCGAGTACCATAAAATTGACATTTATTTATTTCAATAGTACCGTCTGGTTTGGCTAATCCGATATATACCAGACCTACAGGTTTATCTTTGGTTTCGCCTGTTGGACCAGCAATACCGGTTGTTGCAATACAATAATCTACATTTAGTTTTCTTTGTGCATTCCGAGCCATCTGTTCACATATCTCATGACTAACAGCTCCATACTTCAACAGCTCTTTAGGGGCAATATCTGCTATGTCAGCTTTAGTCTCATAAGCATAGGTTAATAGGCTTCCTTTGTAATAAGCTGAACTGCCGGGTACTGAAGTTATCTTATTTGCAATATATCCACCCGAACAACTTTCTATTGTGCCAATAGTTAGCTTGTTTTTTTTCAATAAATCTCCCACTACTTCAGCGAGACTTATTTCTCCATCGAACCAGGACCCCCCAATTAGCGTTTGTATAGACATGAATGCTTCTTGAATACTATTTCTAAGTTCGGATCGGTTATGGGTATTTGATTTAGCACTAAGTCTCAATCGAACTAAATTAAGATGAGGTAAATAAGCAAGTTTGATATAGGGAGGTAAGTTGGTTTCAATATTTTCAATTTGTGTAGCAAGATGAGATTCGGGGACGCCTACAACAGTAATTGTTTTATGTTCTATGGCGAAGTTGCTATTTTTTTTATTGAGCATGGGGAAGATGTCATTTTCCATCATGGCTTTCATTTCATAAGGTACACCAGGCATACTGATATAGATGATATTATTTTCTTCAAAATACATACCAGGAGCAGTTCCTTTATAATTTTGTATGGCAATACAGTTTGCTGGCACTAATGCCTGATCCAAATTAATTTGGAGTACTTCTCTATTCAAACGTTTAATAATTTTTTGAATATTATCCATGGCCTTATTATCCGTTACCAAATGTGTGTTAAAATAGTCAGCGAGTACTTTCTTGGTAATATCGTCTTTGGTTGGTCCTAGTCCACCTGTAATCAAAATAACTTGTGCTCTTTTTTCAGCCGCTTGCAAAGCATCAATAATACTCGTTCTTTTATCATTGATGGATGTAATTTGAACCACTTCAATTCCATAATCACTTAATCGATTTCCTAGCCATGCAGAATTCGTATCTATGGTTTGTCCAATTAAAATTTCATCTCCAATCGTGATTATTTCTGCTTGCATTTAATCTATTAACAATTTTAAATTTATTTTCGTTGCAAATTTCAGAAAAATGAAGGAAGCAAAAGCTAATTTAGCCATAAATAATCTTATCAAAGACGTATCAAAAGGTTTTGATGCGGATAAAGTAGTTGATCAACTCCAGCAAATACGTACATTAGCTTTGGAAGAAGAAGACCCAACCATTGTCAAAATTTGTAGACTAGCTAGTGAATATATCAGCGAAAATGGCAATTTTGATGTTGGCTATGTTGCCGATGAAGAAATTGGTGAAATGACTGACATGGAATATTTATTAGAATTGATGTTGAAAGTAGATCGTCCAGTCAATCGCGAAGAAATTCAAGAAATACGTGATCGCATTAAAGAAGATTTATACTAATGACCACAGACCAATTTAACGAATTAAGGAGCCGCACAGCAAAACTGGCGGAATATCTTTGACGTAGATAAAAATCTAGCACTCATTGCTGATGAAGAGCAGCAAACACATGATCCAACTTTTTGGGAAGATCCCAAAAAAGCAGAACTTCATTTAAAAAATATCAAGAAGAAGAAAATATGGACTGATTCTTGGCTAGATATTCAGGGAGGAGTTGATGATCTATCGGTATTATTGGAGTTCAAAGACCTTGGTGAAGCTGTAGATGAAGAAATAGAGCAGAAGTATCAAGTCACTTTTGAACAGCTCGAAAACCTTGAATTTAAAAATATGCTGAGTGGGGAAGAAGATCAACTGGATGCTATTCTTGAAATTAATGCTGGGGCAGGGGGAACGGAAAGTAATGATTGGGCAAGCATGCTCAGTAGAATGTACATCATGTGGGCAGAGAATAGTGGTTTTAAGGTAGAAGTTCTTGATCAAGTAGACGGTGATGTGGCAGGAATCAAGTCCATTAGTATGCAAATATCAGGTGATTTTGCCTTTGGCTATTTAAAAGGAGAGAATGGTGTTCATCGTTTGGTCCGAATTTCTCCATTTGATAGCAGTGCTCGAAGACATACTAGCTTCGCCTCGGCATATATCTATCCGGTAGTCGATGATAGCATAGAAATTGAACTCAATTGGGGAGATATTGATATGCAAACCTCTCGAAGTGGAGGTGCTGGAGGTCAGAATGTAAATAAAGTGGAAACTAAAGTTCAATTAACCCATAAACCTACTGGAATTATGGTAGTTTGTCAGCAGGCCAGATCTCAACTAGCGAACAAAGAAGAAGCAATGAAAATGCTAAAATCTCAACTGTATGACATTGAACTCCGCAAAAAAACGGACGCTAGAGCAGAGATTGAGAATGGTAAAATGAAAATAGAATGGGGGAGTCAAATCAGGAATTACGTGATGCACCCTTATAAGCTTGTGAAAGATGTTCGTACAGGGGAAGAGACAAGCAATGTACAGGCGGTCATGGATGGGGACCTAGAAGCTTTTCAGAAAGCCTTTTTATTAGGGAAACAGAAATAAAGGAAATTACTTTAAGATATCCATAATGGTATCTAATTTTGGAGAAAGTATGATCTCTATACGTCTATTTTTTGCTCTAGCTTCGGCAGTGTTTTCAGCATCAATAGGTACATATTTACTTCTTCCACTGGGTATAATTTTAATGGGATCTAATTTTCCTTCGGTACTTAAGTATCGGACAACAGATGTAGCTCTAAGCACACTCAAATCCCAATTATCTTGTATGGTGCTAGATTTCATTGGGACATTATCGGTATGACCTTCGACCATGATGTCAAAATCAGATAGGTTTTGAAGACTCTCTGCAACTTTCAATAACGCAGTTTTTCCTTTCCAATCGATGTCTGTTTTTCCACTTTTGAAGAGGAGACTATTATCCAGAGAAACATATACTTTTCCATTTTTTTGAATGACCGAAATACCACTATTTTGATAGCCAATGAGAGAGTTTGTTAATTTCTCTTTTAATTCATTGACAGCAGATTCCTGAGCAGCAAGTTTTGATTCCAATTCATTGACACGAAATTCACGATCTTTTAATGATTGGGCCAGCTCTTCAGCTTCTTTCTCTTTGGCAAGTAGTGATGCTTCTTTGGTGAATAATTCTCGTTTTTTATCATCCAATTGTTTGTCCAGTCTATCCAGTTCATAGCGTAAATCGTTCTTAGTATTTTCGTTACTATTGACTAATTCTTTATAGTTTTTATTTAACAGCTCGTAGGATGCTTGCGTTTTTTCATACGCTATTCGTTGCTGCTCACACTCATTTTTTAAGGCATTCCATTGCTTGGTCATTGCGGAATATTCTGCTTGAAGTTCAATCAAACTGGTATCCCCAAATTCTTTGCGTATTTTCATCTCATCATACTGACTCTGTAAATTGTCGTAGGATAATTGTAATTCTTCTAGTTTTCTTGCCGGAACACAAGCAATAAATGAACAGAGCGAGAAGATTAAAACAAATTTTGGTAGCTTATTCATGAGTATAAAGATTAATTGTCAAAAGTATACCATGGATGTTTAATCAAAAGTTCAAATACGCACATATGAACAATAGAGCTATTAAGAATCGATTTATTTAGACACACTTTCAGGTTTTATTTTATTAATGTCATATGCATTAGACTAAATTTGTACTCAACTAACTTTAAATAAATATATCATGAAAATTTTTATCCAAACAACACTTTTTTTATCTGTACTTTCAACGTCCTTATTTGCAGCTCAACCATATAAGGTCAAGAAAGCTAAACATCAAATGGTACAATCTCCTACAATTATGGTTAAGGATATGAAACTACCTGTTTATAACACAACACCTATCCAAAAGATAGAAAAAGAATGTAATCGAGATGTTGAAAAAATCAATAAGGAATCGTCTTCTAAAGCATTTGAGGAATCGATTCCTTCGGTTTCTAATGAATCTATTAATCTTTCATCAGTGAACGTTTCTAGTCTTATGCCATCTAACAAGGCCATTAAAAAAGCTAAAAGAATTCAAAAAAAGTTGAGTAAAAAATCATCGGATGATTTTCCTATTTCTAATAATCAAGTCATAGCTATAGGGCTTTGCTTTTTTCTCTTTTTTGTTCATAGAATATATTTAGGATATTATGGAATAGCTATCCTTCAATTGATCACTTTAGGTGGATTTGGTATTTGGTGGCTAATTGATTTGATTAGACTATTTACAGGTGATTTAAAACCGAAGAACGGTAATTATGATTTTAAAATATAATTTTTCATAAAATTTCTAATTCAAAATGCGCCACTAAGTGGCGCATTTTTTTTGAAGGATAATTAAAAAATCACTTTATACGAATACGCTGATTAACCTGAAGTATTGCATTTTTTCGTATACCGTTAATTTGACATAACTTACTAACAGTTGTATTATGCTTTAATGCAATACCATACAGCGTGTCACCCGATTTTACGGTGTGGTATTTTTTACGTGTTGGGAGTGGTTTAGTATTTAATACATCGGAAGAAATAAACAAGGTGTCTTCTTTTAATTGAAATTGATCATAGTCCATAAATAGTCTTGGGTCGAAAGGGTAATCCTTCCATCGACATTCAAAATGAAGATGGGGACCAGTTCGTTTAGTACCAGTGCTGCCACCAGTACCAATAAAGTCACCTGCATAGACGATGTCATTGGGCTTTACGGCCATTTTATGTAAATGAGCATAATACGTTTCAATACCGTTGAGATGTCTTATTATAATGATATTTCCAAAACCACCACTATTGTAATCCGCAAATCGAACTATACCAGACATGCAAGCTCTGACGGTATCATGTCGATTCAATCTGACATCAAGTCCTTTATGCATTCTGCCTCTTCGCATACCAAACCCTGAGCTCACATAACCCTCAACAGGGATAGAAAATCCACTATCTTTCTCAAAAAGATGAACGACCAGTGAATCGGGAATGCTATTATTTTTTGCATATACGTATGGAAATAAATTGGTATTAGACCAATTTTCTTGATAAATGGATAAATCTCTCCATTCTTCAGGTGGTATAGGATTGAAAGTAGAATCCGAGAACTTCCAAGTATTTAAAACACGTTGAATTGTATCATTGGTATGATTCAATTTAAAGTGAAGATCATCAAAATTGGTTTGACAATGGAGTAAGGAATAGGTTGTCGATGTTAATTCTGTTTCTAAGCAACCTATTGTATTGCTAAATGTATCCGTAATAGTTTCCGCATATTTCCGCTCATATTCTATAACATCATTTAAACTGTCGATCCTAATATTCAATCTTTCAATTTGATTTCTTTTGGCATGTAAAAAATCAAATTTTGATAAAATTAAATCAAGCTTGGTTTGAGCAAAACAAAGATTTGATATCAGGAGTAGTAAAGATAATCCGTAGATTTTCATATTTCAAAAGTACACGTATATCTGTAAAAGTTGATTGTGATTTTGTAAATTCATGGATGAATAATGCAGATCAAGGAGTTTGATTTTTTATTTCAAAAACCATAACGGAATTTCCACCGGCAGAGTTTCTTCCTTGTGAAGTTACGATTAAATAGTTATCATTGGGAGAAACCTCCATGCCGACAGGATACGAATCCGCTTTTATTTTTCCTAAAAGGGATAATGATTTTGAATCTAATATTGCAATTTCACTGGAATTATTAATCGCTGCAAATAGATAATTTGAATGATGTGCTTTAGCAATTGTTCTCACTCCTGGTCCTAAGTATGTACTTGTCCAATTTTTGTATACAAAGTCTTTTTTAGAAGAAGAATTACTAAAACTATCAAGAAGTAATTTTAGATCTGTTTTTTGAACATAACCTGTTTTGTTGGTACTGAGATAAAGTTCATTTTCATTTATAATTAGATGTCTAACATTAGATTTTATACCTTTTATTGTCCCTAAATATTCAAAGTTTTCAACTGAAATTACAGCGATACCATTTCCTCCCATTTTTCCAACCAAAAGAAACTTGTTATCAGGTGTAAATATGGTGCCTCTAAGACAGTTGCTGCAATCATGATCACGATTTACAACCCTATCAAAATCATTCTTTACCTGATAATCAATAATACAATGGGCGGTATATCGGAAATCCATGGGATTGTTGGAGGATATATCAATGATACCCAGGGTATTATCTCCCCAGTGGGTGACGGCTAAGTATTGGTTATTTGGAGATGATGCGACCATTTTGGGCAATGGTCCGGTTGGCATCACACGCACTATTGAATCATACTCTGTATCTATAATGGCGATAGCTGACGGAGATACGGCATTTTTATCAAAATTTCGTCGGTAATAACTGACCCATAAATATTTGCCATTGTGAGACAAACAACTTTCTACAGGCTTGCCTTTAAAATGATTTTTAGATTCTGGTCCCCCCATAAACGCGTATCCAAAAACAGTAGTTTCGTTATTTTTAAAAATGGTGCTATTGGCACGTCCAAATGAGTGATGAATGACTTTAATTCTTTTTAAGGATTCACTATCATATACCGAGGTTGCATAACCTTCAAGTGATTGAATGTAAAATTTTTTACCATCCCTAGAAAAGGTGACAGATTTGGGAGAATGAATACTCCTATCATAGATATCTTTGGAATTGGTTGGATTTGAATTATAATGTTGAAAACGAGCAATAAGCTCCAGATATATGCTATTCTGTGGTGTAGATTTATCACCAATGTTGAGTCGGACAATTTCTGATTGAGCTAATGATGACTCAGATAGAATAACAACAATGAAGAAATAAAAAAATCGGATCATGAGGGGGAATAGGTTTAATTTACAAGGTTATTGATGTGCAATATATAGGATGCTTTACTAGTACTATCTTTAATGTGTACAGATACATCTTGGTCTTTAAAATCTGCTAGTTCAATGGTTAAATAGTCATCTCCATCAAGATTTTCTTCCCGAATAAGTTTGCCGTTTTTATCCAAGATTTTCATATATCCGTACACAAAATAAGGATATGTAATTAACCAAATTGGTTTTTTGATAGCACTATATTGATTGTAATTTAATAGGCTAGGAGCTAAAATAAAAAATGCATCTCGATTGTATGAATTATTGAACATAGAATCCATTGTTATTTGTGCAAGGTGTCTTAAATCGGAGTTTTCAATGCTGTCTGATGAGAGATATTCATTGTAAGTTAACCAAATTGATTCGTTGCTCTCATTATTATATTCCATGCTTAGTATTTTAATTAACAGGTATATATAGCGGGTATGTTCGTTCAATTTATGGTATGCAAATTCTTCATAGTTTAGGTCAATATTTTCATAAGTTACGTCCATCAAGTCATATTCAATATACTCATGATCAACTCTATTGAAAATATTTGTTATTTTGGATTGATCATAATTTTCCATAGCCAGTAAATATTGATACATCATAAAATTATCCAATCCCAATATTTTCCACATTGGATCAATAGAATCATCGTAGAAATCGTCATTTAATTTAGTACTATCATATTCATCAAATGCATCAGGACTGAGTCCTAGCAAGCTGTCTTCTATCTGTTTTTCTTCTTTCTTAATTTGATTATATCTTTTTTCTAGTTCTTTATAAAAAATAGAGGAGTTAGTGGTCTTATTATCATATCCAATTGCATTGATAAGTGCAAATTTGTTTATAAGCTTAACCGATGGATTAAACATATATTTCGTCATGGTTTTACGCCATTTTATGTTCCCGGATTTGTGTCCGATTTTTTGAATCAATGGGTCATTAATGATTTTCCAAAATTGAATAGAGGTAGGAGATAATTGAGCCATTGAGCTAGGAGATAAGCATACTAAATAAGTGAGTATGCTCATGAATAAGATTATTTTCTTTAAGGACATGGTTGATGGAATAGCAAGTTACGTGTTGTACAAAAATTATAACTTAAATAAATACAATATTATTATAAAATATACGACGAGAGAATATCTAATAAAATAGATTTTGCTGATGTAGTAGAGAAGGTACAGGTTTATTTTAAAATAAACTACTTTAGTTGGGTATCATTCATACGCTCAATACTAGCTTGTTCTAAAGCTAAATGTATCAATTTTGTGATGAGTTCCGTGTAGGGTATTCCTGAGGCTTCCCATAATTTTGGATACATACTAATATTCGTAAACCCAGGAAGCGTATTCACTTCATTTACCCATATTTTGTTATCGGGGGATACAAAAACATCAACTCTTGCCATACCTTTACAACACAGTGTTTTGTAAGTTTTAATAGCTATATTTTGTATATTTTTTTGAACGTCTGAATTTATATCAGCGGGAATTCTGGTTTTTGATCCTTGTGCATCCAGGTATTTTGCTTCATAGGAATAAAACGAATGATTTTCTGTCATTGTGATAACTTCTCCTACCTTTGAAGCACTTATATCATGGTTACCTATGATAGCACACTCAATTTCTCGTCCTGAAATATTTTGTTCAATAAGTACTTTTTGGTCATAGCGAAAGGCTAAATCAATAGCAGCCTCAAATTCGTGTTTTGTAGTCACCTTACTAATACCTACAGATGATCCCAAATTGGGTGGTTTCACGTACATAGGCATGCCAAGCTTTTCCAGAGCAAATTCAAACTTAATTTGATTTCGTTCTGATTTCAGATAGGAAAGAAACGGGGCATTGGGAATTTGAGCTTCATTTAATAGTCGCTTTGCAACTTCTTTATCAATACACAATGCAGAACCAATAACACCTGGACCAACGCAAGGTATGTCCAAGATTTTAAGCAAACCTTGTAAGCTGCCATCTTCTCCATTTGTTCCGTGCACAATAGGAAATGCAACATCTACTCGGCCGATACTTTTCTGTGTTTTTTGTCGGATGATTTTATGCTCATGAGCACCCGGAGATAGACTTATGATGTGATCATTGGGAAGAACATGCTTTTCTGAATCTAATTCGGTCTGAGTTTTCAAATACCAAGTTCCATGCTGATCTATACCGATTGGAATAATGTTAAATAGTTGAGAATCAATAGCACGAGCAATATTTCGTGCAGAGAGAATAGAAATTTCGTGCTCTGTTGAATTTCCACCAAATAGGAGTATAACGTTTGTTTTAGTCATGCATTTAAACTACAGATACGAATAACATGTTTACCGCACAAATATTATTCACTTGCTACAAACAAGGTGTCTTTTTTAGTGCGCTATTCGATTATAAAATTCTTCGGTTTGGTTCCCATAAAGCCATCTGACTACATTGTTTTCCCAAATTTCTTGATGCTGAGTGGTATTGATTAAGTCTCTTTTTAAGGCGAGGTCTAGTAATTTTCCAGGATAGCTGCTTTGAGCATCACTTTCCATCTCGCCCAGAGGGTAAGGATCATCCAACCCCAAAATAATTTGATCGGTGGTTTTTAATCGTTTTACCATCACTTCAAATGAAATGGTATCATGCACTAACGTATCAAAATAGATATTGGGATGACCAACAGCTTTACTGGGTCTGTTTTTCCCTTCAAATAAATCGGGTCTGCCGTCAAAACCTTGGGTTCTTCTTCCCAGATTGATATGATTTAATTGCCCTCCATGAGCAAAACAAGTTCGAATATTAGGGTATTTATCATAGTAACCATTGAGCGTATAAAAGTGATAGGAATCCGCACATTGAGCTAACATCCAAACCAGATGAAATCGCCATGATATATTTTCTAAATGAATAAATTTTTCACCATCGTAGGGATGTACTTCAATAGCCAAGCTGTATTTATTTGCTAATTCTAAAATGGGTTCTATTTCTGGATTAAAAATTCCTTTCCAATTACCAGCGGTGTCTAAATAGTGTGTGGGTAGGCAAAGTACTTTCAGATTAAGTTTCTCTACACAACGTTCTATTTCCCACAGAGCCCCATCTACAAAACCAGCATGGATAACAAAACCTGAGGTAAACTTTTGGGGATAGTCCGCTTGAATTTGGGCGTTAAAATCATTTTGAAAACGCAGGGCCTGTTTCATATCATTTTGAGTCAGACCATTGCCATACAATTGAGATAGATTAAGAATGACAGCATGATCAATGTTGTTTTTATCCATCCAAGCTAATTTTTCATTTAAGAAAAAACTTTCAGATGTAATAGGACGTTCCCAATTTTTTTGCCGCATGAACGAACGATCATCATCAATCCAGAAAATTTCTTTGTCTTTCATAAAAGCAGGGATTTGTTGGGGGTAGGGTAACAAATGAGAATGACCGTTTATTTTCATGGAGATAATTGCTATTGCAAAACAAAGGTATAGAAAATAGGGTAAAGGGAGATTTAGGTGGATGAATTATTTTCAGGATCATCGTCAATGATATCTGACATATCTTCAAGCAATTCTATAGTTTCAAGATTGGGCAATTGTTCTACTTTTTTTAATTTAGAGAGCATCATTTTGGTGCGTGTACCTACGAGCTTATCCAATTCAACGTTGGCTTCTGAAATTTTCTTTTGTGTTTTTTCAAGAACACCACCAAATTTACCAAATTCTGTTTTAACAGCGCCTAAAATCTGCCATACCTCGCTGCTTCTCTTTTGAATTGCAAGCGTTTTGAACCCCATTTGTAAACTGTTGAGCATGGCTGCTAAAGTTGTAGGACCGGTGATGATAATTTTATTTTCACGTTGAAGAAAAGCTACCAGTTCAGGTTGCCGCACAACCTCAGCAAACAATCCTTCAATCGGCAAAAACATAATACCAAAGTCAGTCGTATTGGGTGGATCTATGTATTTGGACTGTATATCTTTAGCAAATTTTTTGATGCTTTTTACTAAATTTCGGTTTGCCAGTTCGATAGCTTCAGACTCACCTGTATCGTATGCAGTCTGTAATCGCACGTAATCTTCTTGAGGAAATTTTGCGTCTATGGGTAAATAAATCGGTTTACCCTCCGTATCCTTCCCGGGGAGTTTAATGGCAAATTCCACATGGTCATTGGACCCTGATTTTGTTTTAACATTGGTTTCGTATTGTTCTGGTGCCATGATTTGTTCAAGAATATTCCCCAATTGTATTTCGCCTAAGACACCTCTTGTTTTCACATTACTTAAAACTTTTTTAAGATCGCCAACGCCACTTGCCAAATTTTTCATTTCTCCTAATCCGTGCTGAACTTCTTCAAGACGTTTGCTGACCAATTCAAAGGATTGACCCAATCTTTCTTCTAAGGTTTTGTGAAGTTTCTCATCCACAGTTTCTCGCATCCGTTCTAGTTTGGATTCAGTAGTTTTTATCAACTCGTTTTGTTTGACAGCCATGGCCTCAAATTTTTCTTTCTGAAGCGTATTGAACGCGGCAACGTTATGATTGAACTGATCGCTAAAATTCTTTAATGATTGGGTAAGTTCCTCCCGATCATATTTTGCTTTTTCATTTATTTTCTCACTGATTTCGGTTAGTTTTTCTTCTAGTTTTTGGGTAAGTGCGTTCAGTCCATTGGAGAGTTCTTCTCTATTTTCTTTCATTGAAGAAGCAAGTTCTAATCTGTTTTCTTTGAGCTCTCCTTGCAATATCAAGCGGATTTCATCAATCATTGATTTCCCTGGAGGTGTTTTGCTTTTCAGCAGTAGTATTATGATACCAATTAAACATAATGATAATAAAACTAGTGCAATAAGAAGGGTAGAATCAGCCATACATTTACAAAGGTGTACAAACATTTTAAAACAGAGAATAAAGAATGTTCTAAAAATTTGACCTTATTGAGGAATATATATTTATGCTTTTAAAATTATTAATTTTTAAAGTGAATTTTTTAATATCAAATTTTAAGTATACCATTGAATTATAAGCACCCCAAATGATTCATCAGCGATTAAGAAAACATATTTTGTCAATCCTTTTTCTATGTATGGCGATAGAAATACATGCACAAAATTATGTAGACCTTTTCTCAGTTGAATATGCGGGCACACCTGAGGTTGGTTTTGACTCATCCGATCATACTACGTCACTAAAAACCCTTCAAACAGATTTACTTATCCCTTTGGTTGTCAATGCGAAAACTACGGTTTTGACTGGACTTACTTATGAAATGAATTCAGCTTCGTTTGATTCTAACCGAAAAAGAGAGCAGCTTCACGGACTTACGTTAAAATTGGGGCTTCATCTAAAACATGATTCAATATGGAGTGGGACGTATTTTTTGTTGCCTAAACTGGCCTCTGATATGCAATCGATTTCTAATCGTGATTTTCAAATAGGAGGGGCTGTACTGATGAAAAATACTCGATCAGATCATTTCAATTATTCATTAGGAGTCTATGCTAACCATGAGCTTTTTGGATGGTTTGTGGTACCTATGATTGGATTTTATTACTTAAACCCAACAGAAAAAATTGAAATTAAAGCTACATTGCCTTTGATGTTTGACGTAAATTTTAACCCATGGAATCGAGTAAAATTGGGGTTTAATTACAAGGGTCAGGTTAGGAGTTATCAAATGAACACCCATACCAATCCTAAACTTAATCCGTATATGGCCAAACAATCAAATGAGATATATAGTTATTTGGTTTATAAAATAAACAGGATTCATCTACAATTCGGTGTTGGCCATTCTTTGGGGCGGTCCTACCTCATGTATAATGAGAAAGTACAGTGGGCCATGCCACTTGTGTATTTTGATGACGCTAGAACGTCCCTTAATAGCAGTTTTCAGGATAGTTGGTTAATTAAATTTTCTTCTTTTTATAGATTTAGGCTATAGTTTTTTTTAATAAAAATAAATACTTAAAATTGCACTTTAACAATAAAAAATTATGACAAAAATTAAACAATTTACAGCAATTTTATTTCTATCAGCTATTCTAGTTAGCTGTGGTGGAGGAGTTTCAAGCATGGACATGAACGATGTGAAATCTATGGAAGGTGCTTGCGAAAGAGATGAGGCTAAATTAGAATTACTTGAAAGAAAATTAGAGATTTTAACAGAAATGGATGGAAAAGTAGATGCAGATGTTTCTCAGAGTACTTGGGATGAATTAACTTTGATAGCAACTAAAGTTAACAAAATTTCTCTATGCACAATGAAGACAAAGTTGATGAAGAATAGAATACTGATTATGGAAAAGATTTGGAAAAATGCCCATCAAAAGAAAAAATTGAATGGTAAAAACAGATTAGAAGTTGCGAGCAAAAGATCAAACAAGTCTGATGCCTACAAGAAATGATTTAATACGTCAAATTTACTTTTATCCTACAAAAAACCACATCCATTGGATGTGGTTTTTTTATATCATTTTTTCTATGAAAATCCTGAGAAAATTTTAACCAAACAATCAGAATATAATTGATGTTTTGGTAAGATATGGTGTATAATACAACCCGAACAGATCCTAACATAGACGCTGAGGTCAATCTTTTGGTTGGAAAACCTTTTGGCCTGTGGCATAAAATCAAAAATGGACGTATAGGGTCTGAACCATTTATCATTCAACAAGCAAGCCCATCATTTGCAATCAATCTGGATTGTAATTCATACGAACGAAAATGCAATATGGAGTTAAGACCTTCCGGTATTATTGTTCACTTCAAAAAAAAATATACAAGTTTCATGTGGCCTATACCGTTTCATCACTTGACTATATACTCGGCCGCATCAGTGATTTCTATATATCAACATACTGATTTCTTAAAATTGGCACCACATATACCCACCAAAAATTCCAGTCCTTTCCTACAGAAACTTTTGAAATCCAAGACCCTTCATTCACAACAATATACTTTTCAATAATGGTATCATGTAAAAAGTGAGTAAAGTTTGCATAATTTATTTTCTATTTTAATAGTAATACTATTATATTTGCATTACAAAATTTCGTAAGTCATGGAGAAACTATTATCAAATTTTACCATTTCAGTACATCAATCGATATATCATAAGGATCCAGAGTCTTCAGAATTGGGCAAACGGATTATAAAACACAGCATTGATCTCATTCATGATATTGGGTTTGATGCCTTTACGTTTAAAAAACTAGGTGTACTGATAGGATCCAATGAAAGTTCCATTTATCGTTATTTTGATAATAAGCACAAATTGCTGGTCTATTTGTCGAGCTGGTATTGGGCATGGTTAGAATATCAATTGGTCATAGAGACACATAGTATAACCAATTATGTAGAAAAACTAAAAAAAGCGCTATATGTTACTACACGTTCCATCAAAGAGGATTCTAATTTCTCTCATATCAATGAAATCAATTTAAACAAGATCATTATCAATGAGAATTCCAAATCCTTTTTAACCCAAGAGGTCGATCAAGAAAATCAAGATGGATATTTCAAAGTATATAAACGGTTAGTGAAAAGAATTAGTGATATGGTAGTTTTAGTTGCTCCCGAGTATCCTTTCCCAAATAGTTTAGCTAGTACAGTAATAGAGACAGCATTGCACCAGCATTTTATAAAAGATCATTTTCCAACCATTACGGATTGTAAAAACCAAAATACACCAACCAAATTTATCACTGATTTAGTCTTTAGAACGTTAAATGTAGACATCAATGAAAACAAATAGTACCCCATGGAGTCGTTTTCTGAACTTACTTTCCATTGAAAGAAGAGACTTATTGCAAATTGCCTATTATGCTGTATTTTCTGGTATTGTGGCTTTGTCGTTACCGCTAGGAATCCAAGCCATCATTAATTTAATTCAAGGAGCCCAAATTACAACATCATGGATTGTATTGGTTGTATTGGTCACGGTAGGTGTGGTTTTTTCAGGTGTATTACAGTTGATGCAGTTGCGCATAATTGAAACAATACAACAACGTATTTTTGTAAAATCTTCATTTGAATTAAGTTATCGTTTTCCTAAAATTAAAATGGAGAAGTTACAGAATTTCTATCCACCGGAGTTGGCAAATCGTTTTTTTGATACGCTTATCATTCAGAAAGGATTATCCAAAATACTTATTGATGTTCCTGCAGCTTTGCTTCAAATCATTTTTGCTTTATTGCTTCTGTCATTTTATCATCCAACGTTTATTGTTTTTGGGATCATATTGCTTTTGTCGGTTTATCTCTCATTTAAGTGGAGTACGCAACGTGGATTAAATACCAGTTTAGTTGAGTCTAAATTCAAGTATAAAGTAGCTCATTGGATTCAAGAAGTAGCTCGTTCGTTGGTTAGTTTTAAACTGTCAGGAAATACCAACTTGGCCATGAAAAAAAACGATGTATTGGTAAGTCAATATTTGTCTGCTAGAGAAAATCATTTTAAGATTATAAAATTCCAATTTATAAAGATGATTGGATTTAAGGCACTCATCACGGCAGGATTGCTCATCATTGGTGGTGTATTGGTTTTGAGTCAACGTATGAATATCGGCCAATTTGTGGCGGCAGAAATTATTATTCTATTGGTGATCAATTCTATAGAAAAATTAATTTTAAGTCTTGAATCATTTTATGACACGTTAACATCTATCGAGAAACTCGGTCAAATTTTAGATAAAGAAATGGAGTCAAATGAAGGTGAGCTTGTGGATTTTGAGAAAGGTGTAAGTTTGGAACTAAATCAAGTTAATTATCAAATTTCTAATCGTGAAAATTTAATTCTTAAAAATATTTCTTTTTCAGTAAATCCTGGTGAAAAGATTTTGATTCAGGGGAAAAGTGGGTCGGGGAAGTCTACCCTTTTGCGAATGATAACAGGGGTGATTCAACCTACTTCTGGGAATATAATTGTGAACGGTATATCATTAAGTGCTCTAAAAATCAATCATTACAGAGCTCACTTAGGTTTATCACTTTTGGATGAATATCCGTTTGAAGGCACGCTCAGAGAAAATTTAACTTTTGGTGATGATCGGATTTTAGAACATAAAATTTCTGAGGTGATAAATGCAGTTGGTTTATCAGATTTCCTCAAAAAACTACCGGAAGGTTTGAATACCGAACTTTTTCCTGAGGGGAAACAAATTTCTTCGAGTATAGCCAAAAAAATCACCATGGCGAGAGCATTATTGAAACAACCTAAACTGGTAATACTTGAAGATACTTTAGATCCATTTAATGAGACCGAGACCCATTCCATTATAGATTATTTATGCTTACCCGAGCATTCATGGTCTCTCATTGTAGTGAGTGCAAACTCGTATTGGAAGTCTTATGCGACTCATATTTTTGAACTCAATGCAGGTGAACTCATCATAGCCAAGAATTCGTCATGTTAAATATATCAAAGGAATCCGTTCATAAAAAAATAACGTTAACAGATTACAAATCTGGCATACATATTTCCAATGGTAACTATTACCATTGGTTTAATCGGTTGTCTATCATCTTCTTAGTCATGTTGAGTATAATTTTATTTTTACCGTGGACACAAAATATTACTGGTAGCGGTAATGTGACCACACTCACACCAGGACAACGACCACAAATTGTTCAATCAGCAATACCTGGACGAATAGAACAGTGGTATGTAAATGAGGGTGACTATGTAAAATCAGGGGATACTATTCTTAGGATTTCAGAGATTAAAAGTGATTACTTTGATGATAAGTTGATTGAAAGAACAGCTAGTCAAATACAGTCAAAGAATGCCTCAATTATAGCTTATCGATCAAAAATAGAAGCTTTAAATGATCAGATTAACGCTTTAAAACAAGCACAAATTTTGACAATTGAGCAAGCTAGAAATAGCTATCTTCAAGCAAAATACACCGTAATTAGTGACAGTACCGATCTTTTAGCTGCTGATTGGAACCGATCTATTGCTAAAAAACAATATAATCGTATCGAAACTCTACAAAAAGAAGGATTAAAATCAGTGAAAGATGTGGAAGAAAGGCAATTGCAATTACAAGCTACCTCCGCTAGATACATTACTATCCAGAATAAACTGTTGGAGAGTAAAAATAAGGTCATTAATGCTAAACTAGAATTATCTCGTTTGAATGCTTCTTATTTGGATAAAATAGCTAAGAGCCAAAGTGATTTATTCTCCGCTGAATCTGCGCTAAATAATGCTGAAATTGAAATTTCTAAACTTGAAAATAGTCTTGCAAATTTCTCAAAACGATATGCACTCCAATATATTACCGCTGCACAAAATGGCTATATCAATAAGGTATTGAAAGGTGCAATTGGAGAAACATTCAAGGAAGGTGAAAATTTAGTTAGAGTAATGCCTGCTCAGTATCAACAAGCAGTTGAAACCTATGTTCGACCGCTTGATTTACCATTGATTCATATTGGGGAAAAGGTGAGAGTTCAATTTGATGGTTGGCCTGCAATAGTATTTAATGGATGGGAGAGTGTGTCATATGGAACATATGGAGCAAAAGTGGTAGCCATTGAGAACTACATCAGTGATAATGGAATGTACAGAGTATTACTCGCCCCTGATGCAAATGATCATACGTGGCCTACTGGAATACGGGTTGGTTCCGGAGCTAAGACCATTGCATTGTTGAATGATGTGCCAATCTGGTATGAACTTTGGCGTCAACTAAACGGTTTTCCTCCTAATTTTTATACCCCTAAAAATAATTCAGTTGACTCTTCTCAATAAAATAAAATTTTACATTACACTTTGTGTTGTACTAGTAAGTACAATAACCAATGGCCAAGTGAATGATAGTTTTTCATTCAAAGAATTTATAGTGATTGTAAAAAAATATCACCCTATTGTAAAACAAGCCAATTTAATAATTACAGAAAGTGAAGCGAAATTACTACAAGCACGAGGAGGATTTGATCCAAATTTTGGTGTAGATGTTCTTGAAAAAAAATGGGATAACTTGACGTATTACAATCGGTTTAATGCAACGTTTGAAATTCCTACTTGGTACGGAATATCGTTTCATGGAGATTTCAATACCAATATGGGTTCTTATTTAAATCCAGAAGATGTGGTTCCAGATGCCGGATTATACGGATTAGGTGTCTCTGTATCTTTAGCCAAAGATTTAATCATCAATAAACGGTTAGCAACTTTAAAACAAGCCAAATTATATAAAAGTCAAGCCGAAGCTGAAAATCAATTGATGGTAAATGAGATTCTATATCAGGCATCCATTTCCTATTTTAATTGGCTAAAAGCATATCAAGAATATCAACTGTACGTTGATTTTTTAAAAGTCGCTTCTATTCGCTTTGAGGGAATAAAACAGCGGTTTATTCTTGGAGATTGTTCAGCTATTGATACCATTGAAGCAGGAATAGCTATGAATAATCGGAAATTAAGTGTAGAGAAAGCAAAGCTCAACTTAAAGAATATGCAGTATTTGATGTCCAATTTTGTTTGGATAGAGAATATACCTGTAGAAATAAAGGATTTTGTATATCCAATTCAAGATATTGCCAAAGATGTTGACGAAGTTCTTCAAATTTCTAGCCTAAATACTGATTTGACTATGCACCCCAAGCTAGTTTCATTAAATATGAAATATAGAAGTTTGCAGGTAGAGAAAAAAAATAACATCAATGATTTATTGCCGAGTATTAACTTAAAATATAATATGTTGACCAATGCTAGTGATTTTGCCAATCCATTTTTAAATAATTATAAAGCGGGACTATCAATCAATTATCCCTTTTTAGTAAGAAAGGAAAGAGCAAAACTTAAACTTACTCAGACTAAAATTCAGGGTATTGGTTATGAAAAATTAGCTGCAACGTGGACCCTAGAAAATAAAATAAATATGGCAAGGAATAAGATTGAATCTTACGTCATTCAAATCAATCAAGCTGTACAATTAAATGTGGGATATAAACAATTACTGAAAGCCGAAGAACGAAAATTAGAAATTGGTGAAAGTTCAGTATTTATGGTCGTCAGTCGGGAAAATCAATGGATACAAAGTAGGTTAAAACAAATAGAGTTGGAGTACTTGATGTACGGTTCAAAAGGAGAACTATTTAATATTTTTGGAGCAATCATCAATTGATTATCAATAATTAATTTAAAGTCATAATTTTGCAAAAATCTTAGGTGTTTTGAATATTAATTTACTTTTAATAAATAAAAGTAGAAGATATTGGTCTTTTATTTTTATGTTTTTTTGTCTCCAAACTTTTGCATTAGACTCGAGTCAAGTGTCCATAAGTAATGCAACAGGGCCCTATTTTATTCTTGATTCTAATAGTCCCTGTACTAGTGGTCCTACCGCTTCATACATTGGTGTAAAAGTTAAGAATATATCCTCTAGAACATTAAAAAATGTAAAAGTAAATATGGATAGTATCGTATCCAGTAGTGCTAGAGTATCATGCTTGTCAGATTCTACTTTATCATTGGGAAATATTCCAACGGGAGATTCCTTAACTGCTTATTTTTATGTAAAATATCCATGTAATTTTAGTATTGCAACACATTTGTATGTAAACGTAAGTAATGATTCTGCAGGTACCATTAGTTTTTTTACAACTGTTACCACAATTTCTGCGATCTCTGCCAATGCAGGTGGAAAAATTGATTATCGTGGCGTTAGCTTATCAAGTATTCTAGGAGGTATCATAACAGATACGATTGTTTATGAAATGGGGAATATCAATAAAATTAATGATATTGTTAGTTTTAGTCCTAATGGAGATTCACTGATGAAACCAGATGAGTTGGTGTTGGTTGGTTCTAAAATAATCGCCTCTGATTTAGGGTCATTTATTTCAGTTGGTACTAAAGATCAACTTTTTTTTATCTTACCTGCTAATAATAATTCTTTTCCCTCTGCTCCTCAAGTTAAAATAGTTTACACCTATATTAATAGAAGTACATCATTCAATATCCCTCTAGCACCTTTTGCATACAACAAAAGTGGTACTCAAAACAAATACACATCAAACTATGGCGATACATCCAGTGCGTTAGCTACTCAGGTATCCATTCCACCTGCCACTAACTTACAGCCACTTAGTATTGTTCGTACTATTCGTTCAGCCGTAACTAATTCCTGTGATACTGTAACCTATACGGTGAACATCATTAACAGTAATTCCGAACGAGTTCAGTTTAGTCAACTCAAAGATAGTTTACCTGCCGGATTTTCATTTATAGGCGTTTCGACTGGAAGTGATATTGATACAATCAATACTTCTTTTTTACCGACCACTGGGGATACTGGTGAAATATATTTTTCTGGAGGGGTTTATGTAGACAGTCTAGCACCATTCTATTCCTATATTGTTCTTCCAAATGATACATTAACTCTTGTGTATACCGTTAAAATAAATTGTTCATACTCAGATACTTCAACTCAAATTTCTAAATCGACACTTTTTATCGGAAATTATGAGAGTGTTTCGGATACTGCTATAAATTGTGTTGATTGCTCTGTGGCACCGTTACCTGTAGAGCTACTCACATTTGAGGCTAGACATCAGGGGTATACAAACGTAATCCAATGGAAAACAGCCTCTGAAATTAATAATTCACATTTTATTTTATCTCGAATAATGCCTAATGGTGAAACCAAATTTATAACTCAATTATTAGGCAATGGCAACTCCAATGAAGTAAATACATATTCAGCAGAAGATGGGATATCAATTAAAGATGGTTCGTATGATTATTTTATTTATAAATTAGAACAGTTTGATTTTGATGGAAATTCCTCCGTTTATTACACCCACGTAGACATGAATAAAATGCAGCACAATGAAATACAGGTGTATCCCAACCCGGTCACTTCAAATTTAAATATTGGACCTGTGAGAAAGGGTGAGGAAATTACTTTGATTTTACATGATGTGTTTGGGAGACTCATTTTTGAAAAGACGGTCATGGCTGAATCAACTCAAGTGAATATACAATTTAGTTCTATTAAGACTGGTTTATATATACTGACTTGTGTTAAAGAAAATGAAACATCTCAAACATTCAGAATCAAATGTGATTCTCAACTAGGTTATCCATAGCCTTGCATTTTTTTTTGGTTATATTCCATAAATTCACTAAATTTGAAATTAACGCATAAAATCATGAAAAATACAGTCAAATTACTCCTTATTGTCTTTGCATTAAGTGCAGTTACATTTACCTCTTGTAAAAAAGAAGATTTTAAAAATATTATTGAAAAAATCAAAGAAGGAGATAAAGGAGATAAAGATAAAGGAGATAAGGACGGAGATAAAGATGACAAGGATGGAGATAGAGATAAAGGAGATAAGGATAAAGGACGGGGAGGACGAAATAATGATAAAGATTCTACAAGAAGAAGATAAAATTTTAAATTTTTACATGAAGGTCATCAATCAGATGGCCTTTTTTTTTGCCTAAAATACGCATAGAAAGTGTCCATTTTAATAATGTGAGGGAAGCTAATTGCAGAGAGAAATATAAAAAATGTACCGATGTATGACCCCCAATTATCTCCAATCACGAACCACATTCCTAAAAATAATCCATAGGCTCCAACACTATATATAGCTGCTTTTTTCCATAATTCAAGAGAGGTTACCTTAAAATGTTGTCGGATGTGATTCCATCCTAATAAACTGTGTTGAAAAATAAAGTATATCCCGAATGCTTGAAGAAGCGGAAGTTGAATAGCCAATAACAAAGAAAAACTAACCACACACATTCCCCATATTTGATGTACTACTCCTAGTGTTAAACAAGTACCTAATGCGATGTATGCAATTTCAATCCACAACGACTCGGAAATAATACCTGATTTTTGCGTAAAGCTCGATATAGACAAATCATTTAATATTTCGGATAATTCTTGTGGGTGCCCCAATAGTATTCCCAAGAAAAATAAAGTACCCCACAACCAAGTATATTTAGAAGTAATTTTCCATTCAGTAAAATCTGCCTGTGCAAAATGATAAATGGAATAGGCTAAAAAAAACAATAATGCTACTACTGGACTAATAAGCCACACAATAATGATGATTGAACTCTGTCCAAGATAGCTTACTATAAATGATAATCGAATTTTTTCATTAAACTGGTTATTTTCTAATATATGGTCTACAGCTCCATGAGGGATACCCAGTATGAGTAATCCTAAAAATAGGGTAGTATTGCTTAAGTAA
The DNA here is from genome assembly GCA_943787465.1 of uncultured Bacteroidia bacterium. Taxonomy (GTDB): domain Bacteria; phylum Bacteroidota; class Bacteroidia; order NS11-12g; family UBA9320; genus UBA9320. Next base: position 201,692 of record CALSMN010000005.1, on the reverse strand, counting down.
CCAATACCAAGTCCATTGAAAATAAGAAATAACAAAGTGATAAAGAAGGGAATAAGCACACTTTTTTTAATCCTATCAATACTCATGATATCATAAAAAGCGGCATTCAAAAAAGGTTTCCATTGTAAAGAGTAAAAAATTTTAATTTCATCTTGAATGGAAGTTCTTTCATCTAAAAATTTCAAAATATTGGTGGCCTTTATCGAATCAAATAGTCTTTCAAATATAGGTTTGCCAATATGTGGTGTTCTGCTCAGTATATGAAGTAATAGGCGATCATAGAATGCAAATCGATTTTTTCTTCTTTGATAATCAGATGGGGTAATCGTATCTATGCCCGATTTAATTTGATCGGCAATTTTTTGAGCATCTATTGCCATAGAACGAAAAGCATATCCAGTACTTGGTTTTACATGTCCAGCTCGAGATCCCATGTTCCTGACCATTGGATTATTCTCAAAAGGTAGTTTAGCATTAGTCATTGGAATGCATCCTATTTCTACATCAGTAATATGGTAACTGCCCATTTTTTGCAGGTATTTTTTTAGCAAATGATCTCCCTCACTACGTTGCATAATTTCTTTTCCAAAACGAGTAACTTCAACCAATGCAGATGTTGAGCTAAATGGCAGTACATATACAAATTGTGTAGCATTGTCTTGTGGAACACTAAAATCCATCATGGTAAATGAGTTTGTATCAAATGTATCAAACTCAGTTTCAATTTGCCAACCTATAAAACTTTGATTAATAAAATACTCATGTTTTTGGAGGGGTTCTGTCTTTGGTGGTCGACAATCAAAAATGTACTTTGGTTTGTATTCAATATGCTCAACCCATACAGATTCTAATGATTCATGAATACTCACCGTATTTTGCAATACAATACCCTGGTGTTCAGAAATAATACGAAGTGTATTCTGGTACAATGTCAAACTAGAAACATGATAATAGGATAGTGGACTTAAGTTTTGTACTTTACCATTCAAAATAACATGACTCCATGATTGATCAATGAAACAAGAATCTATTATTTGTGATGCTTCGTCATGAGTAGCCCAAAAGCAATACGTTTTATCTTTTTTATTTTTTTGATGTGGCTCTATGATTACAATTTTTTTTTGATCAAGGAGTCCTTTTTTTTCTAACTCCAATATAAGCAAGCAATTTGATGCTCCCAGCCCAATGAATAAATAATCGATAGGTTGCTTAATTTTCATTTAATGAATAGGCAAGATACATTTATATTTTTTAAGAATTTACAATCAATGTTCAAAACTTTTTTTATATTTTTTTCTAATAAATTAATAAGATTTTATGATGCAATTTTTATTATGTTTTATGTTTACAAATAATAGTTAAACAATATTTATAAGCTGCTGGTTGTCAGTAATTTAATTGTTTTTTTTTAAGAATTATCAATTCTTTTTTTTATCTCTTTTCATATCCTTTTTTTTTGCAACAAATAGATATTCAGCAGTTTAAATTTAAATATTAAAAAAAATAAAATGAACAAATTATTTAATTTTTATGTTATCTTCATATCGTTTAACAATAAATTATATTAAAATTATGTTTTTAGATTTACTTACAATCCCCAAAGATGACCCAATTGCATTTACCTTTTTTACAGGGTACATGGCAATGTTCGCGGCATCTATCTTTTTCTTTTTTGAAAGAGGAAGCGTTGATGGCAAATGGAAATTATCTCTACTTGTTTCTGGTTTGATCACTGGTATTGCAGCTGTTCATTACTACTACATGAGAGATTATTACATGGCTACTGGTAAAAATCCAACAGCTTTACGTTACATTGATTGGACACTAACTGTTCCGTTGATGTGTGTAGAGTTTTACTTGCTTACAAAAGCAGCTGGAGCAACAACCAACTTATTATGGAAGCTAATTTTCGCTTCGGTATTGATGTTAGTTGCTGGTTACATTGGAGAGGCTTTCACTGATGGAAGTACTGCTCACTCTGTTCAGTGGGGAGTTATCTCTACTTTAGGTTATGTTTACATTTTGTACACGGCATGGTTCGGTGAAGTTGCTTCTTTAGCTTCTAACAGCGGAAATGATGCTGTTAAAAAAGGTGTAAGAACATTAGCTTGGTTTGTATTAGTTGGTTGGGCTATCTACCCTATTGGTTACATGTGTATGCCAGGTGGATGGTTGAATACTTCTTTAGGTTGGGAATCTTCTAATGTAGATTTATTCTACAACATTGCAGATGCGATTAACAAAATTGGATTTGGTTTAGTAGTGTATACTATTGCCGTTACTTCCAAGAAAGAAGCGTAAGAAAAAATTATTTCAATTTTAGTAGTGGGTATAGCAAAAGCTATACCCACTTTTTTTATGCTCTTTTATTCAATTTCATGATTATATTGTTAAAACGTAACTTGATAATAATACTATCTGAGCCATGCCATTGAAATCGATACCAAAAGAAGCATTACACCTTATTACTCCTAACTATACCGCAGTAGAAATTCCTTTCTTTGACGTAGGAATTCAAGCAGGATTTCCTTCGCCTGCTGATGATTTTATAGAATGGAGTATTGATATCAACAAAGAATATATCAAAAATAGAGACACGACATTCTTTGCTAAAGTAAAAGGACATTCGATGAAGAATGCAGGCATATTTGATGGGGATTTACTGATTATAGATAAGAGTATAGAGCCTCAAAATAATAAAATAGCAGTATGCCAGATCGATGGAGAATTTACAGTGAAAAGAATTAAAATAGAGCAAAATATCATTTGGTTAGTTGCTGAAAATGAAGCATATACGCCTATTAAAGTGACTGACGAAAATGAATTAATGATTTGGGGAATTGTTGTTGCTTCGATCAAAAAGTTCTGATGTTTGCTTTAGTTGATTGCAATAATTTTTACGCCTCTTGTCAACGTGTTTTTGAGCCTCATTTAAATCATAAACCAGTGGTTGTATTATCAAATAACGACGGCTGTGTAATAGCACGAAGTAATGAAGCAAAAGCATTAGGTATACCTATGGGAGCTCCGGCATTTGAATTAAAAAAAATAATCAATGACCATCAGGTATATGTTTACTCGTCTAATTTTGCTCTTTATGGAGATATGAGTGCCCGTGTAATGAATTTATTGGCCAATTATACTCCATCTATTGAAGTATATAGTATTGATGAAGCTTTTTTGAAATTAGATGGGTTTGATTTATACGATTTAAATACTTACGGAAAAACCATTCAGCAAAAGGTAACCAGAGGTACAGGAATACCCATTAGTGTGGGCATAGCACCTACAAAAACACTCGCCAAAGTAGCCAACAAAATTGCTAAAAAATATCCGACCTATACCCAAAGTTCATACCTTATTAATACAGAAGAGAAGCGGATTAAAGCCCTAAAATGGACATCCATTGAAGATGTCTGGGGAATAGGAAGACGATATGCTAAACGTCTCAAAAATAGGGGCATATATAACGCATATCAGTTTACACAACTATCTGACGATTGGGTTAAAAAGGAAATGAGTATTGTGGGTTTACGGTTAAAACATGAACTGCTGGGGAGACCCGTATTGGATTTAGAAATCAATCAACCTAAAAAAGCCATTGCCACCACACGATCTTTTGAAAAGATGTACACTCAATGGGAGGAGATATCCGAACGGATAGCCACATTTACAGCATCATCTGCAGAAAAATTACGCAAACAAAATAGTCAGTGTAACTTGGTGATGGTTTTTGTAAGGACCAATTACTTTAGAAAAGATCAACCGCAATATTCTCGAAGTATTGTAGTTAAAACAGACCTGTCCACTTGTTCAAATATAGACCTGAATATCTGTGCCCAAAAAGGATTGAAAGCGATTTTTAAACCAGGATATCATTATAAAAAAGCAGGAGTGATCCTAATGGGTATTGTACCGAACGAACAGACACAACTCTCTCTCTTTGCATCATCAAATCCAAAACATAAATTAATTATGCATGCAATGGACCGGATAAATCAATCATTGGGTCAAACCAAAATTATGTTTGCAGGACAATCGTTAAATAGAAAATGGAAAATGAAACAAGAAAAACTATCCCCTCGTTTTACGACTAAGTTTCAAGACATCATTAAAATAAACGTAGAATAACCTTTCTTTTTCTTCCTTAAATTTGTAGTCAATGATAATTAGAAGCAAGGCACCCCTTCGTTTAGGTTTAGCTGGTGGAGGTACAGATGTTAGTCCTTATGCAGACTTACATGGAGGCTCTATCCTTAATGCAACTATAAATATGTTTGCTTATACCACCATTATTCCTAAAAATGATGGAAAAATACACTTAGAGGCCCAAGATATAAACGCATTTGAAGATCTTGAAGCAACAACATATTTGGAACCAACAGGTACATTAGCATTACTGAAAGGAGTATATAACCGGATGGTAAAAGATTTTATAAAAAAACCACTATCATTTGAAATGTACACAAGTGTAGATGCTCCTCCGGGTTCAGGCTTAGGAAGTAGTAGTACGCTGGTTGTGAGCATTATAGGTGCTTTTGCAGAATGGTGCAATATACCTTTAGGAGAATATGATATAGCTCATTTAGCTTATGAGATAGAGCGAATAGATCTAGGACTTAATGGTGGAAGACAAGATCAATATGCAGCTACTTTTGGAGGGTTTAATTTTATGGAGTTCTATGCTAACGATAAAGTGATTGTAAATCCATTGCGAATTAAACAAAAATATGCAGCTGAATTAGAAAATAATCTGGTGCTGTTTTATATGGGAACAAATAGGGAGTCGGCAGGAATTATTGATCAACAAACCGCTAATATTAGTAAAAATAATATAGATGCTATTGAGGCAACTCATCGATTAAAAAATCAAAGTGTGAAGATGAAAGAAGTTATTCTGATGGGGAATATGAATGCAATTGGTGAAGTGATGCATTACGGTTGGGAATCAAAGAAAATGATGGCATCGGGGATAACCAATCCAGAAATTGATGCGATTTATGAAACAGCCATGCAAAATGGTGCAACTGGCGGTAAAATAAGTGGCGCAGGGGGAGGAGGATTTTTCTTTTTCTATTGCCCATCGGTATCTCGTATGGGACTGATAACAAGTCTCGAAAAATTTGGAGTAAAACCTCAAAATTATAGTTTCACAAAAACAGGATTGTACACCTATACCTTATTGTAATGAAATTTGATGTAATCATATTAGCTGGGGGATTAGGTACACGTTTAGCCGCTGTCGTAAGTGATGTACCTAAACCTATGGCACCTGTTGCGGGTAAACCATTTATGGATCATATTCTGCACCGTTTACCACTAAAACATGTCGGGCATATCATTTTTGCTGTAGGACATAAGTCTGATAAGATTGAAGCTTATTACGGACACGATTATCAGGATATTCCTATACGATATTCGGAAGAAAAAGAGCCCTTAGGTACTGGGGGAGCTATCGGAAAAGCGTTACATTTAATGACTCAAGATACCGCTCTTATTTTAAATGGGGATACTTATTTCGATGTCAATTATGAAAGTTTTTGGCAGCAACATAGTATGGGTCAATCACCCATAACCATTGCATTAAAACAGATGCCATTTCCGGACCGATACGGTACTGTCCTCCTCGAATCAGACACTATTGTTCGATTTCAGGAAAAACAATCTAACCTTCCAACAGGATTAATCAATGGTGGATCATACTGGGTAAATAAATCCATCATTGAGTTATTACCCAGTACAGAAAAGTATTCTTTCGAAAATGAAGTTTTAGAACCCTTTGTAGAACGTCACTTAGTTCAAGGATATGTGAGCGAGGGCTTATTTATAGATATAGGTATACCAACCGATTATGAACGTGCACAAACTATCTTTGCCTAATCGTTCGGAGTGTAAATCGTACACTCTATTTATAGATCGAGATGGTGTAATCAACCAACCAATAATTGACGATTATGCTAAAAAACCAGAAGACTTTATCTTTTGTGAGGGTGCACTAGATGCACTAATTCAATTAAAAAAAATGATGGGTAGGGTGATTTTAGTGACCAATCAACAAGGTATTCAAAAAGGAGTGATGTCTGAAAAAAATTTGGAGGATGTTCATCTAAAAATGTACAATGCACTGAAATCTAACGTTGAATACTTTGATCTAGCCCTGTTTGCACCCTATCTTAAAGATCAAAATCACGCCTGGAGAAAACCAAATACAGGTATGTGCTTAAAAGCAAAAGAGTATTTCCCTGATATTGATTTTACTAAAGCGATAATGGTGGGAGATTCTCCAAGCGATATGGCATTGGCAGAACCGTTTAATGTATTGAAAGTTCGGATACGTAATAGTCAGTTTTCTTTTGATAATCAAGATTTTACATTTAATAGTTTAGCTGATTTTGTAACTAAACTGTCAAATTAATTTCTAGTCTAGCAACTAAACCAATACTTCCAACGTTTTATGTATTAGTATCCTATTTTTGTAAAGTAAATGTATTTCAGATTTTCATCCAAATTAATTTTACTACTTGTATTGGTATGGGGTAGTTTAACTTGTGATGCAACACATCTATTGGGGGGATACATGAACTATGAGTTCATCAATATCAATACAACAACAGGAGAATACCGCTATAAAATTACATTTCATGTCTATCGTGATTGTTCTGGAAATGTACAATTGGATGATAAAATTACATTAGGCGTTTATCTTAACGATAACAACAAGAGTCTGAATCAACAACCAGTTTTTAATTTAGTAACAAAGAAAAAAGTAAATCCTCCAGGCTCTATCGACTGTGATTTCTATGAAAAAAATGTATGTATTGAGTATGGATTATATGAAGGAATTGTATCGCTAAAACCCTATTCTGAGGGGTATCATATTACTTACACAAGGTGTTGTAGGAATGTCCAAAATAATATTATTCAAGATGGTTCTACTCCATCACAAGGCCAAACCTATTATTGCTTTATCCCTGCTACTGCATTGGAGAATAGTTCACCCTCATTTTATGGTGTTCCAAGTCCCTATATGTGTGTTAATGATACCAATTCATTTTTATTTGATGCTGTAGATAAAGATGGAGATAGCTTGGTATATCGCTTTATGCGTCCTTATCAGGGGGGGAGTTCGGCGAGTTCAAATCCTGCTCCTGCAGCTTCATTAGATACTCCTTTATTACGTTACAAAGCCGGATATACGTCAATCACTCCTTTTGGAGCAAATGGATATACCTTTATAGATAAGGAAACTGGCTACACCGAACTTTTTAGTAATCAAACTGGAAATTTTGTTGTGGGTGTAGAAGTGTTAGAATACCGAAATGGTCAACTACTCGGTAAAATTAGGATGGACCTACAAATTATGGTACTCAATTGTATAGCCAATACTATTCCTGATATCACATCATCGAAGGGTCAACGATTCACTATAGAAGCAGGTGAAGAGCTCTGCTTTTACGTTCGTGGTCAAGATCCTGATGATGACCAAGTAACCGTTTCTGCTAGAGGCTCTATTTTGAATACAATTCCTGGAACCAAAGCCACTTTTTCTGGGCCTTTACTAGATTTTGATTTGTATACCTATGAATTTTGTTGGACTCCCGATTGTGATGCAGCTCAAGATCAGCCGTATAATGTCTATTTTACAGCTGAAGATGATGGTTGTCCTCCTAAATTTAATTATTTAGATGTCAGTATAAAAGTCCTTCCTTTTGAAGGGGCCTCTCAGTTAATCGGGCCTACATTAGTATGTAAATACAGTACCCATAGTTATGAAGTAATCGATGGTCATGCAAACTCTACCTATGAATGGGAGGTATTTGATGGTAAGTTTATAGGTGATAGTACGATTAAAAAGGTCAATGTCTATTGGAAAGGCTCTGATTCAGGGGGAATGACTCCTTTTATTAGAGTTCGTGAGGTGAGTGCCAATGGATGTTTAGGAGATTGGATTCGACTCGACATAACCATTCAAGAAAGTCCTGAAATCCCAGTTATTATTGGAAAGGACACGGTATGTAAAGAAGATATTGGTCTGGTTTATTCAGTAAATGATAATCCGGGAAATTCATATTATTGGGAGACCCTTAATGCCTCCATCGGTATTCAAAATAAAAACAGTATAGAATTGTCTAGTTTTAGTATTCCTAATTTTATAATTCGAGTTGCTGAAACGAATTCAATAGGATGTACCAGTGACACTGCTCAAATTGAGGTATACGTTATCGAACCTAATCCAACAATTACAGGTCCCACGATTGTGTGTCCCAATGCTTTAGATATTGTGTATACTGTAAGTGGTGTTAATGGATCCGTATATAATTGGACTATAGTTGGGGGTTCTCAATCTTCAGGTGGAAATTCAAATACGATAAGTGTTGATTGGGGTGATGAGGGTAGTGGACAAGTGTCGGTCACTGAAATCAATAAATTTGGATGCTTGAGTAATTTAATTACGCTCAATGTCGCCAAATCATATACATTAGGGAATAATAGTATCCAAGGACCTTCTGAGGTTTGTGAAATGGAAAATGGCAGTATTTATCAAGTGGATTCAGTACATGGAAGTGTGTATGATTGGACTATAATAGGAGGTAAGCAACAAAGTGGAGACTCATCATCAATGATAAGTATAGATTGGGGCATAGCAGGGTCAGCCAATGTACGAGTTGTACAACGTGCATATGATGCTAAAAATGATCGCTGGTGCGTAAGTCCTCCTAGCGAACAATCAATTGTAATTTTTCCTACACCTAAAGCAGATCAAATTTCTGGTTCTATGAAGTGGTGTCAATCTGACGATTCAGTCACTTATGTATTGAATGGTGAATCGACATCTACATATCTATGGAACATTGATGGAAACACAGATCCTATTGTGGGGCAAGGCACCTCAACCATCACAATATTCTGGAATCAACCTGGAGTGTTCAAGTTATCGGTGATTGAAACAAGTGAAAAAGGCTGTTCGGGAATTTTGGTAGATACATTGGTTACCATTCATCCAAAACCCTCGACTTCACCGCTTACTGGGCCAACGACCATCTGTCCAGAGAGCACACTTAATCATATGTATTCTGTAACTGGATACATTAATTCTGAATTTAACTGGACGGTTAATGGAGCCTTAAATTATACTGGAGATCCAACACCCACTGTCATTGTTGATTGGGATTTATCCCAACCAGAAGGTAATTTAGCTGTAGTGGAAGTTTCAGATCAAGGTTGTGCAGGAGATACACAACGATTAACAGTTAATTTTGATCTTTTAGCAATTGATTTGCGTTTTGTTTCTGTGGGTACACCCGATGATAGAGTTTTGGTAGATTGGCAAGTTTTAAATAATGCGAGCACATCCAATTTTGATATTAAAAAACGGGTGACAGGATCAATAAATTGGTCAAATACGGCAACAGTGAATGGCACGACATCACAGTTTTTAGACCAAGGTTTAAATACAGATTTAAATGCATTTGATTATCAAATATCTGCTCTAAATGGATGCGGAAATACGATATTATCTGAGATTCATACCACCATTTTATTATCTGGTGTTCAGGATGAATCGTTGAATGCAAATCTCATTTTTTTAGATTATGATGGTTGGGAAAATGGTGTTTCTGTATATGACTTGTTTCTAGAAGATAATGCCAATCCATTGAATCTAACACAACCTAATGTGTTAAGTAATACGACATTAGTTTCAATTCATGATCCCAAACAATACAAAAAATGTTTCAGAATTAAAGCACAGGAAAATGGTGGTGAGTTCACGGAATCATGGAGTAATGAAGTTTGTTTCTATTTTTTACCTACGGTATATGTTCCCAATGCATTTACTCCCAATGCTGATAATTTAAATGACGGTTTTGGTGTAAAAGGTATTGCCATTAATGAATTTTCAATGAGCATATATAATCGATGGGGAGAGAAGATTTATCAATCCAATGATATTAATGAAAAATGGATGCCTACGTATTTAAATCAACCCATACAAGCAGGGACCTACATGTATCTGATTTCGTATACCGATTTTGAGAATAAATCCTATAGAAAAGCGGGAACGATTAACCTTATAAGGTAATACTTGAGTACGTTATTTTTGACTCAACCGAACAATTTTTTTAGTTTCAAAAAAGGCTTCATTAAAATGATCTTTTAATGGATATTCATCCCATATTCTGCTGGGGTATTGGTGTAAAATATCCTCTTTTTCTGCGGATAAATCACCGCCTTTAATGAACAAATGCTGCCCCTTTGAATTCATGGCATTTTTAGTGAGTTTCACCAGTTTTAATGCTGGAGCTACTGCACGAGAAATAATACTATCGTGTTTTTGAGAGATGTCCTCAAAACGAGCGTTGGTAACGGTCACATTTTTTAATTCTAGTGATTGCGATACAGCTTCTACAACCTTTGTTTTTTTTCGTATACTATCTACCAAATGAAAATTAGCCAAGGGAAACAGAATGGCTAATGGTATGCCGGGGAATCCTCCACCTGTTCCAATATCTAAAATCCATTCATCTGGCTTAAAAGTATGAATCGTAGTAATGGATAAAGAATGTAAGACATGGTTACAATAGAACTGATCCATGTCTTTTCTGCTAATCACATTTATTTTAGCATTCCATTCCGAGTATAGCGGGAGTAGCTGTTGAAACTGACTCTTTTGTTTGTCTGTTAAATCAGGAAAATAACGGTGGATTAATTCCATGTTTTAGGTTTTATAAAGATACGAATAACACCAAAAAATAACAAATAGAGAGTAAAGAGTATATCATAATAGGGCAAAAAATAGGCAATTTTTTTATGTTGTATATGCAGTGCAAATGGACCCATAATTATCCATTGAACAAACCATTTAATCAGAATTATACTGAGGGTTACATACCAAAGGGGTGGAAATAAAACGAATAATAGGACTCCACCTATAAGCCAAAGCATTTGTATTAGTGCATAAAAACCCAAAAGGAATTTGAATTTCAAGACATAGAATGATCCAGTAGATAGGTGTCTTATTTTTTGTTTGAACCAGGATACTACCGATCTTGGTCCATCTGAATATACCAATGCTTGTTTATCTGTACAGGCTATTACTTTTGAGAATTGAGCAACTTCTTGGATAAATAAGTCATCATCCCCAGACATGATATGCTGATGATTTGCAAAACCTTTATTTTTAAAAAATACCGATTTCGTATAGCCCATATTACGACCTACTCCCATGTAGGTTAAATTTCGTTGTGTATATCCAATATACTGATTAGCAGTATGGAAGGTTTCGTAGCTGATGCATGCACCCAATATAGAGTTATTGGTTCGTAATGGAGCAATGCCTACTACCACGTCATGTTTTTCAAATTGATTAGCCATTGAAGTAATCCATTGATTAGAAACAGGGCTGCAGTCTGCGTCGGTAAACAAAAGATGTTCGTGTTGAGCAGCTTTAATTCCAAGGGTAAGTGCAAATTTTTTTCCTTTTTTATATTGTTCTTTTAATTCAATTTGAACGACTTTAAGATTTGAATATTGAAGCATCATTGCATCTAATGCTTCTTTGGATCCATCAAAACTCCCATTGTTTACGACTATAATCTCAAAGTTAAGATAGTCTTGATTCAGCAGATGTGGCAGATTTTTAATTAAATTATCTTTTTCATTTCGGGCAGCTATAATTACCGAGATAGGAGGAGTAAAATTAGATTTTTTAGGAATTTGTTTTTTAATTCGGAACAGTAAAATCCAATAAAAAATAAGGATTAATGATGCCGAACCTAAGACCGTAAATAAAATTACATTGAAAGTGTTGAACAGTTCAATCATATCAAAAAATCAATTTATTATCGAGTATAATTGGCTTCAAGGTTAGTCATAAAATTTGGAATAGTCTTAATATAAAATCCTCATTGTTATAATTAATTATTTTAGTAAAAAAGATATTGAGAGTTCAATAAAAGTTTATTTTTGCAGTCCTTTTGGTGGGATGGGTGAGTGGCTTAAACCAGTAGTTTGCTAAACTGCCGTACCTCTCAAGGGTACCCCGGGTTCGAATCCCGGTCCCACCGCCAAAGGTTATGTTCTGTACAAACCCACAATGGTTCCATAGCTCAACCGGATAGAGCAACGGTTTTCTAAACCGTAGGTTCCAGGTTCGAGTCCTGGTGGGATCACTAAAGTACACCTCGGGGTGTAGCGTAGCCCGGTTATCGCGCCTGCTTTGGGAGCAGGAGGTCGCAGGTTCGAATCCTGCCACCCCGACACTGATTATCAGACAAATAGAGTCTTGCTTCACGAGCAGAGGGCTTTTCCGTGTTATATAAATATATTATACCGTTGCTGCCCGTTGTATGCGATCTTGAATAGCCCTTCCAATACCTATTGGTTTGATAGGTTGAATTAAAATGCAATCGGATGAGTCTGCATCGGCTATACGAAGGATGGAAAAAAGCTGATTAGCTATTTCTCCTAAATGATACGTTTCCGATAAAAAATATGATGTGACATTCAACGTATCCTTTGGTTTTTCATAGTACAAAATAGAACAGGTTGTTTGTGGATTATTTCGGATAAACTCATCAAATGAATTTACAATGTACAAAGGCTTATGCGTAGCGTAATGCCGTTTGAGTTGACCAGGTGACTGAATAGTTGCAGGGGTATGCGGAAGGATAGGAAGTCCAGTTTTATGAGTGATTGCTTCTTGAGATACCCCACCTTCTCGAAGGATAACTACTCCGCCTTCTTGAATGCAAACGATGGTGCTTTCTACACCTACGGCACATTCTCCACCATCCAATATATATTCAATTCGATCACCAAGGCCATGTTCTACATGGTTTGCAGTGGTTGGACTGACAGTATTGGACACATTTGCACTGGGGGCAGCTAATGGGAAAGATACCGACTGAAGAAGTTGAAGGGTCAGCGGATGATTGGGCACCCGGAGAACAACGTGGGGTGAACCTGCTGTGATAATATCTGGAATCATCTCATTTTTGGGCAATAAAATACTTAATGATCCCGGCCAAAAGTGACGAGCCAACTCTTCGGCTGCTTTTGGAAAATGGGTCACATATTTTTTAGCGGCATCGAGGCTTGGTACATGCACAATCAGTGGATTGAAATGGGGTCTATTTTTAACACTATATATTTCAGATACAGCTCGAATATCCAATGCATTGGCGGCCAATCCATATACCGTTTCGGTGGGTATCGCAACGACTTTTCCATCAGCCAAGAGTTGGCTAGCTGTGGCAATGTCTTTTCCGATCATGGATTAATTTCTTTTTAAATCAAATTTGTCAATTTTGTTATACAAATGACTTCGCTGAATATCTATTTCAGCCGATGTTTTGGCAACATTCCAGTTGTTTTTTTTCAGCTTCGCATCAATAAACATTTTTTCAGCATAGTCTTTAAAGTCTTGGAATCGACTAAATTCATTGATAGCATCAATGGTTCCCGGTTTTTTCTTCCCATTATTCGCATAAAGTTGAATGTCTTCTTCGGTAATTTTTTGATCACAAAGAATAACCAATCGCTCAATAATATTGCGAAGTTCACGAATATTTCCGCTCCAGAATATAGATTTGAGTCCCTTCCATAGCTCCAGCAGTGATCTGCTTTTTTTGTATTCCGTTATCTTGGCAAATATCCTCCATAAATTGGTCAGCAAGTATAGGAATATCCTCTATACGTTCGTTTAAAGTAGGGATGTGTACCACAATTACTGATATACGATGATAAAGGTCTTCTCTGAAATTACCATCTTCGATTTCTTGCATGAGGTCTTTGTTGGTGGCTGCAATAATTCGAACATCTACTTCAATATCTTTTTCACCACCCACACGGGTAATTTTATTTTCTTGAAGTGCTCGAAGTACTTTAGCTTGAGCAGCTAAACTCATGTCACCAATTTCGTCAAGAAATAATGTGCCTCCAGAAGCCTTTTCGAATTTGCCTAATTTTTGTTTGATAGCCGAGGTAAACGAACCTTTTTCATGACCAAACAGTTCGCTTTCAATCAATTCTCCCGGGATTGCCGCACAATTGACTTCAATAAGAGGCTTATCTGCTCGATTACTTTTTTCATGTATCCATCGAGCGACCAATTCTTTACCTGTACCATTTTCTCCAGTTATTAAAACACGAGCATCGGTTGGTGCCACTTTCTCGATGGTTTTTTTGATTTTTTTTATGCTAGGTGAGTCACCAAGAATCGCACGTGTTTTTGTAATTTGACGTTTGAGAACTTTAGTTTCAATGACTAAATTGCTTTTATCAACGGCATTTCGAACGGTAATGAGTAGCTTATTTAAATCAGGGGGTTTATTGATGAAATCAAATGCCCCTTTTTTAGTTGCTTCAATAGCTGTTTCTATGGTGCCGTGCCCCGAGATCATAATAAATGGAAGCTCTGGAGCGATAGATTTCGCTTGTTCCAAAACCTCAATACCATCTAATTTGGGCATTTTAATGTCTGAAAGAACAGCATCGTAATTGAATTTTTTTATGAGTGATATAGCTTTTTCACCATCACTAGCTTCTTCAATTTCGTATCCTTCATATTCTAGTATTTCGCGAAGTGTTTCTCGTATGCTTTCTTCGTCATCAACAATTAGTATTCTGGCCATATTTTCTAATTCATTTTTTTTTAAAAAAGGCAAAACTATAAGCCGGGTTCTGTCTCTTCGCCAAGGCGAATGAGCTTATCATTTATCTATGCAACCTACCCTCTACAGCATCTTGAATAAACAAGCATTAGAACGAGTAGCTCTAAATCTGTAGTTTACTTGGTTTTACAACATGTAAGGTTTGTACCGAATGAATATTACTATTCAAGCGTGTGAGCTCTTACCTCACTTTTTCACCCTTATTCGCCAAAGCAAACGGTTATTTTCTGTTACACTTGCTGTTGTATTCGTTTTTCAACGCATACACCCTTTGTTTCCAAAGGTACATTACTCTATGTTGCCCGGACTTTCCTCAAATGAACATACATCCACCCGCGATAAGCCGTTTTGCCTTCACAAATGTATAGTTTTTTAAACGCTTATAGAACACTAGGTTTATTCACGTGATATGAACAAGATTAGATTTATGTGTTTATAGAAGAATCATATTTTTGTTTCACTGTGCTTACGAGATAACCAAGTAATGTTTTATTTTCATAGATGATGTATGCTGTGCCTTGCATACTGGGTCGTATCATCGGAGCTAGTTTTCCATAGTCTTTGATGATAATTGTTGCAAGATAATTTCCGTTTTCGTCTGGTGTCTGGCTATAATTTTTTACGTATCCTTGAAGGGTACCCCATGTATATGTTGGAAAACTGGCTATTTGAATGGATGCCTTTGCTTTTGATTGAATCTGTCCAATTTTATGCGGTGGGATAAGACATACGATTTCTTGAATTCTATTTTGAGGTAAAATTTTTACAATCACTGCTTGAGCGTCAATTTGCCAATCTGATGTTTTTATGTAAGTAATCTGTCCTTTTCTATCTGAAATTAGATACAGCCCATCATCTGATATTTGGAAGTCACCGTAGATGTTCCTGATTTTTGATTTAAGATTATCAATCTCCGAGGTTAAATCAAAGGTTATTGCTTCATAATTGGTTGTTAGTTTATAATTTTCAGTTGTAAACTTACTAATTTCAGTCTTCAGACTATTGATCATTTTGTTTATTGATATGACTTGAATTTTATAATCTTCCACGGACTGATAGTATCGATTGTAGGCCAAACTGGTTGTGCCACACTCCATCATACCGGTTTGACGGATAAAAGGAAAAGGTTTGATGTTCTTTTTTTTAAAAAAGTGAATAATTTTAGACATGTATGTTTTAGTAGGTATAAAAAAATCACCAAAGCAATATTTTGTTCATGATTGGTGATTTTTAAATTATGGAATAGAGCAACCCATTATAGGTAGCAATTTTTTCTTATGTATAAGAAAAATTACCAGCCATAGGTATGATCTCCTCCAGCAACAACGGTTCGTTGTTTTTTTACACTTAATTTTTTCATGTAAAGTATATGATAAAGTGTTGTGCCTACTCGCTTTAGTGCCCTCGTGATATGCGAGCGACAGGATTTTCAACTAACTCCAAGGGTCAAATGTTTTAAATAAAAAATAGTAAAAATATGATATATATCATAAATGGATATGATTTTTATGCGATTCCCTAAATTTTAGTTACATAATCCACATCATGCCAAAAAGTTGTTATTAATATGATGGAAAAATAGACGCATATTGGTTGTTTATTTGCAATTGAACGTATGACATTAATTAAATCAATATCGGGTATTCGAGGAACAATTGGTGGGGTAGAGGACGAATCGTTAACTCCCTTAGATATTGTTAAATACACGACGGCTTTTGCAGATAAAATTTTAACGGCTGAAAACCGTAAAATTGTCATTGGTCGCGATGCTCGATTGTCAGGGTTTATGATCAATCAATTGATTTGTGGTACGCTTATGAGTAAGGGTATAGACGTCATTGATTTAGGCTTAAGTACCACACCTACAGTGGAAATGGCTGTTGTAAACGAAGAGGCCGCTGGAGGGATTATTATTACGGCAAGTCATAATCCCAAACAATGGAATGCTTTAAAATTACTCAATGCAAAAGGAGAATTTATTTCGGAGGCTTTAGGTAATGAAATTATTCGTCAAGTCGGATCCAACGATTTTTCATATGCTTCTATTGATCAGATAGGCAGTTATACAACTCGAGAAGCGTATATAAATTGGCATATTGATGCGATTTTAAACCTAGATTTAATTGACACTGCAGCCATACGCCAACGTAATTTTACCATTGTGGTAGATGCCGTCAATTCAACTGGAGGTATTGCTGTACCCCTTCTGTTAAAAAAACTGGGGGTCAACCAAGTTATTGAGCTCTTTTGTGAGCCTACTGGGAAATTTCCCCATAATCCGGAGCCATTGCCCGAACATTTGACAGATTTATCTTCAGCCGTTATTCGTCATCAAGCGGATCTAGGTATTGTGGTAGATCCGGATGTAGACCGTTTAGCATTTGTCAATGAAAATGGAGATGTATTTGGAGAAGAATACACATTAGTTGCTGTAGCAGATTACGTTCTCAGTCATAAAAAAGGGAATACCGTCTCTAATTTATCCAGCACACGTGCTTTAAGAGATGTTACGGAAAAACATGGTGGAACCTACCAAGCTAGCGCTGTAGGAGAGGTCAACGTAGTGAAAATGATGAAAGATACCAATGCCATTATTGGAGGTGAAGGAAATGGGGGTATTATTTTACCTGAACTTCATTATGGAAGAGATGCGTTAGTGGGTATTGCATTATTTCTCACTCATCTTGCTAAAGTAAATCAACCCATAAGTCACCTTAAAGCCTCTTATCCAAATTATATTATTAGTAAAAATAAAATGGAACTGACTCCTGATATAGATGTAGATTTTATCCTTGATCGTATTCAAGATAAATATAAAAATCAACCTATAAATACGGTGGATGGCGTGAAAATAGAATTTGATACAGAGTGGGTGCATCTACGAAAATCCAACACAGAACCCATTATACGCATTTATGCCGAAGGAAGTACCCTGAGTGTAGCTAACAGTTTAGTCAATAAAATTAAATCGGATATCAAAGAGCTTACAGCTTAGCATTACCACTTATAGTAGTATTTACTAAATCCTAAATAACTATATTTGTTACAACATATTCAGTTGAAAAAATCTATACTTTTACTAATTGTTTTCTTTATTTTTTTGAATAAAGAGGGAGTTAGCCAATCCTATTTTGCCAATGGAAATGCGAGATCTATTGGAGGAGATTGTTATCAATTAACCAGTGCTGTCAATTGGCAGCTTGGTTCAGTTTGGTATGCAGATCCTATTGATTTATCTAAGGATTTTGATTTAGAATTTTACTTAAATTTTGGAAACAAGGATCAATCAGGTGCAGATGGTATCGTTTTTGTTTTGCAAGATGTTGGTAATAAGGCTCTTGGCAACTCCGGAGGGGGCTTGGGATTTGAAGGATTTTCTCCTAGTTTTGGGATCGAATTTGATGATTTTGAAAATAACAATATGGGTGATTTAGCTAGCGATCACATTGGTATTTTTAAAAATGGAAGTGTTACTCATACAAGTGCAAACAGTATTAGTGCCCCTGTGTCAGCTCTTCCAAGTGGGGGCAACATAGAAGATGGAAAAGACCATTTAGTTCGTATAGTCTGGGATGCCAATAAAAAGCAAATCGAAGTATGGTTTGATTGCAATCTTCGTCAACAGATTACCTATGACATCCAAAACAGTATATTCAAAGGTAAAAATATAGTCTATTGGGGGTTTACATCCTCTACGGGAGGATTAAATAACAAACAAACGGTTTGTTTGAGAGAAGATATTTTGGTTCAAGATACATTTACATTGTGTAAGGGTGAAACTATTTTATTGAATGCCAGAGAGAGTAAAAATAATAAATATACCTGGACTCCTAATAGCTTTTTGAATGATCATACCATCCGAAAACCTACATGTTCCTCAGAAGTCCCTATGACCTACTATGTAACGTATACCGACTTGTGTGATAACATTTTTCAAGATACGGTATATGTAGAAATTGCGGAATCTTTCACGATGGATTCTATCACAGATTCTCTTTTGTGTGATGGTCTTGGATACGCATTTGATTTCACATCTATGTATGATTCATTACTATGGGAAAGTGGCTCAAAAAATAAAAAAGTGACTTGGACATCCGCAGGGGAATACAGTCTCAGGGTATGGAAAGGGATTTGTTATGATGAAGACACATTTAATATTACCACCAATACCTCACCTTCTATTTTAATGGAAGGGGATACGGTGTTTTGTGAGGGAGATTCAACTTTAATTAGTATTGATGTTCAACCAGATGATGCTACTTATCAATGGGGTGATGGTTTATCATCAGAATCCCGATTTTATAAATCAACTCAATTAGTAGAAGTTCAAGCTGAAAATGAATGCAATACAGTAGTTGATTACTATCAAATACGTGAATTGATTATTGAAAACCTCTATCTTGGTGAGGATACATTACTTTGTTTGGGAGATACGTTTACATTATTTCCAAAACTTACAGATCAGTTTGATTTTAGATGGAATACAGGAAGTACAGCTTCATCAATTAAAATTGATAAAGCGGGTAGGTATACGTTATCAATAGGAAAGAATGATTTATGTTTTGAATCAGATACGATTGACGTTTTTACTTTAAATTCCCCTAAGTTGAGTCAATTGGATGATGTTCTGATTTGTAGAAATGAAGAAATCATTGTAACTGTGGATGAAATTTTAGCTGATATTACCTGGAACAATTCGGTCAATGGATACTCATACTCATTGAAAAATTATGATGGAATCGTTGTGGTTAAAGCTGAAAATTCATGTGGTGAAGATAGTGCCAATTTTGATGTCAAATTAATAGATTGTTTATGTGATTTGGTATTTCCTAATGCTTTTACACCTAATCAAGATAATTTGAATGATTTTTTTAAACCTACGGTTGATTGCCCTAAACTATTTTCTTACAATTTAAAAATTTACAATCGTTGGGGAGAGCTTGTATATCAGACAAATGATATAACGGATTCTTGGGATGGTACCTTTAAAAATATACCATGTCAGGATGGAGTATATTTTTGGATTTCTGACTGGAGCGGCATAGACAATGGACTTAAGCAAGCCAAATTTTCTAAAGGGTCACTTCATCTTATAAAATAAAAAAGCCCCTTGTTTTCACAAGAGGCTCGATGTATTTTAATAAATAAATTATTCCTCAGATTTTTCTTCTTGGGGAGTTTCTTCTACAACTTCTGTTTTTGGAGTTTCTTTCTTTGCTTTAGTAGCAGGTTTTTTCTTTATGGTTGATAGTACGTCCATTACTCCTCCAATAACAACACCTGAATCTTCTTTGTTAGGAGATTCAACTGTAATTTTACTTTTTAATCGTTTGATAGTTTTAACTCTAACCTTGGCTACAGTTTTGTTTTTTCTACCTTTTCTTTCTAATCGTGTTACTCCCATTGCTACAAATTTGTGCAAATGTAATACTTTTACATTTGATTTATTTATGATACGAAAAAAAATAAACGATTGCATACCATCCTTTTTTTATTCGTTTGATACTATGGCTCCCTTTGAGCTATGTTCAAATTGTAATCGATCCTTAAATAAGGTTCATCGCTATTTTATTGAAAAGGTTTTCAAACAAAATAGTATTCTCAACAAATCTGAAATCATTTATGAATATGCCATATGTGAACCGTGTACTCAAAACATTTCAGGTGATATCAGCAGTGAAAGTAAAAATGCCATTCAATCATTATATGAGTTACACAGCGAATATTTGTTTCGTAAATTAGACTACTTGCATCGAACTGAAAAATATAATATCGAGAGTTGGATTGACCGTTGCTCATTAACGGGTAAAGAAACGCGATTATGTAGTGAATATGCAGTGAGTGGAATAATAGAAGATAATAAATTGGTCTTCGAACTTTCTCCTTTGGTTGTATCTGATGGATTTATGGAAAAATTACAATCGGTTTTATCTACGGAGACTAAAGAAATTTTAGACGATTTGAAAGATCAAATAATGGGAGATAGTCCTGCAGTAGAGGATTTTATTTTTTCTCCAACTTCAGGATTGATTTAAATAAAAAATCCCCTCCAAAAAGGAGAGGATTTTTTACATCGTTGATTAGTTATTAATCAATGATAGTCACTTTTTTACTGGTTGATGCATTTCCAGCTTGTATTTTATAAATGTACATTCCTGCACTTAAATCTGAAATATTTACATCGGTTTTATGCTCACCAGATGTAAAATACCCTTGAGCTATATCTTTCACTTTATTTCCTAATAAATCATACAATGAAAGTGTAACGTTAGATGCGTTTATTAAGTTAAAATCAGCTTTTAATAGCTCATTTTTAGAGACTGGATTTGGGTATAAGCCAATAGCAATATTATTATCTAAATCTTCAGTTCCTAACTGATCAGTGGTGATATGAACAGCATAGTTAATGTAACGATCCTCGAAATAAGCATTTCCAGGAATGGCTACTTCCCAACCATTTTGATCGCCACCATATCCTAATTCACCGGGTACCCACCAAGAATTGTTCACATATTCAGTTTGTGCAACCATAACAGAGGAATTTTGGAACATGGAATGACCAAAATAGTTCACTTTATTTTTGATTTCAGAACCATCTCTAGCTTCCATAGTATCTCCAAATTGGTATGGCACCATAGTAGCAAAAGTGAAACTAAAACCAAAAGCATTTGTAAATTGTAAATCTTCAGTTGCAGCATCAGAATTGATATTAAAGCCCTCAGGTAATGGTATTGTTCTGCCACGAGCACCCCAACCTTCAGCTGAAGGTCTTGATGTTGTATCCTCTATGGTGAGAGGAATTCTCAATTCATAAGCGGTATTATTTGATCCATGTAAACTTGGTGTCCAGTTATCAGGGATAAGGAATAATTCGCGATCTCCTCCAGTGGGAGTGAAGCCACTTGATCTCATCTGATTTGCTTTAAAAAATTGGACAATTAAGGTATCTACAACAGGAGTCATTGTACCAGCAACATCAATAGAATCTACATATCGTACATATAAGTAAGGAAAATAAATGGAATCTACAGTGTATTCATTGTAGCGAGATAAACGAATATTATCATCGGATAATTCTAAATTAGGGTCATTTGGAGTGAAAACTGCTCCCACAGAATTCCATGGATAATGACCTGCAGTTCCATCACTATAGACAAACTTAACAGCTGTATCTTGGAACAAGAAACTAACATATCTGTCGAGCGTAGTCAGTTGTTGGATAGCATCAACAGGGAATTTCCAATTCCGGTAGTTGGCTTTTAATTTCTGTGTTTCCAATTGTTGAGCATCACTTATAATTTCGTTGCCTAAATAATCATTCGATTTAATTTCTCCCTGAGCATTTACTTTCAATACTGTGATTGCTAGTAAAAATGTAATCATTGTCAGATTTTGTAGTATTCTTTTCATTTCGTATTAACTTATAAAATTTAAATATGCTCCAAATTTAATGATATTTTTGATTTGCATAATCATAAAAGTGTCAAGTATTGAACTATTTCAAATATCTCCGCTCAATGGACGCAAAATAATTTCTTCCATAACAGTAGTATCGGGAAGTTGGTATGCTAGCCAAACTAAATCAGCAATAGATTCTGGATCACTAAATCGTTCTTTGGGTAGGTCTGTTCCTGCCCATGAGTTCGTAAGCGTTGCTCCTGGAAGAACAGCACTTACTTTGATACCTTCCTCTTTCAGTTCTTCCCGAAGTACTTTAGTAAAGCCCAATTGTGCATATTTACTGACACAATAAGAGCCTCCATTCAAATACGGAGTAATGCTTGCTGTGGAACAAATATTAAAAATGTATGGTTTATCTGATTTTTTAATAGCGTCAAAGGTATGTCGGGTTAGGTGGTATGTTGAAGCTAAGTTTGTATTGATTTGTTTCTCAAAAGATCCATCTCCTTCCTCCATGAGTTTTCCTGGAATGAATACACCTACATTGTTTACAAGTATATCAACAACAGATTCATGAGAAAATAAAAACTCTGTAAAGGAAGAAATCCCAGATTTTAAAGAAAAATCTGCGGTGTATTGAATAAGATTTTCATGGGTAAATTCATTGTCATTAGTTCTTGCAATAACATAAACTTTACATCCATTTTGAAGCAACTTTTCGCTTATGGCTCTTCCAATTCCTTTTGTCCCCCCACTAACTACCGCTATTCTCATATTTTTATTTTAAACAAAATTAAAAACAATTAGGGTAGTTGTTGAAATTAAAAACAAAGTTTTTGTCAAGGTTATTACGTTTTCATTCGCAGAGCCAATAGATGTATGTATATTTACCGCCGTTATGTCTTTCTTTTACAACTTTGGTAACTATATCTTATTTTTAAAAGGAATGTTCTCTAAGCCAGAAAAACTCTCAGTATATATAGATAGAACCATAACTGAGATGAACAATATAGGTGTGGGATCATTATCTATTGTGATTATCATTGCTATTTTTCAGGGTGCGGTAACGACCCTGCAGATAGCTTATCAATTAATCTCACCATTGATAGCAAAACCGGTGATTGGGTCTATTGTGAGTGATTCTTCGATGCTTGAATTAGCCCCAACTATTACATGTTTAGTTCTTGCTGGTAAGGTAGGTTCACACATTGCTTCAGAAATTGGTACAATGAGAGTAAGCGAACAAATTGATGCTCTTGAAGTGATGGGAATAAATTCCAGTGGATTTCTAGCGTTACCCAAAATAGTTGCGGGATTAATTATGATACCCATGCTTGTTATCTTGTCTATTTTTTTAAGTAATCTTGGTGGAATTATTGCGGGTGAAGCTTCAGGTATTTTAACATACGAGGAATATTTGCAAGGAGCTAGAGAATCATTTATTCCCTTTAATTTATTCTTTTCCCTCATCAAAGCGTTCACTTATGCTTTCATAATTACTTCTTTATCAGCATTTCAGGGATATACAACCAACGGTGGAGCACTTGAAGTAGGCGCAAGTAGCACTAAAGCGGTTGTGTATAGTGCTGTTTCTATATTATTGGCAGATTATCTTTTAGCTCAACTACTATTATGATTGAACTTACTAATGTATCAAAATCATTCAACGGTGTAGAAGTATTAAAAAATATTTCAGCGAAGTTTGAAACAGGTAGGGTCAATCTAGTTATTGGGAGTAGTGGACATGGAAAGAGTGTAATGATGAAATGTATGGTAGGCCTTCTCAATCCAACTTCAGGAAATGTGATGTATGATGACCGAGACTTTACCAATCTTGAATACAGCCAATTGAGAGAAGTTAGAAAAGAAATTGGGATGCTATTTCAGGGAACTGCCTTGTTTGATTCATTTACAGTTGAGGAAAACATAGAATTTCCATTAAAAATGTTCACTAAAATGTCTTTAGCGGAACGAAGAGATCGTGTAAATTTTTGTCTAGAGCAGGTTGAAATGGCTGGTATTAATCAAAAATATCCAGCTGAAATTAGTGGTGGTATGAAAAAAAGAGTAGGAATAGCTAGAGCCATTGCATTAGATATTAAGTATTTGTTTTGTGATGAACCTAATTCAGGTTTAGATCCAGTAACATCTCGTGTCATTGATGAGCTTTTGAAAAGTATAACAGAAGAATTTAATATTACGACAATCATTAATACTCATGATATGAAGACTGTCTTTGATATTGGCGATGATGTTGTTTTCATATACCAGGGTAAAAATGAGTGGATGGGTAAAGTGGAAGATATAAAAACGAGCAATAATGAAATGCTAACTAATTTTATAAAGGCATCTTATTTTGATTAGCATTCAAAAGAAAATTTATAAATAATAATATTACCATGAATAAAATAGTAGTGTCGATGGTTTTCCTTGTCTTGTTACTGTCGTTTAAATCAGATCAACTAGACGAAGGAATGTTTCCTATGAGCCAATTAAATACATTGGACTTAAAAAAAGCAGGATTAGAAATAAATACAGATGAAATTTACAATGAAACCAAGCCAGCTTTGGTCAATGCATTGGTTCGTTTAGGTGGATGTACGGGTTCTTTTGTTTCTGAAACAGGTCTGATTATTACAAATCATCATTGTGTGTTCAGTTCTGTTGCTTCTGCAAGTTCTTCAACCAACAATTATCTGGAAAATGGTTTCTATGCCTCTCAAGAATCAGACGAAATAAGAACTACATTGCCATGTCAAATTACGGTTTCATACATGGATGTCTCTGCTGAAGTTTTAAAGGGTATTTCTTCCTCAACTTCTGCTTTGGAAAAGAAAAAAATTATTGATCAAAACATAACGGGTATTATACAACGTGAAGTTGAAAGTAATCCAGCCTTGGTTCCAGAAATATCGGAGATGCTTGTTGGAAAATCCTATACACTTTTCAGATACAAGACACTCAATGATGTTCGATTGGTTTATGTGCCACCCAAAAATATTGGTAAATTTGGTGGTGAATCAGACAATTGGGAATGGCCGAGACATAATGGTGACTTTTCGATTGTGCGTGCCTATGAAAATGGAAAACCCTACGTTCCTGAAAAACATTTAGTGATCAATCCAGCTGGAACCAAAGAAGGTGATTTTACATTTATTTTAGGTTATCCTGGAAGAACATATCGAAATCAGACTGCTGAATTCTTGGATTATCAAAACAATTATGTTTTACCTATCATTTCAGATTGGTTTGATTTTCAAATTGATGCAATACAAACTTATGCGGGGAATGATGTAGACCTTCAATTAAAGTATAGTGGCAGATTAGCAAGTTTAAATAATACCTCTAAAAACTTTAAGGGAAAAATGCAAGGCCTTGAAAGAACAGGTATTATTGCTCAAAAATACCAAGCTCAAAAACAAATGGCTGACTTTGCTTCAAATCACAAAAAGCTCAAAGAATATTTACCTTTATTTAAGAAAAATAAATCATTATATGAAAGAAAATTCGCGTTGTCCAGAGATTATATATATCTGAATCAATTATATCGTAATGGTATTTTTGGTGGTGCAGCTTTTACTGATTTCCACCAGCAATCAATGAGTGATCTTAGTAAAACTGAAAAATCAAAATATATTGAATCCAACAAAGAACAAATTGCTAAACAATTAACAGCTTATCGAAGTTTATCTGATAAAATTTCATTAGAGAAAAAACTATTTTCTGAACTTATCTATCAATTGTCTTTGAGTGATTTAGTCGAAACTAAGTTCTTGTTTAATCATAAATTTTTTAACGCCTCAGATCTATCAATAAAAAATGCAGCTTATTCATTTGCTTCAATGCTTTGGGAATCTTCTAAATTAAGAGATATATCCAAAAATACGGAATTGATTTCCTCAGATTTAGGTAAGTTTATAGCTACAAAAGATGCTTTAATCACTTTTGCTGGACAAGTAAATAAACTATTCTTGGCTATGGAATCAGAAATGAATCAAATCAATGCAGAAATAGACGAGATCATCCCTAGATTTAATGATATTGATATGGAAATGAAGGGGGGGGACTTTATACCTGATGCTAACGGTACGTTACGTTTCACCTATGGATATGTAAAAGGCTATGAACCCGAAGATGCGGTAATAGCGAGTCCATACACAACAATAGCGGGGATAATTGAAAAAACAGAAGGCTCTGATAACCCAGACTACTTTTTACAATCTGAATATATTGACAAAATGAAGCAAATAGTACCAGCTGATGTATTGAAAAGTCCAATAAATTCTAGTGTAGTTGTAGGTTTTTTATATAACATGGATACCACAGGAGGTAATAGTGGAAGTCCAATAATGGATAGTCAGGGACGATTAGTAGGAGTTAACTTTGATCGAGCGTATACGGCAACAATAAATGACTATGCTTGGAATGAAAGCTACAGCCGATCAATCGGTGTAGATATTCGATATGTTTTGTATATTATGAAGTATTTTGGTAAAGCTGATGTAGTTCTCAATGAGATGGGAGTTAAGCTTTAGTTATCGTAATACATCATTGCTGACACCTGTAAAACTAAACCCACCATCATGAAAAAGGTTTTGCATGGTCACCATCTTCGTAAGGTCAGAAAATAATGAAATACAATAGTCAGCACATGTATTTGCATCTGCATTTCCCAAAGGCGACATTTTGGACGCAAAACTGATAAAATCATCAAAACCTTTCACACCACTTCCTGCAGTAGTAACTGTAGGTGATTGAGAAATAGTGTTTATTCTAACTTTAGACTTTTTACCATAATGGTAACCAAAATTACGAGCTATGCTCTCCAGAATTGCTTTACTCTCTGCCATCTCACTGTAATCAGGAAAAACGCGCTGTGCAGCAATGTAAGTAAGTCCCAAGATAGAACCCCAATCATTGATAGCATCTGATTGGTAGCATGCTTGAATCATTTTATGAAAAGATAAAGCAGATATATCATAGGTTTTGTGTGTCCAATCGTATTTTAAGTTGGTATATTCTCTTCCTTTACGAACGTTCAAGCTCATCCCAATAGAATGAAGTAGAAAATCAAATTTACCACCAAAATGTTCCATAGACTTTTCAACCAACTCGATTACTTGGGCATTTTCTGTCACATCACAGGGTATAACTGGAGCGTTTAATTTTTCTGAAAGTTCAGTTATGGCACCCATACGCATGGCAATGGGGGCATTTGTTAAAATTATTTCAGCTCCTTGTTCTACACATTTTTCAGCGACTTTCCATGCTATCGAGTTGCTATCGAGTGCTCCTGAGATAATTCCTTTTTTCCCTTGTAATAGATTATTTGACATCAAATTAGTTTTTATGCAATGCAATGTTAAAAAATAAAAAGGTTTTAAAGATCATAATGCATGCTTTTTTTGAACGGTATGGTACAGGTTCTAAAAATCCCATTTTATAAATGAGTACATTTGTAAATGAAATTAAAACAACACCTATTTTGAATTCGATTGAGTCTACCTTAAGTAAAGTTCTAACTGGAAATAATTTATTTCTTTTAGCAGGACCTTGTGCTGTTGAAAATGAAAAAATAACTATGGAAACAGCTGAGTTTTTAATCAAGTTGACCGATAAGCTGAATATTCCATTTGTATACAAATCTTCATTTAGAAAAGCGAATAGAACGAATGCATCTTCTTTTTCAGGTATTGGTGATGAAAAAGCATTACAATTACTTGGCAAAGTTAGATCAACTTTTAACGTGCCCATTGTAACTGACATACATGAAAGTAGTCACGCCGCATTAGCTGCTGAATTTGTGGATGTTCTTCAAATCCCTGCTTTTTTGTTTCGACAAACGGATCTATTACAGGCAGCAGCTAAAACGGGTAAAATTATAAATATAAAAAAGGGTCAGTTTGCTGCAGCTGAAGCTATGAGATATGCTGCTCAAAAGGTTAAGGACATGGACAATAACCAAATTTTGTTAACGGAACGAGGAAATATGTTTGGTTATGGAGATATGGTTGTCGATTATAGAAATTTAATTTGGTTAAAGGAAATGGGTCATCCTGTAATTATGGATTGTACACATTCTCTTCAACAGCCCAACAATGGTAGTGGTGTGACTGGAGGACTTCCACAATTAATTGAACCACTAACAAAAGCTGCAGTTGCAGTAGGTGTTGATGGTTTGTTTATTGAGACTCATCCAGATCCAAGTACTGCTTTAAGTGATGGTGCAAATATGTTGTCACTGGATAAAATGGAAGGTTTATTGATTAAACTTTTAAAGATTAATGCTGTTTTATAGCTTATCATTGTATAGAACATTCATAAAAAATATAGTTAATCATTAGTTATTGATTAGAATAAATATTTTCGCACTTTAAATTTAAATAGTACTTATGTCATTATATCTTAACGAAATTGTATCTGTTGCTGGAAAACCGGGTTTACATAAATTAGTAGGAAAACGATCTAACGGACTCATTGTTGAATCACTAAATGGTGATAAGCGAAGATTTCCTACAAGCTTAACTCAAAAAGTATCATTCCTCAATGATATTTCAATGTATACCTACGATGGTGATAAAAAATTAGAGGAAATTATTAAATCACTACATACTAAAGTAGAGGGAGGATTACAATTAATTACTAAAAAGAGTAGTGGTGAAGAAATTCAGTCTTTTTTTAGAGAAGTAATAGAAGACTATGATGAGGATCAAGTCTATAATTCGGATATATTGAAATTAGTAAGTTGGTACACTATTTTAAAAGACCAAGTTGATTTTAACCAACTCACACAAACCGATGAAGATGTCTCTAAAGATTTAAAGAACACAAAAGCGAAATCTACTTCTCAAAATAAAGCACCCAAGAATACGCCAAAGGCACAAAGTAAAGCGAAGGGTGGTGTTAAGAAAAGTGGAAATTTGAAAGCTGGATAAAATTATTCCAACGATAGGATGTTAGCATTTCTTAAATCTAAATGATTGAGGGCATTAATTCTAATACCACTGACTTTATTGCTTTTTATCCAAATACTCTCATCATAGTAAAGCAGAACAAATGGTTGCTCCTTAGCCAACAGTTTTTCCATGGATTGATATAATTCTTTTCTTTTTTTAAGATCAGTAGTATTAATAAGTTGGGTATAGTAAGTATCAAACTGATGGTTACTAAATCGGGTATAATTGGGACCATTAGGAGCCTTATTTGGCCCATAAAAACAAGCCATATAATTTTCTCCATCAGGATAGTCAGCAATCCAACTGCTCCTAAAAAATGATAATTCACCAGTAGATTTAGATTGTTTGAGTAAGCTTGCAGGTACTACATTTATGGAAATCTGAATGCCAATTTTAGCACAATTATTTTGAACAAGAATGCATAAATCTAGATAATTTGAAGTAGTAGTTAATTGTAGAGGTTTGGTTTGTTTAATCGAACATTTTGATAAATATTCCTGAGCCAATTCTAAATTATACATCGTCTCATCACTTTTTACATGAGCAGGAAGACCCCTCGGAGAAAATCCACCGTTTGGGGATTTACCGATCCCATTTCTTAAATAGTCAATCATTGTTTCTCTATCTATGGCATGATGTATCGCTTTCCTAAAATTCACATCGCAAACTGGTGACATGCTATCTTCCATGTTAAATGCAAGATATTCAGTATTCAGAAATGGATTTTTTTGTAATTCAAAATTATGGACATATTTTGGGTTGAGTTTTCCATTGGGAGTTAATATTTCGTCCTTGAATGAACTTTCAATCCCATTAAATAAATCAAGATTACCTTGAAAAAAATGAAGCAATTCGGTCTGTTTACTTTGATTAAAGGTGATAGAAATTGCATCAATAAGAGGAATAGGATGATCGGGTTTCGATTCAAAGTAATTTTCATTTTTTATAAAGTTTAATTTGATACCTTCTGACCAATTAGCGAATTGAAAAGGACCGGTACCCACTGGATTTTTTCCAAAACTATTACCATAAAACTCCACTGCTTTTTGAGGGACAACATAACAATAGGCCATGGTAAGTAGGTTTAGTAGTGGAGCGTAAGGTTTTTTAAGGTTAATCTGAAATACGGTATCATTTAACGCTTTAAATGCGTCTTTGGGATTTACAATATCGTTAAATATCCATGCTCCATCAGACGCTGTTTTTTTATCGATTATTCGATAAAATGAATATTCAAAATCAGTGGCAGTTACCCTCTCATTTATTATGGGAATCTTTGGGTCGTTGTGGAAAAAGACCTCATTATTGAGTACAAAAGTGTACGTTTTAGCATCTTCAGAAATCGACCAACTTTTAGCTATAGCGGGTGAGATATTTAATTGACTATCTAGTTCGACTAATCCATTAAAGAGTTGATTTACAGCACGTATGTTCTCTTGTGTTCTTGCAAATGCAGGGTCCAAAGATGTAATTCCTGAAGCGCTATTAAAACGAATTATTTTTTTATCAGAAGAATCCGGAGCTGAATTACAAGAAATCAACATCATATTGATGTGTATAACTATGAAAAATCTGTTTATTATCAACCTCGTATTGTGTTTAGATTTGAATTTTATTCTTTGATAAAATTGAGACCAAACATTACATATTACGGACATTCTTGCTTTTTAGTGGAATTGAGCGGTAAAAATATACTCTTCGATCCATTTATTTCACCTAATCCCAAAGCAAGTATGATCGATATTTCCACAATTAAGCCTGACCTAGTTGTAATTAGCCATGGTCATGGTGATCATATAGCAGATGCTGTGTCCATTTGTAAACAAAGTCAAGCTCAAGTAATTTCAGTTTATGAAATTACGGAATGGCTTTCAGCTCAAGGCGTTACGAATGGCCTGCCCATGAATATTGGTGGATCTATAAATCTGGGTTTTTGTTCAATCAAAATGGTCAAAGCGGAACACAGTAGTTCTTTTCCTGATGGAAGTTATGCTGGAAGTGCAGTTGGTTTTGTAATTAAAACACCAGAGGTGTGTTTTTATTATGCTGGAGACACTGCTTTAACACTAGACATGCAATTAATACCGTTAGAATATGAATTAGATTTTGCTTTTTTACCCATTGGAGATAATTTCACAATGGGCATATCTGATGCAGTTAAAGCAGCTAAGCTTATAGATTCTAAAAAAATTATTGGAATGCATTTTGATACGTTTACACCCATAGAAATTGATCATAAATCAGCTTATGCCTCATTTTCTGATGCAAGCATTCAGCTCATTTTACCTTTAATCAATCAAACCTTTGAACTTTAAAAATAACAGAACTATATGTCTAAAATAATTTGTGTAGCCAATCAAAAAGGAGGCGTCGGAAAAACAACCACAGCTATTAATCTATCCTACAGTCTTTCTGTATTGGAAAATAAAGTTTTACTGATTGACGCTGATCCTCAAGCTAATTCTACATCTCATTTGGGTTTTGATCCAAAAAATATTCGTTTAGGATTATATGAATTGATGGTGCAAGATCTCAATCCTACGGATGCAATCTTAGAAACGAATTACCCATTTTTGCATGTTCTCCCTGCCAATATTGACCTAGTAGGTGCTGAAATTGAAATGATAGATTTGCCCAACAGAGAGCGAATACTTAGTACGATTTTAGAAAAAGTTCGAAACAGTTATGATTTCATTATTATAGATTGTTCTCCATCTCTTGGATTAATTACTACCAATGCTTTGGGAGCTTCTGATTCCGTATTAATTCCTGTTCAATGTGAGTATTTTGCCTTGGAAGGATTAGGTAAGTTATTAAATACGATAAAAATTGTTCAACGAAGCATCAATACTCAATTAGAAATTGAAGGTTTGGTTTTAACGATGTATGATTCACGTTTACGTTTAAGTAATCAAGTTGTAGAGGAAGTTAAATTACATTTTCAACAGTTGGTATTCGATACCATTATTAAAAGAAACACTACATTAAGTGAAGCGCCTAGTTTTGGATTGCCCGTATTGGAACATGATGCTACAGCAGCGGGTAGTGTTGGTTATTTGAATCTAGCCAGAGAATTGCTGCAAAAAAATGGATTAACTAAAATAACGGAAGAAGAAAGAATTATACAGGAATGAGCAAGAAAGTATTAGGTCGAGGATTAAGTGCATTATTAGAAAATGTAGATACAGACATAACCAGTATTGAGCCCAAAGCCCTTCACAGTATTGCTGAAATTCAGATCAGTCAAATTATTGCTAATCCTTTTCAGCCTAGAACAAAATTCGATGAAGATGCCTTGCTAGAATTATCTGAATCGATTAAAGTTCATGGCATTATCCAGCCTATTACTGTTCGAAAAATTGGTTACGAAAAATATGAGATTATTAGCGGTGAACGAAGAACTCGGGCATCTATTTTAGCTCAAAAAACACATATACCTGCTTATATTAGATTAGCAGATGATCAACAGATGCTCGAAATGGCATTGATTGAAAATATTCAAAGAGAGAACTTAAATGCGATAGAAGTTGCCTTGTCTTACCAACGATTATTAGAAGAATGCGGTCTGAAACAAGATGCTCTTGGTGAGCGTGTTGGAAAAAAAAGAAGCACAGTGAATAACTACCTCAGACTTCTCAAACTACCTGAACAAATACAGCTTGCCATCAAAGAAGGTCAGATTATGATGGGGCATGCTCGTGCACTCATTAATGTTGAAGACCCAATTCGTCAAATTCAACTATTTAAATCAACAGTAAACAGTGGATTATCAGTGCGACAAGTCGAAGATATGGTGAAGGAGGAACGAGAAAATTTGGAGCGTAATGAATCAGATAAATCAGCTCGAAAATATTTTGACTTCTCTACTTATCTGTCACAAAAGGACAAGTTAGCAAATCACCTGAACACTTCTATAAAATTCAAATCAAAATCAAGTGATAAAGGATCAATTATCATAGATTTTTCATCCAAAGAACAATTAGAGGCATTACTCAAGAAAATGACTTAGTAGCTACCTAATCAATGAGACTATTCATTTCTATACTATTTTGTAGCATTGTTATGCTGATTTTTGGTCAAACAGTGGATGAAAACTCCTCAATCCAGCCATTATCTGACACTACAATTATTCTGAAAAATAAAAATGAAAATACAACTTGGAGTAAACCTAAGAAAGCAACGGTTTTAGCTTTGACTATTCCAGGTTCAGGACAAATCTATAATAAAAAATACCTCAAAGCAGCAATTGTTTATGGAGGTTTTGGAGGTCTAGCTTACATGTTTGACTTTAACAGAGACAGCCTCTCAAAATACCAAACCATCTATGCTGCCAAAATTGATGATGATCCTTCAACCATTGATCATTATCCAAATAGATCTGAGGCATCAGTTAAAAGTGATCGAGATTTTCATCGAAAATATAGAGATTTATCGTTGATTGGGTTTGTAATGTTATATGCACTTCAAGCCATTGATGCAAATGTAGATGCCCACCTAAATGAATTTAGCTTAAATAAAGATTTAAGTTTTAAATGTATTCCAAAAGTATATGCTTTTCATCCTGGTATAGGGATGTATAATGGGATTACTTTACAGTACAATTTTTAGATATTCATTTACATTTGTAAGCTAAAATTAAATATGAAAAATATATCAGTTATAGGCTCAGGCACTATGGGAAATGGGATAGCCCACATTTTTGCTCAACATAATTATCAGGTATCTTTAATTGATATCAATCAATCTGCCTTAGATAAAGCGTTGGTTACTATTGAAAGAAACTTAGATAGAATGGTTGCTAAAGAAAAAATTTCAGTCAATGAAAAAATAGCGACTTTAGCTAATATTTCTACTTTTACACAAATAGAAAATGGTGTTCGAAATGCTCATTTAATAGTAGAAGCCGCAACAGAAAATAAAGAACTTAAGTTTGATATATTCAAACAAATGGATACACACGCACCCATAGATTGTGTTTTAGCCTCAAATACATCATCCATTAGCATAACAGCGTTAGCTGCACAAACTAATCGACCGGATAAGGTTATAGGAATGCACTTTATGAATCCGGTACCAGTGATGAAATTAGTAGAAATTATCAATGGATATAATACGTCAAAATCAGTTACAGATACTATTGAGCAATTATCTAAAGACATTGGTAAAATACCAGCCATGGCAAATGATTACCCAGGGTTTATTGCTAATAGAATCTTAATGCCGATGATCAATGAGGCGATTTGGACATTACATGAGGGGGTTGGGGATGTCAGCAATATTGATAGTGTCATGAAACTCGGAATGGCACATCCAATGGGGCCTTTACAATTAGCCGATTTTATTGGTTTAGATGTCTGTCTAGCAATATTAAATGTGCTATATGAAGGTTTTGGAAATCCTAAATATGCTCCCTGTCCGTTACTTGTAAACATGGTAAATGCAGGTAAAAAAGGAATAAAAACCGGTGAAGGATTTTATTCCTGGTCTCACGGAACCAAAGAATTAATAGTCAGTGATAGCTTTCGTATAAAGTAGGGCTAATTAGATTTTCTTAACCTCAATAGCATTTAATCCTTTCATGCCTTTTTCCAGTTGAAAGGAAACCTTATTTCCTTCCTCTACATCTTCTAAAAGGCCTTTGTAATGGACAAAATAGCTCTCATTCGTACCTGATTCCTTAATAAATCCAAATCCTTTTTCTGTATTAAAAAAATCAATCTTACCTTCTCTAACAGCATCTATATCAAAAGCTTCTTGCTTGGGAACACTTGTAACAATGTCATCTAATTCAAATTCCACTTTTTTATCTGGATCAGGAGGTGTATCAGAAATATTCCCGTTTTCATCAATGTATGCCAACATGTTGTCAAGTCCTCCACCTTTAGAAGCGGCTTTTCGCTCTAGACGTTTTTCCTCTTTCTCTTTACGCTTTTTGATGCGTTTTTTTTCTTTTTCTTTTTTGCTGTAGGTTTCTTGTGATTTTGACATTAAATGATTTGTGGTATGATAATTAGTCCGCAAAAATACATGGAATGTTCAATATTTTACAATTACACCTCTTTAGTTCCCAATATAACGTACATAAAGCGTACAATAAATAATTCACGACTCTATTTATTCCTTAGTTCTTAATTTATACCATGATTCAAATCACTTTTAAATATTTATGCATATTTGTTGTATGAAAAACATCATTCTATTTATTTTTCTTTTCTCTTCGTTTATTTCTTTTTCACAAGAAAAACATTTTACGATACAAGATGCCATAACCGGATATCATTTGTATCCAACTGGATTATATGACTTGCAATGGTTGCCGGGTGGAAATTCATTTTCACAAATTCGTGTTGAAGGTAGTCAGTCGATTTTAGAAATTCAAGAGATAAGAATACCAAAAGGAAGAACAATAATGGTTACTTTAGATGATGTAAATAATGCCATTCAAGATTCTGCATATTTTTTATCTCGATTACCTCATGCGCAATGGTTATCAAATTCGGAGTTTATGTATACCAAAGGGCAGAATGCCTATGCGTATGATATTTATTTAAAATCCATACGAAAATTGCCTTTTTCGGTGGCAACTAAAGTTAGACAACCGTTATTATTTTCAAATGGTTCAGGATATATGGCTCATTTAGAGAACGGTTTAGCATTTGGTGTTAAAGATCATCAAGATGAAATTACTTCGGATATTGATGGTATAGTGATAGGAGAGACAGTGCATAGAAGTGAATTTGGAATAACAGATGGATTGTTTCCATCTCCTCATTTTAACAAGTTAGCGTATTATGAAATGGATGAACGCATGGTAACACAGTATCCTCTTTATCAATTATCAGATACACCGGCTACAGCACAAATGCTTCGTTATCCAACTGCAGGATCACTTAGTCATCATGTGGTCGTAAAAATTAAAAACATGTATGATTCATCAGCTCCAGTACTTATTAAAACTGATGGTGATCCAGAGCAATATTTAACCAATGTCAGTTGGTCTCCAGATGAAAAATATGTTTTGATAGCACTCGTGAATCGTGCCCAAAATCATATGTGGCTTAATATGTACGATGCTCATACAGGAGATTTTGTGAGAACATTATTTGAAGAAGAAAATAATCGCTATGTAGAACCAGAACACCCTGTAATATTTATGAATAATAATCCATCTCAATTTCTTTGGTGGAGTGAACGAGATGGTTTTAATCATTTGTATTTATATAGAGCGGATGGTAAGTTAATAAAACAAGTTACAAAAGGGAATTGGGTTGTTACAGCTTATCACGGAGTATCCAAAGATGGTCAAGAGGTCTTTATCTCCGCAACCAAAGATAGTCCATTGGATAGGCATTTATATCGTGTGAATCTTAAAAATGGTAAAATGGTGAAACTAACAAATAAATCAGGATATCATACTATAATTCCTAACGAAGACAGAACGTTATTTATTGATAATTGGTCAAGTACAACTAACCCAAAACAAATACAAATAATAGATGAAAATGGATCTATTCTTGAGGTATTGCATCAAGCGGAAAATCCTATAAAAGATTATGACTTAGGATCTATGGAGCTGGGAAAATTAAAAGGGAATAGTGGAGATGATTTGTATTATCGCGTATTTAAACCTGTGGATTTTGACTCAGCAAAAAAATATCCAGTGGTCGTGTATTTGTATAATGGACCACATCTACAGTTAATCACCAATCGGTGGATGGGCGGTGCGAATTTATGGTATCAATACATGGCTCAGAAAGGGTTTATGGTGTTTAGCATAGATGGAAGAGGAAGTGCTGATCGTGGATTTGAGTTTGAAAGTACGATACATCGAAATTGCGGTGAAAAAGAAATGGAGGATCAACTAACGGGAATAGACTGGTTAAAAAGCAAATCATGGGTAGATACTAATCGCATAGGCATTCACGGTTGGAGTTATGGAGGATTTATGACAACAAGTATGATGAGTAGACATCCGGGCATATTTAAAGTTGGTGTAGCAGGTGGCCCCGTCATTGATTGGTCACTTTATGAAATCATGTATACCGAAAGATATATGGATTCGCCGCAGGAAAATCCGGAGGGGTATGCAAAAACTAACTTAAATAATTATGTTGAAAAATTAGAAGGTAAATTATTAATGATTCATGGTGGATTAGATGATGTCGTGTTATGGCAACATAGTCTTCAATACCTAGAAACAGCGGTTAAAAAAGGAGTGCAATTAGACTATTTCGTGTATCCTCACCACAAGCACAATGTCATGGGTAAAGATCGCATCCATCTTTATGAAAAAGTTAGCAACTACTTCATAGAGCATTTGTAGAATTTCTAGGGCAATTAAGGGTATTTTGTACAAAAATCATATTGATTTATGACGAATATCATAAATTGAAACAGTTTTTAAAATGTTTACATCAATAGTATTGCATTCAATTTAAAAATAATAAATATGAACTACAAACAATTGACTTACGTATGCATTACATCTACCTTTTTATGGTTAGGATGTCAGTCTAACACAGCAGAACAAAACAATGAAACAACAACAGATCAAGAGGTTATTGATCAGGTAGAAACGGAAATACCAGAGGAGTTGGATCAGAAACTTCAAGAGGCAAGTAACCAAGAAGATTCTGTGCTTCAATCTATTCAGAAGTTAGAAAACGATGTGGATAGTTTATTAGAGGGAATTTAATGATGAAAAATATGATTAAAAGACGGTCATTATTGTTGGCTTTAATGACAATTGGTGTTTTGAGTTTTGCACAACAAGAGAAGGGGAGTAAATCTTTTAAAAAAGGGATTAATGACGAAACCTCAGAATATAAAGATAAGGCCAAAGAAAGTCGAGAAATTTTTCAAAAAGAAGTGGAAGAAGATGTTTCTGAACATCATCACAAGGTGAGAAATGATGACGATCAAGAAGCTAGCTCTCCAGGTAAAGCTTACGGTAAATATAAGCAAGGACAAACTGGTCGCGAATTTGGAGAAAAACGTTCTACAGAGGCAAAAAATAAATTTAAGAATGATGAATCCAAAATCAAGAATGAGGCTAAGATTCAAATAGCACAAACTAAAGTTTCTAATAAAATCAATGAAGCTAAAATACGATTAGAGGAACAAAAACAAAATCATGAAATATCTGCTGATGAATATGAAGAAAAAAATAAACGAATACTTCAAGCAGAGGAACGATTGAAAGCATATAAAGAGAAAGAGGATTATACTACGATTATTCCTCAAGACTAATTATTTCCTCAATAAGTTCTTCGATAGAGGATTCTAATTGAGTGCATTGGTTCATTTTTTGATGATGTTGCTCACTCAACGATTGATACTTCGAAATATCATCCGATGCTATAGTTGCTAACTCTTTTTCAATGTCTTCAAGGGTCTGCTTCACTTTTTTAAGTTCATTCTCTTGTAGACTTAACTTTTTTTGAGCTTGCTTTAGGGCAAGCTCATTTTCGTCTCGTTGCTTCCAAGTTTCTTTTTTAGGTGAGGTAACCATTTTCGATTTACTTTCAGATACAGGTGCAATCGAGGTGTTTTCCTGTTGAACTTTGTAGAGATATTCTTTGTAACTACCGGGGTATTCTCTAACATCTTGATCTTCAATCCACCATACCTTATTAGCAAGTTTCTCAATAAAATATCGATTGTGAGATACAAATATTAATGTGCCTTCATACCGTTTGAGCGCTTCAATAATGATTTCAATGGAATCAATATCTAAATGGTTGGTTGGCTCATCTAAAAGTAAAAAATTAGCTTCAGAAACTAGTGTTTTTGCTAAAGATACGCGAGCTTTCTCTCCACCGCTTAGGACTTTAATTTTTTTAAACACATCATCACCACCAAACAGGAAGCAACCCAACATACTGCGTAATTCCATTTCTGTTTTGTGAGGAGCATCATACTGAAGTTCTTCTAATATTTCATAGTCTAAATGCAAACTTTCTAATTGGTGCTGAGCATAAAACGATGTAATAACATTATGACCTTCTTTACGAGAACCTTTGAAGGGAATATCATCGGCTATAATACTAAGAAAGGTAGATTTACCAGTTCCGTTAGCTCCAATAAGTGCAATTTTATCTCCACGAACAATTTCTCGTTCTACATCCTCAAAAAGTAACTGATTACCAAAACCTTGATTGATATGATCCAAGTTCATCACCACCTTACCACTTTGTTTACTGACTTTGAAGTCTATTTTAAGGTTTGATTTATCTTCATCAATTTCTTGAATACGATCTATTTTTTCAACCATTTTTATTCTGGATTGAACAGCTTTAGCTTTACTTGCTTTAGCTTTAAATCGATTTATAAATTTCTCTTGGTCTTTGATATACTGATTTTGATTAGCGGCTTGTCTACTTAATAAGTTATCACGTTCAATCTTTGCTTTTAAATAAAAATCATAATTACCATCCCAAAGATAGAGTTTTTGGTTACTTAGTTCGGCTGTTTTAGTTATCATTTTATTCAAGAACTCCCGGTCGTGAGATACAATGATTACACTGCCTGGATAATTACTCAAATAACTTTCTAACCACTCAATACTGGGAAGGTCAAGGTGATTAGTGGGCTCGTCCATCAACATGATATCAGGTTCTTCCAAGAGCATTTTAGCTAAAACAACACGCATTCGCCAGCCTCCACTAAATTCATTCATTGGTCGATTAAGATCCGCTGTTTTAAATCCAAGTCCTTCTAAAATTTCGGCTGTTTTATTATCAATATTATACCCGTCTAGAGCGTCAAATTCTTCTTGATAATCAGCCATCTTTTGGATATTTTCCTCGCTAGGATTAGTTTCCATTAGAGAATAGAGTTTTTCTAATTCTGCTTGAACAAATAAGGCACGATCAAAAGCTTGTTTAGCGTGTTCTAGAATGGTTTGATTGCCATCTTCACTGATCATATCTTGTGAAAGATACCCTAAATTTACTCCTCCAGCTTTGTTTACAGAACCTTCACGTACTTCATATTTACCCATTATTAATTTGAGCAAGGTAGACTTACCAGCACCATTTTTACCAATGAGACCAATACGCTCTCGGGGTTTTATATACCAATCAATATCTCTAAAAAGATAGTTGCCGCCAAATTCGAAGGATACGTTTTGTATGTGAAGCAAGATTTTATTTTTTATTTAAAATAGGGGGACCTAATTATAAATCATGTCCCATTTTTTCTTTTTTGGTATCCAAATAACCTTGATTATGTGGATTGGGTTTGACCATTAATGGAATATTCTCAATAATTTCAAGACCATATCCTATAAGACCTTTTCGTTTCTTAGGATTGTTACTCATGAGTTTGATTTTACGAACGCCTAAATCTCTTAAAATTTGAGCTCCAACACCATAATCCCGTTCATCCATCTGAAAACCTAATTCTAAATTAGCTTCTACAGTATCTAATCCCTTTTCCTGAAGTTTATAGGCTTTTAGTTTATTAAGTAATCCAATTCCACGTCCTTCTTGATTCATGTATACAATTACGCCCTTCCCTGCTTCTTCAATAGTTTGCATGGCTTTTTTGAGTTGTTCGCCACAATCACATCTACAGCTACCAAAGATATCTCCAGTCAAACAACTCGAATGTACACGAACAAGAACAGCCTCATCTTTATCCCATTTCCCTTTAGTTAATGCGAGATG
Source organism: uncultured Bacteroidia bacterium (assembly GCA_943787465.1). GTDB lineage: Bacteria > Bacteroidota > Bacteroidia > NS11-12g > UBA9320 > UBA9320. The sequence continues at coordinate 160,994 of CALSMN010000005.1, read as the reverse complement.
ATCCATGCCGTTACTGGTTTGTTTATAAGCTATTAAATCAAAATTTCCGATATCAGTGGGCATTTTAACATCTATCTGTCTCTCAATGAGACTTTCATGTTTAAGTCGATACTCAATTAAATCGGCAATAGAGATAATCTTCATTTGATGTTTCTTTGCTACTTTGATCAAATCAGGAAGTCTAGCCATGGTTCCGTCCTCATTCATTATTTCAACGATACATCCAGCCGGTTCAAAACCAGCTAAACGAGACAAGTCGATTGCAGCCTCGGTATGTCCTGCTCTTCGAAGTACTCCTGCAGTTCTTGCTCTAAGTGGGAAAATATGACCAGGTTTGCCCAATTCTTTGGGATTGGTGTCTGGATTCACTAGTGCTTGAATTGTTTTTGATCGATCATAGGCAGAAATCCCTGTACTGGTCCCATGACCAATCAAATCAACAGAAACGGTAAAAGGAGTTTCAAATTGAGCTGTATTTTTACCCACCATTAAGTCAAGGTTCAATTCATCACAACGCTCTTCAGTGATAGGAACGCAAATTAACCCCCTACCTTCAGTAGCCATAAAGTTGACTAATTCTGTTGTCATATTTCTTGCAGCAGTTAAGAAATCGCCTTCATTCTCACGATCTTCATCATCTACAACTATGACTAATTTTCCATTTTTTATTTCTTGAATGGCTTCGTCAATGGTATTAAATTTAAAATCACTCATTTATGTGTGCAAAGGTAATTATAATGATATGATTCTTTACAGAATAGAGACTTAGAATACATATTATAAAATACCTAATGTATTTTCGCAGGAGTGAACATCCTCTTTGTAGCTAATAGATTCCCTTTCCCCCCACATAGAGGCGATAAATTAAAAATTTATAATCTCACTAAGAGACTTGCCAAGACCCACACGCTCTATCTCGTAACTTTTTATGAAAAAAGAGATGAGCTCAATTACTTAAGTGATATTTCTCCATATTTTAAGGAAATAGAGTTAGTGTATTTACCTCAATGGAAATCTATATTTAATTGCATACCCGCATTGCTTTCAACTACGCCATTACAGTTGGCTTATTTTAGAAGTAATGCAATGCATCGAATGGTGAAAAAAGTAATCAACCATTTTTCCATTGATGTAGTACATACACAACATTTAAGAATGAGCCAGTATACCAAGGATTTAAATGTGCCCAAAATTTTAGATTTACCGGATGCTTTTTCCCTATATTTTAAACGAAGAAGTGAAACTGAAAGACCTTGGATTAATCGTTTAATTGACAGAATTGAAATCAAGCGATTAGCTAAAGCAGAACAAGTAATTAATAAATTTGATCAAGTTCTAGTCTGTTCTGTGGAGGATAAAAACTACCTCCAAAAATTACATCAAGTTGACCATATAGATATTTTATTGAATGGTGTAGATCTAGAAACATTCGATTGCTATGAAGGTCATGATTATACTCTGGCAAATACATTATTATTTACCGGTAACATGGACTATGCTCCAAATGTCGATGCAGTTACCTACTTTGTAAAAGAGATGTGGCCTCAAATCCTAAAAATAAATCCAAACACAAAATTTATCATTGCTGGTCAAAGACCTATTGAATCTGTTAAAAAACTGGAGAGTAATTCAATTAAGGTAACCGGATTTGTTGAGGACATCTCGGATTTGTATCGAAAATCTACCATTTTGATAGCACCATTACGATTTGGTGCGGGCACTCAAAATAAAGTATTAGAAGCTATGGCCATGGGTGTTCCTGTGGTTTGTACTCATATTGGTTTTGAGGGCCTACAAATTAATAATGGTGATGGTGTTTATATGGAGAAAGGTAAACATGAATTTATTACTCGAGTAAATGAACTTTTAAGGGATCAAGACTTAAGAACTAGAGTAGGTAAAAAAGGTCTGAATATAGCTCACAAAAGGTTTAGTTGGGATAGCATTGCTCATCAACTAAATCAGTACATAAAAGCTATCAAATAAAGAGAGCCCCCTTTTTACGTGGACTCTCTTTGTTTTGAGTTAAAACTTAATATCGAGTGTTTCGTTTTGGACGATCTTCGGCAATCTTCACAATAATATCTCTTCCTTCGAAAGAAGATTCGTGAAGTGCTGCAATCGCAGCATGTGCTTCTGTATCGTTTTCCATTTCAACAAAACCAAATCCTTTGGATCGATTTCTGTCTCTGTCAAAAATTACCTTGCAGGATGATACTTCACCGTAGGGTTCAAAAAGTTCTCTTAGTTCTTGGTCGTCTACACTAAAAGGTAAACTTGCTACAAAAATGTTCATTATGTTATAAATTGTTAAATTGAGAAATGAGATGCTATGGCTGGAAGCGTAAATATAATGTAAGTGAGGCCATTTTGTATTTCTCTTAATATTGAGATGCAAATATATCTAAATTTAAAAGTTCTAACTTATTTTTAACTCGGTATAACTTAATATTGCACCCTTAAGCAAACGATGATTACAATTAATGATTTATCCATTCGGTTTGGAAAGCGAGTTCTTTTCGATGAAGTTAACTTAAAATTTAACACCAATAATTGCTATGGCATAATTGGGGCTAATGGTGCAGGGAAATCTACCTTTTTAAAAGTATTGACCGGTGAAATGGAATCAACAACAGGTCATGTTTCTATTGAAAAAGGAAAACGGATGGCCGTATTAAGTCAAGATCACTTTGCGTATGACGAATTTCCTGTTCTACACACTGTTATGATGGGTCACAAAGAAATGTATGCCATTATGCTTGAAAAGGATGAATTATATGCTAAACCAGATTTTTCTGAGGAGGATGGTATAAAAGCGTCTGAGTTGGAAGAGAAATTTGCAGAAATGAATGGATGGATGGCAGAAAGTGAAGGGGGTGAATTACTGGAAGGTTTAGGTATATCCACAGATAAGCATCACATGCTCATGAAAGACTTGAGTAACAATGAAAAAGTACGTGTTCTTATTGCTCAAACTTTATTTGGAAGTCCTGATATTTTAGTGATGGATGAGCCTACTAATGATTTAGATATTGAAACGGTGTCCTGGTTGGAAAATTTTATACTCAATTTTCCAAATTTGGTTATAGTTGTATCTCACGACAGGCATTTTTTAGACTCAGTATGTACTCAAGTAGTAGATATTGATTTTAATAAAATCAGTCAATTTGGGGGGAATTATACATTCTGGTATGAAAGTTCTCAATTGGCATTGAGACAACAACAAAATCAAAATAAAAAAGCGGAAGAACGTAAAAAAGAATTACAAGAGTTTATTGCTCGATTTAGTGCCAATGTTAAAAAATCAAAACAAGCTACTTCGAGAAAAAAAATGCTTGATAACTTAAATTTAGACGAAATAAAACCCTCCAGTAGAAAGTATCCAGCTATCATTTTTGTGCAAGAACGAGATGCGGGTGATCAAATACTCAATGTTAAAAATTTATCACTAGCACCCTATTTTAATAATATATCTTTTAATCTTACAAAAGGAGAGAAGATATTCCTTTACTCAAAACACAGTATCATTACCTCTAAATTCTATCAGGTATTGAATGGCGAGATAAAGCCGGATAGTGGAGAGATAGAGTGGGGGATAACTATAAACGCTGCGTATTTACCCAATCATAATGATGAATATTTCACCTCTAAACTAAGTTTAGTAGATTGGCTACGTCAATATTCTGAGGAAAAAGATGAGACGTTCATAAGAGGTTTTTTAGGTAAAATGCTTTTCAGTGGAGAGGAAGCATTAAAACAGTGTAATGTTTTAAGTGGAGGAGAAAAAGTGCGTTGCATGATCTCTAAGCTGATGTTAGCTAATCCAAATTTTTTAATGTTAGACGAGCCATTGAATCACTTGGATCTCGAATCCATTACTGCTTTTAACAATAGCCTTAACGATTATAAAGGTACAGTGATGTTTACATCACACGATCATCAATTTATTCAATCCATTGCAGATCGAATCATTGAAATAGGTCCCAATGGTCTTGTTGATAAGAAAACAGATTACGACTCTTATCGAGAAGATAAAGATATTACCAGTAGACGAGAAGAACTTTACACAGGAATTAACATAGAAGTATAAACCATGAAAAAATTAGTATTACTAGGTGTAGCAATTTCATTATTTGCTTGCCAACAAGAAGAAGAAAAAATTGACACATCAATACCTTCAGAATTAGCCACAGAATTAGATAGTGTTAGCTATTTGATAGGGATGCAGGTTGGCTCTGGTTTGAAACAAGAAGGAATGACAGCTATTCAAAAAACATCATTTTTAACGGGGATACAACGATCCTTGGAAGGCTTAGAATCAGAAATTAGTCCAGAAATTGCATCAACTTTTATGAATGCATATTTCAACAAATTACAACAAGAAAAATTGAATAAATCAAATCAACAAGCTGATTCATTTTTAAATGAAAATAAATCTAAACCAGGCGTAAATGTGACAGCATCTGGTTTGCAATACAAGGTACTAACTGCTGGTGATGGAGAGTTACCCACTGCAGAGGATACTATAGTGGTTCATTATACTGGCAAACTAATTGATGGGACAGTTTTTGATAGTTCAATTGAAAGAGGTGAACCCATCAAAATTCAAACCAGTAGTGTAATAAAAGGATGGGGTGAAGCCTTACTTATGATGCCTAAAGGTTCTACTTGGGAATTAGTAATTCCTGCATCATTGGGGTACGGTGATCGTGATATGGGTCCTATACCCTCTAATTCTGTATTGATTTTTGAGGTGAGTATAGTTGACATTATACACTAAATTGAAGTTATTATTACTCAGTAACAGTACAAATCCAACAGAAAGTTACATGCAGTGGTGCTCAAGTACTATTGTTTCTTTTCTTACAGGTCATACATCAAACGTAGTTTTTATACCCTATGCAGGTGTGGGTATTTCATATATTGATTATACAGAAAAAGTCAATATTGCTTTATCTGAATGGGGCCTATCAGTTAATAATTTGGATGACTATGAGGATAAAAAAGCAGCCATTCAGAACGCAAGTGCAATTCTAGTTGGTGGAGGTAATACATTTCATTTGCTTCGAGAGTTACAACGTTTTCAGCTAACAGTTTGTATGAATGAAATAATCTCATTTGGAACACCCTATGTAGGATGGAGTGCGGGTTCCAATATAGCTTCACCTACGATTTGTACGACCAATGATATGCCAATTGTACAACCGAAGAGTTTTAAAGCATTACATTTAGTTCCTTTTCAAATCAATCCTCACTATACCGAAGATGTCATCCCCAATCATGGAGGAGAGTCCAGAGAACAACGACTAAAGGAGTTTTTATCCATAAATCCAGATCAAAAAATAGTAGCATTACCTGAAGCATCCTATCTTATAAAAGTGAATGATACGTGTAAATATGTAGGTCATAAAGATGGAGTATTATTTACTTTAGATAGAAAAGATCGAATCAGAAATCATACTGAAGTCATTTTTGAATGATTTGATTCGATAGATGATTTTGATTTTAAAATTGAGTTGTATTATTGTAGAAAAATATAAATAAAATGAAAAATATTACATTACTATTATTGTTTGGTGCTGCTGTAGCACTATCCTTAACCACGGGTTGCGGAACAGATGATACTCCAACTAAACCAACAAATAATACCCAAGATTCTACACCGACTTCAACTATTACTAACCAAATACAAATCGGTTTAGAATTATTCAAATTAAATGAGAATGCAGATAAAACATTTGGTCAATTTGATTCTGGAGATTCAAGTACTTACATTAGTGTTTATGGAAATGATGGCACCAATGGTGATGCTAATTTTAATATCACATTCCCAGGACAAACTACGGGTACTTTTACTACTGTAGTAGGTAACTCAGATGTTGATTTTCAAGCTGGTGCGGGTGAAGAAGGAACCATTTATAGAGAGGAATTCAGTGCATCTGGAAGCACAATGACAATTGTAGTAACAGAGTATGGAGCTATAGGAGAACATATTAAAGGAACTTTTTCTGGACAAGTCAAAAATGGTAGAACTGGTCAAACGGTTAATATTACAAAAGGAATTTTCGACGTTGTAAGAAGAGATGATTTGTAACATCCAACAATGATGAATTAAAAAGGGGCTGATAATCAGCCCCTTTTTTTTTGTGAGGTCGGAACCGGATTCGAACCGGTGTAGCAGCTTTTGCAGAGCTGAGCCTAGCCGCTCGGCCATCCGACCATTATTTTAGGATTGCAAATTTAAAATATCTAGATACTATTCCTAATAATTATTCATCTTATGTATCGTGGTTCTTGAAGTGAGTTGATTAATTTTGACATTTTTCTGATATAAACGTGAATAACAAGCATAGTTTCGAGATTTTATACAAACGATTTCAACCGTCACTATTCCAATACGCGTCCTATCTTACAGGGAATCCCAATGAAGCCAGTGAGATAGTAAATGATGTTTTTATATCAATATGGCACAAAAAATCTAGTTTATCCTATGATATCTCCCTAAAGTCGTATCTATACAGAGCTGTAAAAAATAAATGCATTAATTTTCTAAAGAAACAAAAATTAGATACGGTTAATGATGATGATACAATTAATGCAATTAGCTCTTATCAAACAGACCAATCCATCATCGATAAGGAACAACGTTTAATCCTTGAAAAAGTAATGAATACCCTGCCACCAAAGTGCAAACAAATTTTTTCTATGAGTAGAATAGATGAATTAAAGAATGCTGAAATAGCAGACTTGCTCGATATCTCAATCAAGACTGTAGAAGCTCAAATCACTAAAGCATTAAAAATATTTAAAAAAAAATTAACCAATGAATAAGGGTAGAGCTCCATTTAGTTGTATTAATAAATACATAGACACAATCATAATGATTTGGGAATCCAACATACTTTTAAAATTTCTTTTTGGAAAATGTACCGAAAAAGAAGTATCTGACGTAAATGCATGGCTAAATGAAAGCAAGTACAATCAACAAACGTTATCGCATTTAAAATCTACTGTGAGTAGCTACTTATAGAAAACCTATACCATCAGTGAATTCCAAATTGCAACATAGAATCACACAATACTTGACCAATAGCATGTCTCATGCTGACCAATTGCTTTTTGAAGCTGATCTGGTCAGTAATCCAGAATTGCAACAAGAATTTGAATCATTTAGAAAAGTATGGGATTTGACTGCCTCTATTCATTTTCATTCACAAGAATCTGAGCTTCGTTGGTCTGAATTTAGTTCAAGCATCATTGATGATCAAAGAAATGTTTATAGAATAACTACCCGTAAATACCTTCAATTTGCTGCAACCATCCTGATGATCGCTATGATTTCCTACATCACATGGTTTTATTCAACAAAGGATACAGTTTTCATAGCAAATCAACAAACGGTTTCACACGTTCTTGAAGATCAAACCCTGGTCACCCTTAACTCCAATTCAACTCTAACCATGGACTATAGCTTTAACACTAAACATCGGGAAGTTAGATTGGAAGGAGAAGCAGCTTTTGATGTAAAGAAAAATGGCTCCCCTTTTATAATTCATACATCAAAAGGCGATGTTAAAGTGATGGGAACACAATTTAAATTATATACAAGCAAATATTCTGATTTATTGCTTATTGATTTATATGAGGGTCAAGTTATATATACTGAAAATGGGGTAGAATATACCTTAAATTCAAATGATCACCTCATGTCCTTTAATGGTAAAATTACACATTCAAATATTCTTAATACCCCGATTGACAAGGATTACATTTCTTGCAAAAATGCACCTTTGATTTATATTCTTGAGCAAATAAATAATACTTATGGATATAGCTATGATATACCAAAACCATACTTGGAGGAAAGCTATACTTTGGTTATCCCCAAAAGTAATATTCAGGATTGCTTGAAAGTATTGAATCAAATTTCTTCCTTAAAATTCAAGCTCAAGGATAATACCTTAACGTTGGAATAATCAAATCGTTAAATTCGCACCAGTGCGAATTCATTTAATTTATATTTTAATATTTTGTCATGGTTTTGCTAATGCTCAATCCCTTTTAGATAGAGAGATAGGGAAATTTCATTTTTCGGGCACCTTGGTAGACTGTATTGATTCAATAATGCTCCGTACGGATGTTGATTTTAACTACAAACTGGAGCATGTAATCGATAAAACAGTAAAAATATCATGGGCTAATGCAGACCTAGCAAAGGCACTAGCTTATTTTCAAAATCAATATGATTTACGCTATGAGGTGAATAAAAATTCCATTTCTATTATTGCTAAAAAAAATCAAAAAATCATTATTTCAGGTACAGTTTTAGATATTACATCCTCTGAGCGAATTCCTTTTGTAAGGATTAGTTTTAACGATGATATTCACGATTTCACAACAGATCCAAATGGATTATTTCAATTATCAACCCAAAATTCTGCTATAGAACTTCGTATACAACATCAAAATTATCAAACAAAATATATAGAATTAAATGTAATTAATGGACAACATTTAATTATAAAACTTGTACCTATCGTTAAATTAGATTCTATTCATGTCAAAAGTCATATTGATTCAATTGGACTCGTATGGAAAGACTATGATCAATTAAATTTAAAATTAAACTATCCAACATTGATTGGTGAATTAGATTTATTAACCACAGTAAAACTATTGCCTGGTATACAAAACAGTTCATTTGGACAACAAGGATTATCTGTTCGTGGAGGAGATCCGGATCAAAATTCAATCTTAGTAGATAAAATACCGGTGTATAATACGTTTCATTTAATGGGTTTATACTCTATATTCAATACGCCTAATATTCAGAATATAAATATTTACAAAGAAGCTTTTCCATCTCAATTTGCCAATAGATTAAGCAGTGTCATAGATATTGGATTGCATAATGGGAATAAAAAATCAACGGAAGTATTTGTTGATTTAGGGTTGTTATCGAATGGTTTAGCTATTAATGGACCTATTCTTAAAAATAAATTAAGTTATTCTTTGAGCTTACGAAGAACAAATGCAGATTTATTTTACAGACCTATCGAATTTTTCAAGAATCGTTCAAATCCTTACAAAAGTTCTTCCTATTTATGGTCTTTAGATATATTTGGTAAACTACATTATCAACTGAATGTAGACAATGAACTCAGTATAACTAGTTATTTTGGGGGCGATCAGTTAAATTTTAATTCTAATTTAACAACTTCTGTACCTGAATTTACGGAGGAAAAAACAAATGGTTCCATAGGATGGAGAAATAAACTAGTTGGTTTAAAATGGCAGACTCGCTTTAATTCTAGACTACATTTCAATTTATATGCCTCTTTTAGTAATTATGAATTGAAACTTATCGATGAATACAACCTTGAAAAACAAGATATAAATACTATCAATTCTTCGAACTATCGAAGTGGTATTCAAGAATTTAGAACACTAGGTAATACAAGAATTTTTTTAAATAGTAATAATTTAATGAAAGTAGGATTGGGTTCTGTAAATTATGGATTTTTACCATATTCAAGAAATTATGTGTCAAAAACAACAGATAATATAAATACTATAAATACAACAGAAATAGATACCAATTTTTCAACTAATTCTTTTGTTACGACAGAGTACTATGGCTATGTAGATCATAAAATGTATACACGATTTGGGTATGTAAATTTTGGAATAAGAGCTACTCAATATATCAATCAAAAAAAATCGTTCTGGTACATACAGCCCAAGTTGTATTCATCAATAAATTTGAATAAAAAATCACAACTTCGATTAGGATACAGTAAATCAAATCAATTTATACAACTTATACCAAACAACAGTCTGGGGTTGCCTATAGATATTTGGTTACCAATCAATAATGCGCTTCAACCACTTCATGTAACTCAATGGTCAGGAAGATTTTCAATCAAAAATAGGAATGGAAATATTTCATTCGGTGTGTTTGATAAAGCATATAGAAATATAGTAGAGTACGATTTAAATACACCCAATATTTTAAGCCAGAATTGGGAAAATAGTATGGTTTCAGGAAATGGAATTTCTAGGGGTCTAGAATCTGGATTTGATTTTAAATTTAATAATTCAACAATCAACTTTGCTTATGCTTATTCTAGATCAATGAGGACTGTTGATGAAATAAATAACGGTGAGACCTATTATACTAAATTTGATAGGCCCCATGATTTTTCATTTTGGGCTAGTCATTCTTTTAAAAACAAACATGAACTTTCGATCGCTTTTAATTATATTAGTGGTAATCTAATAACTCTACCAACTGGAAGATTTATTACTTACCTGAACAACCAAAAAGTCATTTTAGAAGATTTCGATGATATTAATAATTTTAGATTACCAGCTATTCATCATTTAGATGTTTCGTACCGTATTTCTAAAAATCACAAAAAAATGAAATCTAATTTAATTATTGGCGTATATAATGTATATAATCGATTGAACCCATTCATGGCATTTATTGGTATTGATGAATCTTCACAACCTGTATTGAAAATTAGATCACTAATGCCCATCTTACCTATTATTAAATATGCGATTGAGTTTGATTAAATTAACATTTATATCACTTTTAATACTTTTTGTTTCTTGTGAAAAAATTATACCATTTGATAATTCAAATTTTAAGCCCAAATTAGTAATAAATGCTTTTAATACGCCTGATGGTATTCTTGAAATTCAATTTAATACATCGTTTAATTTATTGGGAGAGGAAGATACAATTGGAATAGTAAATCCTATTGAAATTCAGCTTTTTAAAGGAAATACACGCATTATTAGAGAAACATATATCCCAAATAAAGGACAGGTATTTATTCCGATATTACTTGAAGAAAATCAGACATATACGATGGAAGCTCAAACTGAAGGTTTCCCAACTATTACTTCAACAGATAAGGTACCAAAAAATATACCTGAGATACAAGTGGATACTAGTCTAAGAGATATTGTAAATTATAAAGTCAATGTAGGAATATCAGATCCATTGGACACCAATTTTTATGTGTTGGATGTACTAGTTAATGGTTTAGAAAAATCAACAACAATAGATTCCGTTTATAAATCGTATCCCGTTGTTTTTTCAAGCACAGAAAAGCTATTTTTATCATCATTCCAAAGGATTGCAAGTGGAGTTAATACCGCTTTTTTTGAAGATATTTTATTCAATGGTAATTTCAAAACCATTCAATTACTGATTCCAATTGATAATATTTTACGCCCTGATTTTAAAGCAACATCTTTTACGGTTAGGTTAAAATCGGTATCAAGTCAGATGTTTGAATTTTATCGTTTATTGTTTCAAAATAACAATGCATTCGGTGGACCTTTGTATTATGAAGGACAATTAGAAGGTAATATAAATAGTGGTCTAGGTGGATTTTATTTTTACAATGAACAGCAAAAAGAAGTATTAATTCGTTAATATTCCTTGTCTTTGAATTTAATATCGAATAACTCCAACTCTTGAACTATAGGTTGATAAATATCTTTACTAATAGGCAATATACATCCTCGTTCATTTATTTGATTCGTCATTATTAATTTGCAAGCAATTCCTAATGGAAGACCCACAGTTTTACCCATTGCCGTTTTTGTTTTATTTTCTCCTTCACAAACCAAGCTACTTTCGATGGTATAAATATTATTTTGAGATGCATATTTTATTTTATGCCACATTACAATCATATCTCGATCAGTTTCTTTTAAATTCCATTTTTTTTCTAATATATGTTGAAGAATTTGAGCTGGTGTAGCTTTTTTTATAGCGATGATGTCGTCTGAAAAAATGCCAGTACTTTCAATTTTTTCCCATAAATAAATATCATCTTGACTAATGTTTAAATACGATTTGAATTTTAGCTCAACACTATCTGTAGGGTGGTATGCTAAAAATGTATTAATAAAATCTCGATGAGTCATACCCTCAGAATTTTCGATTGAATAGGTATCATCCGTTGCTCCCAATTGAACAAAACAATTCCATGCCTTTGAAAAACCGGGTCTCCTAAATGTACCTCTATACATCGTTTCTACATCTTGTAATCCATAAGTTTCTCTATACTTTAAACTATCTCTATTGGCATATCCTTCAAATTTTCCGTAGCCATCAATTGATACTACTTCTGTTCTTCTAAAAAGCTTATGATACGGAATGTACTTATACTGATTGTTATGTATGAATTTTACAGGGCCTCCAGCTCCTGCAAGAACTACATTTCTTGGATTCCATGTAAATTTATATTTCCAAGGATTATCCTCGCAATCAGGGGCTATTAATCCACCGGTAAAGCTTTCGAATTCTATTATTTTTCCACCTCTATTATTAATTTCATCAATAATTTTCATTGCGGAAATATGATCTATCCCTGGATCTAAACCACATTCATTTAAAAAGATGAGATTTTTAGATTTCACTTTATCCGATAATTTTTTGATATCATCTGACAGATAGGATGCTGTAGCCAAATTTGTATTGAGTTTTAAGCATAATTTAGCGATGTTGTAGTGCAATGAAGCTGGCAACATACTCACCACTAAAAAAGCATTTTCAATAAGTGGCTTAATTCGCTCTTCTTGTTGTATGTCTATGGATATGCAATGCGTAGATTTGGATGTAACTTTATCTTTAATTTGTTTTATATCCAGATCTACTACCGTAATATCCCAATGGTATACAAGAGCATTTTCTTCTAAATAATTAATAAGATAAGTTGAGGATAATCCTGCACCAAAAACGACTATTTTCATTCTAGAAATATACTTCAAACGTACATTTTTTTTATAATACTTATTCAACCATTAAAAAATGGTTGATATTGCAGGATCAATACATAAATATGCAAAAAACAGTTTCCATCTCAGAACTGGTTTATGATGATGTAACATCAGAAATAAAAAATCTTTTAAATCAATCCAAAAGAGCCTCTAGTTCAGCCTATGCTCCATTTTCAGAGTTCTATGTTGGTTGTTCGGTCTTACATCAAAACGGAACCATTATTAGGGGCAGTAATCAAGAAAATTCCTCGTTCCCATCTGGCATGTGCGCAGAGCGTGTCGCTTTATTTGAGAGTTCGAAGAACTTGAGCAACAACAAAGTAAGTAAAATAGCTATATATGCTAAATCTAATCGTTATAAAGTGCCAGATATTTTAGTTCCATGTGCAGGATGTCTTCAAGTAATTTCTGACATAAGAAATAGACAAAAATCTTCCATTGAGATATGGATGTGGGGTGGAGGTGATATCGTTTTTATGGCTGAGGATGTCAGTCAGTTTTTGCCATTTCATTTTGAACTAACAAAAAAGTAAAATTATTCTTTTATAAATTGTTCAAATAAAACCTTCTCACGATAATCAAAAATAGATTGAAGTTTTTTTCTTATAAATAGTGAATTTGCGATCACGCCTAGTAAGCCAAAAGGCAATTTATAATTAACTTCATCTGTCATAATAACTCCACCTTCAATTTCTTCAAAATGATGTCTGTGATGCCAAAGAGCATAGGGTCCAAATCGTTGTTCGTCAATAAAATATACTTGATCTTTAACGGTTGTTATTTCTGTCATCCAATTTATTTTAATACCCAGTAAAGGACTCACTTTATAGGTTATGATTTGGCCCTCAAACATTTTATTTTCTGGAGAATTTGTAATAATGAACCCCATTTCTGGAGGTGTGATTTTACTTAAATTGTGAGGCGATGAAAAGAAGTCCCATGCCTCAGATAGAGAAATAGGGAGTTTTATTTGTGTTTTTAAACAGAAAAAAGACATACACACATAACACTTCGAGTTAGTGTTAGTTTTGGGTATTTTAAAATGTTGAGATAATGGAGTATATTTTGCTTTCAAATTATACATTTGCCTAATACCTAAATTATATGAATTTATTAGAGGGAAAAACAGCTATTATTACTGGTGCCAGTAGAGGTATAGGTAAGTCTATTGCAGAAAAATTTGCAGAAAATGGGTGTAACATTGCTTTTAGTTATGCAAGTTCTGTAGAGAAAGCTCAAGAATTAGAAAAAGAACTAACATCAAAATATTCAGTTAAGGCAAAGGGATTTCAGAGTAATGCAGCCGATTTCGATTCATCTCAATCATTTGTAGATGAAATAGTCAATGAATTTGGTAAAATTGATATTTTAGTAAATAATGCAGGAATTACACGAGATAATTTACTAATGCGTATGTCTGAAGATCAGTGGGATGAAATCATGAATGTAAACTTAAAATCGGTATTTAATCTGACAAAAGCTTGTTTGCGTACATTTTTGAGCCAAAAATATGGAAGCATAATTAATATGAGCAGTGTTGTGGGTGTAATGGGGAATGCAGGACAAAGTAATTATGCTGCTTCAAAAGCTGGTATCATTGGATTTAGTAAATCTGTCGCAAAAGAATTAGGAAGTAGAAATGTTCGTTGCAATGTTGTCACACCAGGATTTATTGAAACAGAGATGACCGCAGAGCTCGGGGAAGAAGCACTGAAGAAATGGAGCGACGGAATACCTCTAAAACGTGGAGGACAGCCAAGTGATGTTGCCAATGCTTGTGTTTATTTGGGCAGTGATATGTCGACATATGTTACAGGGCAAGTAATTAGTGTTTGTGGTGGTATGTTGATGTAATGAATAGTATACAAGGATGCCATTAGATCAAGTGGATATTGACGAATACGACACTAAAATGTCTTTTTTAGAGCATCTAGAAGCACTTAGATGGCATCTTATTCGCTCGGTTGTGGTTGTTCTTATTACATCTATATTCTCATTCATATATGGTCGATATATTTTTGATAATATATTAATTGGTGCTACAAAAAGTGACTTCTGGTCATATCGTAAGCTTTGTGATCTAAGTTATTATATTTATGATAATGATAAAATTTGCATTGATGTTATTAGTTTTAAACTTCAGGCTTTAGATATTCAAGAACAGTTTTATCAGCACTTTATGATTGCTTTTCTTGGAGGTTTAATTATAGCAATGCCTTATGTATTGTTTGAAATCTATCGATTTGTTAAACCAGCATTAAAAAAATCAGAAAGAAAATTTTCTTTTTTAGTCATTGGTTTTTCTTCTCTATTATTTTTTAGCGGAGTTTTGTTTGGATATTATATACTCTCACCTATATCTGTCAATTTTTTAGCCAATTATAGTTTGAGTGATAGCATAGAACGAAATTTTAAAGTAAGCTCAGTAGTTAATTTTATCAGTTTATTAGTTTTTGGTGCGGGTATTATTTTTGAATTGCCCATTGTTGTTTATTTTCTTGCAAAAGTTGGTCTTTTAACGGGAGAGTCAATGAGAAGGTATCGAAGAGTTGCTGTCGTGGTAATTTTAATTATTTCTGCGGTAATTACTCCTCCAGATGTAACTAGTCAAATCATTTTAACTTTCCCAATACTCCTATTGTACGAAATTGGGATTATTATAGCTAATAAAGTAAATCCAGAACCACTCATAGAATCACCAGAAAATTATGAATAAACAAATTATATCTATTGGAAATGATCACGCAGGGACGGATTTGAAGAATACAATTTTGCGCCATTTTAATGAAAAATATATTTTTATAAATCATGGAACCAATGCAACAGATTCAGTTGATTATCCAGATTTTGTACATCCAGTGGCTACTGATGTTAAAAAAAATCAAGCTACTTTTGGAATATTAATTTGTGGGAGTGCTAATGGAGTTTGTATGACGGCAAACAAGCATCAAGAAATAAGAGCTGGACTAGCCTGGAATAAGGAGGTGGCCTCATTAATCAAACAACATAATAATGCCAATGTCATTTGTATTCCAGCCCGATTTTTAAATGAATTAGAAGCATTAGAAATTATTGAAATTTACATAAATACCAAATTTGAAGGTGGTAGACACCAAAATAGAATAGATAAGATACCTTGTTAATAAGCTTTCACTATTTTGCCATCATGGTATATGGGCACACAAGTTATTGTATCTAATTGACAGCAATATTTTATATCATTTTCAACGCCTTTACTTTTGAGTCTCTTAAAATGATTAGATTTTTTCATAGCATGATATAAATTATCTTGATTGGATTGATATAGATCTAAACATAAAAGCGATGAATCGTCTAATTGAGCATCTTTACATTTTGAAATAAATGCCCCAGCAAATAAGCTATCTTCTAAATTTACCCTGTTTTTCCATCCAGCACAAAATAAAACAATATCCAGATTTAGTTTTTTTATATAATCGACTACAGATGATAAATTAAGAAAAGATCCAATGACTATAGTTTTAGCATGGGTTGACATCTCAACACAACGGGTACCGTTTGTAGTAGTCAATACTATTTCTTTGTTTTGAACAATATCTTTAGTATAGTCAAATGGTGAATTCCCAAAGTTAAAACCTGGGATAGTTTCACCTCCTCGTTCGCCGCCAATTAGATAATCTTTATTTTTATATTTAAGCGCTTCTGTCTCTTCTGATACAGGGATAACACAAAGTGCTCCATTATTCAAGATCGTAGATATGGTAGATGTTGCCCGAAGTATATCAATAATTACTACTGCTTTATTTTTCAATAAATCAATTTGGTTAAATAAAAGAGGCGATAATATTGTCTCAATCTTCATTCTATAAATCCAATTTTTCTTCTATAATTTGACTTACTTTTTCTAATATCCGAAATCCAGTTTCAGCCATGGTATTTTTTTCATCTAATAATGGATTAATTTCGGTTATCTCAAAGCAACATAATTTCGTACTTTTACATAATTCAATTAATAATTCTGTTGACTCTTTTTCTGAGAATCCGTTGCATACAGGAGTTCCTGTTCCATGAGATATTAGATCACAATCCATACTATCTACATCAAATGAAACATAAATAATATCACAATTTTCAAGATATTTTAGTGTTTCGTTGGCTATTTTTTTTGGGTTGGATTGTCTTACTTCTTCTACCACAAAGGTTTTCATATTTAATTCGTGGATGAGCACATCTTCTTCTTTTTCAGTGTCTCTAACACCAATAAGTACGACATCTCTAGAATCAATCTTAGGATTTATTTCAGAAATATTTTTTAGCTTCTTCCAATAATTAACTGCATCATTTGAAACATTATTTTTTTGATTAGCCTTATTGTCGATACCTAAAGATACTGCTAGTGGCATTCCATGCATATTGCCAGTAGGAGAGGTGTAGGGAGAATGTAAATCTGCATGAGCGTCTACCCAAATAACTCCAAGTCTTTTCTGTGGGAATGAATGCTTTATACCTGCGATTGTACCTCCAGCAGATGAGTGATCACCAGCTAAAACAATAGGTATATTTCCAGTATCATATACTTTTTTAAATTTATGGCAAAAGTCTTGATATATATCAATTAGCTTATCGATATTTTTAGCATGTGGAGTGTCTATACTAGAAGAGCTAAATAAAGATGAATTATGATTAATGATTTCTATGATATTTCGGTCTTTAAAGTAACCATTTCCTTGATTTAAAGCAGCAAGTTTTAATGCTTCAACCCCAATACTAGCTCCATAAGTGCCTGCACCAATTTCAGACTTAGATTGAACTATTGTGGTATTACTCATGTGGCACTTAAGATATAATTTGGGTTAACAAATCTATGAAATTACTATTATTCTTTCGAATCGTTCTCAAAGTATTGAGGTCTATTAATTAAGTCTGGTACTATGAAGGCATTAGGGAAATCCTTTCTGATGGTATATAAAAACTGAAGTGATTCAATTTCACGATAAAAATCACCAACGCGTAATTTCCAATAGGGTTGTTGGTATATAACATACGATTTCAAATTATCTGGGAATATGGTGCTATACTTTTGATTGACTTCATTGATTTGGTTTCGATTTGTATTAAATGCTATTTGGATTCGATAGCCATTGATCTTAAGTGTATCAATTGCTGCATTTTTTTTTACAATTTCTTCTTCAATTTTCGGATCAATAGAAACCCTTACCTGACTAAACACATCGTTAGAAAATAAAAAACTAATTAATAATAAAAGAACGCTAGACAGTTTTACCATGGCATTTTTTATATTTTTTACCACTACCACAGGGACAATCGTCATTTCTGCCCACTTTTTCTTCGGCACGAATAGGCACCTGGGTTTGTTTAGGCGTTTGAGTAGTATTATTTTGATTAAGAATAGAATCAGCGCTTCTACTTGTTTTAATCAAATTATTTTGTTTCGGTTTATGTTCTTTGGCTTCTTTTACTTCATTTGAATTCTGTGATGTTATGTCGCCTTTAAAAAGAAGTGAAGTTATCTCAGTATTTAAGTTTCGTATCATTATTTGAAATAAATTGAATGACTCTAATTTGTAAATCAGTAATGGGTCTTTTTGTTCAATAGATGCATTATTTGCTGATTGTTTTAAGTCATCTAACTCTCTAAGATGATCTTTCCAATGTTCATCTATAGTGTTTAATGCTACATAACGTTCAAAAGCATTGATTATTTCTTCCCCTTGAGTCTCTAGCGCTTTTTTGAGGTTTATGGATACATTAATTGATTTTCTGCCATCTGAAAAGGGTACTAATATATTTTTTACATCTTCACCTTTTTCAGCAAATATTTTATTAAATACGATCAATGCACGTTCTTTAATAGACTGATTTTTTCGTTCATAGGTATTCCTTAATTGATCAAATAGTTTTTGTGTTAAGGGTTCTACTTTTTCTGTGATGAATTCTTCTTCGGTTAAGCGTATATCAAATGCTAATTGACGGAGTGTCTCATCTTTCAAACCGTGATAATCATTAGCTTCTTTATAATTAATAATAGTATCTTCTACCCAATCATATAAGGCATTATTTATGTCCAAAGATAAACGGTCACCATACAAAGCATTTTTCCTACGACTATATATGACAACCCGTTGTTTGTTCATAACATCATCATATTCAAGTAGTCGTTTACGTACACCAAAATTATTCTGTTCTACCTTCTTTTGCGAACGTTCTATGGTCTTGGATATCATCGAATGTTGAATGACTTCACCTTCTTCGTAACCAAAACGGTCCATAACTTTAGATACACGATCTGAACCAAATAATCGCATTAAATTATCTTCTAGAGAAACAAAAAATTGGGATGATCCCGGATCTCCTTGTCTACCGGCTCTACCTCTTAATTGTCTATCTACTCTTCGGCTATCGTGCCTTTCTGTACCTATAATGGCTAAACCTCCAGCTTCTTTAACACCTTTACCTAATTTAATATCGGTTCCACGTCCTGCCATGTTGGTTGCTAATGTAACCGCACCGGGTTGACCAGCTTCAGCTACAATATCAGCTTCTCGTTGATGTTGTTTTGCATTTAGAACATTATGCTTGATCTTTCGCATATTCAACATTCTACTTAGTAGTTCAGAGATTTCTACAGATGTAGTCCCCACTAGAACGGGTCTGCCTTCCTTTTGTAAGACAACAATTTCTTCTGCAACTGCATTAAACTTTTCTCTTACAGTTTTGTATACCAAATCATCTCTATCCTCCCGAGCAATAGGTTTATTTGTTGGAATTACTACTACATCTAATTTGTATATTTCCCATAATTCACCTGCCTCTGTCTCAGCAGTTCCAGTCATACCACTTAATTTATGGTACATCCTAAAAAAATTTTGAAGAGTAATGCTAGCAAATGTTTGAGTAGCTGCCTCAACTTTAACATTCTCTTTTGCTTCAATGGCTTGGTGAAGACCATCTGAGTATCTTCTTCCATCCATCACACGACCAGTTTGTTCATCAACTATTTTCACTTTACCATCTTGAATAATGTATTCAACATCTTTTTCAAACATAGCGTATGCTTTTAATAACTGATTAATGCTGTGTACACGTTCTGATTTGACAGAAAAATCACGCATCAATTCATCCTTTTTTAGTTGCTTTTCTTGATCGGTTAAAGTTGATTTTTCTAATTCAGCGATAGAGGAACCAACATCTGGCAAAATAAAAAAGTCTTTATCTCCACTATTTTCAGAGATTAAATCAATTCCTTTATCTGTTAGTTCAACTTGATTATTTTTTTCATCTATGGTAAAATATAATTCAGCATCTACCACATGCATCTCTTTTTGTTGATCTTGTAAATAAAAGTTTTCAGCTTTTGTCATCATTGCTTTAATGCCTTGTTCACCTAGAAATTTAATAAGTGGTTTATTTTTTGGGAAACCCCTGTAATTTCGATATAACAAAAGTCCTGCTTCATTTTCCCCAGTTTTACCTTCTTTAATCAATTTTTTAGCGTCGGCTAGAGCAGTGTTTAAGTATCTTTTTTGGGCATCTACTACTTTTTGGATTTTGGGTTTTAATTCATTAAACTCATGGATATCACCTTTGGGAGTAGGTCCACTGATGATAAGCGGTGTTCGAGCATCATCAATTAGCACAGAGTCTACTTCATCAATCATTGCAAAGTGATGTTTACGCTGAACTTGGTCTTCAGGACTATGAGCCATGTTATCTCTCAGATAATCAAACCCAAATTCATTGTTGGTACCATAGGTAATATCAGCTAAATATGCATTTTTTCGTTCAGGAGAATGGGGTCGATAATAATCCAAACAATCTACTTTTAATCCATGAAATTGAAATATAGGTGCATTCCATTCGGCATCTCTTCTTGCTAGGTAATCATTGACAGTCACTATATGAACTCCGCGTTGCCCAAGAGCGTTCAAATATGCAGGTAAAGTTGAAACTAATGTTTTCCCTTCACCGGTTTGCATTTCTGCAATTTTCCCTTGATGTAAAACTACACCGCCTATCAATTGTACATCATAATGGACCATGTTCCAGGTAACTTCTTGACCTGCCGCATCCCAAGTAGTTTCATAAATAACTTGATTGTCTTTTATTTGTATGTGAGGTTTGTTAGCGGCCAAATCTCGGTCATAATCTGTAGCCGTTGCAGTAATTTGGTCATTTTCTGTGAACCGTCGCGCTGTTTCTTTAACAACCGCAAAAGCTTCAGGAAGTATATGGTTTAGAATTTCTTCTAATCTGCTATCTCTTTCTTTTTCTAGTATATCAATTTGATCA
Organism: uncultured Bacteroidia bacterium; assembly: GCA_943787465.1. Classification (GTDB taxonomy): domain Bacteria; phylum Bacteroidota; class Bacteroidia; order NS11-12g; family UBA9320; genus UBA9320. Next base: position 139,901 of record CALSMN010000005.1, on the reverse strand, counting down.
TAAGCGTCTTCTCTTTTATCAATTTCATGAAGAGTCGTTTGTTTAATTTCTGCCTTTAAATTTGATATTTGAGCGTCAATATCTGCCAAATAGTCGTTTACTTGATTTTTGAAGTGAGCCGTTTTGGCTCGTAATTCATCATTGGATAATACGTGTAGCTTTTCATATTCAGTATTAATATTATGGACTAAAGGTTCTATTTCTCTGACATCTTTATCTGCTTTGTTGCCAAATAGTTTTTGAATACCGCTTAATAACGAATTGATCATTCTTTTAATTTTAAAATGTAAATATCTAAATCTATGCCATAAGAAGTCAAAACATACACAACCTTAGTCAACTTAAGGTTATTCCATTCAATCTGAGATAAATTGAATGGAATGTGTATATATTTTTACTAATTTTTAAGCTTCAAATGTAACCATATTTATCTTTGAAGTGAATAATTTAATATGCGTATTTTAATACTAGGTTCGGGTGCAAGAGAGCATGCTATTGCTTGGAAACTTGAAAGTGAGATAGGGAAAGAAAATATTTTTATCGCCCCTGGAAATGCCGGTACATGTTTGTGTGGTGAAAATGTAAATATAGCCGTAACTGATTTTGATAACTTGAAGCGTTTCTGTTTGCAAAATGATATTGACACTATTCTTCCAGGTTCAGAAGAGTCCATTGCCTCAGGTGTTAGAGATTCTTTTGAAAATGATGATGCTACCAAGAATATTTTTATTTTTTCTCCAGATAAACATGCGGGGCAACTGGAAAGCAGTAAAGCCTTTGCAAAAAAATTTATGCAAAAACAAGGTATTCCTACGGCAGCTTATAAAACCTTTAAATTGGATAGTTTGAACGAGGGGTATCGTTTTTTAGAAACCTTATCTCCACCTTATGTCTTAAAAGCAGATGGTTTGGCTGCAGGTAAAGGAGTATTGATTTTATCTTCTCTAGAAGAAGCTAAACACGAATTGCAGGATATGCTTCAAAATGAAAAATTTGGGAGTGCCTCACAAAGTGTAGTTGTGGAAGAGTTTTTAGATGGTATTGAGTTTAGTGTTTTTGCCCTAACCGATGGGGAGAATTACGTTTTACTTCCAGAAGCAAAAGATTATAAACGAATAGGTGAGGGAGACAAAGGACTAAATACGGGTGGGATGGGTGCTGTATCTCCTGTCCCTTTTTATACGGCTGATATTCATAAAAAAACACTAGATCAAATAGTGATTCCGACTATACAAGGATTTAAAAAACATCATATTAATTACAGAGGCTTCGTATTTTTTGGATTAATTTTAGTCAATGGTGATCCAAAAGTAATTGAATATAATGTTCGATTAGGTGACCCTGAAACTGAAGTTATAATTCCACGTTTAAAAGAATCTTTATCTTCTATGATTGAAGATGCTAAAGCAGGACTCTTGCAAACCCGAATTGCTGATTCAATCAGCCATTATGCAACTACCGTTTTTGCTGTATCTGGGGGCTATCCGGAAAAATATGAAAATGGAAAAATGATTCAAATTGATTCAAAAGTAAAAACATTATTCCATGCCGGAACAAAAAGAGTTGATTATGGTTTATATACCAATGGAGGTCGTGTTTTAGCTGCTACATGTTTAGGAAATTCATTGGATGATGCACTCAATTCATCTTATACTTTATTAGATAGTGTTAATTTTGAAAACATGACATTTCGTCGAGATATTGGTCAAGATCTTAAAACATATTAAATTATGCAAGTTTTTAAAAAAATTATAAGTTATTTAACATTCAAAAAAGATACGGGAGAAGGTTCTTTTATCAAATCAATGCATATCATTAATAAGATTTCTATTACTATGTTTATTATAGCAATGATTATTTTATTAATTAAAAATATTTAATAATATTTGGTACATAATTTGATATACTCCAATAAATAAAATTTAATATTATGATTCTATTATTTATTGCCATTATGGCTGTAAGTTGGTTCGTTCAAAATCGACTTACCTCAAAATTTCGAAAGTACTCGATGACTCCCATTTCTAGTAATATGAGTGGAAAAGAGATTGCAGAAAAAATGCTATCAGATCACGGTATTTATGATGTGAAAGTTATCTCCGTAAATGGCGAGCTAACGGATCATTACAACCCCGTTAAAAAGACAGTCAACCTAAGCGAGGTAGTGTATAATGAACGAAATGCTGCTGCAGCAGCAGTTGCAGCCCATGAATGTGGTCATGCGGTTCAACACGCAAGAGCATACAGTTGGTTGACATTACGAAGTAAACTTGTACCTGTTGTGAGTGTAAGTTCTCGATGGATGCAGTGGGTAATACTTGCTGGTTTTGCATTATTAGCATTTAAGGGTATACCAGAAGTGTTATACATAGGTATAGCTTTATTTGGTCTGACAACTGTCTTCAGTTTTGTAACATTGCCTGTAGAGTTTGATGCAAGTAACCGAGCATTGGCTTGGATTGAAGAGAGAAATATGGCAACTTCTGCTGAAATTGAACATAGTAAAGATGCATTGAAATGGGCAGCTATGACTTATGTAGTTGCAGCACTAGGTTCACTAGCAACCTTACTCTATTATATCTCTCTAGTAATGGGAAGAGACTAATACCATGTTTTTGAAATCATTTAAAAGAATTTTCATATTAATCCCAATCAGTTTGATTGGGATTTTTGTTTTAGGTCAATCAATTCGGTTACCCACTAGCAGAGACAGTAAGGATGATTTTTTCGAAAAATCTCAAAGTATATTACCCATCTACAAGTATGAAAATAAAACTATAGAGCCCTATTCGAAATTTGGGTTAGCTCTTGATGAAAAATTACCTTGGTATACTATTAAACAATTACCGATAATGCAAAATTGTAGAGATACAGGATATACATATATCTATTTTTCTGGCGCAGATAACATTCAAAGGGAGGGATATATTTTGTGTATGGTAGGTAATTATATCCGTTCTAGAAGAACGGTATATTTTTATATTGATAGAAATAATGATTTAGACTTCACTAACGATGGTGCACCAGATAGTTTGACTTCCTATCAGAATGATGTAGATATTACACTTAAGAATACTTCTGCTCCAGAAGCTCGATACACTTTCAAATTAACCCGTTTTAACTACGGAGAGAATATTCCATATAAGAATTTACTTACAGAGCATTATACTGCTCATAGCGGGAACAAAAAGTTTACAAAGATTAATTATTGCTATCGTGAACAACGATATAATGTTGCTGTCGCACACTATACAAATAAAACGGATTCATTTACCCTTGGAATTAAAGATATGAACGTTAATGGTCTTTACAATGATGGATGTGTCGACAAATTATATATTGGTCCTTATAAAAGCCAAGTGATATCTGATGAGCTAAAGATCATAAAACCCATAATCAGTGATAATACATTTGAATGGAGTGGTAAAACATACCGAATTACTCAAATAGAAAGCTCCGGTAAGTATATTGAATTTTATGAAGATCAATCTTTAGAATCTAATAGTCAACTTAAATTGGGTAAGAAAACACCTAATTTTACATACTTTAATGTGTTTAATATGAAACATGAACTCAAGGAGTTCAAAAAGCAAGAAGTATATTTATTTTTTTGGGATAAACTTACTATTTCGGACGAGGATAAACTCTATTTATCATTATTAAATAATGAATTTAGTGATAGAATAAAATTAATTACGTTGAATCACGGCGATCAACCCAAACAAGTAAAAATAATGTTTTATTATGATAAAATTGACTGGCCAGTTGGTTTTAGTCATGCAGAAATTGCGAGTCAATATTTTTTAGAAAATGTTCCAAGAGGATATTATTTAGGAAAACATCGAAAACTCATAAATGATAAAATTTCTCCAAAAGAGCTGTATCAATTAATAAAAAAATAAATTTCAAATATGTCTCTCACTTCACTAGTTTATGGATTGATTATTATATTTATCCTATTAATAGCATGGTATGTGACAAAGTTTTTACGAAAATTAGTTCTGATTTCATTGGTAATAATTTTAAGTTCTGGCTATCTTTTTTATAGAAAGTTAGGACCATTTGAAGTAAAACGATCTACCATTACTTTCTATGAAGAAAAATATTGTCATTCTAAAGGAGATAAGGATATATGTGATTGTATAATAGGTTTAGCTAAAAATCACATTAAAAATCATGCACAAGATGCGTTTGATATACGACAGGTTTTTCTTGCTACGAGTGGTGAATCTTTAAGTTGTTTGGAAAAAAAGAATGCTAAGATAAAATACGCTTCTTTTATGAAGAATATGATAGGATTGGATAATACTCACTGGAATGATTCAATCAAAACTAAAATTGACAAACTGAATAATCAGATAGAAAACATAAGAAAAAATTAGGCTAAACCTAGAGCATGCTTGAGGTCATTTACCTGACTTTCCCATAACATATTCATTTCTTCAACTTCATCTTCATTGACATAATCAGTAATTAATAATCCGATATCTCCGGTCAGTTCATCTTTGGTTACTTCAAATTGAAAATATTCATCGGAAGGATTATCAAGTAGTTTAAATTTGACCAACTTACCGTTAATTTTTTTTACTAATTCAGCCTTATTTTCAGAACCGTCCCAAAAAAAACTGTATTGTTTACTTCCTTTGATGTTTACATCATCACAAAACCATTCTACAAGGCCAGAAGGAGTAGACAGGTATTGAAATAGGATAGTCGGGGATGATTTTATTACAAATTCTAGTTCTAATTTTATTCTTTCCACTTCGTAAATCCTTATCGTTATTCAAATAAACGAATTTTTGGCTAATAAACTAGCTAAGACTTTTATTTTTGAAAGTCTTGTTACGATTATTTATAACATATAAAGTGTATTTTTTGATTACATTTTTATTTATTCTATTTGGATTATTAGCTTTATTATTCCTAAAACATGGAGAAAGTGTAATTGCTGTAAATCAATGTCATAATTCATACCTTGATATTTTTTTCACATTCATTACCCGATTGGGAGAAATTACCGGTTATTTAATGTCAGTTCTGATTTTAGTTTTTATCTCTGTTGATTTACGTAAAAAATATTTTCTTACACTCACTATGAGTGCATTACTATCTTTAGGTATTACTCAATCATGTAAGCATTATCTATTCAAAAATGAACATAGGCCATCCTACTTCTATGATAATTTACATGCTATAGAAAATGAAAATCAACATAAGAATAATTCTTTCCCAAGTGGACATACCACAGCAGCATTTACATTTGCTACTGTTATCGCATTTTCTTGTAGAAAGATATGGGTTCAGATTACAACACCAATTTTAGCATTGCTAGTGGCATATTCAAGGTTATATCTTGGTCAACATTTCCTTATTGATATAGTTGTTGGTGGTATTCTAGGTATAATGATTGCTAGCATTTGTTTTTATCTCATTAATGATTGGTTTTCATCTCCTAAATGATAAAAACACTTTTGTATAAACATTACATCATTTCAATAGTAATTCTAGGCTACTTTGTATTATTTATCCCTTTTTTAGGTCAAGTTCACCTTTTTGATTGGGATGAAATAAACTTTGCTGAAGCATCACGTGAAATGATAGTTACAGGAGATTGGCTTAATGTTCAAATCAATTATGAGCCTTTCTGGGAAAAACCACCCTTATTTATATGGTTTCAAGCAATTTCAATGTCATTTTTTGGTATCAACGAATTTGCTGCAAGACTTCCCAACGTCCTTATAGGTTTATTTACCATACTCTTATTATACCAAACGGTTAGGCTACGATATGGCTTGAAAGCTTCTATATTGACAGTACTGTTTTATTTAGGGTCGTTCACACCTCATTTTTATTTTAAATCTGGAATTATTGACCCACTATTTAACTTGTTTATTTTTTCAAGTGTCTTGTTTTTAGTTAGGGCAATAGAAAATAAAACGAGTTGGGCATTTTTTATTTCTGGATTGATGCTTGGATTTGCAGTAATTACTAAAGGTCCAGCTGCTATTTTATTGGTTGGATTAACGGGTCTGTGCTATCAATGGGTGTACCGCATAAATTTTTATACATTCAAAGAAATATTGATTTTGGTATTTGGTCTTGTTGTTATTCCAGGAATATTTTTTAGTATTCAAGTTTCTCAGAATGGATGGTGGTTTTTAAAGGAATTTATAATTTATCAAATAGAATTATTCAAATATCCAATTGCATCTCATGGGCAACCATTTTATTATCACGTAGTAGTTCTACTTTTTGGTTGTTTTCCTTTGTTTGTTTTAGTCTTAAAAGCTCTTTTTACTCCAATTCGAACAAGAATGGACTCTACTTATGTCCGATTCATGAAAGTTTTATTCTGGGTTGTTTTAATTGTATTTTCTTTAGTCACTACTAAAATTGTACATTACAGTAGTATGTGTTATATCCCTTTATCCATAATAGCGGGAATATGGTTTTCCAATCATAGACACATACACAAATCTATTAAGATTATTCTGATTGTAGTAGGCTTTTGTTGGTTTATTATTTTTTCTGTTTTAGGAATATTATCAATTTATCCATCTTTATTGACTTCTGTTTTTATCAATGAATTAATAGTAGATACATCCGTTACTTCAATGTTACGTAATTCGATTTCTTGGAGTTATGTCCCGTTACTCGTTTCAATAGTTTTTATCATTAGTATTTGGCTTTTACTGTTACGATATAAATCGCCAAGAATTATGCTTTTTTTAATATTAAACTCTTTGTGTGTATCTATTTTTATGACAACCACAATACCCAACATTGAACACTTAGTTCAAGGTGATTGGATAAGACAATTAGAGACCTACCAAAATAAGCCAATGGTGCATTTTACATACGGTTTTAAAAGTTATGCGCATCGTTATTATACGCAACAAAACAAGTTAGAACAGGTAGTAGAAGTGCGACAAAAAATGCTCAATGATCAGGGTATTAAATCGCTTTACGATTTTAATCAACATGAAAAAAAGATATTTGATAATCAAGTTAGAGATGCCGTGATTTTAAATACTGAAATTCCATTTTCCATCACAGCACGTATTTCAAAATTTGAAGAGTTGGAAGCTAATTACCCTAATTTAATTAAAGTCTTCGAAGGAAATGGATACGGTGTATGGGAAAGAGCTAAGGAATTTGATAAATGACAATTTTATATTTTTTGTCATTCATAAATGACTTTAATGGTTTTGCATTAAGCTTTTTTTCTATGTAATCTTGATCAATTTGTGCGTCTGTCATAGCAAAATAGGAATCCCAAACTATCAAATCATGTGACTTAGGGGGTCTATTTTTTTTTATTTGGTTTAATTCCAAAATTTCATTTTCATTATCAATTATTCTTTTAGATACAAATGGAAGTGTATATGCATTTGTATATGTTGGATATTTGTCAAGTTGATGGTTCATTAACCAAAGGTTTACTTTATTCATTAATAATTGTTTGTGTTCTAATTGTATATCATTCTCCCATGATAGGGCCATTGGACTTGAAGTGAAAGGAAAAATAAAAATAATTAGACCTAAAAATAGCAAAACTACTTTTTGTGTTACAAAATGAAATGCACAGCATATCCATTCAATACCCCTATAAGCAATAAATATGAGAAAGGGTATGATTACAATCAATACTCGAGTTAATCCAAAACTATGAAATAATCCATATGTCCAAAAAATACTATGTGCAGCAATGTAACCGAGTGAGACTCCATAAATTAAAAATAATTCTTTCAAGTCAATAGAACTTTTGAAGTTGTTGAAAAAACGAAATATACCAAGAACAAACAAGATAAAAATAGGTAAGCCTATGATATACGGTAATTGTTCGATATAGTGCATAGCTGATCCGTGCCCGTATTTTGTTTCTATTCCAGCATAGGGATTTTGATGAAACATCCATAGAAAATCATTAAAATAAAACAGTCCTAAAATTCCGAAACAAAATGTACCAATTCCTATAAAAGGAAGGTATTTTAAGCGTTTTTGGAAAAGTGAATAAGCAAAAAATAGAAGTATGATAATATATCCTTCAGAACGAATAAAAGGTAAAAAAGATAGTAAAGTAAATGCTAAAATAGATTTATCTTGTATTTCTGACCACACAATCCATACGAGGAATAACATGAAAAGTGGCTCTGTGAGTCCAGAAGATTGAACTAATAAAAATGATTGGGAGAAATAACATAAAAAAACACCATACCAACCATTCATTTGATAATTATCCATTATATTTTTGATGGCAAATGCGCTACCCAATACACATAATGAATTAAAAATTTGCATCCCAATCCATCCCCATACAGCAAAAGGGAAAGCCATCAACATAAATACTGGTTTTGACCACATATTCATAAAGTAGTGTGGTGTTTTTAATCCTTGATGAGCTTGTAAATAATGAAGAATACTGTCACCACTATCAAACGTACTTGGAATACTTAAAGTGATAATAATATTTACAACACCTAAAGCTATCCAAAGCCATTGATTTTTATTCATAGGTCTATTGATCCATTAATCCATTCTCCATCCATGGAGGCATTATTTTTAGTGTAAAATCGTATGGCTGATTTATTCCAATCTAGCACTTGCCAAACCATTTTGTGACACAAATTGACTTTACCAAAATCTATACAAGCATCAAAAAGTTGTTGTCCAATACCTTTATTTCTGTATTCTCTAGTTACGATTAAGTCTTCCAGATACAAACATTTTCCTTTCCATGTGCTGTATCTGTAGTAGACAATAGCAAAGCCAATAACTCGGTGATCATACTCAGCGACAAAAGCATTAAATAACGGATTCATACCGAATCCGTCAAGGATTATTTGTTCTTCCGTGTTGATGACTTCTTGAGGTGCTTTTTCAAATAGTGCTAATTCATGGATAAGTTTTAATAAATCAGGTACATCGGATTGAACGGCTTTTCGAATCATTGTAACACAAATTTAATACTTCATAAACGAAGTATCAGAAACTATATATTTCATATCTATAGGTCTGTTTATAGAAATTTAAATTTCAAATCACACTATGGTAACATTAAGTTAACATTAGAAAATACTATTTGTAGTATGAATAATAAAATAAAAGGAATTATATTTTTAATACTACTCTCATTTTCGGCTCAGTCACAAATAAGTTACCCAACCGTTGAAAAAGGTTTGTCATTTAAGTCTGAAGATAAAAAAGTGAATATGAAATTTAGTTTTCGAATTCAAAGTTTGTCATCATTTGAAACCAACGAATCAGGAAATGATCAAGAAATGAAGGCTATGATTCGACGTATGCGACTAAAATCAAATGGTTACATCTATAGTCCTAAGTTTCAATATAAATTGGAGCTAGCTCTCAGTAATCGAGATTTGGGTATTACAAAAGATGCTGATCGGGTAAGTGATGGCTCTAAAATTGTGTTGGATGCGGTAGTTAAATATGCATTTTCTAAAAATCAACAGATTTGGTTTGGTCAAACTAAATTACCAGGGAACAGAGAGCGTGTTATTTCATCCATGGCATTACAATTTGTAGATCGAAGTAATGTAAATAGTAAGTTTAATATTGATCGTGATTTTGGGGTTCAGTACAGACTCAACCAAAGCGTTGGTAAAATGCCTGTAAAACTAGCTGCTGCAATTACAACGGGGGAGGGAAGAAACATTACAGCTACTAATGAAAAAAATGGTTTAGCCTACACGGGTAGATTAGAATTTTATCCATTAGGTAATTTTAGTAATAAAGGTGACTATTTTAGTGCAGATCTTGTTCGTGAGGCAAAACCACGTTTAGCCATTGGGGTGACATCTTGCATAAATAAAAATACCAATAGGAGTGGGGGGCAATTAGGCTCTTTTGTTTCTGTTATAAACGCTTCAGGGAATGACTCTGCTTTGTTTAATGATATCACTACACTATTTGTTGATGCCGTATTCAAGTTCAAAGGGTTTAGTTTTATGGGTGAATATGCCAATAAACAATTATCTGATGACATTTTAGGTTTTACATCAGGTTCAGGATATGTGGGTCAAATGGGTTACTTATTTGAAAATAACTACGAAGTATCCACTCGATACACCTCTGTTGATCTGGCAAAGGGCTTAGCCAATACTTTAAATACTAAAGAGTATACCTTAGGTTTGTCAAAGTACATTGTTGGACATAAATTAAAAGTTCAATCGGATGTGTCTTATATACAAACAGAAAACACTTCTGAGCCCAATTATCGTATTCGTTTCCAAGTAGAAATTGGAATCTAAATTTATAAAACAATTACTTATTATATATTTACAAACCAAAATTAAAATTATGAAAAAATCACTTACCATCTTCAAGTCATTCTTGTTAGCTGTGATCATGTTATTGTCAGTAAACTCATTTGCAAATGAGGCTACCTCTAACATAAAGCTTAGTAATGGAATTTTCAAAAACCTCAGCACATCACCCATTGAGGGAGGTGCCGTATTTTCTTGGATGATCGATTATGATTCTATTGCGTATGTTAAAAATGTAATTATTAAATACCAACGTAAATTAGATAAAGGTAAACCTTGGAAATATTCTCCAGTAATTGACGCCAAGAACACATCATTCAAAATAGACGGAATGAAATCCGGTGAAAAATATGTTTGGGAAATAGGTTGTCTAGAGAATGGAGAAGATATCAAAACAACACTAAAAAATGGCATACCTCAGAGTGAAGAATTAGTTTGGTCATCGAAAGGTAAATTTCAAACAGAACGTAGTTGGGGGCTTTATAAGTTTCTTGTTTTATTGGGTTCTTTAGGTTTGTTTATTTTTGGCATGAAACTAATGAGTGAGGGACTTCAGCAATCAGCTGCTGGCGGTTTACGTAAGATACTAAGTACTATGACTAAAAATAGATACTTGGGAGTTTTAAGTGGTTTTTTAATTACCGCTTTAGTTCAATCTTCTAGTGCAACTACTGTCATGACTGTGAGTTTTGTAAATGCAGGTTTACTTACATTATTAGAGTCTTCTGGCGTCATGATGGGAGCCAATATAGGAACAACTATAACAGGTTGGTTGGTTTCATTATTTGGATTTAAGATAAGTTTATCAAGTTATTCATTGATTTTTATTGCCATTGGAGCACCACTGATGTTTATGGCTAGAAAGAATGTTAAAGGATGGGCTAATGCAATCATCGGTTTTGCGATTTTATTTATGGGATTAGGATTTTTAAAGGACTCTGTTCCAGATTTAGATGCCGATTCTGGAATTGTTCAGTTTTTTACTCAATTTAGTAATTCGCCATTCATTGGACGTATTGCTTTTGTTCTACTTGGTACTTTGGTGACTGTTGTTGTCCAGTCTTCAAGCGCAGCAATGGCACTTACTTTAACGATGGTTCTGAAAGGTATCATTCCTTTTGAAGTAGGTGCTGCTATGATTTTGGGTGAGAATATTGGAACAACGATTACAGCTGAACTTGCCTCTTTAGTTGGAAATGTGCATGCTAAACGTTCGGCAAGAATACACTCCATGTTTAATATAGTCGGTGTAGGGTGGATGATTTTCCTTATGCCTGTATTTTTGGGAGTTGTAACTTGGTTTACTTCAAATATTTTAGGTATGGATCCTTTCTTAGATGATATGGGAAATACAATTAATGGAGCTGGAGCTACTATTGGTCTTTCGGCCTTCCATACTATATTCAATCTAACGAATGTTTTACTATTAATCTGGTTTGTTCCATTGTTAGTTAGATTAGCTGAAATGACAGTAAAATCTAAAGGAGAAGATGATGAAATATTTAAGCTAGAATTTATTGCTGGAGGTATAACTTCAACTCCAGAAATTTCTATTCTAGAGGCAAAAAAAGAAATAGTAAAATTTGCGGAGTTGACGAAAAAAATGCACTTTAAAAGTCAAGATCTGATTAATGAAACGGATGTAAAATTGAGAGGGAAGTTGATGAAAAAAATCATCAAATACGAAGATATTACAGATAATCTTGAATCTGAAATTGCGCATTATTTAGGAAAAGTTTCTATTTCGGAATTATCAGATAAATCATCAATCGAACTAAGATCCATGTTAAGTATCACTAGTGATTTAGAGCGAATTGGAGATATTTACATGGAAATTTCTAAAGCTGTAGATAAAAAAATTGATGCTAAACTATGGTTTGATCAAAATCAACGTGATAATTTAAATAAATTATTTTCTGAAGTTGAAAAAGGATTTGAAATCATGATGAAAAACTTAATTGGTAATTATGATGACATCAAACTCGATATAGCGATAAAACAGGAGATAGCCATCAATGAAATGAGAAATGAAATTCGTAAAAAGCATTTAAAAAGTATGGAGAAAGGTGATTATAATGCACAAAGCGGATTAATTTACAGTAATATTTTCTCATCGATAGAGCGTATCGGAGATCATATTATAAATGTTTCTGAAGCAGCATCCGGAGATATTTAGATATAATTTATAATTAATATAGGCTAATTAAAAAAACCAAATGAAATTTCATTTGGTTTTTTTAATTTTGAAAGATGAAAGTTCTATGGATTTTAACTCTGTTTTTTTCTATTTCACTCCATGCTCAATCACTTATTGGATTAATTGACCGGAGTAATGACAATCATCCATCACTAGCTGAGGGCCATAATATGTCCATTTCGGGACTTGTAAGAGGTAGTGGGATACAAAAAACTACTGGAACAGCACAAGATTTTAATTCTTATGGTTGGGATGAATCATCACTTTCTGATGCAGTTGTATCCAATGATTACATAGCGTTTTCATTAACTGCACTCACTAATAGAATTATTGATTTAGCAGAAATGACAATTATCATTGATCGAAGTCCTTCGGGACCTAATCATTATGAGATTCAATATTCATTAGATGGATTTAATACTTCATTTTCATTATTTAATCAACACCATATAACTAGTTCAACGCCTCAAACCTATGTCATTGATTTACAGAGTATTCCGACATTGTCTGTAGGGCAATTTATTTCAATAAGACTCTATGCATGGGGAGCTACAAGTCCGACTGGAACATTAGATATAGAGGGGTTTATACCCACTTATCAATCAGATGGTTGGACTCCTTCTGTTGCCATAGGTCAAGATCCAGGAATTGCAATTTTAGGATGTACTTCAGCAATACCTGTAAGTAATCCAAACATATGGCCTCAAAGTATATCATCTGTAAAATTAGATTGGGTAAATCCATCATGTTTTAGTCAAATTATGATTATAGCTAAAGATGGTAGTATCCCAACATTTGATCCAAGTATACAAAACTGTAACGGATCCAATGGTGATTGTGTTTCAAGTGACTTTACAGCTAACTCTATTTTTTCTGACCCTAATTCATCTACAAATTTACCTTTAGATGAGTTTTGTATTTATAAGGGTACAGGGACATCAGTTACGGTAACAAATCTAATTAATGGACATAATTATTATTTTAAAATGTACACTTATCTCAATCCGTGGTCTGATTATGTTTTATCACCAATACTATATGCTAGTATGCTGCCAGTGGAATTTGCGTCATTTTATAGTAAACAGGAATTACTATCAAATAGAATAAGTTGGAGTACAAATAGAGAGACTGAAAATGACTATTTTGAACTTGAAAAATCCAAAGATGGAATTAATTTTTTTACCTTGAATCGGATAGATGGTGGTGGGACAACTAATAAAAATATCGAATATACATCAATTGATAATTCACCATACGATCAAACATATTATCGAATTAAACAGGTAGATTTTGATGGCTTTTCTAGTTACTCCAAAATTATTTCTCAAACCTCAATTAATATCAAACTACATATTATTGAATATCCAGAATATACTGAGGTTGTTCCAATAAATGATGACCTCTACCAGTATTCTATTGTAAATACATTTGGAACTAAAATAATTAGCGGTGAGTTTCAACATATACTTCGCATTAAAAAGTCATCGATACCACCAGGCAACTATTTTATACAGATCCAGTCTCCATATCACGAGGAGTTTTTAAAATGGTATAATTTACCTTATTTCTAAGTCAGAATAGTGTATCCTTCTAAATTATCGATACCCCAGTTTTTTAATTCTTCAGCAGACCATAATTCAGGAAAAAATATGCGTCTTTGATATTGAGGTAACATATACTTTCTCCAGTCAGAGCCCCCTGTAGCTTCCTCAACAGTGCCATCATCTTTGGCTAAATATTTTCCTGCGGCATGGTAATGTGCCATAACCCATTTCACATTAAGAGTATGGTCATAATGACGCATTGCATTAAGAAGTTTGATATTCTTTTTCTTATCATCTGGCAATGATTTATAACAGGTCCATAGATTGGTTGTGTTGTATGTTTTCATAAAGTCAATAAAGTCATCCATGTATTTTTTTTCAAAATTGGCAAGCAATGCATTCTTTTTACCTGTTTTATGATCTTTTCCTGCAGCTTGCCAATAAAGGTGTTCAAAAGCATGGCTAAATGGAGTATTTCGGTCAATATCTTCTCTAAACCGGTTGTCTATCAGATTAATAAGCTCGGTACTTGCAAATTCAATTTTTCGATATTGAGCACTTTGAAAACCACTGGCAGGAGTAAGGGTGTGTCTGAATTTCTGATATTGTTCTATTTGCATCCCTTCACCCATAACATCAAATGAAGAAGATAACATGTCAACATATCGACTGATTCGATATAATTTTTCTGAGAAGAAATCAACTGTCAAATTTTTATTTGAAGAAACTTGTTCGATTTCCCAAAGCATCATTTTAAATATAATTTCATTGATTTGATGATACATGATAAATACCATCTCATCTGGAAATTGAGTGCGTTGTTGCTGAAGACTTAAAAGTGCATCCGTTTTAATGTAATCCCAATATGTGATATAATTAGCATGAAGAAGTCCTTCTAAATGAGTATTTAGGTCCTGACCTGCAGCATCAAATTTTTCTTCAAGTTTTTGTAGTAGATGTTTTCTGTTTTCTTCCATAATCGGCAAAGTAAAGAAATATCAAGATAATAATTGGAAGTTTTGACAGAACTCTTTAATCTCATCGCGTGTTTTTCTAAATGCTAAAATTAAAGAAGATGCAGAACCGCTTGCTTTACTCGGATCAGTGAAGTTATGATGAATTTTAATGTGTTTGCCAGGAAATATCGGGCACACCTCATATGCATGATCACATACAGTGATCACAACATCGAAAGATTCGACGGGTAATTCTTCTACAGTATTAGAAGTATGATTAGAAATATCTAAACCATCTTCCATTAATACACCCATTGCAAATGGATTTAGCCCATGTTTTTCTATTCCAGCACTGTATATGGTATAGGTTTTATGATGATATACTCTCATGTATGCCTCTGCCATTTGGCTTCTACAGCTATTTCCTGTGCACAGTATGAGTAATTTCTTTTTCATAAATATTTTTGTTTTTTCCATGTAATAAAGGATAGTATCATTCCTAGTGTGGGTGCAAGCAAATATAACCAATAGTATTCCCAATGGCCTGAAATCAATGCTGGACCAAGACTTCGGGCAGGGTTCATACTTACAGCGGTGAACAATCCCACAATATAGGTGTGCAAAGCAACTTGAAAACCAATGACAAAGGCCGCATATTTATGATATTTATTTTTAGAATCAGCTATCCAAAATATTACTAGCATAAGGATGTAACTTAATACAAATTCGCATGTAAAACCAATGGATATATTAACGGAGGGTAGGGTTGTTCCCACTAATTTGCTTGGCAAAATGATATTGATCAGATAAGCACCTAAAATTGCTCCAAGCAACTGAGAAATTACATACATAATTAAATCTAGAAGAGAAAGCTCTTTATTCAGATAAAATGCTAATGATACAGCAGGATTAATATGAGCGCCAGAAATTTTTCCAAATAATAAAATAGCGACCGTAACGGCCATACCAAATACAATTGTAATTAACCATAATGAAGCTTGAAAGTTATCCGAATAATAGAGGTTACTATATTCAATACTCCATACACCTAAGAAAACTAGAATACAAGTACCCCATAATTCTGCAAAATAGTTCTTCATTTTAATTACAAATTAATATGATTTTACATATTTATACGTTTAACTTTTAAATATATAATCTTATGAAAAAAATAGTTTTTATAATTCTCTTGGCTTTATGTTCTAGTAATTTAATCTACGCTCAAGATTCAGTAGAAAAACCTTTTATTGAAATCAATGGTACAGCAGAACTTCAAGTAATTCCCGACCAAATATTTATAGGTATTCATTTAAAAGAAAATATAGACCGAGATAAAAAAACAATCACTGAACAAGAACGAGATTTGATAAAAGCCATAGAGGCAATTCAAATTAGTCCCAAAAAACTAGTAGTTACAGATGCGAATGCCTACTATGGAAAAGTTGGTTTAGTAGGAAAAGAAGTAGTAAGTAGCAAAAGATTTGAACTTGAGGTTTCAGATGCTACACAGGCTAAAAAAGTGTTTGAACAATTGGACAAATTGAATATTAAAAATGCATCCATTGTTCGGGTTGACCACACAAAATTGGAAGAGTATAAAAAGATAGTAAAAATAAACGCCATCAAAACTGCAAAAAATAAAGCTCAATACTTATTGGAAGCTATTGGAGAAGAACTAGGTGGCGCATTGATTGTAAGAGAAAATAATTTCAATACGAATGGTGTTCAATTCAGAAGTAATCAATCCTACTCAATGGCATATGAAACAAAGCCTATGGTTGAGTTAGATTTCAAGAAGATCACCCTACAATCAAGTGTTTATACTAAATGGGGAATCAAGTAAAATATTAGTTAATGATAATTTGCCTAACTATTGAATAATTATCTTTAAAGGTAGTCAAATAAAATACTCCTGTAGAAAAAGAATTCAGATCTAGAAAATTGATCCAATTTACAAATTCTCCCGAAATTACGACTTGTCCAGTGTAATCGATTAATTGGTAGAGGGTCCCCGGTTGTGTTCTTACTTTAAGCATATCCTGAGCAGGGTTGGGATATATTTCCAACTCGGGCAGTGATTTTTGATTTGCGGATAGGTTAGGAGTATGGGTTAAAATACTATCTGCTTTCATTGCGTTTGGAATTCCATAGCCATAGGCATTATCGGGTTGGTTATATCGATCACAACTTTGAATAACAGCTGCATATATTTCCTGATTTGTTCTAGATGGATGAGCGGATTTAATACAAGCAATCAATCCGGCTATCAATGGACCAGAAAAAGAGGTGCCACTTCCTTTCATCAGTAATCCATTTTTATCAGGGACCGTATTTTTGCTTCCCATCGCACATACTTCTGGTTTTATTCTTCCATCTGAAGAAGGACCTCTACTTGAAAAAGCAGTTATCGAACGGTTACTATCAACAGCACCAACACACAAAACATCTTCTGCATCACACGGAGCGGTGATGTAATACCATGGTTTATTTCCAGAATTACCTGCACTATTTGTAACAAAAATCCCCCGCTCTGTAGCTTTCTGAGCGGCAATAGAAATGATAGTACTTTGCCCATCCATATCGGCATAGGAATAATCGCCTTGTAAAGAATCAAATAATGAATAACCTAAGCTCGAGTGAATGATATCGACTCCAATAGAATCTGCCCATTCCAATGCGTTGATCCAATTCAGTTCTTCTAAGTGTGTTTCGCTGTATACATTTTCTGTCCGAGCGAGCATGAAGGACGCACCAGGAGCTGCACCAATCATGCTATCTGGATAGTTTATTCCAGCGAGTGCTAAAACTTGCATACCATGTGTACTTTCATTGAAAGTCATAGAGTCATTAGTTACAAAATCTTTAGTAGCTTTAATTTGATTATTTGCCCATAACGAATCAAAAATGGGCAAACTATCGACTTTCCAAAACCCTCCATCAAATAATGCTAAGGTTACTTCTTTGCCAGTATATCCCAATTGGTGATAGGATTTTAATCCCAACATATCTAACTGTAAATCACTGTATCCATAAGCATACTCTTCTAATATCCTTTGAGGTTGAACGAAATAGCGGTTAGACGATTCGATGTGACTTATAAATGAATATGAATTTAATTGATCGACATATTGATTGTTTACACAAACAGCATTTAGCCACCTACTTTTACCTATAATTGGGATATTGTCTTCTTCAAGTGCATTGATATATTCATCACATACCGATGCATCAAAAAAAGGGATGTCAGTATTACATTTATCAGTAAAATAAATCCAACTTACTTGCGCAAAAATTTTGAATTGCGCAAAAAATAAAAATAATAAAAATTTAGTCTTCAAGAATTTGTTTGATTTCATTTAATTTCATTAATGATTCTATTGGAGTCAGATTGTTAACGTCCAAATTATTTAAAAAACTTAAAACTTCAGTCATTTTTGGATCATTAACTTGGAATAAATTCATCTGTATTTGATCTGTAACTTTTTTAATTGATGTTGTAGCATTGATTTTTGATCGATCATTTTCTAAATGTTTTAAAATAGCATCGGCTCGTTTGATGACTGGTTTTGGAATTCCTGCCATACTTGCTACATGTATACCAAAACTGTGTTCACTTCCACCTTTTTTCATTTTCCGTAAAAAAATAACTCTATTTTTCTTTTCTTCTGTGCTAATATGATAATTGATAATTCCATGATTAGACTCTTCTAACTGATTTAATTCATGATAGTGAGTAGCAAATAATGTCTTGGGTTTCTCTCTACTCTTATTTAAAAATTCTGCTATACTCCATGCCAAACTTACACCATCATAAGTACTAGTTCCTCTTCCAATTTCATCTAATATCACTAAACTACGCTTAGATAGGTTATTTAAAATGGATGCAGTTTCTACCATTTCTACCATAAATGTAGATTCTCCTTGAGAAATATTATCGGAAGCACCAACACGAGTATACACTTTATCAATAATTCCAATTTCTGCATGTTTTGCTGGAACATAAGATCCAACCTGAGCGAGAATGACTATTAATGCTGTTTGCCTTAATAAAGCAGATTTACCACTCATGTTCGGACCTGTCAGTATTATAATTTGTTGCTCGTCATCATTTAAATATAAATCATTGGGAATATAGGTTTCTCCTGTATCAAGTTGTTGCTCTATAACAGGGTGTCTTCCATCTTTAATTGCAATATGAAAATCAGATGATAATTTAGGTTTCACATAGTTGGCTTGTTTAGCAACTTGAGCAAAACTTTTTAAACAATCAAGCTCAGCTATATATGATGCATTTTTTTGAATTTGTGTCACATAAACGATTAAATTATCAATAAAACTAGAATATAGGCCGGATTCAATTTCAGAAATTTTACTTTCGGCAAGTAGAATTTTTTCTTCTAAGACTTTAAGTTCAGGTGTAACATAGCGTTCTGCATTTACTAATGTTTGCTTTCGTATCCAATCTTCAGGAACTTTATCTTTATGAGTATGTGTGACTTCTAGGTAGTATCCATACACATTATTATAGGCTAATTTTAAGCTCGAAATTTGTGTACGTTCAGATTCTCTATTTTTGATACCAATAAGGTGATCTTTACTGTTTTTAGAAATTGATATGTATTCATCAAGTTCATCATTAACACCCAGTTTAAAAATACCTCCTTTACTTACAACTACAGGAGCATCTTCAGAGATGTGTGAGTCAATTAAACCAATAATTTCATCACTATTAATGAGATTTTGTGCATATTGACTAATGGAGTCATCTTTTGAATCAGTACAAAGTTTTTGAATCCGATTAATGGATTTAAGCGCTATTGATAATTGAATTAATTCGCGTGGATTGATTCGTTTTAGTGCTACTTTACTAATAATTCGTTCTAGGTCACCAATTTGAGCAATCTCTTTACTTAAAGAATGATCGAATGATTGACTATTGAGAATATATTCTACTGTGGATTGACGATCTTTTATCTGTTGAATATCTAAAAGGGGGAAAAGAAGCCATTTCTTTAATAGCCTACTCCCCATTGGAGTGATAGTATGATCTATTATATCCAATAGTGATTTACCATTGGGGTGATTACTCTGTATAAGTTCTAAGTTTCGAAGTGTAAATGAATCGATCCATAAAAATTCGTGTTCATCAATTCGTTTGATGGTATTAATGTGATCAAGATTAATGTGATGACTTTGATTAAGGTAATGAAGAATTGCTCCACCAGCCACAATGGCTTCCTCCAATTGATCGATACCAAATCCTTTTAAAGTAGTAACCTTAAAATGATTTAATAATTGATCTTTCGCAAAATCATATTCAAAAAACCAAGAATCAATGGGGTAGTGGTAGAGGTCCTCACCAAATGTGGATACAAAAATTTTCTTATAATCTTTGCTGATAACAATTTCTGAAGGTTGAATGGATAATATTAATTTTTGAATGTATGAGATGCTGCCTTGAGCAACCATGAATTCTCCAGTACTTAAATCTGAAAAAGCGACACCGTATTTGTTTTTTGATTGAAAGACTGCGGCTAAATAATTGTTACTTTTACTATCTAAAGTTTTATCATTTGTAGAAACACCAGGAGTTATCAGTTCTGTAACCCCTCTTTTGACAATACCCTTTACTGATTTAGGATCTTCCAGTTGTTCACAAATAGCAACGCGTTGACCAGCCCGAATCAATTTAGGTAAGTATGTGTCAAGTGAGTGGTAAGGAAAACCAGCTAATTCTACATTCCCTGCAGCTCCATTTTTTCTGTAGGTTAAAACAATGTCTAAAATTTTTGAGGCAATTACAGCGTCATCTCCAAAAAGTTCATAAAAATCACCCACCCTAAAAAGTAATAAAGTACCTGGATATGAAGCTTTTATCTCTCTAAATTGCTTCATTAGTGGAGTTTCTTTTTGCTGTTTTATCTTCGTACCCAATTCTATAAAGTAATATTTTGACTCGCAAGGTAAAAAACCAAGATTTGAATCGACTAACTGTTGAAAAATATAGGAAAGTTTCAAAAACACCAATTATCCTTGTTTTTGATAATATACGTTCCATGCACAATGTAGGGGCAATTTTTAGAACATGTGACGGATTTAGGATAGAAAAAATACTATTGTGTGGAATTACAGCAACACCACCCCACAGGGATATTAGAAAAACAGCCTTAGGAGCTGAAACTACGGTAGACTGGATGTATTATCAGACCACTCATGCAGCTATAGAAACGTTAGTTGGTTGTCATATCATTGCACTTGAACAAGTTAAAGATAGTGTGCCTCTTAGGGAGGCTCATATTCCTAAAAATAAAACAATAGTATTAATCGTTGGTAATGAGGTGGATGGTGTAGATGAAAACATTTTAGGCTATTGCGATCAAGTTGTCGAAATACCTCAATTTGGAACAAAACACTCTTTTAATGTCTCGGTTTCAGCGGGGATAGCTTTATGGGAAATATTTAATAAATTGAATGAATAAGTCACTACTTACGGTTATATATTTAGCTATAATTTTATTTACAACTATAAAATTAAAAGCTAATAGTCAGTTAGATGCAATACTTGAATCTATTAAAAACGAACAAATAAGAATAGATTTAATAGATCATGTTAATGATCAACGTGTGACTCTCAAAAGTGATATACAATCTTACCAAGGTACACTTATCTATTTAACTCATACTCAACAAATAGTTGACCGTATCATTGGAGATCGTTCTTTAATCATTGATCAAAAAATAAAACAATCACAAAATATACTTGACATCCTACAAAAAGTCAATAGCAAGAATGTCCATTTTTATACCCAGTTCAGCCCAACCATAGATCTCATATTAAAAATCCAAAGTGTTAATGATTCAAAGCGAATTCAAACCATTTTACAATCAAACATTCTTCCAGCTCTTCAATGTATTCCATTCTATATAAATAAAAATATCGCGGGAAGTTTTTTAAAAATTGCTGCCCATATTGAACCCTCTGCCGTTTTGGATCATTTCAAAGAGTTTAAAAGTGCTTCATTTTCTACAGAGGTTCTTGACGAGGTTGCGCAAACAGCACCAATGAAGATTAAAACCTACTTACATAGTTGGAATACAATTCATCAGTCTATTAAAGCTAGTAAGAATAATATTACTCAAGTGGTATACGATATTTATGAGGAAGTAGGCCCAATATCCAGAGCCTATATACTTTTAAATGACATTGTAAATCATAAAATTAGCATAAGTAAGGCCCACCAGATTGCCAAATCAGATCAATCCTTGTTTAATTATCTCATTCAAATGCAATCAAATGGAGTAATCTATGCTCAACATTCCTCTGACGAAGCACTAAAATATCAATGCTTAAAAAAGGTAAATATGATTAATGATCTTCATGAAGAATCAGATGAGATTCGTTTTAGTATTCTTAATGAAATGAAAGCTAATGAAATTTATACGCTCATGGTTTATAGTGAAGATGAGATATATACTTCTACTTTTTTAGGAATGTATCATCATTTAGTTCCAAAAATTCAAAATAATAGCACCTATGAATTTCTATTTGATTTGAAATTTAACAGATTCCGAACCTTTATTAAAATGTGTGCTGGTTATAATACTTTAGATGATTTTTTATCAAAAATGGGAGAGTATGAAAAACAAAAATTATTTAAAAATTTGGTTCAACAGATTGAAGTCATTAATGATAACCTTAGCAGTGCAGTTACCATCGTTGATACTTATGGTAGCATCAAATCCATTTCTACAAAACTTTTGTTTCAAGATGCTATTTTGACCTATTTTAACGGTCTCATGTACTCAGATATTGAAGCCAGAAAATTATACAGTTCTATTTTAAGTATTTGTAATATTGATCATGATAAAGAATCTGAAAATTTTATCCAATCAAAGAAACAAGCTTTTGAAATTCTAACTTTAGATAGAATCTTTAAAGATGGAAAAAATGTACAGCAACATTTTTTCTTTGATGATGAGGATGGAAGATCTTCGTTTAATCATTTTTTGAGAACTTTCACTACTCCAAATTGGCGTTTAGAAGATTTCGGGACCTATATAGTTATACGAAGTGTTAAAGGTTCTAAAATTGAAATTTATGCCAATAAGCCTGATTCAGAATATGCCGGTCAAGATGCCATAAAACAGTTATTTATTGAATCCAATCGTTGGCCAGATATTGTTGTACATCGGGGACATTCTTATTTTGTGGATGCAGCTATCAAAAGTTTGACTCCCAATGCTGAAATTGTATTTCTTGGATCTTGTGGAGGATATAATATTATATCAGAAGTCTTAAAGTATACTCCAAAAGCTCATATTATTAGTAGCAAACAAATTGGAACGATGTTGGTTAATGATCAGTTATGTTTTTCTATGAACGAAATCATAAGAAGGAAAGAAAATTTGAACTGGGAAAAATTATGGAATGATTTGAATAGTTCTTTTTTAAAAGGATCAACTGCTTATGAAAGGTTTCAAGATTATATACCACCACACAAAAATCTAGGAGCCCTATTGATTTCATCCTATCAATCCATCCTTTAGTATGATCGAAGAGGTTCTCAAGAAATATTGGAAATATAATACGTTTAGACCACTTCAGCGGGAAATTATTGTTTCCATATTGAACCATAGAGATACACTAGCACTTTTACCTACAGGTGGGGGAAAAAGTGTTTGTTTTCAACTTCCTGCACTAGTGAAGGAAGGGGTTTGTTTTGTTTTTAGTCCCTTGATAGCATTAATGAAAGATCAGGTAGACAAACTTACTCAAATAGGTGTTTCATCTATAGCAATTCATAGTGGTTTGTCTCAAAATGAACTCGAAACGGAATACCAAAATATTCTAAATAATAAATATAAATTGGTCTATTTAAGTCCAGAGCGTTCATCAACTAAGCAGTTTAGAAGTTATTTATCACAAATAAATGTTAGTTTCTTTGTTGTAGATGAAGCACATTGTATTTCTCAATGGGGCCACCAATTTAGACCAGAATATTTAAAAATAGGTGAACTTAGAGAGATAGTTCCTGAAGCAAATTTCATCGCTGTGACAGCAACTGCAAACCAAACTGTAGAAAAGGATATTAAGCAATATTTAAAATTTAAAAAAAATTGTACGGTATTTAGAAGTTCATTTAAAAGACCCAATTTAAGTTATTTAGTAATTAATGATTTCAATAAAATAAATCGTCTTAGATTGATTTTCAATAAAATTAAAGGTTCAGCTATTGTTTATGTAAATACTAGAAAAAATGCTGAGGATACAGCTAAAATTTTGATCCAACATGGTATTTCTTCTAACTTTTATCACGCAGGTCTTTCGATGGAAAAACGAGAAGAAATTCAGGATGGATGGATCAAGAATAGAACACGAGTGATTGTGAGTACAAATGCATTTGGCATGGGCATTGATAAACCAGATGTTCGTTTAGTTGTTCATGTAGATGATACTAAAAGCCCTGAAGAATATTATCAAGAAGCTGGAAGAGCTGGGAGAGACGGATTATCATCTCAATGTATCATCTTGTCATCTGATAGGAGTGATTTGAAAACAATAGAGTATTTATCAATCCAAGAGATTGAACGTATCTTAAATGCACTATACAATCATCACCAAATTGCCTATACAGCTGGAAAAGGAATGACCTATTCTTTTGATTTGCAACTGTTTTCAAAAAATTTTAATTTTAATGTAAAAGATGTAGTTTATGCAATTCAAATGCTTGAAACACTAGGATATCTTAAAAATGAAAATATTTCGCAACAAAACAGATTAAAATTCACAGTTCAACAACAAGCATTATATGTGTATCAGGTAAAAAATAAATATTTGGATGAGATTATTAAATTACTCCTTCGATCTTATTCTGGATTATTTGAGTATTATACACACATTCAATTAGATGTATTAGCAAAAAGACAAAAATGCAGTGTTAATGATTTATTATCTTCACTTCAAAAATTAAAAAATGACGGAATTATTGATTTTATTCCCAAAAAATCAGGAGATACCATCACATATCTCAAATCTAGACCAACATCTGTTAAATTAGATGCCACCTACTATAATGAATTGATACATCAAACAAAAATTAGAAAGCAATTTATGATTGAATATGTTTCAAACAATAAAGAATGTAGAGAAATATTCTTGTTGCGATATTTTGGAGAATCAACGGATTCACCGTGTAATCAATGCGATATTTGTAGGATAAAAGCAAAAAATAAGAATCAGTATTACGCTAGTAATGCATTGATTAAAAAAATTTTGATTGTGACACAAGGTAAACATCTAGATTTGCAATCACTAGTGGCTAAATTTGATATAATTGAAGAAAATGATGTAATGTCTACAATTAAATGGCTCCTAGAAAATCATTACTTAATCAAAAATAAAGAAGGATATACTTGGAAAAAAAACCAAGAATAATAGCGACAGTCGTAAATGATGTGTTGTATGATCAGAGAATGATTCGTACATGCTCAACGTTAGCTCATTTTTATGATGTAGAATTGTGGGGACGAAAAAAATTCAACACTAAGGCTAAACATTTAAATTTTAAACAAGTACGTCTTCGTTTTTTAATAAATAAGGGCCCTTTATTTTATTTAATATTAAATATTCGTTTCTTTTATAGATTATTAAGTAGTGAATTTGATGTTGTTCATGCTGTTGATTTAGACACATTGGTTGCTGGTTTTTTTGCAGCCAAATTAAAAGGTAAAAAAATTGTATATGATTCACATGAATATTTCACAGAAGTTCCAGAATTAATCCATCGACCACTAAAGAAAAAAATATGGAATTGGATTGAATCTATCTAGTCCCCAGAGTAGATGCAGCCATCACTGTGAGTCAACCCATTGCCGATATATACACAAAATTATATAAACTGCCATTTGCAGTGGTTAGAAACTGTCCGGAAGTATCGTTATTGAGTCTTGAAATTAAATCAGAGGAAACACCCTATATCATCTATCAAGGTGCTCTAAACAAAGGCAGAGGACTTGAAGCACTTATAATTGCTATGAAAGACATTCCTATTCACCTAAAAATAGCTGGTACAGGAGATATTGAAAACGAATTAAAAAAGCTAATAGAGATTCATAAATTAAGTCATAAAATATTTTTTTTGGGAGTATTACAACCAGATAAGCTTAAAGGGATTACTCAAAATGCATTTGTTGGATATAATTCAATGGAAAAGCTTGGTCTAAGTTATTATTATTCCTTAAGCAATAAGTTTTTTGATTACATTCAAGCTCATGTTCCGGTAATTACTAATGGATTTCCAGCATACAAAGCCATAAATGATACGTATAAATGCTGTTATCTTTCTGAAGCCCAACCCACAAAAATTTCAAATGCAATTAATATGCTTCTCAATAATAAAAATGCTTATAAAGAGTTAAAAGACAACACTATCATTGCAGCAAAAGAATTGAATTGGAACAAAGAAAAAATCAACTTAATCAAGATTTATGAAAAAATTGTCTCTTGACTATAAACGCATTCATCTTGTAGCATTTGATGTACCATATCCTGCTGACTATGGAGGGGTTATTGATATTTTTTATAAACTAAAAGCCCTTCACAAAGTTGGAGTAGATGTAATTTTACATTTGTATAATTATGGTAGAAAGCAAAATAGAACAGAATTAGAGAAGTATAGCTTATCTGTTCACTATTATACACGTAGAAAATTTAGAAATCCATTTATAGGATCCAAACCCTATATCGTCAGTTCTCGAAATGATGAGTTATTGTTATCAAATTTATCAAAAGATAATGCACCCATCATTTTTGAGGGTCTACATAGTACTTTTCATCTGACTCATCCAGCTTTATCCAATCGATTTAAAATTGTTCGAACTCATAATATCGAGCATACATATTACAAACATTTAGAAAAATCAGAGATTAGGTATTTTAAAAAATATTTTTTTAGGATTGAGGCCGAGAAGCTAAGAAAGTACCAAAATATATTAAAGCATGCTGATGTCGTCGCTGCTATAAGTCCAAGCGACCAACAGTATTTTAATGAAAAATTCAATAACTCTATATATATACCAGCATTTCATAGTAATGAGAAATTAAGTTATGTTGAAAAAAAAGGAGACTATATTTTATATCATGGCAATTTATCGGTGGCAGAAAACTACAAAGCAGCTATTGAATTGGTGAAAAATGTATTTTCAAAACTCACTATCCCTGTATATATTGCTGGTAATAATCCGCCAAAAGAATTGATTTCATGTTGTGATAGTTATAGTAACATTACTTTAAAAACAAACTTGAACACAAATCAAATTCATCAATTGATTCAAAATGCTCATATCAATGTTTTGTATACATCACAGAATACTGGAATAAAATTGAAATTGCTCAATGCTTTGTATCTAGGGAAATTTGCAATTGTAAATCCATTGATGATTAAAGGTTCTGGTCTAGAAAATTTATGTGAAGTATGCTCTACGTTTGATGATATGGTTCTCAAAATAAAGTCATTCATGTTATTAGAATTTACCGTAGAATATTTTAAAAATCGTGAGGCATTCTTGATACAAAATTTTAATAATCAAAAGGCAATCATTGATTTGATCGAATCTATTCGTTTTCCTTCTGAAATAGTAGATTACAAATACACACAAAAAAATAATCGTACTATACTTAGACTTTCTTCATTTATCACACAGTTAATTACCTAATCCTTCAATTTTAGAGATATAGGTATAAATTTGCACACCAAGTTACTAAGACATGCAAAAAAGTTCCACCATAGGCTACATTCTAATTTTCTTTTTGTTTTTAGGGTTCTGGTTTTTTAATAAAGACAATGTTCAGCAACTAGAAAATCAAAATCAGGAAGAGGTTATTGAGGATAAAACTCCCGTCTCTGATACTACTATGGTATCATCTCAAAAACCAGATTTAGCAAATGAACAAATAATTGAAAACACACATACACTTAGCAATGAGGTTTTGAGTGTTCAGTTTACGAATAAGGGTGGAGTTCCAAAAAGAGTAGATCTTTTAGATTTCAAAAAATATGACTCCACACATTTGATTTTATTTGATTCTAATCAAATGAGGATAGGATATAGCATTCCCTTATCTAATGGTAGAGTTATTCAAACTTTAAACAGTGAATTCAATATTGTTAAATCTAGCAAAAGTAGTATATCTTATTCCTATGCTATAGGGTCTGGAGAAGTAATTCAAACATATATCCTAAAGCCTAATTCCTATGCAATAGATTATGCTGTTGATTTTAAAAATTTAGATCAAATTATTGCCTCTAATAATAAACTTGCCGAACTGAAATGGTCTTCAGAAATTCAAAATCTTGAAAAAATCGCAAAAGATGAGAGGCCAGTAACCTCCGTTTATTATAAATATTTGGCAGATGACGATATCGATAACCTTAGTGAATCTAGCGATGATGAAGAAGTACTATCAACGGGAGTTCAATGGGTTTCGTTCAAGCAAAAGTTTTTTAATCAAACTTTGATTCATAAAGATGGATTCAAAGAAGACGGAATCGAAATATCTACGGTAGAACCAGAAAATGAAGATGACGCTATCGTAAAAAATTTATCCGCTACTTTTTTTATTCCAATCGAATCAAATTCGGTTAAAGAAAATATGGTTATATACTTTGGACCTAATCATTATCCGACTTTAAAAGACCAAGGGGTTGAACTACAAAAAATTATTCCATTAGGATGGGGTATCTTTGGTTGGGTAAATAAAGGCATTGTCATTCCTATATTCAATTGGCTAGACAACTATTTTTCTAATTACGGATTAATAATATTATTACTCACACTAATCATCAAATTAGGTCTATTTTTCCCTATGTATAAGGTTTACAAGTCTTCAGCTAAAATGAAGTTATTGAAACCCGAATTAGATGAGATTAAAGAAAGATCTAAAGGTGATCTTCAAAAAGCTCAACAAGAGCAAATGAAACTATACAAACAGGCAGGTGTTAGTCCATTAGGAGGTTGCTTACCACAACTTATTCAAATGCCGATTCTATTTGCTATGTTTCGATTTTTTCCAGCCTCAATTGAGCTTAGACAAGAATCTCTATGGTGGGCAGAAGATTTAAGTAGCTATGATAGTATATATGATTTTCCTAATGGCTTCTCTATACCTTTTTATGGTGATCACATAAGTTTATTTACCCTAATGATGACCACAGTTACTTTGCTATTTACATATATGAATAGTCAAAATAGTGGTCAGATGGTAGGCCCAATGAAAACAGTCATGTATGTCATGCCAATTTTATTTTTAGGCTTTTTTAACAATTATGCAGCAGCTTTATCTTTTTATTATTTTTTATCTACTTGTATAACCATTATTCAAAACTTCGTGATCAGAAAATATGTCATTGATGAAGAAAAACTACATCTTCAAATTCAGGAAAGTAAGAAGAAGAAAGTTGTAATTAAAAAATCTAAGTTACAAAAAAGATTAGAAGATATGGCTAAAAAAAGGGGGGTAGATCCCTATACTGGCAAACCTAAAAAGAAATAATTAGAGACCAGCTAATAAAAATTCTATCTCACTACAGGTCAGGTTGAATCTTTCAGCTATATTCTTGTTCGTAAGTTTACCTTTATACATATAGGTCCCATCACGTAAACCATCATGATTCATCAAATATGATTTAAGACCTCCAGCAGCTGAAATATCTAACAGCAAATTGGTCAAAATATTACTTAGAGCATAACTTGCAGTTCTTGAGTAACGCGACGGAATATTTGGAACACAGTAATGCAATACACCATATTTTTCATATACTGGATTAAAATGATCGGTGGGTATCGATGTTTCAAAACAACCTCCTTGATCAATACTTACGTCAATAATAATAGAATTAGTTCTCATATTACTTACCATTTCGTCACTAACAACACAAGGGCTGTAGCCTATTGGACTTCGTAATGCCCCAATAGCAATATCACATTCGGCAATTGATTTAGCTAGTGATTGTGGGATGATGGTTGAGCTATGTATTCGAGATCCAAGATTTTTTTCAATTCTGCGTAGTTTATTAATATTATTATCAAAAACTTTTACAGAGGCACCTAAACCTATTGCTGCTTTCGCTGCATATTGACCTACAGCACCTGCACCTATGATGACCACTTTGGTCGGTTGAATACCTGGAATACCTCCAAATAATTCACCCTTACCTGATTTAAAATTACTTAAATATTCTGTAGCTATTAATACAGATGCACGTCCAGCAATTTCACTCATACTTCTCATTATTGGTAATGCTCCTTCGTCATCTCTTAACAATTCATAACCAATAGCAGTTATATGCTTAGCCATTAATTTTTTTATTAATGTATCTTGAGTCTTTACAAATTGCAACGCACTAATTAGTATTTGTCCAGATTGCATCAGGTTTATTTCCTCATCGGTAGGAGGCGCAACCTTCAAAATGATATTATTTTTATATACGGTAGAAGGGTCATCAACGATTTCACCACCAACAGCACTATAATCAAGATCGCTGAAATTAGCCTTTAAACCGCACCCGGTTTCTAACTGAACGGAGTGACCGAGTTCAACAAGAAGTTGGACAGACATGGGTGATAATGGAACTCTATTTTCTTGATAAATCGTTTCCTTGGGTATACCAATACTTAGAGATTTATGTTCATTGGATATAGGAACAAGCTTTTCCTGAGGTTGAAGTGATGCTTCACGAGCTAAGTCACCAAAAGATGGATTTGAAAGTGAATTCATATAATTTAGGTATAACGCAATATACTATTTTATATATAAAAATGAACACCCAAAAGAAATGTTAATAATCAAACCCTGAAAATTATTATTTATAAATTACGTTTGTAATGTATGCGAAAATTTGGAATTCTTGTAATTGTATTTTTATTACCCTTTTGGTCTTTTGCGGATGTAGATGATTCTTTATCTAAATCAGCATCACCAAAAGAAAATTTCAATATTGATATTGTTTCCTTTGAAGATAATAAAGTGCCAGTTAATTATGAACTTTTCAAATGTCACATTAATTCTAAAGACTTTGAAGTCCCAATGGATTACAATAATTATGTGAAATCTCAAATTGATTTTTTTGGTATTCGTTGGCAATCAAAACTTAAAACGATGATTACGATGTCTGAATATATATTTCCAATCTATGAAGAAATACTCAGTTCATACGACATGCCTATGGAAATTAAATATTTATCGGTTATTGAATCTGCATTAAATCCATTTGCTGGATCACATGCGGGAGCAGTAGGGCCCTGGCAATTTATGCCTGCTACAGCTAGAATTTTTGATTTAGAAATCAATAGCTCAATTGATGAAAGAAGATCTTTAGAAAAAAGTACACATGCAGCTTGTAGCTATTTACAGCAAATGTATAAGCAATATGGTGATTGGCATATGGCTTTAGCAGCATATAACTGTGGACCAGGTAATGTCCGTAAAGCAATGCGAAATTCAGGTAAAAGAGATTTTTGGGGGATTTACAATTACTTACCTAGAGAAACTCAAAATTATGTACCTAAATTTATTGCTGTCACCTATATGATGAATTTTTATGATCATTATGGCATTACTCCTGCACCTATTTCCTCAGATATTTTTAACGTTAGAGAAAGTATTTTGTCAAAAAGGGCTAGATTTTTCTGTCATTGCCAAAAATCTAGAAATTACAGTAGAAGATTTAGCCCAAATTAATCCTGAAATAAAGTCAAACGAGATACCCTACGAAGATGATGGGTACTTTCTAATCATACCATCTCATTTGTATAATCAGTTTTATGAATTACAAGAAACAATTATTAGAGAATCTGAACTAAAAGCAGAACAATTACGAATCGAAATAGCGAATCGACCTAAACCTAGATACTATTATGTAAAGAAGGGTGATTGTATTCAACTGATTGCTCAAAAATTTGATATATCAAATGCTGAATTAAGGTCTTGGAATAATCTCCGAGGAAATGTAATACACCCCCATCAAAAATTACGCGTTTCTAATTAAGAGTTGTGTGCAAAATAGTTCATTTATTACTTATTTCTCTATTTCTCCAGTCTTGTTCGTCTGATAATGATAGAGCCAGCTTGTTACCTGATTCAAGTGGGAAGATTTCTGAAATTGTCATTGTTACTGATGCTGCCAATAGAGCATATTATAAAAATTCACTTGATGCCATTTTTCAAAAACCTATTCTTGGGCTGCCATCTCCTAGTGAACCTACCTTTAAAATTTTATATACTGATCAACATTTCTTTAAAGGTTATTTTAAAAATCACCACCATATAATTGTAATTTTTTCTCAAGATCATCTGGATGACTTGGCTACGATTTTTGACCAATCATTGTTGGCTAAACTGTCTGAGATGTTTAATAAGAATCCAAAACTGCTTGGTATAAAGCAAGTCGATTTGTATGCCAAGAATCAAAACATATTCTTTGTTTTGGCTGAAAACAGAGAACGAATGCTGACCAAAATTAAAGAAATGGACAATCAATTCTTTGAAACAGCTTTGAATCACCAACAAATGTCAGGTTATACCAAGTTATTAGGCACTAGAGACTATGCAAAAGATCCAAATTTTGCTAGAATATTGAAAAATAATAATTACGCATTAAAGATACCCAAGACTTACAGAATTGCTATTGAAAATGACGAGTTCATTTGGCTACGTAAAGTAAGTTCCACCAGAGAACAACAATTTGGAATTCTACTTTTTGAAAGTCCTTTTACGGATACCAGTGATTTAAACTTATCTCATTTACTATCCGTTAGAAATCGTTTTACCAAAACATATATCCCAGGAGAAATTGAGGGTAGTTATATGAAGTACTCAGATGTAATTGTTCCAACTGTTAAGAAATCTCAATATGCAAACAGGCCTGCTATTGATATTTATGGTTGGTGGAATGTATCAGGTGATTATATGGGAGGACCCTCACATATCAAAGTGATTGTCGATAAATCCCGAAGTCGTTTGATTTTTGCAGAAGGTTTTTTATTCTATCCTAATGAAAATAAAGGTGAATCTATGCAAGAATTGAATATAATTTTGAATACACTTAAAATAAAATGAAACATATTGCTATATGGGCATCTGGTGGGGGGAGTAATGCTGATGTTATTCTATCTTACTTTAAGAATGTAATGGATTGTAAAATTATTTATTTAGGATGCAATAGGAAAGATGCTGGAGCTTTTGACGTGGCCAAAAAACATAATATTGAGGGGCTTTATATGGATAAAGCATCCTGGAATGCAGATCAGATTCTAAAACAACTTGAAGTGCTAAAAATTGATTTTATAGTCTTAGCAGGTTTCTTAAAACTAGTACCGAAGGAGGTTGTAGCTCAATATCAAGGTAAAATAATAAATATACATCCAAGTCTTCTTCCCAGGTATGGAGGAAAAAACATGTACGGTGATCATGTCCATAAAGCGGTTATTGAAAATCAGGAAACAATCTCAGGGATTACAATTCATGAGGTAAATGAAGAATTTGACCAAGGTAAACTACTCGCTCAATACACCTTAATACGAGACAAATTAGATACTTTAGAAAATCTTAAAGCTCAGATTCAGCAGTTAGAGCACACCCATTTTGCTTCAATTATCCATTCCTGGATACAATCTAAATCTGTGTGATTTTAAACTCTGTACGTCTATTTTTTGCTCGATTTTCGTCAGAGTTATTGGGCACTATTGGTTTTTGATCCCCATATCCTTTAAATTGGATTCTATTTGAATCTATGGCATGGTTTATTAAGTAATTGTATACCGATTGAGCTCTATTTTGTGACAACTCAAGATTATGTTCTGAACTTCCAAGATTATCGGTATGGCCACTGATTTCAATTTGTGTCGTTACATTATTCTTTAAAAATTGTAGCAACTTATCCAATTCTTGCATGCTTTCTTTTTTAAGATCATATTTATCCGTATCAAAAAATATATTATTAAGTACAACACTGTTTCCAATTTCAATTTTTTCTAAGTCGATATAAATCTCTATGGGTTCACCGCTTATGACTTGAGGCATATTAAAGCTTTCAGAATGAAAAAGATATCCTTTTTTATCGATGGTTAAAGCATACTGCATGTTGGATTTTAAAGGGACTAAAAATACTCCATCATTATCCTCAGCATAGGTTACTATGGGAAGATTAATCCCTCGCAAGGGAGTAAGTTCTATACTCGCACTCAGTGGATTTTTTGTCTTCGCATCTCTTACTAATCCTTTTAAGTATCCAACTTGTTTGGCACGAATGAATTCAGGTAATTCAAATGTATATATATCTAGGCCTCCGTTGCCTTCTATCTTATCGCTACTATAGTATGCAGTCTTTCCATCTCTTGATACGATCAAATTCCAATCAAATCCATTGGAATTGATGGGATAACCAAGATTAATTGGTTCTTCCCAAGTATTATCAGCCGTTTTGTAGGAAACAAACAAATCACTTTTTCCCATACCAGGATGCCCCTCAGAACTAAAATATAAGGTTTGATTATCTGCATGTATAAAAGGAAATTGTTCGTCTTTAGAGGTATTGATGTTGGGACCAAGATTTACAGGTTCAGACCAGCCATTTTCACCAAATATAGCCATCCAGATATCAGTACCTCCGTAACCGCCCGGTCTATCACTTGTAAAAAATAGGGTTTTACCATCTGAAGATATACTGGGTTGTGATTCCCAATATTTAGTATTTATAGGAGACTGAAGGTTTAATGGTTCAGACCAGGTATTATTTTTTTGAATGGTAATCCATAAATCACACTGACCTTTCCCACCTGACCGACTACACGATGTAAAAAAAATGTAATTGCCATCTGATGAAACACTAAATGCACCCTCATTTTCAATCGTATTTACGGGAGGTCCAATGCTTTGTATTTTTTGCCAATTGCCATCTATTTTCTTAGAATAATAAATATCTTCATTGGGTCTGGTATCGGATAAGTCACCTATTCTTCTTGTGATGTATATTGTTTTTTCGTCAATGGCAAATGCTGGCGAGTATTCTTGTTCGGATGTATTGATTGAAGGACCCAAATTTATTGGTGTTACATCTACAGGGTTCTCCATGGCAGCTTTTGAAAAGCTAATATTGATAAGATTTAATTCTGCTTGTTTTGCATATTTGTCATTTGATTTATTGATGTCTAGAAAAAGTTTATAATATAGGGCGGAGCTATCTAGATTGCTGAGTTCAAAAAATACATGGCCTAACTCATACAGTCCAAAAAAGTGATCTGGTTTCAGATTAATAAGCTGTAAATACGTATTCTTAGCTTCATTCATTTGATTATTTTTTTGGTAGGTATTGGCTAGTGCGTCATACGCATTCAGAAAACCAGGTGCTTTTTTTATAGCTTCTTGAAAAAGAAGAATGGCTTGTTTGTATTCGCCATATCCTTGGTATTTTAAACCTTCATCAAATAAAGATTGAGCTTTTTTGGTTATTCTTTCTTGTCCCAAAGCATTGGGTATAGATACACAAGAGTGTAAAGTAAAAATTAATAAACAGATTACATACGCTGATATTTTAATTCCGTTCATATTCATGTATTTTAACATCGCTAATTATAGTATTATTAATTTTAAAAGTGATCATGGTTCGTTTTGAATGAAATCCGTGTTTCCCTATGGCTCCTGGATTAAAGTGTATCAAATTTAATTGCTTATCTCTCATAACCCTACAAATATGCGAATGACCACATATAAATAAGTCTGGTTTTAATTCAATTAAACGTTCTTTTACAGACTTTTGGTACTTTCCGGGGTAACCACCAATATGCGTCATATATACTTTTAATTTATCAATTTCAAAAAAAAGTTCTTTTGGATATTTGGCACGTACATCTGATGAATCAATATTACCGTATACACCACGAATTTGTATATTTTCAAGTAATCCATCAGTGGAATGCAAATCTCCCCAATCGCCCGCATGCCATAACTCATCAACAATAGGTACTTTTCGAAGAATTTCTGGCCCCAAAAAGCTATGAGTATCTGATATTAATAATATTGTTTTAATGGTTGTAAAAATAAGATAGAATCAGTCAAGATATCGTTTTATTGTTTAGAAATCAACGACATTCGTATCTGTGAATATTAACCTACTATTAATTATCAGCATTGGGCTTGTGAGTTATCTTAGTTTCTCTAATCAAGCTCTCTTTTCCAATTTGCTCTTCAGTCCATATCAAATAGTCCAAAAAAAAGAATGGTACCGTTTTCTAACTAGTGCATGGTTACATGCAGACTTTATGCATTTATTTATTAATCTGTTTGTTCTATTTAGTTTTGGTAACTATTTAGAACGATATTTAAGCATTGATTTTGGAAATAGTGCAGGGGAATTATATCTTATTTTATTTTTAGGATCTACTATTATTGCTCACCTGCCCGCTTTTATTAAATTTAAAAATAATTTCAACTACAGTGCCGTAGGTGCATCTGGTGGAGTATCAGGAGTATTATTTGCTTACATTATTATAAATCCTATGAGTATGCTTCAATTGTATCTATTTATACCCATACCTGCTATAGTCTTTGGTTTGCTCTATCTCTGGTACTCCTATTATATGTCGAAAAAAAATATAGATAATATTGGCCACGATGCACACTTATATGGAGCAATAGGAGGGATGGGTATTTTAACTGTTTTCAAGCCTACAGTTTGGGGTGGCTTCCTGCAACAGATACTCGCTTTATTTTAAATTTTAAAATGGTAAATCATCTGAATCGTCACTGGAAAAACTTATTCCAGCAATGTCATCAGAAGCAGGAATCTCTGCTGTATTAGTTCCATTTTCGGCATTTATTTTTTCAATTCTCCAGGCTTTTACATCCGTATACCATTTAGAGTTATATTCACGAGATTCAATATTAATAGATACTTTTAAAGAATCATTCATTTGAAATTTTGATAGGTCTTGTGTCTTTTCATTCCAACAACTTATGCAAACTTTTTTGGGATATTGTTCTGCTGTTTCAATAATAAAATCTTGTTTTTTCCAAGCACCTCTGGTGCTTTGTCCTTCCTGTGCTGCAAGCACTTGAATTAATTTTCCTTCAATGACAATATTTTCCATAATATATGATGCAATTTTAAGGTCTTATTCCTCGCATATCAAGTCTATTGATTTTTTTATTTTAAGACATATAGGTATACCTCAACTAAATAATGTACTACAAATTATTTATGAGCAATGCCAGAAATAGCTTTAGCTGCTACATAAGAGCCACTCCAAGCTGCCTGAAAATTAAATCCGCCTGTGATAGCATCTATATTAAGTAATTCACCCACAGCATATAAATGATGATGATTTTCAATAGCAAATGTAAATGGATTTACTGATGACAAGTCTATTCCACCAGCTGTGACAAATTCTTCTTTGAAAGTACTTTTACCTTCAATAGATACTTCAAAACAGGTGAGATTTTTGAGTATTGAATCTATTCCTTTTTTACCAAGTTCGGCCCAATTTAGATACTCCTTAAATCCCATTTGAATAAATAATTTTTGCCATAATCTTTTCGGCAATCCATGACCGATCCAGTTGGCAATCTTTTGTTTGGGTTGATCTTTTATCTGTATTAAAAGTTGTCTTTTCAAAAGCTCGATATCGTAATTGTTCCAGTTTATGATAAGCGTAAAGGTGTAATCTATCTCTGCTAATGGTATAGCTAACCATGCGCTCAATCTTAATATTGCTGGACCACTGAATCCCCAATGAGTGATTAGTAATGGTCCATGTTCTTCATGGTCGGGTATCTCTTTAATTATAACTTTTGAATTGGGGACGCTTATGCCGGCTAAAACGATAAATTCATGTTGTTTGACATTAAATGTAAATAATGAGGGTACTGGGTCTACTATTGGAATTTTTATTGAGCGAAGGAGATCATACATCATCAGGTTACTTCCGGTTGCTAATACAACAAAATCTGCATGAGTATCAAAGTTTTTGAATTTCAATTCCCATTGTTGATTTTTAAATTCAATTTGTTTTAATCTTGATTTTAATCGAATAGATATACCTAGTATTTTACATTGATGAGTTAGGCAATTATAAATGGTTTGTGAAGAATTACTTTCGGGAAATATTCGACCATCATCTTCCGTTTTTAATTTTACTCCATAAGCATTAAACCAATTTTGAGTATCCTTTGAATTGAATTGATTAAAAACAGGTTCTAAAAAATCATATCCTCTTGGGTAATTTTTTATCAATTCTTTTGGATCATAGATAGCATTGGTGACATTGCACCTTCCCCCTCCTGATACTAATACTTTTGCTAGCAGATGATTACTGGCCTCATAAATGGTTATTTTTATATCAGGATTTATCATAGCTATATTTATGGCTGTAAAAAAACCTGCAGCACCACCACCAATAATAGCTACTTTTTTGACCATAATTAAAGTTTAAAAAATTCAATGGTCTCAGTAACGGCCTCAGCAAAAGGCTTACTTATTTTTCGTTCTTTAAGTGGATGTTTTGAATTAAAAGTATGATCTCCATTTTCAATTTCTAATAATATAGCATGCGATATATTAGTATAGATAAAATGTGCTTCTGAAATTGGAACAACATCATCATTTTCGCCATGAACAATAAGTATAGGACAACTAATATTTTCAAATTGTTGGCTTAAGCTAAGTGTACTAGCATTTTGTGCAAAGGCCTCAACAAACTGAAAAAAAATAGGCATTTTTTGATGGGTACGTCTGTTTATAATTTCATGTACTCCATCTTCTTTCCAAGCTCTAAAATCTTTCATTTCAAGATACTGTTCTAAATTTGAGACTGAAGACCATGTTGCACATTTTTTCACCCTATCATCCTGAGCAGCTCTAAGCAGAGCAATAGCACCGCCTCTACTATGACCTATAACAAAAAACTCACCATTCCAATCGAAAGGAATAGAATTTGATTTTTTTTCAATAAAGTCCATAACAAATCCCAACTCATCAAATTCGATTTTGAAATTATTATTCCCAAATGTCTCTAAATCTACAAATTCAGTTAGTTGTTCTGGTGTGGTACCGTTATGAGAGAAATTAAATTTAAAAAAAGGAAGTCCTTTAATGGAGAATATCTCCGCCGCCAATGGCCATGCGCCCCAATCTTTAAAACCTTTAAATCCATGAACAAATAAGACTATGGGTACAGATTCAGTATATGAAGAAAAGGTTAAATCTGCTGTAATAAGTTTTTGATGAGAACCCTTAAATATATACGATTTTGACTGAATATTACTTTTCAATAGTTCATATATTTAAATGTTTTTTCGGCATCAAAATCAAGGGCTTCCTGACCGATACGAATGATTTTAACTTTGGACATATATATTGTTTCTAATGGTTTATTATTTTTTCCAGTAGCAACATTACCAATACTATTGACAATTTCTTGCCCAATCACTACTTCACCAAAAACATTATAATTTCCATCTAGCCAAGGTGTAGCTACGTGGGTAATAAAAAACTGACTTCCATTGGTATTTGGTCCTGAGTTAGCCATACTAAAAACACCTGGTTTATCATGTTTAAGATCAGGATGAATCTCATTCTTGAATTTGTAACCTGGACCACCAGTACCATTGCCAATAGGGTCACCTCCTTGAATCATAAAATTAGGTATAACTCGATGAAATGATAAGCTGTCAAAATAATGTTTTCCTAGTGGGAATGCCTGATTTTTGATACTACCTTCCGCTAAACCTATAAAGTTTGCCACGGTTAATGGTGCTTTATCATAAGCTAATTTCCCAACAATTCCGCCCATTGAAGTTTCAATATATGCATATATGCCAGCCTCTTTCAATACGGGGGATTTATAAATTGTTGATACATGAAGATAGTTGTTTTTCGATTCACTATTTTTATCTTTTTTAAGCTTTTTTACCTCTACTTGATACTCAAATCCATCTTGATACTCAAAGTTATCGATGAATCCGCAATATTTTTCCCAATTCTCAGAACGAGTATCTTTTTTAATTTGAAGACAGTTATCTTTTTTCGAACTATGAATATAAAATTTGGGATTACTGCTATTTAAAATTCCACAAGAAGTGAAAAAGAATAGCGGTATATAGATATAGGATAATTTCATGTAATGCAAATGTAAATTCAATTTTATGAAAGAGAAACTCTTAGTCAACTAAAGATTAATATCTATAATGCAAGCATTTAAACAAATTTGCGTATGTGAGTATTATTTTATAAAATTGTTAAAAATAATTAAAATGAAAAAAAATATATTAATAGCAGTAGTCATCTCATCAACGTTATTATGGGGTTGTAAAGATGATGAAACAGCTCCAAAAAAATCTGGATCATCTTCTTCAATTGAAATTAAAGAAATTAATATGGGTCTTTATGCAAAACTTACAGCCACTTGGTGTGGTCCCTGTGGTGCATGGGGATGGGATTTAAATGAAGAAATTTCTGAATCTACTAAAAACAATGCAATATCTGCAAGTATTTATGGTTCTGCGTCGAGTAAAATGTCTAATGAGACAGCAATTCAGTTTGCAAATGATTTTGGTGTAAAAGGATGGCCAAGTTTCACATTTAATGGTGAAAATAGAACAGAATATTCAGAAAGTGGTGGAATTTTTCCTACTACAACTAAATCCAACATTGAAAATGCATCTTCAGATTTTGCTTCTTCAGCAGTTCAAATGGGCGTTGGTGGCAATATCTCCATAGAGGGAAATACCTTAAAATTAGATTGGGCAGCTAAGGCATTCAAAGATCAAACTGGTTCTTTTAAAATTGGTGCATATATACTTGAAGATAATGTTATTGAAGAACAAGCAGGGAAAACAGGAAATGTAGCTCATCATCATGTATTAAGAGATAAAATGACTACAGACTTTTATGGAGATGATTTTGAAGGTGGTTTATCAGCAGAAACAACCACTAATCTTTCATCACTTACTTATAGCCTAGATGAATCTTGGAATAAAGATAATATTGAAGTAATTGGTATCATCTGGAAAATGAATAGTAGCGGTGGGTACGATTTTGTAAATGCTGCTCGGTTGAATTAATAAGTAATGCCAACTTAGTAAAAGCCCTTTCTTATGAAAGGGCTTTTTTTTTACAACCATTATACATCTATACTGAATACATATACTTGGAGCTTTTGTATAATTGCATCACATTTTACATGAATTTAGAACAAGAAATCGCTAAGCGAAAAACATTTGGTATTATTTCTCATCCAGATGCAGGTAAAACTACATTGACCGAAAAATTATTATTGTTTGGTGGCGCTATTCAAACAGCGGGTGCTGTAAAAAGTAATAAAATCAAGAAGTCTGCAACTTCCGATTTTATGGAAATCGAGAAACAAAGAGGAATTTCCGTTGCTACATCAGTGATGAGCTTTGAGTATCAAGACAAAAAAATCAATATTTTAGATACACCTGGACATAAAGATTTCGCGGAAGATACCTATAGGACTTTAACGGCTGTAGATAGCGTAATACTTGTAGTTGATGTAGCCAAAGGGGTAGAGGCACAAACTAGAAAATTGATGCAAGTATGCCGTATGAGGAATACCCCAGTAATTATTTTTGTTAATAAATTAGATAGAGAAGGTCAAGATCCTTTTGATATTTTAGAAGAATTAGAGCAAGAATTACAAATCAGTACTCGACCGCTCAGTTGGCCAATTAATATGGGTTCTCGATTTAAAGGTGTTTATTTACTACACGATAATTCATTAAATTTATTTGAAGCTGATAAAACTAAAAAAGCGGCAGAATACATCAATATCAATGACATAACAAACCCAGATTTAGATATGATAATAGGGGAGGCCGACGCAAATAAACTGCGTGAAGATGTTGAGTTAATACAAGGTGTTTTTGAGCCATTTGATGTCAACTTGTATGAAGATGGCTTGTTAGCACCAGTATTCTTTGGGTCGGCTTTAAATAATTTTGGTGTTCAAGAAATGTTAGACACTTTTGTAAAAATAGCACCAAGTCCAAAACCAAGACCTACTGATATACGTGAGATTGAGCCAATGGAATCAAAAATGACTGGCTTTATTTTTAAAATTCATGCCAATCTTGACCCAAATCATCGAGACAGAATTGCATTTTTGAGAGTTTGCTCGGGTACTTTTGAACGAAATAAGTTTTATCTACATAGTAGAACGAATAAAAAAATGAGGTTTAGTAATCCTTATACTTTTTTGGCGGATAGCAAAGAAGTTACACAATTTGCTTATCCTGGTGATGTAGTTGGATTGTATGATACGGGAAATTTTAAAATTGGTGACGGTTTAACAGAAGGCGAAAAACTTGAATTCAAAGGGATTCCGAGTTTTAGTCCAGAACTCTTTAGAGAAGTTGTAAATATGGATCCGATGAAAAGTAAACAATTAGAAAAAGGACTCAATCAACTCACTGATGAGGGAGTAGCTCAACTATTTACACAGCAACCTGGAAACAGAAAAATAGTTGGTGTAGTTGGTGAATTGCAATTTGAGGTAATTCAATATCGTTTAGAACACGAATACAATGCTAAAGCTCGTTTTGATTCTGTTAATTACCATAAAGCGTGTTGGATGACTGGTAACCTACAAAAAATAGAGGAATTCATTAAATACAAGCCTCAAGATATTGTGAAAGATAAGGATGAAAATTTAGTTTTTCTTGCTCAAACAGCCTACATTCTTCAAATGGCAAAGGCTAACAATCCTGATATAGAATTTCATGAAACAAGTGAGTTTAAGGTAGGATAATTTAACGAAAGGTAAAGCTCAAATACTGTCTAGAACCACTTGGCGAAAGTCCCTCGATTCTAATTTGTCCAACATGATTTTCTAATTTATCGATCAATTGACTCACAGATTCATACGATTGATTGTTAATTCTAATAAATATAAAACCATCAGGTATATTCATTTGCCTTAATCTGCCATTCGTAATATTGGTCACCTTGATGCCACTATTGACTTTATACGTCTGCTTTTCTAATTTTGATATTTTTTCAAATTCACCTCCAAGAATGTCACTATGAACACTCTGTTTCTTTAGTTTTTCTATCGTTCCCTCATTATTTACAAGAATTATATCAACTGTTTTGTTTTCTCCGTTTCGAATAAACTCTAATT
This sequence comes from uncultured Bacteroidia bacterium, assembly GCA_943787465.1. Lineage (GTDB taxonomy): Bacteria > Bacteroidota > Bacteroidia > NS11-12g > UBA9320 > UBA9320. The sequence continues at coordinate 96,727 of CALSMN010000005.1, read as the reverse complement.
TAACAATGTCTCCTGGACGAGTAAATGCCAATAATTCGTCAAATGTAGATTTTGCATCAATTGTTTTCCCATCAAATGAAACAATAATATCACCAGCTTTCAATAGATTAGCGGCATTTTCATTTCGATTATTCAATTTCATTATAAGTACCCCCGATGATACACCAAGCTTATCTGCTGTTTCACCATCTATATCATCAACATCAATTCCAATGAAAGCTCGTTGAACAATGCCATAATTTTTAAGGTCTTCTATTATTTTTAAGACAATATTGCTAGGTATCGCAAAGCCATAACCCACATAACTGCCAGTTTTCGATGCAATAGCCGTATTAACGCCCACTAGATCCCCATTTAAATTGACTAATGCTCCGCCACTATTACCTGGATTAATAGCAGCATCGGTCTGAATGAATGATTCTATTGGAAACTGATTATTAACTATATTTATGTTTCGACCTTTCGCAGAAACAATTCCAGCAGTAACCGTGCTGGTTAAATTAAATGGATTACCAACAGCCAAAACCCATTCGCCAATTTTAACTTCATCGGAATTTGAAAATTGAATGGGTAAAAGATTACTGCTGTTTATCTTTAAAAGTGCTAGATCACTGCTCGGATCTGCACCGACAAGCTCTGCAGTATAGTTTCGTTTACTATTACTGATAACTACTTCTATCTTGTCAGCATTTTTTACGACATGATGATTGGTCACGATATATCCATTTTCGCTAATAATAACGCCAGAACCTGTGCTAGCTACTTTACCAATTCTCCCAAAAGGATCATAATCAAACCCCCAAAAAAATGAACTTCTTTGATATTGTTGTGATTCTGTTTTAATAAATACTACACTTGGTGTACTTTTTTGGGATGCTTCTATAAAATTAACATCACTATACATTTTTGTAGAAGTATTTAAAATAGGAATGGAGAATGAATCTTTTGCTTGTTGATTAACAATAATCTCTGGAGCTGAATTTAACCATTGATTAAAAATAAAAGCTCCCATAAAGGAGGATAAAAGTAAAAGAAAAAACAAAAAGGCAATTGTACGTTTATTCATGATTTCAATTCTTCAAAAATAGAGTGTAAAATTCTATTTTACATCCGCTTTAACGTACAAATTAACAATGGGTTGATTCGGATCATTAGTATAAATCGAGATTATCTTCGTTTGTTTGCCTTTTTTGAAAAGGGAATCATAACTCACTTTTGTTTCCATTGATTCACCCGGTAACAATACACGTTTTGAAAGATTAAGTAAGGTACATGAACAATCGGTATCAATTCTTCTTAAAATGAGTGGACTTTTTCCTGTATTGGACATGGTAACAAATTTTGCCCGTTTTGATCCTGCATTCATAGTTCCTAAATTTATAGTCGTAGTACTCACAAATATTTGAGCAGCATTTTTGATCTGTTTTCTTCTCCAACTAATAAAATCAGTTTGTATATTTATAGAATAGGGTAGTTGTTTTTTAGGATAAAATTTATCATCAGTAGTTAAATTTATGTAACCACTAATTGGACCAATAGTGTCAGTAAGAGATAAATCAATTTCAAATATCACTTTTCTTTTCTCTCCAATAGGAACTGTAATTGGAAGATTTAATGGTTTTATAAATGGAATATTTTCCTTCTGCGAATAAACTGTGATTGGATTATAACCATCATTTGAAAGCTCAATAGTGTCTGTAAATATGGAATTTTCAAAACGATCACTCCATTTAAATTTAATTTTATTTATCAATAAATAGCCAAATTCTCCCCGAATGTATTCATAATTATCCCTATTATATGAAGATTTAATTTCTGCTTCAAATTTCAATTCAATTTGATAACCATCCTCAAAATTTCCACGTACATATATCCATTTTTTAGTTTTTCCTGCAAAACCTTTAGGATTAAACTCTGCTAAAATTTGCCCCCGCTCGCCGGGCATGAAAGTGTCTTTGGAGGATCTAGGGTTAGTGCATCCACATGCGGCATCAATTGCACTAATGATAAATGGAGAATTACCATAATTAGTAAAATCATATTTTGCAGTAACAATACCATTTTCTTCAAATATTGTTCCGAAATCATGAAATCGCTGATCAAAAACGATGTCATTCATTTTGACTTTACCAAAAGATATGAAAGAAAAGAAAACTAAAAATGAGAGCAATAAAAATTTCAACTTCATACGTTTGAACTTAAAGATGCGGAAGGTATATATAATTTATAGGTTAGATGAAATAATTATAAAAAACGTTGCCTTATTATACAAATCTATATCTACATTCGCTTAGTGAGTGAAAATATACTAGATGGTACATCAAATAGTTTTTCTGAACAAGAAAAAGAAATTGATAAAGTATTAAGACCCATTTCCTTTCAAGATTTCTCCGGACAAGACCGAATTTTAGAAAATCTTAAAATTTTTGTTGAAGCAGCAAATCAGCGCAATGAAGCATTAGATCACGTTTTACTTCATGGTCCTCCTGGATTAGGAAAGACTACATTAGCAAATATTATTGCACATGAATTAGATAGTAATATCAAAATCACAAGTGGGCCGGTTTTAGAAAAACCTGGAGATCTAGCTGGACTTCTTACTAATCTTCAAGATGGGGATGTTTTATTCATTGATGAGATCCATCGTTTAAGCCCTGTTATTGAAGAGTACTTATACTCTGCAATGGAAGATTATAAGATTGATATTCTTCTCGACACTGGACCAAACGCTAGAACAGTTCAGATAAATATCAGTCCTTTTACGCTTATAGGCGCAACAACTCGTAGTGGATTACTCACTTCACCTCTCAGAGCTAGATTTGGTATTACATCACGTTTAGAATATTATGACACATCTTTACTAGCTTCTATTGTAGAACGATCATCTTCTATTCTTAAAATGGAGATTGACCATAAAGCTGCTATAGAGATAGCTGGTCGAAGTAGAGGTACTCCACGTATTGCAAACGCTCTTCTCAGAAGAACACGCGATTTTGCCCAAATAAAAGGAGATGGCACCATAAGTCTTGATATTGCTAAGATAGCATTGGATGCTCTTAATGTGGATGCTCGCGGTTTAGATGAAATGGATAATCGTATTCTTTCGGCTATTATAGATAAATTTAAAGGAGGTCCAGTTGGTATAAACACCATTGCCACAGCAGTTAGTGAGGAAGCAGGAACTATTGAAGAAGTGTATGAACCATTCTTAATCAAAGAAGGATTTTTACAACGAACTGCTCGTGGGAGAGAGGCTACAGATTTGGCTTATAAACACCTTGGAAAAAATAAAAATTCTGACTTAAATCTACCCTTATTTTGAAATCGATCATTTCAAAAAATACACAAATTATTAAAAATATTGCTACTGAAATTGGATTCAGCTACTGTGGGGTAAGTAAAGCTGAACAACTTTCACAAGAAGCTTTTCATCTAGAAAAATGGCTCAACAAAAAAATGCATGGTAAAATGTATTGGATGGAAAATCATTTTGAAAAAAGAATTGACCCTACAAAGCTTGTACCAGATTCAAAATCAGTTATTTCGCTTTTATTTAACTATTATCCCGAAGAGAATTTTGATATCAGTGCATATAAAATTAGTAAGTATGCCTATGGTAAAGATTATCATTTTGTTTTAAAAGAAAAACTTAAATACTTTATGCAATGTATTGGTGAACAGATCGGAGAGGTCTCTGGAAGAGTATTTGTAGATTCAGCACCAGTTTTAGATAGAGCATGGGCAGCAAAAAGCGGTTTGGGTTGGATTGGCAAGAATAGTATGCTAATAACAAAGCAGCATGGAAGTTTTTATTTTATTGCTGAAATAATCATTGATTTAGAATTAGAATATGATGCCGTTGCGACTGATCATTGCGGAACGTGTACAGCATGTATAGATGCATGTCCAACTGATGCCATTATAGCAGATAAAGTAATAGATAGTAATAAGTGTATTTCATATTTGACTATTGAATTGAAAGATCAAATCCCCAATTCATTCAAACAAAAAATGGATGGGTGGGTGTTTGGGTGTGATATATGTCAAGACGTTTGTCCATGGAATAGATTTTCAACCCATACAAATGAAAAACAATTTGATAAACATCCCCAATTGGATGTTCTGCATCAAAGCGAATGGAAAGAATTAACGGAAGAAATTTTTAAATCTGTTTTCAAAAAGTCTGCAATTAAAAGAGCAGGATACATGAAATTGAAAGAAAATATAGCATTCTCTAAAGAATGATATTATTTATTGAGTTGAATAGTAAATTAGTTAAATGTTTACCTCATTCCCTCAAATAAATCTAATGTTGATGGCCTCCAGGTCCGTGAACGTGACCATGGCTAATTTCTTCTTCAGTAGCTGCTCTTAAAGAGGCAATACTCCCAGTAAAATGTAATGTTTTCCCAGCTAATTGATGATTGAAATCCATAGTAACTTTATCATCACCAATAGATTGAACAACACCAACCATTGGTTGACCTTCTTGGTTGGTCAATTGCAATTGAGCTCCTTCGAATACTTCAGTACTTATTACTCCATCTACTAAAAATATTTGTTTATCTAATTCAGCTATGGCATTCTCATTAAATTCTCCATATCCCTCAGCAGCAGATACAGTAAAATCATACGAATCTCCTGTTTTAAGTCCTGCTAATTGTTTTTCAAAACCTGGGATCATCATACCATGTCCGTGAATGTATGTAAGCGGTTGCTCTCCAGATGCATCTAATTTTTGACCGTCTACATTCAATTCGTAATGTACACCGACTACTGTGTTTTTTTCTATTATCATTTGTGGCAAATTTAATGGGGTATATTCACTACCAAAATATGAGACAGTTTTTTTTAAATAAAATATCATAAATAAAAACCAAATGATGGCTTGCACTAATTTTGTAGCTCATGAAATATGAAAGAATTAGTTCGGAGGAATTATTGAAACTAGAAAAAGAATTTATTGATTTTTTAGTGGTAAATGGAATTACAGCAGAAGATTGGGTGGATATAAAATTAAATAAACCACAAGATGCAGAAGAAATCATCCTTCAATTTAGTGATGTAGTCTGGGAAAGTATCTTAAGAAGTACTACTTTCTTAAAAAAAATGGAATCAAACAAAGCATTCTATTTTAAATGTGATAAAGAAAATATAGCGGTTAAGATAGTTACAAAGGATGATCAGTTAGTAAAATCTGCATCTAAAAAATATAGTAAAACAAGAGAACTTGAAATGTTTGATATGATAAAAAATGGCTGTATCATATCTGATGGTAAAAGCTATAAACAGTTGAAATGAGTATTTACAGTTTCATTAATCAATACCTTTTTTATTACGTTTAAGTATATTTTTTTGATACCTTGATTGAACAATATCAATCAATACCAAAACAATGATGACAAAATAAAAGGTTGTTTTACTCATTTTTTCAATAGGATTATTTAGGATGTGCAAGTGTGCCAATTCTGCACCTTCAGTAAGAAGCATAATCCCTACAATAAATAGGATAAATAAACCGAGCACCTCAAATAGTTTATTTTTTTCTAAAAACTCTGCTACTCCATTCGCTAACCAAATCATGAGAATACCACCTATCACAATTGCTAAAGCCATGATACTAAAAATTTGGGTAAGAGCCATAGCACTTAATATTGAATCAAAAGAAAACACTAAATTCATAACAACTATCCAAGCAATAACAGAACCTACTGATTTTGGATTGATTATCTTCCAATTTATTTAAGTCATCAATGGGAGCAATCATGTGCCAAATTTCTTTCAATGCTGTGTACAAAATAAAAATACCTCCAATAAGAACAATTAAGCTGTGTAAGTTAAAATGACCATTTATATAATCAAAATCCAATGAAAAAATGATTTTGTTTGCTACTTGTATTAAGTTTACTAAAACAAACAATAATCCAATTCTCAAAAAAATAGCAATACCTATTCCTAGTTTTCGTACCTGATTTTGTCTACCTAAAGGAGCACGTTTACTTTCAATGGATATATATAATAAATTATCAAATCCTAATACGATTTGAAGTAAAATGAGCATAAACAGTGTGCCCAGATTTTCGAAAGTAAATATCGACTGCACTTTACTTATTTTTTAGGGATGTTTTCCAAAATAACCAACAGAAATTCCCAAAATTTTGCTGTTGATGATATGCTACATCGTTCATCAGGACTATGCGCACCTTTAATTGTTGGTCCAAAACTTATCATATCTAAGCCAGGGTATCTTTCACCCAAAAGACCACATTCTAATCCTGCATGGATAGCCATCACTTTTGGTTTAGAATTAAATAATGTTTCATATTTTTCGACTAGAAGAGTTAATATCTGAGATGCTGGATTAGGAGACCAACCCGGATACGAACCCCCATGTTCAATTTTACAACCCATCAATTTAAATGGTGCAGCTACTGTATTTGCTACATCATATTTACCCGTTTCTAATGAACTGCGTTGAAGACTTTGAGTGATAAATTCTCCATTTTTTACAATTACTCTAGCTAATGATGATGAAGTTTCTACAAGCCCTGCTATTGCTTGACTATATCGAAACACACCATTATGACAGGCATAAATTGCTGCTGTAATCTTAGCTGTATCTTCTAAACTCATTCCGTAGTTTACCCTCTTTTGAGATTCAATATTGATTGACAAGTTTGGATCTTGAATAGAAAATTCTTTGCGAATATCTTGAGCTCTCTCTTTAAATAATGGTAAATAGCTAGGGTTAACTGATATGGTAGCAAAACTCTCACGAGGTATGGCATTTCGTAAACTTCCCCCATCTATTTCTATAATTTGAAGATTATAATCTTGACAATCATAGATTAATCGATTCATAATTTTATTCGCATTACCAAGCTCCTCATTAATTTGAACTCCAGAATGTCCACCGTTTAGACCATTAACAGTAATTTTATACGTTTCTGAACCCGTCATAATTGGAACTTCAGCATATTTGTATGAGGTATTTGTATCAATACCCCCAGCACATCCGATACTGAACTCGTCATCATCTTCAGTATCTAAATTGAGAAGAATAGTCCCATTTAATTTACCCTTTTCTAATTCCATAGCCCCAGTCATACCCGTTTCTTCATCTATGGTAAATAAAGCCTCAATGGGAGGATGCTTTAAATTGGTAGCGGATAAAACAGCCATAATTGCAGCAACACCCATGCCATTATCAGCCCCTAATGTGGTTCCACGTGCTCTCACCCAATCATCTTGAATGTACATTTCAATCCCTTGTGTTTCAAAATCAAATGTAGTGTCGGCATTTTTTTGATGTACCATATCCAAATGACTTTGCATGATAACGGTTTGACAATCTTCCATGCCCGGGGAGGCAGGCTTTTTAATTATCACATTTCCGACTTTATCGGTGTAAGTATCTAAATTCAACTTAGATCCAAAATCTTGCATAAATGCAATTACTTTATCTTCTTTTTTACTTGGACGGGGAACATTATTTAAATCAGCAAAATGGTTCCAGACGATTGTGGGCTCTAAATCTCTTATATTCATAGCAGCGAAATTAAACATTGATTAAACATTTATCTTATGTTTCAGGATAATTCATCAATAAAATAATCGCTATCAGTAATTCAATCAATTTTAATTGTGATTTAAACTTTTTAAAAGTAAAAAATTATTAAATTTGACCAATAATAACAATTAAAAACAATTTAAGCATGAAAAAAATGATTACATCTTGCATTGCTTCATTACTAGCTGTAATGACAGTTAATGCACAAAATTGGGTAAACACTTCTCCCCAAAACAAAAAAGTAGTGTTAGAGGAGTTTACTGGTATAAAATGTACCTTTTGTCCTGATGGTCACAAACGTGCCAACGAACTTAAAGCAGCCAATAAAGGAAATGTTTTCCTAGTAAATATTCATTCCGGTGGATATGCAACACCAGCAGCTGGTGAGCCAGATTTAAGAACTACAGAAGGTGATGCTATTGATGATGCATCAGGATTAACAGGATATCCTGCAGGTTCGATTAACCGATTCAAATCACCACGCGCTGAAGGTAGAGGTAATTGGTCTGCATCTGCAAATACAGTTTTAGCTCAATCATCACCAGTTAACACTTATGTAAAATCTTTTTTTGATCGAAAAACAAGAGAGTTGACTACCGAAGTTGAGGTGTATTATACTGCTGATGGTAGCGCTAACAATAAGCTTACGGTAATGTTAACACAAGATAATATTTTAGGTCCACAAACAGGTGGAACCACCTATTATCCTGAAAATTTTGTTGGTGATCAATATAGACATAATCATGTTTTGAGAGATGTATTAACTCCTGGTGGAGCCTGGGGTGAAACCATATCTGAAACTTCAAAAGGAAGTTATATCTACAAAAAATATGTAACTGTTCTTCCAGAGAAAATCAAAAATGTGCCATTAACCTTTTTTAATCTAAATGTAGTTGCTTTTGTTTCTGAAAGTGACAATAATAATATTTTGACAGGTGCAGAGGCTAGTGTTGAGTATGATCCAACAGGAGCTGTAGATCTGTCTCTAACTAACAAAACAGTTGCCCCATCTGGATTATGTGTAGATGCCTTTAAACCATCTGTAGAAGTTACCAATACATCAAGCGAAACGGTTACATCTTTTGATATGACCATCAATACAAATGGAGTTGAAAAAACTGAGTCATTTTCAGGTAGCTTAGCTCCTGGCGCTAAAACAACAATTGAATTTAATCAGACCATCACTCCACAAGGTGAATACAATGTGTCTGTTTCTGGATTTAAAAATATAAATGGTGGTGACTTTTTTGACACTGACTTATCTAATGACGCTACAACAATTAGTGGTCTTGGATTCCAAAAAAATGCATTTACTTACAACAAAATTGGACTCAATGGAACTATGGATATGCATGCTGGAAGACTAATCAAAGCCAATGATGATTACAGATTAGTTGGAGATAGAGGTAAAGCTGGAGGTTCAATGTTATACTACTTACATTCTTCATGGGGTAATTCAGGTAAACCTGGACAATTAATCCTCGGTGAAGCAGATTTTACGTCAATGACTGATCCTATTGTTTCCTTTTATTATGCCTATAGTGATGGAGGTTTAGGTGGAACTGCACCTGTATTTGATATTGAAGTATCTGATAACTGTGGAGTAGGATTTGATTATGTAAAAATGATTGAATGTGAAGAAACAGGCCAACCAGCTGATCCTCAGTACTTATATGCACCTACATCCAATGAATTTAGACAAGTAACCATTGACTTGTCAGCATATGCAGGTAAAAAAGTATTAATCTCTATTGCTGGTGTTCCTGGAAGTAGCGGAAATGCTTTATACCTTGACGAAATAGAAGTTGGAAGTGCTTCTAAAATAGCCAATGTCCAAACAATAGATATAAACGGCTTGAAAGTTTATCCTAACCCAGCAAATGATGTATTGAATATTACATTAGAAAATAAGGATGAGGCTAAAGCTGTATTGTTAGACATGCAAGGAAAAGTAATTACTGATTTCAATATTGTGAATGGTAACGGCACTCTGAATACTGCTGCTATAAGCGAAGGTATATACTTATTGAACATTTCATGTAATGAAGCTATATCGACAGTTAAAGTTGACATTAAGCACTAAAATTAGAAAAATTAAATAAAAAAAAGCCTGTACGAAATTTTCGTACAGGCTTTTTTTTTACTGTACAGTTACAGCTTAAAATTGACTTGAACTCAGAAATGTTTAAATTTGTATTAAACAATATATAAATGAAATCAATTTCACTTCTTTTTATTCTTCCATTATTTACGTTATCTACTTATGCTCAGATTAACTTTGATAAAGATACAATGAGTAACCCCTTCGTTAATCGATTGGATTTTGATTACTCTCAGAAGGCCTACCTGACCAATAATGCGAATGATGAAAATGACACCTTGTTCACTTGGCAGGTTATTTCATTGGAGCAACCTGAAGATTGGGAGCTGACTGTATGTACCGAAGGAGAATGTATCTCAGATCCCGCAGTTAATGTTGTTTATCCATTTATTCTTCCTGTAGGGGAAAAAGAAGAATTTAAAATTGGTTGGTCACTATTTGAGATTGGAGGTGAAGGTATCGTTTCTATTGAAGTGAAATCTAGGAAATATGAAAATCTAAAAGATACCGTAACTCTTAATATTGCTACACTGGCAAATATTAAAAAAACATCTAAACCTTCTTTTACCATTTACCCCAACCCGGTTAAAGATAAATTTGCAATTCAATTTTCAAGTAATAGTTCCAAAACGATTCGTATGTTTGATATTTTAGGTAATGAAGTTCTATCAAAAAAACTTCATTCTAACGAATTGATTGATATTACTAGTTTTAGTCAAGGAGTTTATATCTTGAAGATTGACGAGAATTCAGGATATTCAAAAATCATTCAGAAAAAATAATGTCATTGGCAAGCTTGTTGAGATGAACGTAAACTGATCTCCATCCTTTCCAACGATCAGTTTCACTTAGGCTTTCATTGTGCCATAAACTAACAAACGTTCCATCAACAGCCTGTACTTTATTTAAAAGACTTTCAATGGTCTTCTTTGCAATTTCAGGTGTTTCGCTTCGATAATACATGGGGGTAATGTCCATTATACAAAATGGAGTTAATAATAAGTCTGTTTTAATATTTTCTGTCAAATCAAACCAATAAAATGATGATGCAATGCCTGCTCTAAATCCAATATGGGTTGAATAACCAAGTGTGAAATCTTCTTTAATACCTAACTTAATTAATTGCCGATAGGTGTATGGCATAGCATGTATTAAATAATGTTGACGACTCATTGTTATAGAACCAGAGATAATAGTATTTAAATTTTGATATTCTTTGCTTAATTGAATTGGATTAGAGTTGCTTACATAGGAAGGATGAATTCCTAACCGTGCATAACTCAATGAATCCAAATCCTTTATCAATGAGATAAAATGAGGATTAGATGGCTTTATATTTTTATCGTATGAACCATATTTTCCCAATAAAATAAAATATATCACTTGCGTTTTCAAGGATAAATGGAATTCATTTTGCCATTTAAAATTAAAATAAGGGTCCGAAATAATCCCCAAAAAAACTTGGATTCGTTCTCTAATTTCAGAAATATTAACTCTTATCACATCTCTTACCAAACCCAATATATTTCTGATTATCCCTTTATATTTATACTTCCATGCCTGATCTATATCAATCGTGCTTAAATAAGTAAACTTCATTTTTGGAAATGAAATTTCAAAATTAGTTGTAAGTTCTTGTCGTATAAATATCGCCCATTGATTAATCAATGGTTCTTCGAGCATATTATTTTTGAATAAGACACTTGCCTCAGCTGGAAATCGTCGATGATTATCTAAACTGAATGGCAAGTATTCTTCATATCTTGATACTAAAAAAAAAGCAGCCGAGAAAAGATCAAATTGACAAGAGCCTCCAACAGTTTTAAAAAAGGCTGTGATCATTTTAGATGTTTCGAAAGAAATTTCATCCAAAATATCTGTTCTGATTGAAAACTCATCCAATAAACCATAAGGAACTATATGAAAAGACTCATTTTTTTCATGAGAATAGTTAACCATTGCTTCATTTACATTTGGAGTATATGAATAATCAACTCCTAAAAGCATTCTAAAAAACAACTCAAATATGTAATCATGTCTGAGGGTAGGGTTAGGACAATAGATTAATATAGATGTCATTTATCGAATAAATTTTATAGGAATTATAGTATTATCAATAGCTATCATAATAATATAGTAACCCGGAGTATATTGGTTAGGGAATAATTGAACATTACCAAAACGCTTATCTGTTATTTTTTGACCTAAAATCGTATATATTTCGTAAGAGGCCGAAGATGGTAGATCGATAGATAATGGGGTTTCTCCAAGAGAAAACCCAAGCTGATTTATTACTTTGAGTGAGTATGATTGGGGGGTATCCTGAAGCTCATTAATAAACCCTGCATTCACAAAACAATCAATAATACTAGATCGGTATCGAGCATCGAAATTCGAACTATCTATGGCTACTATTTTTTTGGCCATGTAAGGCATGGTAGTGTTTGGTGCTTGGTAAAAAAAATGTTCTAAAACAAGACTATCACAGGCTAATCTTCCTATTTTATCATGAATACACATTAATGCGCTAGACCACATATCTCGATCACCATCTTTAGTATCTACTAAATCATCTGGATATTTTCTGTTGGTATTTATAGGTATTCCATTCCAAGTTTGATTACCATCCCAACTAAATATTTTATTGGGAGTATTGTCGTTAAATGTTCTACTATATGCTTTTGAAAAATAATCACAAGATCCTTCTTCCATAGCCTCACGTTGCCTTCCTATTGTATTATTGGGTGATGCAATTTCGCTTAAAGAATGAACAAATTCATGAACTACAACCTCACCATCCTCTGCATCATCTATTCCGCCGTCCCCAAATTGCAATGAATGATTGCTAGGAGTGTAACCAGAATTATCTTGACCTCCAAAGGCATGAACATCTACTATAAGAGTATCAGTAAGTATGTCGTACCCTAAATCATTTACATACTGACCCACTGAATTGATATGATAGTAGGTATTTAGATATTCGAATGCATCGTCTTCTCTTGAAAAGTATAGGCTATCTTTAAAAGAATAGAAAGATGTATCTTTAGGTACACTTAAATCATCGAAATATAAAAACTCTGATAAAAGAAAAAATGTATCAGAATCAAATGTAGCGCGTACTTTTTTCCAAAACAACTCATTATCTAAAGATGAATTGGATAAATCATTATTATCAGAATAGTTTCCACCATAAGTGACGTTTGCAGAATTGATAGGATTAACTAAAAATACCTTAACAAATATATTGGTATCTTTTTGGGCATACTTAATCTTATCTTGATAAAAAACCATTGAATTAGTCTCATTAAAATAACCTGTTACAGGATTACCATGATGCAATAACTCTTTACTTTTAACCTCCATAAGTCTGCCATTTACTAAAATTGCTTCTTTAGAAAAATTGCTAGAGCTAAAAGTAGAGTCCAACGTTAAAAAGTTCTGGCATAAAAAGGAGGAATCTTTATAAACATGCAACTTAATGCCTGAAAATAAAATCTTAACGTCACCTATAAAGTGATCATAGGTGTAATGTGTAGCAAATTGACTCTGAATTTCATATGCTAAGACAAGTCGATTATTTGAGGGTAAGTTAACAGGCACCTCAATAGATCTATTCATATCCATTTTCTGAGACACTGGGCTATCCTGAGCATATACATTGAATGCCCAAAAACTTATAAAAATTTGTATAGCTATTAACCGGATCAAACGAATTGTATATTATTATTCATAAACTAATATATCCATTTTAAGGAGATTATCAATTATTTGTTGATGTTTAGATTTAGGAACACTCAAAATAAATAAACCATCATTATTTAAAACGTATGAAATGTCTTTATGATTATTCATGAAGTTATATAACTGGTATTGATTTTCTATTTCCGTTGAACAAATAATCCTATTTTTTTCCGTAATTGATATAATATCACTCGAGTTTATACATGACTTTGCTGCTAAACCATAGGCTCTAATCAATCCAGAAATTCCTAATTTTTTACCACCGTAATAACGAATTACAACACAAACTACATTGGTTATTCTTGCAGACAGAATCGCATTAAGTATTGGTCTACCTGCACTATTTCCTGGTTCACCATCATCATTAAAACGTTGATATGATCGATCTGGTCTCAATACACATGCTGAACAAACATGGGTAGAGTCAGCGTAGGTCGATTTATAAAATTTTATGGCATCACTGAAATCCTCTGGAGCTTGAGCCGGAAACAGAAATCCGTAAAATTTACTTCCATGAACTGAAATTTTAGATGTGACTAATTTCTTAATACCTAAATATTGATTAGCTTGCATAGGCAATCAAAATAATGGATAAAACAGAAGTAAAAATACCTAACTTATTTTTAAAGGATAATTTTTCCTTAAAAATGATTACGGAAAATATGGTGCTTAACAACACAATAGCAATATTGTTTATTCCAAAGACAAAGCTACTTTTCATACTGAATGCTTGTATAGAGTACAATAAAAAAAAGATGGAAAAATAGTTTGGCACTCCTAATACAATTCCTGCCATTGTACTTTTTGTGTTCCATTGATTAAATTTAAAATATGATGTTAGTAGCAATACAAAAAATCCAATAATAAATGCACCCAAAAAAATAGAATAAGTGATGGTACTTAAAGGAATTTCATGACTATACGATGATTCTAAAATTTTTAAAGATGTATCTATTGTTCCACTACCTAAAAAGACCAAAATAGGTAGATAAGTCAACTTTTTAGACCACGTGCTTTTTTCTTTTTGAGTAATCAAATATATACTGATCAATGAAAAAATGAGACCTATTACAAATACAAATGAGATATTTTCACCCGTAAAAAAACTTACAAAAATAACTGGGATAACTACAGACATTTTAGTACTAACGGCATTTACGCTTACTCCAAACTTTTCGGTTGTTAATGCCATACAAAAGAAAATAGCAACAAATAAAGTTCCTAAAATAAAGCAATATTGAAACCATTCAGTAGATAGGTTTCGAATGATCTCTTTTTGATCTGAAAATGAAAAACCAATTACAAAACACACAAAGTAGTTGACTACAATAGCTTGAATCTTATTAATTTGATAGGTCTTAAACCAATTAAAAATTAAATTAATTAAAGTGCTAAATACTATGCTTAATAAAAGGTAGCTAAATGACATCTAAGATCGATTATAGAATGAAATGATATCATTAAAAGATTTTTTTTTTCGATTGGGTTCTATGGATAAATGTGGAGCAGGTACCCCATCATTCCAGCTTTCACTAGATTTAAGCTTAATAATCTCATCCCAGTACTCCAAATCTATAAAATGCTGCAAAGTCTTTGCTCCACCCTCAACTAAAACACTATGAATATTTCGTTGATATAAATCATGGAGAACATTACTTAATGTAAAGTTTTCAAGTAAAACTAACTCTACGTTATCCTTTTTGATTGATGTTTTAGAATTATATACAATTGTATGTCCTATTTTCAATGTTGATGCTTCCATATCAATGGATAGGTTTGGAGATAAAATTATTTTAATAGGATCTTTACCATCGGAATACCGGACATTTAACAAGGGATTGTCTTGAGTTAAAGTAATAGCTCCTACAAGTATTGCCTGGTGGGATGCTCTAAGGTCGTGAACAAATGCATCATTTCTTTGGTCACTTATTTTCCTGTTAGAAGAATCATTTTCAAGTCTCCCAATAAAACTATCCTTTGTCTCTGCCCATTTTAGAGTAATAAAGGGTACTTTATTTTGATAAGCAGAATAAAAAAATTTATTTAAACCCATGCATTCATCTGAGAGTATATTCTCAACAACAGTAATTCCAGCGCCTACCATATGTTGTATTCCTTTACCCGAAACTAGAGGATTAGGATCTTGAGCACCGATAACAATTCGATTGGGTCTTATTTTTGTTATTAATTCAGCACATGGAGGAGTTTTCCCAAAATGGGAGCAAGGTTCTAAATTAACGTAAATATCACATTCAGAAGCATTTATATCATTGGGTAAATTCTCGAAGGCATCAACCTCAGCGTGAGGCATACCAAATCCACGATGATATCCTTCAGAAACAATCATATTATCTTTGACAAAGACACAACCAACCATGGGATTTGGTGCTACATAATACTTGCCTTGAGCAGCAAGTTCTAAACAACGATTCATGAATATTTGATCTGCATTCACCTCTTCAAAGTTATAAATCTTATGATATAAAGAATCTAATTAAGTCATGTTTTAGATAAATTAAAAAATTGACCCAAAAGGGAAATAACTATCTTAATTTGCAATACAATGAAGTTGAGTCTTATAAAAGCCTTGTACATCGATGAATTAAAAGAGATCTATAGCTACGGGGAATCTGAAAATATATTCTACATAGCAATTCAATGGTTAGAAAGAAGGAATAAAACGGATGTTATTCTTGGATTAGAAACTCTTTTAAAAGAGACATATATTGATGTATTAGTAGAATTGAAGGCTGGTAAGCCGATCCAATATATAACACAAGAAACATCATTTTATTCTCAGTTACTCTATGTAAATAAAAATGTGCTTATCCCTCGTCCAGAAACGGAAGAATTGGTTCATTGGGTGATACAAAATGAACAGAATAAAAATGTACATATCCTTGATATAGGAACAGGAAGTGGTTGCATTGCACTCACACTAAAAAAACATTTACCTAAAGCAAAAATCTCAGCTTGCGATATATCACAAGAGGCATTATCCGTTGCTAAATCCAATGCTAAAAAACTAGAAATTGATGTACATTTTTTTACATGTAATATATTAACAGACACACTAGATAAATTCGATATCATAGTATCTAATCCTCCCTATATAGCAGTAAAGGAGAAATCTTCTATCCATCAAAACGTATTGGATTTTGAACCTCACGAAGCACTCTTTGTAGCTGATAATGATCCACTGATTTTTTATAAAACTATTATCAATAAAACAATAAAAAATAGGTCAATTTTATATTTTGAAACCAGTGAATTTTATACTCATGATTTAGAAAAATGGTTAGAAAAAAACAAATTGAAGTATGAATGGAGAAATGATTTTCAAGGGAAAAAAAGATTATTGAGGGTATTTGATTAGCATACATTCATAGCATTTATTTTTTATCCCCATACTAGTTGGAATAATGTGAATATTTTAGCCCTTAAAGCTATCCATATCAAACATTAAGCATATAGATTGCACATCATAATTATACATGAATTAAATGAATTCAGAAAACGAAAAGATAATACCTATCAATATTGAGGACGAAATGAAAACCGCTTACATCGATTATTCGATGTCAGTTATTGTATCTCGTGCATTACCCGATGTTAGGGATGGTTTGAAACCGGTACATAGAAGAGTATTATATGGCATGACTGAGCTTGGTCTAGCTAGTAACAGACCTTACAAAAAATCTGCTAGAATAGTAGGAGAGGTGCTTGGAAAATATCATCCACATGGTGATTCCTCTGTATATGACACTATGGTTCGTATGGCACAAGACTGGAGTTTACGTTACCCAATGGTAGATGGTCAAGGTAACTTTGGAAGTATAGATGGAGATCCTCCAGCAGCTATGCGATATACGGAAGCAAGAATGCGAAAAGTAGCAGAGGATATGCTTGCAGACATAGATAAAGACACGGTAGACTTTAGACCAAATTTTGATGAGAGTTTATCCGAGCCTACTGTACTTCCATCACGTATACCTAATTTATTAGTCAATGGTGCTGCGGGTATCGCAGTAGGAATGGCTACTAACATGGCTCCTCATAATCTTTCAGAAGTTATAGATGGAACCATAGCCTATATTGATGATCGTGATATTACAATAGAAGGACTAATGGAACATGTGAAAGCTCCTGATTTTCCAACTGGAGGAATAATATACGGTACAGAAGGTGTTAAAAATGCATTTGAGACCGGAAGAGGTCGTATAGTAATGCGTGGTAAAGCAGAATTTGACTTAACAAAAACAGGTAAAGAGCAAATCGTTATTACAGAAGTGCCTTATCAAGTAAGTCCATCTCAAATCATCATCAAGGCAGTGGATCTTGTAAATGATAAAGTAATTGAGGGCATTAGTGAAGTACGAGATGAAAGCGGCAGGCAAGGACTTCGTATAGTTTTTGATCTAAAAAGAGACGCTATTCCAAATATTGTTTTAAATAAACTTTACAAATATACACCTCTTCAAACGAGTTTCAGTGTCAACAATATAGCACTAGTAAAGGGTAAGCCAGAAATGTTGAATCTTAAGAATATGATTCATCACTATGTGGATCATCGGCACGAGGTTGTTGTTAGAAGAACAGAATATTTGCTTAAAGAGGCAGAAAAAAGAGCGCATATACTTGAAGGTTTAATTATAGCATTAGACAATTTAGATGCTGTTATTAAATTAATTAGAGCCTCAAAAAATGCTGATGAAGCCAGAAATGGGTTAATGTCAGAGTTTGAATTATCTCAAATTCAAGCAAAAGCAATACTTGATATGAGGCTACAAAAATTAACGGGCCTCGAAATAGAGAAAGTTAGAGATGAATATGCAGAACTGATGGCAACCATTGCTGATTTAAAAGATATTTTAATCAATGAGCCAAGAAGAATGCAAATCATCAAAGATGAATTGCTTGAAATGAAAGACAAATATGGCGATGAAAGAAGAACATCAATTGAATTTGACGCAGGTGAAATAAATATTGAAGACCTTATTGCTAATGAAGAAATGGTAGTTACTATATCTAATATGGGATATATAAAGCGAACACCTCTCACTGAATACAAATCTCAAAGTAGAGGCGGTACAGGCAATAAAGGAGTAAAACACCGTGATCAAGATTTTGTGGAACATCTTTTTGTTACCATGACTCATAATTATATTCTATTATTTACAGATCAAGGAAGATGTTTTTGGATGAAGGTATATGAAATACCCGTTGGAAGTAAAGTTTCGCAAGGTAGAGCCATTCAAAATCTGATTAATATACCACCTGATGATACCGTTAGGGCTTTTGTTGCAACTGGTAACCTTAAAGATGAAGATTATGTGAATAGTAATTATATCGTAATGTGTACTAAAAATGGTACAATCAAGAAAACAACATTGGAACAATACTCTAGACCAAGAACAAATGGAATTAATGCCATTACAGTTCGAGATGGAGATCAATTATTAGAAGCAAAACTCACAAATGGAACAGCCGAAATACTTCTAGCTAAAAAGAGTGGCAAAGCAATTCGTTTTAATGAGTCCAATGTAAGACCTATGGGTCGAACGGCTGCTGGGGTAAGAGGAGTTCGACTTGAAAGTGATCAAGATGAAGTTATTGGAATGGTTTGTGTTAATGATAGTTCAGATAACGATACATCTATTATGGTAGTTTCAGAAAAAGGATATGGTAAACGGACAGATATAGATGATTATCGAATCACGGGTAGGGGAGGAAAAGGAGTAAAAACACTCAGTATAACTGAAAAAACAGGATCATTGATCTCTATTAAAGATGTAACAGATGAAAATAACCTGATGATTATTACACGAAATGGAATAACAATTCGTATGAAAATGGAGGATGTTAGAGTTATGGGAAGGGCAACTCAAGGAGTTAGACTCATTAAAATTAGAGATAATGATGATATTGCATCTGTCGCCAAAGTACCTAAAGTAGAGGAAGAAAATGAAGAATTAAATGATTCCAACATTTCAACCATAGAAGATAATGAACAAAATAATGACACACTGGACAAACCAGAAAACAATAACCATGACAATACATAAAAATTTTTTAGTTTTAGCAATTTTGATCTTTATTGGATCATCAGTTCGTGCACAAAAATTCACTGTAGAATCCATGAAAATGGAACTGGAAGATATGACTAAGCCAGACAGCGATCGAGATTACGACAATCTTATCAAATGGGCCAATGAAACAAAAGAAAATCCTAAAACTTCGAATGATCCTAAAATGTGGTATTATAGAGGTTTAACCTTTCTTAAAATATCAACGCTAAATAATGAACTTTCAAGTAATAATCCTGACGCAATACTGATTGCCCTTGAAGCGTTCCAAAATGCAATTTCAACAGATGTAAAAAATAGGGTAACGAAAGATGCAGAAGCGAATTTATTAAATGTAGCTATAGGCTTATACAATAGAGCTTATAAATCATATCAAGCTGAAAATTTTTCAAAAGCATATGAAGAGTTTAACTTAGCGGTACCTTTAATGAAATACGACTTTGATGGATTACTTAAACGAAATAATTTAACTACAGCAGAATTAGAAAAAATGATGGGATTTTCTGCTTTGAATGACGGTAGAGTGGATGATGCAAAAAAGGTCTTTCAAAAGCTTATTGATGGTGGATCTACAGAAACATTTATATTCAGTAGTCTTGCTAATATTCAGTTAAATGAAGGAGATACAACTGGAGCTTTAACCACTATTAGCAATGGAAAATCATTCAACGAAACTGATAAAACATTAATAAATATGGAGTTAGATATCTTTCTAAAGCAAGGAAGAAGTAAAGAACTCATTGAAAAATTAAATATAGCCATAAATGATGATCCAGGAAATACAATATATTATTTTGCAAGAGCTATCAGCTATGAAGGGTTAGAAGAATCAGACAAAGCTGAAGCTGATTATGATAAAATATTAGAAATTGATCCAACATATTATGATGCAGCATACAACAAAGGATTGATATACTTGGTCAAAGTACAAAAAATTGTAGAGGAGCTCAATGGAGAATACAAGCCTAGTATTATCGAAAAAAAGGAATTAGAAATTGACGGACATTATAAAAAAGCTGTCGTTGAATTTGAGAATGTTTTCAATAATAATACAGAGTTAGATCCTAATGACAAACTTGAGTTAGCCAAAACAATGAAAAAAATCTATGCGCGATTGAATCAGATGGATAAATTCAACGAAATGAAAGCTTATTTAGAAAGTAACAATTAATACTATAAAAAGGGGGATCTATCATATTTTCCCTTTTTTATTATTCCTACTAGTTAACATAATATAAATTATAGGACAATTGGCGCACACTAAGAAGTATATATTACATTTGTGTATGCTTAAAGCGTTTAGAATTATTGGATTTCTTGAAGGATTATCTTTTATTGGATTAATCGGAATCGGTGTTCCGTTGAAATATCTTTCTGGTAATGATAGTATTGTAAAAGTACTTGGTATGCCGCATGGTATTTTGTTTCTATCATACCTTTTCTTTGCGTTAATAATTAAGCAACAAAAAAAATGGTCTACTTATGATTTTGGGATTATTTTAATTGCTGCATTTATTCCTTTCGGAACGTTCTATACTGATCATAAATATCTTAAATAAATGGTATCACCTCTGATTCATGGAATTGCTTTAGGTTTTGGTACAGCATTAATGATTGGTCCTGTTTTTTTTACTCTGTTAAAAAATTCAATGCAAGGAAGAAAATTATATGGTATTCTAACTGCATTAGGTATAATAACCAGTGATATTATAGTCGTTATTATCTGTCTTTTATTGTCTCAAGAATTCTTGATTTATTATGTTAACCAATTAGGCTTCCAGTTATTTGGTATTGCTATATTAATATTTATAGGAATTTCATTCATAATAAAACCTATAGAATTACCCACTCAGAACTCAAAATTACCTAGTAAGCAATCTTTAAAGACCTTTATTCAAGGTTTTTCAATAAATTTTATAAATCCGGCAGTTTTTTTAATTTGGATAGGATTTATTGCTATAGGAAATCAAAAATTTACCGAAAAATTTGATGTTTATACATTTATTATTGGCATTCTATTTGGAATATTTTCAACAGATATATTAAAAGTTTTTGCTGCCGTTTCAATATCTAAATACTTAAAGTCAAATAAGCTAGTTGTTTTTTCAAAAATTTTAGGATTAGTTCTTATAACAATAGCTTTATTTATACTAGCCAAAGTTATTCTATCTTTTTAATTTTTCTTTTTGAATGGCTGCCTAATGTTGTATTCAGAAGGTTTGACTTTTTTTAAAAATGGAGTCAATATTAGATTAAAAAATTTAGATTGGTGTTTTGCATAAAACGTCATATTTTTAGGCAAAGCCCCTACTCCACTTTTAATTTCTTCTGCTGTTCGTCCAAGCCGTATAACTTTTGATTTACATTTTATACCAAAATCAATAAAATCATAAAGAATACGTTGGTACAAGGCATAATCTTTCACGAACCGATGATCTATACCAATGAAATTTCCGTCTAATATATTATCAAAGTGAGTTGCTGTAGCAAATCCAATGAGTTGATTATTTAAAAGATAAGCTTTAAAATAAAAGGAATCCTTTAATGTCTTTTTAAGTAATAAAAATGTATTTGCATTGAGTCTACCAAATGAGAAATTAGCTTTATCTACCATACCATGATAAAGTTCATTAATGTCATTTATTCGTTCTAAGATTGACTCACAATCAAAATCAACTATTTCAAGTTTATCAGATTTATTAAATACTTGTTTGGCTTTGGTTCTAAACTTGGAATTTAAAGAAAATAAATAGTCATCGAATGTTCGCCACCTTGAATCCAAATCAACAACCATATTCACATCAATCATTAACTCATGGAAACTAACTTTACTAAAGGTATTATATATATTGGATGTTGACCAAAATTCTTTAATTAAAGCAATTGAAATAGGCTTTTGCTTTTGTTTTTCTGCTTTAACTACTCTTTCAAATGCTTGATTTAGTAATTGAATTTTTTCACTAGTACCAATAGTGGATGAAAAATAAAAACCGTTCTCACCTGTTGCAAAAGCATTGCCACAAATTAGTATTCTTGATTTGAGTTGTTCGATGATTGATTTTGGAAAAGCTCTTCCAAATTTATTTACTAGAGCATGGCTATTAATCTCATTTTTTGTAATCCAAAGAAGTTGAAAGTAAGCTATTCCTATTACATCAGAATTATTATCTAGAAAAACAACATATCTAAACTCTGCTTTAGTTAAACCATCTTCTATTGCTTTTAAATAAGGTATAGATAAATAAATATTTTGAGATGGTAAAATGAAATTCCAATTATTAGAATCTACTAAGTCGACAGAATCTACAATATGTAAAGTTCTATTGGTTGAAGCAACATTATTGTTTGATTTCAATGGATCTATTTTGAAATAATATCCTGAATGTGTAGATCTAAGGTGTCAAAAATTTTCTGTTTATTTTCAGTAACCTCAAAAACAACATTCAAGTTATCATCTACAACAATAACTTGAGGAAAATGTTTAACTACTCCAGTTTTTAACTGATCGCTGTAGCTTTTGGAATTTACAATATGATCAAAATGAAATGGAAACTTTTTAAGTGATTTTCTGACTGTTTCTTCATCCTCATCACTAAAAGCTATAAAATTGACTTTATCATTATTTTTGTATTTAACTACCAATTCATTAAGTTCGGGTATTTCTCGAATACAATCTCCGCACCACGTTGCCCATACACAAATAATGGTTGCTTCACCTAATAGGGAATCAGTTGACACTAGTTTATCATCGATAGTCTTAAAATTAAATGAAGGGATTTGATTTTCTGACATCGTTTTATTTTGACACGAAATGATAACAAAAAATAATATAAAAAAGTAATTTTTCATTTGGCAATGTTAGAACAATCGTATGGTATAGCCTAATAATAAATCACCTCAACAAATGAATTTCACCACTGTTATAAAACCAACGTGTTTGTTTAGGATTGGTATATTTTACTTTGAAAAAATAAACGCCCTGCTGAACGGGTTTACTTTCGAAAGTTCCATCCCACCGATCATTTACATTATTTGAATGGAAAATTTTTTCACCCCATAAATTATAAATATCCATCTCCATTTTATATACGCCTTGAATCATACCAGATAGTCCATAGGTGTCATTTATACCATCATCATTAGGTGAAAAACTATTAGGAATATGAATAAATATATCGGCACTTACATATACTGTTTTAGTAATTTCATCAAAACATCCCTCTTTATTTAAAATTCGTAGAGATATATTGTATATTCCAGAATCTGCAAATGTATGCTCTGTAGTTTTTCCCTCATAACTGAATACATTGTTCGATTTGTCGGTAACAGTCCAAGACCATTGAATAGCGTCAAGTGAGGAGCTATCTTTAAGTGCAATACTATTTTTAAGTGTAGATGGTTCATCTGGACTATAGACAAAATCGGCTATTGGATTATCAAAAACAACGATTAACTCATTTCTTACTATTGAATCTATACATCCTTGATCCGAAATAGCGCTAATTTTAATTTGATAAGTACCTGGACTGGTATAGGTGTATGTTGGATTGAGGCCAGAACCTGAATTACCATCGCCAAAATCATAATTATATGTGTCAATTGTGCCTGATGAAATTGTTGAATTATTAATAATGGATAATGAAAAAGGTATACAACCCGTATCCGAATTAGTAAATAATGATATGACTGGTAATGGGTCAATTTCGATATCTTTCAATAGCGTGTCTTTACATCCTTTATCACTCATTGTTATTAGTTCCACAGCATATGAACCTACTGATGGGAAATTATAAATAACATCAGAACTAATAAATGTTTTGCCATCTAAACTCCAATTATTTGAAGTAATAGTACCTGCACTAATTGTGCTTGTATTCATTAAATTCGTTTGGCTTCCAAAACAAGTATTTGAAGCATTAAAAGAACTAGTAGGTAATGGATAGACTTCAAAAAACTGTTGAATACTATCTATACATCCTTCTGAACTTAGAGTTCTTAACTTAAGCACGTGAGTTCCAACATTGGTTGGAATAAATACTGGATTTCTACTAGTTGATATCTTATTACCATCAAGTAACCACTCATATGAATCTATAACACTTGGCGAATTGATTTGAGAAAAATCAGTTGCAGAAATAGGTATATTCAAACACTCATTGGAAATAAGAAATGAGGAAGATTGTACAGAATGAACAACGAAACTATCTTGATAATTTATTGAGCAGCCATTTTTAGTTAAAACATTTAATTGAATATAGTTCTTACCTACATTTATTGCTTGATAATCAAACATAGAATCTGAAGACACAAACGAACCATTTATCTCCCAATTATATATCGAAAAACTATCGGAACCCATAACATTAGTTGAACTTATGGTTTGAGTTAGTCCGTTACATATATTTATTACGTTGATGTCAGAAATACTAGGATTTGTGATCATGATATTTTCTGTAGTATCGGTAGAACACCCTTTGTCGGTAAGAATCTTTAATTTAATAGTCTTTGTTCCACCAGATGAATATAAAACCTTAACCGAATCTTTGGATGATGTGTATCCATCATCCAAATCCCATGAGATAGAATAATTTCCTGTAGTTAATAATGAAGCATCAACAAACTGTGTGCTATCACCAAAACAAGTTGAGTTAACAATGAAATTTGGTTTTGCTAATGGATTTACCGTAACATCTTGCACAAAAGAATCTCTACAAAAACTATCTTGTTCCATCACTAACTTAATGGTGTATTGACCAGGAGAGTTAAATTGTTTATCAAAATCAAATTGATACGAGGTGTCTAATGTAGAAGTCGACCACATGGTATCTGTAAAAATTCCTTTGTCTATTTGAGTTGTATTTTTAAACTCATTCATAATACCTAAACAGGTATCATTATAGCTAAATGAAACATCGAAATAAGGATATTTAAATACGGAGTGGTCAATGGTATTTGAACAACCGCTATCTGATGTTACAGTAAGTGTAATTGTGTAAGTACCTGAGTCTTGATAAAAGAATGATGGAGATTCTGTGGTATCTCCTCCAAAACTTGAAAATTCCCAGTCATATTTTTTAATTGAACCTATCAGTAATGTTGATGTATTTTTAAAATATGATGAATCAAAATAACAAACATCAGAATAATCAAATCCAGCGATCGGGTTAGGATTAACAAATAAAGAATCAAGAATGGTATCTTTACACTGATTCTTTGTAATAACTTCCATTCTTAATTGGAATTTACCGATAGTGTCAAAATAATGAGTTATATCTTTAGTATACTTTGTAGGATCATTGTCAATATTCCAAATTGAAGTCAATCTTTCTTCTTTTGTAGGAATAATACTCACATCATTAAAGGTCACAAATGAACTATCACAAATACTGCCATAAGCAATTTTAGCAACTGGATTATCATACACATTAACTTCAACAAACGCTGAATCATAATTACTACAACCATCATAAGAGGGCTTATAGACATATAATTTAGCCGTAAATGTACCCGTATCTTTGTATATGTGGGTAGGATTTTGTGACGTGGATGTGTTGCCATCTCCGAAATCCCATTCCCATTTTGTAGCTGTATATTCTGCCGACCCCTTAAATTTTGTTGGTCGACCGAGACATGTTGCAGAAATCGTATTTTGAGTTGAATTACTAACACTTGCCTTGGCTGTTAAGTCCTTAATGTTTGCACCTGCTGCATAACCATAACTTTCGTATCTTCCTTCACCGTAGGCAGTAGCAATGAAGCCAGCAGCGGCTTTTAAACGATGAGTTCCTGCAGATACTTGAAAACGAGAGTAACTATAGTTTGCATTATTGGGAACAGTAGTAAATGACTTAGAAGCACCATCAACCGTAAATGTGGATGTTGCAGAGGTAGGAATAACTACATTTATGTAATGATTATCAATATCATAATATTGGCTAGAATATAGGGTAATGTCTTTAAGAGTCTGCTCAAGTGGATTAAGTACAGTCATGGATGGATCACCAAGATTACTTCCAAAACCACCATCACAGGATGCTGTTCTTTGAAACTGAACAGCCATTATAGGTTTTGTAGCAATTACATTACGAATTTTTGTTTCATTAGTAATCTCTCCAAATTCACCTTTATCTAAATAAAGTATATCAGGTGCAGATCCTGTATTAAATACAATCACTTCCGTTTTATCTTCTGACGCGATAAAACGGTAATTATCTCCCGTTCTTCCTAATGCTGGAACAAGAACAAATCTACTCCCCCACGAATTAGTAGGATACATTTGTTCTATCAAATTATCTCCAGACGCTAAACCACCACAGCCACTATTGATAGAAAGATATGAACTTCCAGAAAATACAGCAATTGTCCTACAATTGGCTGTTGAACCAGTGTCAATTACTTCAATAGAGCTGCCCGTTAAATCAGCAGAAAAAGCACCACTACTAGCCACCCCTTGATAAAACTCACCAGCGTCTAGTGTGATATAATATGGAACATTTGCAGCCAATGTCCCACCACCGTTTTTAGAGATAGTCTGATTGGGTGTAATTTTAATCTTCGTATCATCTTTAACTGCAACAATACCAAATGTATTTCGTCCTGAGGATCCAAATGAGACTTGGTTGTAACCAACAATAAAATAATTTTTTCCTAATGTTCTCGTAGGCAGCACAAGAGTTGCATCTGATTGATCATCCTGATAATGATGTGCATAGACAATCACATCTTTAGCTGAGGTAATATGGACACCTTTACTTGTAATACAATCCGAGCAATCATTGTAAGAATAGGTAGATGGTATTGTTACTACTGTTATAGCGTTTGCTGTTACAGAGAATGATTGAGACCAAGATTGCCCAGGAACAGAAACAGTTCCTGTCGTACTTGAATCACTTGTTATGTATAATGATGTTCTAGAACCCGACCCTTCCCTGTGTTTCATAAATCCAACCCAAAAATCTTTTCCTTTATTAGATTTAGACTGAGCAGTTGAAGACGAGTTTATTAAAAATAGGAAGGTGAAAATAAGAATAAGGCGACTTAATAAAGCACCTACAGTAAAGTACCGATTCATTTAAGATTAATTATTGACTAAATCAAAAGTAATTTTAAATCATGATAAGAATTGTCATATTTTAGACATTATTCCAAAAGGCAGGTGTAAGTAATATCAAAACTGTAAATAGCTCTAGTCTTCCTAGAAGCATTAG
This sequence comes from uncultured Bacteroidia bacterium, assembly GCA_943787465.1. Classification (GTDB taxonomy): domain Bacteria; phylum Bacteroidota; class Bacteroidia; order NS11-12g; family UBA9320; genus UBA9320. The sequence continues at coordinate 69,022 of CALSMN010000005.1, read as the reverse complement.
AAAAGAAAGAAAAAGCTGAGCTCCCTCACTAAAAAATGCAAAATTATGACTTGGGTCAACACCACCTAGTCCAGGACCAATATTACCTAAACAGGCTATACTAGCCCCCGCAGAGGTCATAATATCATATCCAAAGGCAGAAATTACTAATGCTCCAATAATAAATATGAGTATGTAGATAAAAAAGAAAGCTAATACATTGTATACATTTTTGGGTTCAACACTTTGATCGTTAATTCTTACCGGAATCACTGCTCTTGGGTGTAATAATCTTCTAAATTCTAAGTATGCATTTTTTATTATAATCAAGTGTCTAACCACTTTTACACCACCTGCTGTTGAGCCTGCACTACCACCAATGAACATCAAAAGGATTATTAACATGTAGGCAAATGGAGACCACATTGCATAGTTTGATGTAGAAAAACCAGTCGTAGTTACGATGGTCGTAACTTGGAATAAAGCAGCTCTGAAAGCAGGTTCTATTTCATGGATGGAATCAAAATAGAGTAATACACTGATGAGCATTGAAAAAATAATAATGATACCAAGATAAACTCTAAATTCATTGTTTTCGTAGGCTTTTTTGAAAGAGAATTTGAGTAAAAAATAGATAATTGTGAAATTAATCCCCCCAATCATCATAAAAAATGTAATGATATATTCAATTAAAGGAGAATCAAAAGCGGAGATACTCAAATTTTTTGTTGAAAACCCTCCTGTACTTATCGTTGTAAAGGAATGATTTAATGCATCAATCCAGTTCATTCCTGCATATTTTAGTAGCACACACTCAATTCCAGTAAGCATTACATAAATCAACCACAATCGTTTAGCCGTATCTGTAATTTTAGCATGGATTTTGCCTGAATTTGGTCCAGGTGATTCAGCGGTAAATAATTCCATACCACCCATTCCTAAGATGGGTAAAATAGCAACAGTCAATACAATGATACCCATCCCACCTATCCATTGAGTCATACTTCTCCATAGCATTAATCCTGGTGTCAATTGTTCTACATCCGTTAAAATTGATGCACCCGTAGTCGTATATCCAGAAATAGTTTCAAATATGGCTGAGGGTATAGAAGAAATAGCACCACTCAACAAAAACGGCATAGCTCCAGATATTCCCAAGATAATCCAACCCAATGTCACAATAATATAACCATCTCTCTTGGTTAAATTTTTATTGGAATTTTTTGTTAGCCACCACAACAAAATACCAATATTAGCGGATACAACAGCAGAAATAAGTATGGGACTAATATCTGAAGAATTAAGAAGCCAAGCAACAGGCAATATGCTTGCCATAAAAAGCCCGTTTAAGAACAATAATATTCCTAAAATATGAGTGATTGCTTTAAAATGAAACATTATATGTGATACTAATTAAAATAATCTAATGTTTTTTCAATCGCATTCGGAAGCGCAAAAATAACAACCTTATCGTTGGCCTCAATTTGAAAAGCAGGAAATGCAATTAAGCCTTCATCATTACGTATAATTCCACCAATGGTAGCGTCTTTAGGTAAATTAAGCTCGCCAATTGTTTTCTTAGTTGCCTTTGAATTTTCATGCACTTGAATTTCAATCGCTTCTGCTTCTAGGCCATGAATTCCTGCTATATTAATTATATCCGCATGTCTAACATATCTGAAAATATTATTTGCTGCAATGAGTTTTTTATTGATAAGAGTATCAATACCAATGGTTTGAGACAAATTGATGTAATCCATATTTTCGACCATGGCAATTGTTTTTTTAACACCATGATTTTTGGCTACAAGACAACTCATTATATTGGTTTCCGAATTACCGGTGACTGCAATAAAAGCATCCATTTCGCCAATATTTTCATCCTCTAATAAATGAACATCATGACCATCATCATTAATAATTAACGTATCCGATAGGGAATCTGCTAAAAATTCGCATCGTTCCGCATCTGACTCTATAAGCTTAACATTTTTTCTTCTACTTAACTTTTTAGCGGTATTATATCCTATACTACCCCCACCCAATATCATGACATTTTTTACTTCAAACTTTAGCTTACCGCAAATTTTTCTGATCTGAACAATACCGTCGGGTAGACATAAAAAGAAAACATGGTCATTTTTAAGATAAATAAAATCGTCATTCGGAATAATTGGAATACCATCCCTTTCTATAGCAATAACTCTAAATTGATTTTTTAGACTAAAAGATTCACATCCATCTATTGTTTGGTTGATAAGACTACTTCCTTCTTCAAGGTAAACTCCAAGTAGCGTTAATTTCCCAAACTCAAAATCAAAAGCATTGGTGAATGCAGATCTTCTTAAAAGGCGGATAATTTCATTGGATGCTAAATCTTCAGGAGATATTATTACGTCTATTCCTAATCGTTCAAGATCCAGTCTATCTTTCAATTTATGAAATTCAGAATTGTTAACACGTGCAATTGTTTTTTTTGCCCCAAGTTGTTTTCCTAAAGTAGCTATTGTAAGATTAGCGGTTTCTGAGGATGTAACAGAAATTAATAGATCAGTGTCTGATATTCCAGCTTTATCTAAGATGCTTATTGAATATGCATTTCCATGCACCGTCATCAAATCTAATTCTGAATCTGCACGAGATAAAATGGATGAACGTGTATCAATTAAGACTATACTGTGAGATTCCTTTCTAAGTAGTTTAGCTAAGTGGAATCCAACTTCTCCTGCACCCGCAATTATAATTTTCATTATGGTGAGTACAAATGTATAATCAAAATTTATCGTAAATTACAATTAGAATTCTAAAACATCATTTTTCAACTGAATTTACAACAGCCATTACGGATCTTGCAGAAGCAATTAATTGTCGTTCACCTTTTGTTTCAACATAAACTTTTCCAGAAGTAAATACCATTTTAGCACCTGATTTTTCAACTGTACCAATAGCAATTATTTTATCTCCTTTGCCTGGGTGAAAATAATCGATACTAATATTTGCTGTAACCACACCTTTACCAATAGGCATTAAGGAATAGGCGGCAAAACCCATCGTTATATCTAATATGGTAGCTGTAGCACCGCCATGAAGATAACCAAACTGCTGCATATGTTTGGTTTCAAATGGCATCTGACCCACTACCCTTCCACATTCTATAGAAGTGAGATTAAAACCCATCAAATGCATAAAATGCTGACCTTTTAGCTTTTCGGTGATGGTATCTTTAAAATTTGGATTTCTGGGATTGAACATGATTTTATATCACTGACATTTTTTAATAAATAAGTGCATCATAAGCACCTTTCAATTCTGCATAAGCATGGTTTTCATTAAGTTTTTTGGTAACTGAAAGACCTTTTTCGTAAATGGATATCGCTGAACCCGTATTACCCATTTTTTCATATAATTTACCAAGATGGTAGTAGGTTGCAAAATATAATGGACTCATAGAAACTAATTTTTCAAAGAGTTCAAGCGCTTCTTGATCGTGACCTAAAGCTATGTATTCTGTTGCCAATGCATAATTCATGAACTCATCGTGAGGAGAATCATTTAAAAACATTTTAATCTGCTTAATTCTATCGGAATTTGACATCTATTATCACTATAAATTATAACTTTGTAATCTAAAATATCAATATATTCTGAATGAAAATATTAGTTTGTATTAGCGTTGTTCCTGACACAACGACAAAAATAACTTTTAAAGATAACGACACAACTTTTGACAAATCTAGTGTACAGTATATTTTAAATCCTTACGATGAATTATCCTTAACTCGAGCTCTGGAAATTGCTGAACAAAACGCCGGAACTGTCCATACCATTACTGTGGGTGAATCTGATTGTGATCCAATTATAAGAAAGGCATTAGCCATAGGTGCACATGAAGCATATCGAGTAGATGCTCAACCCAAAAATGCTCCTTTTGTTGCTCATCAAATTGCATCACATGTCAAATCTGAGAATTATGATTTAATTTTAACAGGAAGAGAATCCATCGATTATAATGGAGGAATGGTTCAAGGCTTACTGGCTGAATTATTACAATGGCCATTAATTAATGTAGCCACCGAAATTAATTATTCTGATCAAGAAATTACAGCATGTCGAGATATTGATGGTGGTAGAGAAAATGTCAAATCTTCAATCCCTTGTGTTGTAAGTGCACAGAAAGACTTGTGCGAACCTAGAATTCCAAATATGAGGGGTATAATGATGGCTCGATCTAAACCATTAAATGTGATTAAAGCTATTGATCTACCCGAATTTACGGAAATAACAAAATATGAGCTACCTCCTTCTAAAACAGGAGTAAAACTTATAAGTGCTGAAAATGCAGAAGAACTAATCGATATTTTACACAACGAAGAAAAATTATTTTAAAATGGCAGTACTTATTTTCGCTGAAAGTGATAGTGGTTTTTATAAAAAATCAACATTCGAAGCAATTTCTTACGGAAGAAAACTAGCAGACCAATTAGGTACAACATGCATAGCTATATCCATAGGTAATAAAGGCACAGAAAATCTTGGTTCATTTGGGGCACATCAAGAAGTACTTTATGTAAATGAACTATATCAAACTTTCAATCCTCAATCATACGCAAAAGCAATAAGCCAGACAGCTCAACAATTAGATTGTAATGTTATTATTATTTCTCAAACCTACACCGGTAAATCAATTGCACCTTTATTAGCTATCAAACAAAATGCATCTATAGCAACTGGTGTAATTGGAATGGCAAATACTATTGATGGTTTTACCGTTAAAACTACCGCTTTTTCTAACAAAGCAATTGCTCACGTAAAACTTAATCAAGAGCAAAAAATATTAACAATTATTCCAAATTCCTATCAAATAAATACTTACTCTGAAACATCAGAAATTATAAATTTAGAGGATACCATCGCTGCTTCAGATATTAACTCAACCGTTTTATCCACTCATAAAGAAACGGGCAAAATACCTTTAACAGAGGCAGAATTGGTCATTTCTGGAGGAAGAGGTCTCAAAGGCACAGAAAATTGGAACCTTGTTGAGGAATTAGCCAGTGCGTTAGGAGCAGCAACAGCATGTTCTAAACCTGTTAGTGATATGGAATGGCGACCTCACAGCGAACATGTTGGTCAAACTGGAATCACCATCAAACCCAATCTATACATTGCTGCTGGAATATCAGGAGCTATTCAACATTTAGCAGGTGTGAGTGGCAGTAAAGTTATTTGTGTGATTAACACTGATCCTGAAGCTCCTTTTTTCAAAGCTGCTGATTATGGAATTGTTGGTGATGCATTAGAAGTACTTCCCAGACTTACAAGAAGAATTTTGGAAATCAAAAAATAAAAACACTCCATTTTATATGGAAGATAAGATTAAATTAAATATCGTGGGTCTAACATCCAGTCATTCCCAACGCAATAGTTACACGCTTATTTTAGGAGAAGATAATGGTGAACTCAAACTTCCTGTAATCATTGGCGGATACGAAGCTCAATCTATCGCATTAGTTATAGAAGGTTTAAAACCTCAACGTCCATTGACCCATGATCTAATTCAAGATTTTTTAAATCAATACCAAATCGTTTTAAAAGAGGTTATAATCAATAAGCTTGAGGAAGGAGTATTTTACTCTACTTTAGTAACAAGTATGAACGGTAAGGAAATCCATATTGATGCCAGAACTAGTGATGCTGTCGCGATAGCTCTCCGATCCAAGTGCAACATTTATACATTTCGAAGTATTTTAAATGATGCTGGAATTCAGTACGAAGATGATGATGAAAATTCTTTAGATTTAGATACCCAAGAAATTGAACAAATCCCTGAACCTAATGACACCCTAGGTCATTTATCTTTGGATCAATTGAAATTAGAGTTAGATAAGGCTATACAAATTGAGGATTACAAAAGAGCAGCATTAATCAGAGATAAAATTAAATCTTTAGATAGCTGAGTATTTATACCAATTTATCCATATACTTTTCCATGTGTTTAATTTTCTGGTGAAGTTGAGTGCTAGATTCATCAACACCTTGTTTCAGGACATTTAAGTAATTTTTTATATCTTGTATCGATTCATTTTTATTGGATGATTTGAACATACCACCCTTGCCTAAAATTAACCACTCTGCATTTACATTAGGATAACTCAATAAAATCTGTTGAACAGTTGTTAAACTTACCTTGTTTCTTCCGGAACTAATATGAGATAAAATGACAGTATTGATACCTGTCTTTTCGGCAAATGCTGATTTTGTATTAGAAGTTTTATCAATCAATGCTTCTACTCTTCTATTGATATCTAAATCCATTTAACAAATGTAAATATTATTTACATTTGTTAATATAACAATTGTTAATTTATTGAGGTTGTATTTAAACTTATGTACTATTAATTTACTTTTCATTTCATAGTTAATCAACTGATTTTAAGTATTTTAAATGTAAATTTTTAACAATTATTAACATTCGGTCAGAATGGCATATTTTTTAAAAATGAAAAGATCTTTAAATTTGTGATACATTTAACAAAACATGAAAAAACAAGATATACTATTGCTTACTGGATTAATGTTGGTGCTAATTCTAGTACGTGTGATTTTTAATATTCCAAATTTTAATCCAATTGGAGCCATAGCCTTAATGGGTGGTGTATTATTTCGTAAAAACAGCTTAGCGTTTAGTATCCCCTTAGGGGCTCTTTTTATGGGAGATCTCCTTTTAGCCTTCTCCTCTCCTGCTTATGCTGAATATTTATTTTCACAAACATTCATATTTGTATATATTTCGTTTATTGCCATTATTCTGTTAGGTAAACAAATCAGCACACAGATTACTTTAACCAAAGTATTTGGTGGAAGTATTGCCAGTGCTGTTTTATTTTTTTTAATTACAAACGCAGGTTCATGGTTATCTTTAAATTACGAACCCAATTTTAATGGCTTAATCCTTGCATACGAGGCTGGTATTCCCTTCTTTAGAGCATCATTATTGAGCCAAATCATTTTCAGTGTTGGCATATTTGTGGTTTACAACTTTGCTTCTCGAAAAAAAATTATTTTAGCGTAAATCTTCTAGAATTCTTGAATAATCATTCCTGAACGCAGTTTAGGTTCAATGTAAGTAGACTTTGGTGGCAATGTTTTATTTTGATCTGAAACTTTTCGAACTTCCTCAAAACTACAAGGCTTGTTAGTAATGCCGATAGTGTAAATGCCTGAATCTATTAACTTACACATTTCATTTTCACCTTGTGTATGAGGATGAAATGCAATTTGAGAATCAGTACTACTATTTGAAATTCCAAATACATTGTAAATAATATGTTGCTCTATGATCTCAACATCTAATCTTCCAGCTCGATCTCCCCTAAAACTAATTTCGTACCATTCCTTATCTAAATAAATACCAAAAGTACCTTCATTATTGACTATGTAAATCGATTCTGTCGATTTTTTAACATCAAACTCTTCTGATAATTTAGACAAAATGGAAACTTTATCATTAAGATGAATGGAATTCACCAAACGATGGAAAGGAAGAATTGATAATTGATCTTCTTGAATCACAAAACACATCATTTTATCATTGAAATAATGATGAGATACTTCATTGAACTTTGATACAGATGCACTCCTATGATGACCATCCGCAATATAAAAATCATCTATTAATTCAAATTCATGATTAAGTCGATCCATTTCTTCAGATAAAGTCACTTTAGAAACAATATGTTTTTTTCCATCAGGCGATTGAAATGAAAATACGGGTTTTGTTTTATATGAATCTATCGCGATGTTTCCTTTATAAGCAAGGAGTGTGGGTTCTCCTAAAACTTTAGCTGTTTTGAATAGCTCAACTAAATAATGCAATCTACTAGGCCTAATTTCTTCGTGTTTTTTTATCTTATTATTATTATAATCATCTACTGAACATAGCGCAATTATTCCTTTATAAGAAATCCCATTTTGATCTACTTGTTCATATACATAAAATGACTCTTCGAGTTCTTGCAATAAGATGCCATCCGCCTTCATTTTTCGAATGTATTGTAATGCAAAAGGTAAAAACTTTTCAGGTGATTGATACGAACCTGAATATCTAAGATGCCCCTTGGTTAAGTGATGAAAAGTAAAGGGATTATTTTGGATTTCATTGACTAAATCCTCTTTGCTTGAAAAATCAGTTGATTTTGCAGAAACTTGTTCTACATATTTCTGATCTGGACGAAGTCCCCGAAAAGGAAATAATTTTGGCATTTATTTAAAATAGTCTATAACACTTTGAGCTAATTCTATACCCACCCTTTCTTGGGCCTCTTGTGTACTAGCTCCAATATGTGGACTGAGTCCAACATGAGGCATCCGTAATAATCGATCATCAGTTGGAGGTTCATTTTCAAAAACATCTGTAGCTACATAGCGAACTTTTCCAGATTGAATAGCTTCTATAAGCGCATTTTCGCTGATTGTTCCTCCTCTCGCACAATTTACGATGCCTACTCCATCTTTCATTTGATTGAATTCGTTTTTATCCAAAACATACCCTTGACCTCCAGGAATGTGCAAACTAATAAAATCAGAATCAGTCAATACTTTGGCCTTAGATGTGGTTTTAATATGTATTTTATGGCTAAAGGCATACTCTGAATGTAAATTTAATGATATATCCCCTTCATCTATAAATGGGTCAAATGCTATAATCTTCATACCACATCCAAGCGCTATCGAAGCTGTTTCTTTGGCAATTCTTCCAAATCCAATCAGACCCAAGGTTTTTCCCTGTAATTCAATGCCGTTACTAGCTTTTTTCTTTAAACTTTTAAAATCAGTCATCCCGTCGATTGACATTTTTTTATTGACCATGGGTAATGATCTAACCATTCCAAATAAGTGCGCTATTGCTAATTCGGCAACTGATCGAGTTGAGGCACCTGGGGTATTAAAAACGGCTATGTTTTTTTCTTTCGCATATTCTACATCAATATTATCTAGCCCCACTCCACCTCTACCGATTAGCTTTAGGTTTGGATTTTGATCGATAAGTTCTTTTCTGACTTGAGTTGCACTTCTTACTAAAATTGCATCAAAAACATTGAGTTGAGTCGCTAGCATATTTTGAGGAATAAAATCAGTATCCACCTCATGTCCTGCATTTTTTAGTAATTCAATACCTTTAGGGTGCATCCCATCATTAATTAGTATTTTCATAATTATGATTTAAAATTTTTCATTACATCTACCAGAACTTGTACACTTTCTAGTTGAAGTGCATTATACATACTCGCTCTAAATCCACCCACACTTCGGTGTCCTTTAATTCCACTTATATTGGCTTCATTACAAGCTTGCATGAAAGAATCATTAAGTTTATCATCCTTCAAAACAAAGGTAGCATTCATTTTAGAACGATCTTCGATAGCAGTAGTACCCTCAAAAAGTTCATTTCTATCTATTTCAGAGTAAAGCAAGTCTGCTTTTTTAGAATTGTACATTTCTATATTTCCCAGTCCCTGATGATCAATCCATTTTAACGTTTGAAGGCATCCAAAAACGGCAAATACAGAAGGTGTATTAAACATAGATCCCTTTTTAATATGAGTATTATAATCAAGCATTGTTGGAATATAACGGTTAACTTTATTTAATATATTTTTTTTAATAACGACCAAAGTAGTGCCTGCTGGTCCCATATTTTTTTGAGCACCTGCATAAATTAAGTCAAAAGCACTAAAATTTATTTTTCTACTAAATATATCTGAACTCATATCACAAATCAATGGAACAGGGCATTCAGGGAAGGTATGCATCTGCGTTCCAAAAATGGTATTATTTGAGGTACAATGAAAATAATCATAGTCATTTCCTATGGTATAGTTTTTAGGGATATAATTAAAATTTTTTTCTTCTGAACTACCTAATACGTCTACGGAACCAAAATGCCTGGCTTCTTTTATTGCGTTTGAAGCCCAGGTACCCGTATTGCAATATGCTGCTCTATTCTCAAGTAGATTCATAGCAACCATTAGAAACTGAGTGCTTGCTCCACCTTGTAGGTATAATACCTCATAATCATCACCGATGTTCATGATTTTTTTAACCAAACTTTGTGCTTCATCCATCACAGCAACAAACTCCTTACCTCTATGGGATACCTCAATCAGAGATAGATGAGTTCCTGAAAAATTTTGTAAGGCTGATACACAGTTATCAATAACTTCTTTGGGTAAAATTGCTGGTCCAGCAGAAAAATTGTGAATTTGTTTCATAAAAATATAATTGGGGCAAAACTATTTATTTCTTGTTATTTGCAGTCTATCATTAGTGAAACTTAAATTAAAAATAACATTATTTTTTAAGCGTCTAGATAATTTTCTTGATAAAAGATTAGAATTTGTAAGTTTACCTGGTTTTAAAGGGAAAAGTATTTATCATGTTACTAAATTTTTTTTCAATGGGCTTTTTAAAGAAGATTTAAATTTAAGGGCTTCATCATTAGCTTTTAATTTTTTTATTGCCATTTTCCCTTTAATAATATTCTTATTTACCCTAATTCCTTACATTCCGATTGATCATTTAGACACTTTAATATCGAGTTTTATAAAACGCTTGTTGCCTATTGATGCATATCATTTTATTCAAGATACCATTCAAGATATATTATTAAATCAAAATGCAGGCTTACTTTCTTTTGGATTTATTGCTGCTGTATATTTTGCTAGTAATGGTTTTGCTAGCCTACTTGCTGCATTTGATGTCAATGTTGATTCAAAAATGCAACGTAACTGGTTGGATATCAGGCTAAAAAGTATTTTACTTTTGATCACAGTGCTATCTCTATTAATCATGACTATAGCATTGTCCCTATCTTTTAATTATAGTTTTAGTGCTCTTGGTAATAGAATTACTATTGATGAAAATTCATTTGATATTTACCTAAAATTTATCGAGTACAGCCTCACTTTGTTTTTAACCTATTTGATTTATAGTTCTGTGTATTATATTGGTTCAAATAAAGGAGCAAAATGGCGATTCTTTTCCGCGGGCAGCACTTTGGCTACCATTTTAAGTATAGTATCTACCTATGGATTTCGACTTTATGTTGAAAATTTCAATTCGTACAACAAATTATATGGCTCTGTAGGAACATTGCTAGTCCTCATGATATTAATTTATGTTAATAGTTTTGTTGTACTGATAGGATTTGAGCTCAATCGTAGTATTGATCGAGCTAAGTAGTAGTACAAATGAAAATTGATTTACGTTAAATAAAATTCATGAATCATTATACTTTTTGTTTGATAAAATAACGAATGGATTATTTTTGCAGCCTTGTAAAAGCAATTCGGACTAAAACCATGGAGAAGTGGCAGAGTGGTCGAATGCACCAGTCTTGAAAACTGGCGTACTGAGAGGTACCGGGGGTTCGAATCCCTCCTTCTCCGCACTATAAAAAACCTGGCTTTGTCCAGGTTTTTTTTTATCAAAATTTGACATTCTAAATACAATTCTAGATCAACGCATTTTTTTTCGTTTAACGAGAAAAGGAACAATTGATTGATTTAATGACCCTGAAATGTCAACAGGAACATATTCAATTTTATGTTGATGTAATTCTCCAATCAAATCGGATTGAAAATCATTCATAGATTCTTGATATTTAACTTTGATCTCATGCGGTAATAATTTTATTGATTCTCCAGTTTCTGGATCTTCGAATCTTACAGGGACGTTTCCAAAGTCAAAGTTAAATTCACTTTTTTTATGTAATATGTGGAAGATGATAACTTCATGTTTATGGTATTTTAAATGTCTAATTGAATCAAAAAAATGGGTAAGGGATTGGTCTTTATCAAAAAAATCTGTAAAAAGAACAACTAATCCTCTTCTGTGAACTTGATTAGCTATCTGATGAATTGTAGCACTAATATCAGTATCTGTTTTTTGAGATTTGAAGTTAAGAAAATGCTCCATTTTAGACATGATTTCTTTATAGTGTCTTGTAGAAGAAGATACCTTTGTAAATTCTAGTATTTCATTATCAAAAAAACATAAAGAGGAAGCATCACGTTGTTTTTTTAATAATTCTAAAAATGAAGCAGTCATCGATATGGCATATTGAAGTTTGGTTAACAAACCTTCATATTTTAATTGCATACTAGGTGATGCATCGATCAAAAAATGGCAGCGTAAATTTGTTTCTTCATCGTATTGTTTATTATATAGCTTATCCGAACGTGCAAAAAGTTTCCAATCAATATTTTTAGTGCTTTCTCCAGAATTATATTGCCTATGTTCAGCGAATTCTACCGAATACCCTTGAAATGGACTTTTATGAAAACCTGTTATATACCCCTCCACTGCCTTTTTAGCAAGTAAATTAAGGCTGCCTGTCTGTATAATATCTTCTGGACGAATTTGCATAAAAAAAGCGATATGTCTAGTTTTTAAACATATCGCTCAATATTAGTTAATTATAGGTTGATTTATGCTAATTGGTTATCAATTTTACTTGTAATGGAGGTCTTTGGAACAGCCCCAACAATTTTATCTACGACTTCACCGTTTTTAAATACCAAAAGTGTCGGAATAGATCTAACACCATATTTCATAGGTGTTGCTGGGTTTAAATCAATATTCATTTTACCAATTTTAGCTTTACCTGTGTACTCGTTTGCTATTTCTTCGACTATAGGTCCAATCATGCGACATGGTCCACACCATTCTGCCCAAAAATCAACTAATACAGGAGTGTCACTATTCAAAACCTCTTGTTCAAAATTTGAATCTGAAAATTCTAATGCCATAATATATTTACTTTTTTATGGTACAATAATACGTTGTATTTAAAAGACTAAAAATAAGCATTGTTTATAAAGCTATAAATTTTAAATTTTTAGAAGTTCAATTCTAAAGAGAGTTCCTTTACCATTACTAGAGGATTTAACATAAATCTTTCCTTGATGATAATTTTCAATAATTCGTTTCACTAATGATAACCCTAATCCCCATCCTCTTTTTTTGGTGGTATAACCAGGTTTGAAAATAGTTTTTTGTTTATTTACGGGAATACCCTTACCAGTATCATGTATATCAATAAATATAAAATTGGAATCGTTATCGTGGACAATAAATGTAATACGGCCTTCTCCATCCATCGCATCTATGGCATTTTTACACAGGTTTTCAATCACCCAAGCAAAGAGTGGTTTATTGACAGAAACAAAAATGGTGTTTACCTTTTCTGGATTTTCAATGGTTATACTTACCTTGTCTGATGTCCGTGAGTTGATATAGGAAACACTTTCATTTAATACTTCAAATAATCCATAGGTCATCAATACAGGCTCTGAACCAATTTTTGAAAATCTTTCTGTAATTAAATTCAATCGATTTAAATCATGATTAATTTCATCTAAGACATGATCGGGTACATCATAATTATTATCCCTAAGGTAATCAACCCAACCAATAAGAGATGAAATAGGTGTTCCCAACTGGTGGGCTGTCTCTTTACTCATTCCTGCCCAAACTTTGTTTTGTTCACTTCTCCTAGTATAACTAAATGTAAAATAACTTATACCTAAAAAAATGGCTATTATTCCCAACTGAAAATATGGATATATCTTTAATTGATTTAATAATTCTGAATTTTCATGATAAATCTTGATTGTTTCCCCAGCCATATACTCAATTTCAATGGGTTCATTTTCAAGCTCCATTGATTTGAGTTTTTCTTTTAGAAAATTCTTACCCCGATAATTGCTAGAATCTAAATTACGAGACCCTCTAATAGCACCAGTGTTATCAGTTAAGATGACAGGAATAGTAGTATTATCTTCAATAATTTTGAACAAGAAATTTACATCTCCATCATAATCAGGTGAAGCTATGAGTCTTGTAGCATCTGCCCAAGTGGCAATTTTATCACGTTCACGAAGCTCCAGCCTCTCTACTAATCGATTGGTATACCAAAGGGAATAAAACCCAATAAGAAAGGCAAATGTTAGAAGTAGAATTTTTAAAACTCGCTTCATTTGATATGTATTCGTGTTCAATAGGATACTCGAAGTTATTATATCAAAACCAAAAATCAGACAAAAAAGTATTTTTGCTATGTGATTGTATCATTAAAACATCAAAATACAGACTATAAAATAAATTTAAATCAAGGAATCACCATTGGCATTCCTATTCAAAGAATCAATGGTGTCAAAGGTTTTGGGATACATAATGCTAGATATCATACCTATGAAAATGATGGGTTTATTGGAAATAAAAACAAAGGTGGATCATGTAACCTTGAAACTATCACCTTTACCCCACATGGAAATGGAACGCATACGGAGTGTTTCGGTCATATCAGCTTAGATACTCATTTTGTAAATGATCATATAGTTGATAATTTTTATTTCGCTAAATTAGTTACTGCACCTACCATACAAGTAAATAATCATTTGATACTCGACTTCAACAACCTAGATATCCTCTCATTAAAAAATTACAAATCATTGATAATTAGGAGTTTGCCAAATAATGATTTGAAAAAGATAAAGGATTATTCAAATCAAGCTACACCTTTTATTTCTGCCGATGACATGAAGTCTATTGTCGAAGCAGGAATTGAACATCTGATTATTGATTTACCATCTGTAGATCCTGAATGGGATGGCGGAAAATTAGCTGCTCATCATATTTTTTGGAATTACCCAGACCAACCAAGAAAGCAGTGTAGCATAACTGAATTTGCGTATATACCTAACGATACTCTAGATGGTGATTATCTTTTAAAGCTAAATATTGCAAACTTTGTCTCAGATGCTGCACCGAGTAAGCCTATTCTATACCCATTAATTACCAATTAAGTTGAACGAAAAAATACTCTATTTTTTATCCTATCTTGTTAGCACATATATTCGATTAAGGGGTCGTAAAAATCCTGATATTCATGATATTTTAATAGTAAAACTTGACGAAATTGGAGATATAATAACGGCTTTACCTGTTTTTTATACCATACATAATCAATATCCATCGGCTCGCATGACGTTGTTTTGTAAACCATTTAATACTGTTTTTTTTGAACACTTAGACTATATAAACTGCATAACTGAACATCATCAATTAGAATTTGATCATCCCTATGATTTAATTATAGAACTCAGAGGAAATTGGGAAACTTTAAAATATGCTCTAAGGTATAGACCACAAATTTTTTTAGACCGGGGAACCGTTCGATTGAAAAATAAATTTTTTGGTGGACAGAAAAATGAAATATTGACCAACATTCAAATTATCGACTCAATTGTTGACAAACCCATTAGTTTATCCAATTCAATAGTTTTTTCAAAAAAAGAAGAGACCAAAGTAAAAGCATTCATTAAACAACAAGGATTAAACAAATTTGTCCTATTACATTTGGGCGCCAGGGATGAAGCAAGAAGATGGCCTATTGACCGATTTCGGGAAATTATTGCATATATAAATACAAATTATTCTATACATTGTATTTTGGTAGGCGGTCCAGAAGATAATTCTCTAAATAAAACTTGTTTATCCGCAGTAAAAAACAAAAACAACCTCAATATCGTAGGAAAATTTAATCTATTAGAATTTGCTGCATTATGTTCTGGAGCTACACTTTTTATTGGAAATGAAAGTGGCCCTTTACACATAGCTGCTGCCCAGAATACGCCAAATATTGGACTTTTTGGTCCAGGCGTAAAAGGTGTATTTTATCCAATAAATGAAAAATCTATTGTTCATCATTATTTTTTAGCCCGTAGACATCACAAACAAACGGTAATTAATAGTACTATCTATTCTATTTCCGTGCAAGAGGTTAAAAAATCGATTGATTTGATGCTTTCGTAGAAAAAATACTCATATCGAACGTGTATCACCTACATTCGAACAAAATTTTATATATATATGCAATCATCAAATAACAGAAATTCAACTCCCAATCTTTCATTATCTAAAATAGGTTGGATAGCAGGTGTTTTTTTTATCATCATTATCTTAGCTAAATCGTCCACTACTATTCGGTCTGGTCAAGCAGGTGTTTTATACAAAACATTTAGCAATGGTGTAGTGACAGATCAGACATTCGGTGAAGGCTTTCATATCATAGCCCCATGGAACAAGATGATTATCTATGAGGTACGCCAGCAAGAAGTATTTGAACAAATGTCTGTTTTATCGAGTAATGGTTTAGAAATAAAATTAGATGCCTCTGCATGGTTTCAACCGCAATATGAAAATCTAGGAAAGCTCCATCAACAGAAAGGAGAAGATTATATACAACGTGTTCTACTACCCACAATTCGATCAGCTGCAAGGAGTGTTGTAGGACGTTATACTCCAGAGCAATTGTACAGTAGTAAGCGTGATGCCATTCAAAATGAAATTTATGAGGAAGCAAAACGAATAGTTGAAAAACAACATTTACAACTCAACGAGATACTCGTCAGAGATGTTACACTTCCAACTACCATTAAAGATGCTATTGAACGTAAATTAAGACAAGAACAAGAAGCATTAGAATATGAATTTCGACTAGTTAAAGCTAAGAAAGAAGCTGAACGTCAAAAGATTGATGCAGAGGGAAAAGCCGTTGCAAATACCATTTTAAGTGCGTCACTCACAGACAAAATACTAAAGGAAAAAGGAATAGATGCTACACTTGAACTAGCAAAATCTAACAATACAAAAGTGGTTGTGGTAGGAAGTGGTCAAGATGGTTTACCATTAATTCTTGGGAATCAGTAATCTAAACTAATTTTCTTCGAAGTATTTTACCTACATTAGATTTTGGTAATTCATCTCTAAAAACAATGATTTTAGGTAATTTATAATTGGTTAGCTTGTCTTTACAAAAAGATAGTATTTCTTCTTCAGTTAGACTATCCTCTTTCTTTACTATAAATGCCATGACACACTCTGTAGTTTTAGGGTGAGGTTCACTTCGAACACCTACCTCTAGAACTTTGGGATGACCTGAAATTACAGCTTCCACCTCACTTGGATATACATTAAAGCCAGAAACACATACCATTTCTTTCTTTCGGTCTACAATCCGAAAGAAACCATCTTCATCCATAATACCAATATCTCCGGATCAAGAAATAATCACCGTGCATTACCTCCTGAGTAGCATCGGGTCTATTCCAATAACCAGCCATGACTTGAGGGCCTTTAATACCAATTTCTCCACGTTCTCCTACTGGAACCTCATTTCTTTGATCATCAAATATTTTGATAACAGTGTTAGGGATAGGTAAACCAATAGTACCCATGCGATGTGTGCCATCTGTTGGATTTATGGTGCGCTGCAGGTGAAGTTTCTGATAAACCATAGGCCTCTAATAGTGGAGATCCTGTAACTTCTTGCCATTTGAGTTGCTACTGCATCTTGTACAGCCATACCGCCCCCTAAGTGCTATTTTTAATTTTGAAAAATCAATATCCTTGAAAGTTGGTTGATTTAATAATCCATTAAAAAGGGTATTCACTCCAGTAATGAGGGAAAATGGATTTTTCTTTAGGTCTTTCAAAAACGCTTTCATATCTCTAGGATTAGTAATGAGAACATTTCGTGATCCATAGTTAAAAAAAGCAAGACAATTAGCCGTTAAAGCAAAAATATGGTACAAAGGTAACGCTGTAATAACTACAGGTTCTCCCGGTGTGAATAGTCCTGTTAACCATCCATCTACTTGGGATAATTGGCTACAAATATTTCCGTGAGTTAGCATAGCACCTTTGCATACTCCAGTAGTACCGCCAGTATATTGTAGGAAGGCTACATCTGTGTGCCGTAGTATCTAGCTACTTTTGGAACTTTACCCTTTTCCTTGTCAAGTAGACTTTGAATGATACTGCATTGAGGCAAGTGAATAGGTGGGCACCATTTTTTTAATATGTTTCACCACAGTATTGACGAATGTTCCTTTGAGACCACCAAGCATATCCCCAATTCGAGTTACTATAACTGTTTCTACATGAGTGTCTTCAACTATATTCTCATAATTAAATGCAAAGTTTTCTAGAAATGATACAGCTTTGGCCCCACTATCTTTATATTGATGCTTCATTTCCTCAGGCGTATATAGCGGATTGGTATTTACAGCAACAAAACCACACTTAATTACAGCAAACATGGCAACAGGGAACTGAAGAAGATTGGGCATTTGAATAGCTACTCGATCTCCTGCTTCAAGGTTCGTTTTATTTTGAAGGTACCAAGCAAATGCATCTACTTCAGCTTTAATTGAGTTAGAATGTAAGAGTGACATCCATATTTTGAAAGGCCACTTGATCACCAAATGTTGCAACTACATCTTCAAAAACATGAGCTAGTGATGCATATTTATTTTCATCTACCGTTTGTGGGACAAATTCAGGGTAGCTTTTAAACCAATTGTATTGTTCTGACATTGCCGTAAAAATACATGGAAAGCGTAAAAAAAAAAATTGAACATTAAAAAGTAATAATTTAATATGCCCGTATAGGAACACATCTATCTCCAACTAAGTCTAAATCCTGACTAAAAATTGTGAAGCATAGTAAAATTATGAAATAGACTTAATTAAAAAACGTATAAAAATAAAAGCACATTTAACCAAGTGTTAAATGTGCTTTTATTACTGGTGCACTCGAGAGGATTCGAACCCCTAACCCTCGGAGCCGAAATCCGATATTCTATCCAGTTGAACTACGAGTGCAATTCCTTTTAAACTCATACCCAACGAGCCGATTCGCCGTGGCGAACTATCCAATTGAACCTCAAAAGCATATTGGACAAAAGGAATGAATCTAATAAACTTTATCTAAGAACTAAAAAGCCCTTTCAATTGCTGAAAAGGCTTTAATGGTGATCCCTCTGGGACTCGAACCCAGGACCACTACATTAAAAGTGTAATGCTCTACCAGCTGAGCTAAGGAATCATTTCCGCTTTCGCGGCTGCAAATGTAAAATTTTATAAATCTAACACAAACATTATTATAAAAGTTTTTCGTAGGTATAATGGACTTTAGATGGTATGGCATTTAAATTTTTAAATAATGCATGCATTTTAGGATTAAAATCACCTATCCATGCTAGTTCTGAGCTATGTATATGAGGGTCATTCATCATGGAATTGTATACATCCATAATCATTAAAGCATATAGTCCTTTATTTTGATATGCTTGTGTTACACCAAAGATAATCCCTCTTATTTTAGTTATTTTCTGAGTCTTTAAATGATAGTAAAATTTTAATTTTCCCCACCAATTCATATTTCCATTGACATGTTTAAATAATTGATTCAATTCAATAATACTTAAGTAAAATCCAATCGGAATATCGCCATTGTATAGAAAAACTAAATATTCCTCTCGTATGATTAATTTCATTTCTTTAAACAAAACACGAATACGTTCTACTGTAAATGGGACAAAATGAGCATGATGTTGCCAGGCATCATTGTAAATGGTTACAAAATCGCTAACATATTTTTCAGAATTATTATGAGAATAATGCTCCACTCTGTACTGATTATTAATCTTCAATCGATTACAAAAACGTTCATATTTAGATATGTCAAATAGATTAGGATTTCCAATACTTGTTGTTTGTTCAATGCATACTCTAAAACCATATGTTTCATAAAGATGTTGATAGTACGGAAAATTATAATTCTCTTGATACGATGGTGAATCGAAACCCTTCACAAGCAAACCCCAATATTTATCCCTTTCTCCAAAATTAATCGGTGCCTCTACCCTTTCAAATCCTCTTTCTTTAAGCCAATTAATTCCGGTATCAAAGAGGCTATTGGCTACATCTTGATTGTTTTCACAATCAAAGAAACCAAGCCCTGATTGTTTAGTCTTATGTGAAAAAAAAGCAGCTATTCTACCAACATATTTGCCAGACTTAACAGCTAACCAACGTTGAGCATCACCCGAATCAAAAGCTGAATTTTTAGAGGGCGTAAAAATAGATTCTATATCCTGATCAATGTGTGAAATAAAAAATTTATCTCTCCTATATAAATCCCTACTAAACTGATGCCAAGCACTAATTTGTTTTTTTGTAATTATTTGAATAACTTCTATAGACATAGGGTTTCCAAAGCATTTTTTATCATTTTATCAATAATTTTATGGGGTTCTAAACTAAATTCACCCGTTAATCGATTGGCCAAAATAGCATTTATTGAAATTGAATCAAAACCTAGAAGACCAGATAATCCATAAATAGCAGATGTTTCCATTTCTATATTTCCAACCTTATTTCCCTGATAGGTAATCTCACCCATATCTGCAAGCGAATATTTAGCAGTTAGATTAGATGATCTAAATTGAGGACCATAAAAACCACAAGCCGTTAACGTGATACTGGGTTGATAATCATAAAATTGTTTTTCTAGTTTTTGACTACAACCGATAACAGGTAGATTTTTATCCAAATAGGAAATTGTATCAAAAGAATGATTGTAAAAATCAAATAAACTATCAGAGGCAATAGCATATCTTGAATAAACGGTAGAATTCAATTCTATATTTGGATTTACGCTACCAGATGTGCCAAGTCGAATAATATTCAAAGATTTAGGTTTAGCTAGAGGTTGCCCTGTTGCCAAATCATAATTAACCAATAGAGCTAGTTCGTTGAGAACAATATCTATGTTGTCTGTCCCTATTCCTGTTGATAGAACCATCATTGATTTATTTCCAATACGTCCACCAACTGATTTAAATTCTCTTTTAGAAGTCATATAATCAATAGAATCGAAGTATTTAGACACATCATCAACCCTTTCGGGATCTCCAACTGTGATGATCGTTGGATAAATTTGATCGGGTTTTAATCCTAAGTGGTATATAGAACCATTTTTATTAAGGATAATATCGCTATTTGTGAATTGTTTCAAGGTAAAAAGGTGTTTATCTTTGCAGCAAGTTTAACAAATTTTATGATAGATATAAAAACACCTAAAGATCACATCATCTTGGTGCCTATGGATTTTTCTGATTCTTCGATTAATGCGGTATATTATGCAGTCGAAATGGCTAACTTATTTGATAGTGAAATTACATTACTTCATGTAATAAGCAAAAGTACTTTATCTAGTCTATTTATTAACGACAGTGAAGTTGCTCTTTTGAGAGATAAGGTTCGTAAAAAATTAGAAGATATTAAGACAGAAATTTTGGAAAAATGGCCTAAAGTTTCTGTAAATACTCTAGTATCAGAAGGAAAACCATTTAAAGTTATCAATAAAATTGCTATGGATAGTAAATGCGATACCATTGTAATGGGTACCAATGGTGCAAATGGAATTGAACAATTTACTGGAAGCACCACAAGTCGCGTGATAAAAAGTTCTACTATCCCTGTAATAGCTGTTAAGGAGAAAAAAACGGAACCTAGATTTGATAAAATCGTATTACCCATTGATTTAACAAAAACGAGTAAACAAAAAATTGACTGGGCTGTCAAAATGGGAATAAAGTATAATTCTACTATCCATATTCTCATGGAACTTGAAAAAGATGAATTGATTGAAAAGAAAGTCAAAGCTAATTTACATCAAGCAGAATCTATTTTTGAAAAAAATGGCGTAAAATATGAATCGCATCTCTTAGATGATCGATCTTATCCAGATCATTTGGGTAAAGACACTATTAAATATGCTGAAGAAATTAATGCCGATTTAATCATGATTATGACAAAATCAGAAACGGGTAAACTAGCAGATCTATTTGTTGGTTCATACGCTGAGCAGATCGTCAATAGTTCGCAAAGAACACCTGTAATGTGTATAAACCCAAAGGCAACAGGTGCAAAGACTACCGGTGGTTCTGGTTTTTACTAGATTTTTTTTATGAATACAAAAAAAGGAGCATGCTAGCATGCTCCTTTTTTATTTACATTTTTAAACAAATTAACTCCAAATATTTACCTTTCTGGGTCGTGCTTTCTCTACAACAAGTTGTTTGCCATGAAATTCTTTACCATGCATCTCTTCAATTGCTTTTTCCCCATCTTTTTCTTTTGCGAATTCAACAAATCCAGTACCAGTTGGTTCTTTAGTTACGCGATCATAAATCACTTTAGCATAACTAACTTCTCCATATTTTTCAAATAGCATTTCTAGATAGTGCGCATTGTATGATGTAGGCAAGTTTTTTACAATAAGATTCATAAGTACAAATTTAGAATAAACTTCGTGAAGGGTTAGGCATTTGATGTTATACTGTTTATAATTTTGCCATCTTTCATTTCCAAAATACGGTCAGCCATTGACGCCAACTCATTATTATGAGTGACTATAACAAATGTTTGTCCTAATTCATCCCTTAATTGAACAAATAGGCGATGCAATTCATTGGCATTTTCAGTATCTAAATTTCCGCTAGGTTCATCAGCAAAAATTACCTTAGGATTATTTATCAAAGCTCTAGCAACAGCTACACGTTGTTGTTCTCCTCCTGATAATTCATTGGGTTTATGATGAATTCTATTCTTTAAATCTAGTTTTGTTAATAAATCCGTGGCTTTTTGAATGGCATCATTTTTTTTCTCTCCTCTTATTAAAGCAGGCATGCAAACATTTTCTAATGCAGAAAATTCAGGTAGTAAATGATGAAATTGAAAAATAAAACCAATCGTATTATTTCTAAAGTTAGCCATCTGGTTTGAATTGTAGCCACTGATATCTATTTCATCATACTTAACAACCCCTTCATTGGGCTCATCTAATGTTCCCAATAATTGAAGAAGAGTAGATTTACCTGCACCACTAGGTCCAGTAATACTTACAATTTCCTTATTTTTAATTAAAATGTTGACCGATTTTAGAACTTGTAGCTCTCCATAAAATTTACTTATATTTTCACCAGATATCATAGTTTTTTTTTACATTCCAATAAACCTCAAAAACTCAGATCGAGTTGTATCCTTTGTAAACTGACCAGATATTGCAGATGTAATCGTATTTGAGGTAACATCCTCAACCCCTCTGCATTCTACACACATATGTCTGGCATCAATTACAACTGCAGCATCTTCAATACCTAATGTTTCTTTTAAATTTTCCATTATTTGTTTAGTCAATCTTTCTTGAACTTGCGGTCGTTGGGAAAAATACTTCACCATTCTATGAATCTTACTCAATCCAATAACTTTACCATTGGCAATATATGCTACGTGAGCTTTCCCAATTATGGGTACAAAATGATGTTCACACATGGAATAAACAGAAATATTTTTTTCAACCAACATTTGATTGTATCCATATTTATTCTCAAATAATGTCACATCAGGCTTATTGTTAGGATTTAGGCCACTAAAAATTTCAGACACATACATTTTAGCTACTCTTTTTGGTGTTTCTTTTAGACTATCATCGCTCAAGTCTAGACCCAAAGTCTCCATAATAGCTTTGAAATGAGCCGCTATTTTCTCAATTTTATCCTTATCCGACAATTCAAAAGCCCCTTCAACAGTAGGAGAATCCAATGCTGAATTTATTTTAATGATATGTTTATTTTCCATTGTATTCTATGAAGTTTCTATCTGTTTCGTAAAGTGTAATATGAAGATCTAAGTTTGAATCTAACTTGTTATAAATTTTATGCCATATCACATAAGCTATATTCTCGGCAGTTGGTATTAAAGTATTGAACTCAGGTACATCTAAATTCAAATTCCTATGATCGAATTTATCTATAACTTCTTCTCTAATTATATTTTTTAGTAGCTTTAAATCAATTAAGTATCCACTTTCCGGATCAACTTCGCCTGTAACTTTTACGTGGAGTGTATAATTATGTCCATGAAAATTTTTGTTGTTACATAACCCATAAAAATCATGATTTTTTTGTTCACTCCAGTTGGGATTATTAAGTCTATGTGCTGAATTAAATCGTTCAATACGAATGGCGGAAACAATCATACCTTACAAACATCGCATTAATAATTTTTGTTTAATGTTTTTTGATGATTTTTTACTAAAACGCTAACAAATGACTCTAAAAAGGATAATTTTTTATCAAATTATTTATTTATTTAATTGATTATCAGCAATATATGTTTTTGACTAACTTTTTAAAATAAATTTTAAACAAAAATTAGTTTTTCTTAAATTCTGTTTTACTTTTGCATCATAAAGTTAAACAAAATGAAAAATAACAATTCCTTTGAAGCGCAATTACATAAATTACAACCCATACTCCGAAATTATGCATTACAGCTTACACAAAATACGGAGGATGCTAATGATTTGGTTCAAGAAACGTTGTTGAAGGCTATTATATACTCCAAAAAATTCCAGGAAGGCACTAACTTAAAAGGATGGCTTTTTACGATCATGCGTAACAGTTTTATAAACAACTATCGAAGAATTACGAAAAGAAATACATTCATGGACACTCAAGATGAGCAGTTCATTATTGATCATGCCAAGACTTTCAATGCCCACAACAACGGTGAGTCTAAATTTATCAAACAAGATTTATCTAATGCTATTGATAGCTTACCTGATGATTTAAGAATTACATTTGAAATGAACACTTTGGGATATAAATATCATGAAATAGCTGAAAAAATTGGCATCCCCATTGGTACAATTAAAACAAGAATATTTGTAGCTAGGAGAAGATTAAGAGCTCAACTTGCTGAGTACGAAAAAACGTATGGACTTTCAGCTAGTTAATCTATCTACTATTTCTAAGATAATTTAGAGAAAAGATAGGATTATCCGTTTGAATTGCATTCACATATTCAAAGTCAATTTTTCTGTAATCGCTAGTTTTTTTGAATCCATATAGCATAATTTGCTTAGAACTATCAACTAGCTGCTGCATTCTACGTTCATTGGTTTTATCAAAACGGGTAACTATTCCCTTCAGCTTGAAGCGCATGACATCACCTACGCCAATACTGTCCATATCAGATATTAGAAAACAGTTATACTTGTTTCGTCTATTTAAAGCATAAAGTAAATTAGCATCATTGCATTCAACAGAAATTTTATCCAATGAATTCAGTTTTTGTAATTTTTCGTGAAGTAATCCTCCCAATGAATCCATTCTATATGGGACGTCAAAATTATCTTTAACATTAAAACTGAAATATTTATCACTCCATTGAGTGTTGATACAATATATCAAACTATCCAAGGTAATAATTCCATGATTGTACTCATTCGAAAATTGTTTTCTAAAATAACAAGATGATATTTCTTCCATCAAAAGCCAATTAACCCGACCTTTACATTGAGTAGAATTTTCAAGATACGTATCATGATATACCATTAATTCGCCATCTCTTGTAAATTGTATATCAACTTCTACCCCATCTAAATCATAATAATCAAGAGCTTTAGAAATACTGGGAACTGAATTGGGAGCAAATTGACCACTTAAATTATCAAACCCTAATCCACCATGTCCCAAAATCAACACATCGTTTGGATTAATATCCTCTGAATGACATCCTATTAGACTTGATATAATGACTAAAATATATAAGCGCATAGTATTGAAACAGAACCAGTAATATTATTGAACTGATCAAAACTTCCAGCTGAAGCTGATCTTTCTGTAGCGACACCGTAACCAATTCTAGAAATAGCTCTCCAATTTTCATTAATTGAATAAACCACGGATGAAGTATAACAAATGGTTTGAATATTAACAATTCGTAATGGTTTTTGACGTCGATATTCTATTCCTAATTCAGCAGACCATTTATTTTTCTCTGCAAGTTTGTAACCATAATAAATACCGATACCTAGAACTGGATTATTAGAAAATCCAT
Organism: uncultured Bacteroidia bacterium; assembly: GCA_943787465.1. GTDB lineage: Bacteria > Bacteroidota > Bacteroidia > NS11-12g > UBA9320 > UBA9320. The sequence continues at coordinate 43,225 of CALSMN010000005.1, read as the reverse complement.
CAGAGAAATTATAGTTTGTACCAAATTCAAGAATATTATTTTTATGTTCAAAACGAAGGTGAATTAATCCATTTTTTCCAAAATAATTTATCTCATATCCACCTAATATGGAGAACGATGGTTTACCATTCTGAGCACATATGGGGTATGATAACACACCAAGAATAAAAAATAATATGAATCTAAACATCACGCCCAAGAATGTTTTTTAAACGTTTATATAGCATACTTGTAGGTAAACCCATTACATTGTAATAACAACCTTTAATAGAAGATATATGGCTTAAGCCAATCCAATCTTGAATACCATAACTACCTGCTTTATCAAAGGGATGAAAATTTGAAATGTAGTAATTAATATCCTTATCACTAAGTTCATTTAGTTCTACATAAGTTTGAACTGAAAATGTTGACTGCTTTGCTAGTGATCGAAGGGTGACTCCAGTATATACCTCATGTGTTTTATCACTTAATTTTTCCAACATCTCTTTAGCCTCATTATAATCTTTGGGTTTATTTAATATTTCATTTTGAATGATAACTACGGTGTCAGCTGTAATTAATAGTTCATCTTTATTCAAATCGGAGTAAGATATCGATTTTTTTTTGGATAAATACGCAGCTACATCTCTTGGATTAATAGCATTTGGGTAATTTTCTTCACATTCGATAGTTACTGTTTTAAATTGAATATCTAACTGTTCAAGTAATTTTTTTCTTCTAGGAGATTGAGAGCCGAGGAGTATTTTCATAATTATCTAAAAAAATAGAACCGATAAAATACCAGTAAAAATTACATATTTAAGAATTGTACTCAATTTAGAATAGTCAAGCGAATTTTTGGCAAATTTCACATCTAGTGTAACCTTGTATAGCGGAATTAGAACAAATAAAACAATGTAAGATGTAAAAATATATTTCAGATATCCTTGAAAATAAAATGACTGATAATAATAGGAGAATATTAACAACGATATGGATAGTAAAAGGATAATATAAACCAGTATATTGGTCTTTTTGATGCCTATCAAAATTGGAACTGTATAGCTATTTGTAGCTCTATCTCCCTCTATATCTTCAGCGTCTTTAATAATTTCTCTACATAAAATAATTAAACCCGAAAAAATACTGTAATGATACAATAGAAATGGATCTATTGAAGGGGATATAAAAGAGATAGAATAAATACTCAAGAAACTCAATAATGCGATGAATATATTACCTACAAATAAAAAATCCTTCAACCTCCAACTGTATATGAGCAAAATAAATAAGGTTAAAATATTAAGAAGCAAAAACCTGATTTCTAAAAAATATCCTGAGACCAAACCAATAAGTGCAAAAAAAATCAAATGTAAAATTACCAGACCTTTGGGTAAAAAATGTAAATAGGACTGCTTATTATTAATAAGATCTCTTTCTTTATCAAAAAAATCATTGATCCAGTAACCAAATGATGCACAAGCTATTGTACCGATAGAAACCCAATAAAATCTCGTATTTAATAATGTGGATAGCGAAGCAAAACGATCTAAATAATACGCACAAAATAATTGTGAAGCCCCTATAAAAAAAATATTCATAGGTCTATATATTTTAATGTATGAGCGCATTATCCTCTTTTTGGAAACTTCATCCGGTAACGTACATTGACTTTTCCCCGGCTTATGTTGTTTAGCTTTCCTTTCAAAAGTTGTCGTTTAAAAGCTGAAATGTGATCAATAAATAAAACGCCCTCGATATGATCATACTCATGCTGAATTACACGAGCAGTCATTCCATTGAATTCTTCTTCTCTTATTGTTCCTTCAGGGGTCTGATATTTCATCAGAATAGACGGTTTACGATAAACATCCTCTCTTATTTCAGGTATGCTTAAACATCCCTCTTCAAATGCCCATTCATCTCCCGATTCTCTTATGATTTCTGGGTTAATGAATACCTGACGTATACCTTCTGATTTGTTCTCTGAAAAATGAGTTGAATCAATCATAAATAAACGGATTGATTTTCCAATTTGTGGTGCAGCTAAACCAACACCATCACTAGCATCCATTGTTTGATACATCGCGTCAATAAGTTGATTTAGTTCTCCATCAAAAACATCAATTGTCTGACATTTAGCCCTTAAAATTGGATCACCATAAGCTCGTATTGGATAAATCATTTGTGGTATAAAAATTCTTGCAAAATTAGGGTTGCAGCTGTGCTATCCAATAATTTCTTGTTCATGCGTTGTTTCTTTTTCATTCCACTTGCAATTAAAGCCTTCATTGCATCTTTAGAAGTATACATTTCATTGATTCGGTGAATGGTTATGTATGGGAATGATTTACTAAAACGTTCAATGAAAACCAAAATTTGTTCCTCTATGGTTGAATAACTTCCGTCATGACGAGTTGGTTGCCCAACCACAATATCGCTTACCTCTTCTTTTGTTATATAATTGCTTAAATATTCCAATAGATCTTTTGTCTCAACCGTAATCAATGGAGAAGCAATTATTTGTAAAGGGTCTGTAGAAGCTATTCCGGTTCTTTTCCCCCCATAATCAAGTGCAAGTATGCGTGACAAATTTTTAATGATTTATAATTCGAAGATAATTATTTTAACATATGCACTTCAACTAATTCAATAATGTAGATTATATGGTGGTAAACAAATGGACACATCTGTTTTTTTCTAAACTAATAAAATAAAATTTGTTTAATGTTTTCCAAAAAGGAACTTATTCATATTTTTTCGGAGTTATCTTCCAGAATATCTCCTACAAATTTGGAAATAGAACATGCGATTAGACAGAGCTATGTCAATAATAATTGGTTAACTATTGAAAATTATTGGAAAAGCTTACTTCATTGGAAAAATTTACTTTCTGAAGAATCTTTAAATGATTTTTTAATCGACTATACGCCAACTAGAAACCCAAAAAAAATTGGTATAATCATGGCTGGAAATATACCTATGGTTGGCTTTCACGACTTATTGTGTACTCTTCTCATGGGACACATTCTTCAAATAAAACAATCCAGTGATGATAAACATGTAATACCAGTTCTCACAAACCTGTTGATCGAAATAGAGCCCCGTTTAGTTAATAGAATTCAATATGTAGATAGACTAAAAAATAGTGATGCGGTAATCGCGACCGGAAATAATAACTCCTATCGTTATTTTGAGACTTATTTCAAACATATGCCAAGTTTGTTAAGAAAAAATAGAAAATCAATAGCTGTCTTAGATGGATCCGAATCCACAGATGATTTAAAATTATTAGCAAGTGATATCCTTACTTATTTTGGATTAGGTTGCAGAAATGTTAGCCAAATTTATATCCCAAAAGGTTTTACTATTGAAAAATTATTAGATGAGGTTATGGATTATAAAGACCTCATTAATCATAATAAATATGCTAATAATTACACCTATCACCGAGCATTATTACTGATGAATAGTGAGAAACACCTAGACACTGGATTTTTATTATTTAAAAAACAACTAAATATCCATGCACCTTTAGCTTGTGTTCATTACGATGAATATCAATCTTCGCAGGAAATATCTGACTTTATTGAACAAAATAAAGAACAAATTCAATGCGTAGTAGGGAATTATTCTTCCACAAACACAGTTGCTTTTGGTCAAACACAATGGCCTGATTTAAAGCAATTTGCAGACAATATAAATACCTTAGATTTTTTATCAACAGTGTAAACGAATGATAGTAATAGCTGATATCCTACAAATTTTTAATTTTGAAATTATATTAAAATGAATCACCCTCCAACTGACACTTTATTGTCCACTAATTTTTTTCTTAAGAACCAAGTCGATTTTAGTCGGGGTAAAGTTAGAGATGTATACACCATAGGTGACGACTATGTTGTTATGATTGCTTCTGATCGTATTTCTGCATTTGATCATGTTCTTCCAAGTCCAATTCCATATAAAGGTCAGGTTTTGAATCAAATAGCATCTAAATTTTTAGACGATACTAAAACTATTGTACCCAATTGGAAAATTAAAGAAATTGATCCACATGTAACTGTAGGATATAAGTGTGTACCCTACCCCGTTGAATTTGTGATTCGAGGATATCTTGCCGGGCATGCATGGAGAGAATACAAATCCGGAAAACGTGAAATTTGTGGTGTTTCATTGCCTGAAGGTCTTAAAGAAAATGATAAATTACCAACCCCCATCCTAACTCCCTCTACTAAAGCTGAAAATGGTCATGATTTAGATATTAGTAAAGATGAAATAATCAATCAGAAAATCATCAAAAAAAGTGAATTAGATCTATTAGAAAAATATGCATTTAAACTATATGATTTTGGATCTAAGCATGCCCTCAATCAAGGGTTAATCCTTGTAGATACCAAATATGAATTTGGTAAATACAAAAATCAAATAATGCTTATCGATGAAATTCATACTCCTGATTCTTCTCGTTATTTTTATAATAAAGACTATGAAACCATTCAATCTAAAGATCAACAACAGAAGCAACTATCCAAAGAATTTGTAAGACAATGGCTCATTGCTCATGAGTTTCAGGGATTAGATGGTCAAGTAATGCCTCAAATGCCCGATGAATTTATTCATAATATTACACAACGCTACATCGAGTTATTTGAAAATATTACTGGAAACAAATTTATTAAACGAGATTATCACAATATTTCACAAATTATTGAAAACAGAGTTAACGAATTTTTAGAAACCCTTGTGTCCTAATGAATAAACTAATTTTATCCTTATTAACTGTATTTTTTTGGTCTTCGACAATTGCTCAAAGCGTTGTAACCTATGCCGGTAAGCCTCATGACGATTACGAAACATATTATGAGTCATCATCCAATTTAGATTTATTATCTTCCTACTTTAGCTCTCCGGAAGGGATATGCATTGATTCGTCAGGAAATATGTATATCTCTGAAAAAAATAAAATTCGATTAATAAACAACAATAAAGTGCATATACGCGCTGGAAGTCTTCAAAAACCTTCCTTTGCGGAAGGGTACAAAAATGGTACAGGTACTCAAACTACATTTAGAAATCCATGCGGAATGGTTTGCGATAGTGATGGGAATGTTTATGTTGCCGATGTTGACAATCACTGTATTAGGAAAATAGCCAAATATGTTAATCTGGGAAATGGACAAGTTGTATCCACTTTTGCAGGAGCAAATCCTACTGTAGGATTACCTGGCTATGGAACAAGCGGCAGTACTGATGGAAAAACAACCGCTGCCCGATTCAACAAACCGATGGGTATTGCCATGGATATAGATGGATACTTTTATGTAACTGATTACGACAACATGACTATTCGAAAAATATCACCTACAGGTGATGTTTCTACTCTATCTGGTAAAGCATTATCTGAGGGTTTCTCAGACGGGAAATCCACTGATGCACGTTTTGGAGCTCCATGGGGAGTTGCCATTTATAATGATAATCATATTGTGGTTTCTGATCCTTGGAATACTAACATACGTAAAATTAATATTTATTCGGGTGAAACTTCTACTCTAGCTGGTCCAACAAATGGATCAGATTCAAGACAAGTGGATGGCACACTATCAGATGCTCGTTTTAAATCCCCAAAGGGAATAGCTGTGGTAAATGGGATTGTATATGTAGCTGATCAGAATACTATTCGTGCGATTGACGAAGCCAATAATAAGGTAAGTACTTTTGCAGGTAATATTGATAATTTTGAAATAATAGATGGGTCTGGAAAATCTGCCTCCTTTACAGAACTCAGTGGTTTAATCACAGACAACTTGGGAAATTTATATGCTACAGAAAATAGTCAATTAATAAACAGTCATGTCATTCGAAAAATTACAATAAATAATTTAGCACCTGTAGCGGACTTTAAATCTTCTAAAACTAGTTTGTTGGTAAATGAACTCACAACCCTAACTGACTTGTCTTCAGGACAAGAGGTCACTAGTAGAACTTGGGAAATAAATCCACAAACATATGAGATTTCACAAGGTGACCTTAGTTCAAAGACATTAGATATAAAATTTACAGTAGCTGGATTTTATTCAATCACACTTAATATCACCAATGAATATGGTACTGATTCGAAAGTAGTAAAAGACTATATTGCTGTATCTACCACAGGAAATGTAACAAAACTAACTAATTCTGATGCTTTGATTGTTTATCCAAACCCAGTATATGATGAATTATTTGTAGACTTTAATGAATATTTTGTAGGAAACAAAGCTGTTTTAAGCTTACATACGATTGATGGTCATTTTATACAAAACATTGAAGTTAGTAAAAGAGTTAGTGTCTCACATTTGCCCAATGGTGTTTATTTAGTTTTACTAAAAAGCGACAACACACACATCGTTAAGAGAATTATTATTCATCATAAATAAGTTTTAAAGAGATGATCTGCTTGAAGAATAGCATCTTGAAATACGATTGGATCTAAACCCATTTGATCAATTCCAAAATAGTTGACCATATTTTCAGTGGGCATGTTACCCACCAAGTCATCTTTTGCCATAGGGCACCCACCAAAACCTCTCAAAGCACCATCAAATTTGACACAACCATTTTGGTAAGCTGTTTCTACTTTTATTAACCAATCTTCTGTGGTAGTATGAAAATGAGCACCAATATCAAGATGTGTATAATATTTTGTAATAAGAGCAAAAACTTTTTGAATAGATTCTTGATTTGAAATCCCTACTGTATCAGAAATTGAAAAAAACTTAACACCTAGATTTGATAATTTCCCAATCCAGTCTGAGACAATTGCAGCATTCCATTCATCACCGTATGGATTACCAAAGCCCATAGAAATATAAAGTACTAAATTCTTATCATTAGAATGACAAAGCTCTAAAATAGATCGAACGGTATTAACCGAATCATCCATAGATGTATTGGTATTTCTTAATTGAAAAGTATTTGAAATACTAAATGGGTATCCAAGAAAATCAATCTGATCAAAAGTGACAGCTTCCTTTGCTCCTCTCTCATTAGCGACGATAACAGACAATTGAGTGGAGGTATTTATCAAATCAAGATGATCTAAAACTTCAGCTGTATCTCTCATTTGAGGAATAATTTTAGGAGATACAAAACTGCCACAATCTAAAGTATGAAAACCCACTTTCAGTAAAGTATTCATGTATTCAATTTTGAGAGTTGTAGGTATAAAGTCTAAGACACCTTGCATAGCATCTCTGGGGCATTCTACTAACTTAATTGAACCAATATTAGACAATGTTGTCATTCTGCATCAAAAGTACCATTTTTGCACTCTTTTTTAAAATATGAGTAAAGAAAACCGAGAGCCTTCCGTGATAAAAAATCTACAGAAACATCTAATGTTCATTCAGACTTATTGACGAATCATACATCATTTTCCAAAACTAAAAGTATGGATAGTGAAAAACAATTAGATGCCACATCCTATCAACAAAATACACTTGAAGAGCTAATTGACCTCGCAAATGGCCTGATGGTTCAGACGCCAAGCACAGCTATAAAACATTTTAATATCATCAAAAAAATATTTTACGATAAATATAATGATGAAAAAAATCAGGAAGAAGACTCAAAAAAAGAGAATTCTGAATTTGAATTCTCAAAAAAGCATCTAATTGAAACCATAAAAAATATCGAAAATCAAATAAAGCTAGCTCAGAAAGAAGAAAAAGAACGCGTCAATTTAGAAAAAAAGAAAAATTTTGAACGTAGAAATGATTTACTCAAACAATTAGAAGATCTGGTTAATCAAGACGAAACGCTTGAAACAATAAATCAAGTAAAAGATATTCAAAAAGAATGGAAATCAATTCGAATTTTACCCAATAATGGGATTAATGATCAATGGACACAATACCATTATTTGCAAAATAAATTTTATGATAACCATAGTATAAATATAGAACTGAAAGAACTTGACCGGCAAAAGAATCTAGAATATAAAATAGAATTGACTAAGAAAATGGAATCACTCATTGATGAAAAATCTATTAAAAGATGTTTTATCATGCTCAATAAGTATCATGAAGAATTCAGAAATACAGGGCCCGTTCCAAAAGAGAGCGAAGAACCAATATGGTTGGCATTTAAAAAAGCTTCTGATGAAATCAGGTTATCCAAACAAGCAGAAATAGATGCTATTGAAAACACTAAAGAAGATAATTTAAAACAAAAAGAAATCCTGTTAGAAAAAGCCATTTTAATCAATGCCGTTACACCAAAATCATCTAAAGAGTGGGCTGATAAAACGAAACAGATGGATGAATTATTTACAGAATGGAAAAAAATAGGTCCAATACCCAAAGCTAATAATGAGGAAGTTTGGATTAATTTTAGTGGGAATAGAAATGATTTTTTTTCCAAAAAGAAATTATTTTATAGTGAACAAAATTCATTAAGAAAAGAAAATCTAACGGCTAAAGAAAATTTATGTGTAAAAGTGGATGAACTTAAAAACAGTACTGATTGGGCAAAAACTTCGAAATTAATCATCCAATTACAACAAGAATGGAAAGAGATTGGTCCTGTTCCAGATAAATACAATCAAGCTATTTGGAAAAAATTTAGAAGTGCCTGTGATTTTTTCTTCGATGCTAAGAATAAAGCTAACTCAGGCAAAATTCAATTAGAAAAGGAAAATTTACATAAAAAAGAAGCTTTAATAGAAGAATTACAAACTTTAGCTAAAAGCAATGAAGAACACAAGACCGCTTTTCAGTTACTAAAACGTATCAATGCCGATTGGAGATCTATTGGATTTGTTCCTCACAAAAAAGTTAAAACTATCAGTAAAGCATATGAATCTGCAAACAATGCCGTATATAACAAATTTAGTAAACAAATTGAAGATGCTAAAAATGCAAACCTAAAGGAGCATTATGAAGAGCTGGTGCAAACTTCCAATGGTGACAAAGCACTTATTAAAGAGGAACAAAACTTAAATCGTAAAATTCAAAATATTCAAGAAGAGATCACCGGTCTTGAGACCAATATGTCATTTTTTGCCTCATCAAAAACTGCCGATAAGATGCTCAAAGATTTTGAATTAAAGATTTCAAAGAATCGAAAGTTAATTGATGCATTGAAAAAAGAAATTACTACACTGAAACAAGTTCGTAAAAATTCTCAAAACTCAATAGTAGATAATGGCGTTTCAAACGATCAAGATGGATAATCGTCCATACAATAAGTTTGTCATATCGTTAAAATACATTTACTACTATATCACGGCTCAAGGCAAGCATGCCACGCATTCTCCATGGGTGTATCAGTTCATTACAACGATTCTTAAATATTCAAATAATTCTTCATTTTCACCTGCTGAAAAAGAGCGAAAAAAACTAAAGCAGACCCATACTTCTATTTCATTTATTGACTTCGGTAAATCAGGCTTGACCTATGATAAAAAGATAAAAACCATTGCTCAAAATTCGTTAAAATCAAAAAAATATGCCCAATTATTACGACGTGTTGTACAAGTGTATCAAGCAAAAAACATACTCGAACTTGGAACTTCTTTAGGGATTACTACCGCCTATTTAGCTTACGATAAATCCATAAATATTACCACACTTGAAGGTTCTAATGAGGTTCTAAAACTTGCTAAAAAAACATGGGAAACACTCGGTATTACTCAAATTGAAAGTATATTGGGTGATTTTAATCAAACATTAGACACACTAGGTAATAAGATATTTGATGTTATTTATATCGATGGTAATCATCAATATGAACCTACCCTATCCTATTTTCATAAACTTCAATCTCATAGTCATCCTAAAACGCTTTTCATTTTTGATGATATTCACTACTCTCCAGCTATGGAAATGGCATGGAAAGAAATTCAAAAAATGCCTCAAGTAACCCTGACCATAGATTTATTTTTCTTGGGTTTTGTGTGGATCGATACCCGATTTTCAAAGGAAAAATTCAATCTACGTTTTTAAAAAAAATATAGGATTTATTCAATACATAAATCGAAGACCTGTTTAGCTTGATAGGCTCGAGACCATTGGAGAATTTCTTCTCTATTACTTTTAATGGGTTGTTTATTGATAAAATCCTGTATTGTATTGTCTAAAAATTGAACGATGGCAGAAGCTTCCTCTCTATCAAAACTAGCTCCAGCATTGCATTGTGAAATTATATCGGCTGAATCACCTTTACCTATCCCAATAATTCTATTACCAGAAGCCAAATATTCGAATGTTTTTCCAGGTATTGTCCCTTTATCTCCTTGAGTAATTAGTACAAGCAAATCCGAATCAACCATATATTGAATAGCTTGTTCATGAGAAACTGGGTCTAAAAAAATCGCTGAATCTCCCAATAGTTGCTGAATCTTATATCTCAGGCATTCGGAGACAATGCCAATCAGCTTAAATTGAATAGGTATATCCTTGTACTTTTGCATGATTTCAGACAATGAAGTAAAAAATACCTCGGGTTGGTAATAATCTGAGATAGTACCTACATATGCAATGATAAATTTACTGGATTTCTTTTTTTGAATCAACTGAAAATCATCCGGATCATATCCATTGGTAATGATAGATATTTTTTGTTCCTCTATTCGATTGGTTTTAGACATAAACGATTGCTTAAACAGACTACCTACAGTTATTATAGCATCTGATTTTTCAAGCACATTTTTTTCATAATACGCATCAACCGTCTTCGAGAACCAAGAATGATTGAGTAGTGAGTAGTAATAAATATCTGTCCAAGGATCTCTAAAATCTACAATCCAATGTAAGGCTGATTTGAATTTTTTCTTCAGTTTTAAACCAATCAACTGCGTAGAATGTGGCGGAGAAGTCGTAATTACATTGGGAATATCCAATGATTGAATTAATTGCGATGCTTTTTTTTATGCAAAATAATTCCAACCTCTTCTTGGATCTGGAATGAATAAATTACTTCTCAAAAAATTTACAATCTTCTGTTTCCAATTATTGGTGTCTACATTAGAAAACCCTGCCGTTGGTATTTTTGATTTTCCTACAATTTTCGCATACCAATTTATGGGTTCAAATGATTTTGTGTGATGGACTATCAATGATGAATTGACATCATTGATTAAAGTATCATCAAATTGCATATAACTAGCACATTTAGGATATACAGTAATAACATGTATTTCTGTATTTTTAGTCGCCAAATATTTAGTTAACTTTAGCCATCGTTGAACCCCAGCACCGCCACTAGGTGGCCAGTAATACGTGATAATTAGTATTTTCTTCATAGTTTTTTTATGGTATTCACTCCAGTTAAATATTCAATTAGTCCTACTTAACGAATCGATTATCAAACCATTCTTTATCAGTTTTCGATTTTTAAATTCAAAATATTGATTATCTACATGATTTAATCCATACCTTGTTAAATTATCGTCTTGATCATGATGAACCGTTCCCCATTTTCTCAGTCTTGCTTCAATTTCTTCATCAGGATAATTAAGTATAAAATGATTTTCAACTGAATTTAAAAGACCACGTACTAAATCTATATGATGAGCTGAACACGAATTACAACGATCCGTATATATAATAAAAACCGTTGCATTTGATGCAAGACGAATGCTCATCTTACCTAAATAGTTATTTATATAGGAATCCTTCCTCTGGATTGGTTTGGATTTTGTATTTGGTGGTGAATTTGTTGGTGTACAAGCAACCATACAAATACATAAACTATATATTAACTTTAAAAATGTCATATTGATAATTTCCATTAACCAGTTTTCTCCTTGGAATCATCAATCCTTTCCGACTAGGGATAATTCCATAATTATACTTTTTAGTATCTATTTCAAATTCACCTATGCAATTAAATTGTTGATTTAAGACCATAACATACGTTTTACGATCCAAATAGGTATTAAATAATGAATCTTCATTGATTAGATTTTGACCTTTTGAGAATACTCTATAGAACACCTTTAAATATGGATCATAGGTCAATATGGAATATTTTGAAGTAGTCATATAGTAGTTCATCACTTCTTTTGATCGCTCTGGAGGTCTATTATCACTAAAACCCATAATCGTTTGACATTGAAAATCACTTTTGCACAAAAATGAATCTGTAATTCCTGTGATTAAATTGTATGAGTATACATGCTCGTCAGCAACAAAACCAAAAACCAATAAAGAATCGAGAGTAACCATATTTGAGATTAAAAAACTTGATGGGAAAGTGTTTGAATTGTACTTTGGACTGTAATAAATAGGTAGCTTTTTATGAAGACCAGTTTTAAGATCCATTTCAACCAATATACTTTCATGATCACAATTGGATGTAAAATCAGATTCACAATTTACATTTAGTCGGTGGAGATACACTTTATCACGGTATGCATACATGGGTACAATATGTCCACCAGGAAAATGCCCAATATATTCTGGTTCTGTTTGCTGTATAGGTGTTTTTTTTTACAATTTGTTTTTGTCGAATCTCAATCAAGAATGAATCGTTTAGGGCAATGACTATACTGTCATTCAAATGAATCATGGCATTTAGATGATGTGGAATTCCTGCTATTTCTGAACTCTTTAGAACAGATAATGTGTCTTTAAAATTTTCTGAGTATTCGACATAACATCCTTTTTCTTCAAAAAAGATGCTCGGATTTATCGTATGTGCATTGGATTTAAATTCCAATTGGGATAAAGGTATTTTCAACCCCATTACGCTATCAATCTTTTCATAGCTTAATAGAGAAGTGTTGCCAATAATACTTGGTGTTTTAACACATCCCCAAACAAAGAAAATGAAAAAATATAGTTGATATATGAATGTATACTGAAACATGGTTTTAAAAACTTAATTTCTACTCTAAAAACTTTCTAGTCAAAATCGATCATTCGATCTCTGAAAGTCACGCTTCAAATACAGTGGCAAACAAATCTCATAGTGTATTAGATTTTCAAAGTTACTTGCCACAAATATAAATTTTAAACCAAGTAATGAACCAATAATCTTAGCCATGTTTATTTTTCATCATCGTATACTATTCAATATAAACCTTCGTTTTAGAATAAAATTTAAACTAATATGGATATAGACATTACTCCAGAAAAACTGATTCAGCTTATTTACCATGAGCTCCCACCCCAAGAATGCATTATGCTATTGGAAAAATTATCCCAGGATGATGAACTTTATGCAACCTATACCGAGTTGAAAGAACAAACGCATTTGCTTTCTCATGTTCAAGTATCACCCAGCAACACATCTGTTCAAATCATCCTTGAAGAATCATGTTCTTCATCTCCAATGGAGATGATCTAACGGCATACTTCTTCGTCTAGAACGAAAAGCTAACTGATAAACTTGGTAATAATGGAAGCTGGTTCTCTCGTTTATAATTGATTCGATCAAAGTAGAAGATATTTTCTCGATTATACACATTCGTTACGGAAGCTATAATTTCAACTTTACGTTTGACATAGGCTGATTTTTCTTTAAAATCAATTCTTCGTTTGATGGATGCATCTAATCGATGGTAATAAGGCAAACGTCCTTTGTTTAACTCATCGTATACGATTCCTAAATCCCCATTAGCTGTTGTATAATCAGCACTTGCACCACCGTCAAAATCCAACAACTCATAATAACCCTGTGTCAGTGTAAAAGGAAAACCTGAACCAAAGTTCCATCGAAGGTTTGCATTCCAAACCAGATTTTTACCAAAATCATACGAACCGACCACATTTATATTGTGTCTTCGATCAAAATGAGGCTGATACTCTCTACGTCCATCATATCTATTGACTATATTAAACGAATAGACATTCCATAAATACCATTGCTTATTCTCCAATTTATACGTTACATCAAAGCCATAGGCTTCACCCTTTTCAACAATATAATTTTCATACAAGTAATACGGTCTTAATCGTTGGTTTTCAGCGTTATTATCAAATATTTTGTCCCGATTTATATTTGTAACTTGGGTAAACTCTTTAATATATCCCTCTATGTTGATCTCAGAAATGGAATTTACATCAAATTCAAAACCAGCTACAGCATGTCTCGCTTTTTGTAATTTAGAGACTACTTCTTCACCCAAAAAAGTTTCAGGCAAATCAGTTGGACCACTTAAAAAACCATAAAATAGGTTGACCACATCCCGGTCACTTACCGCACTCATCAGATTTTGGGAATACATACCAGCACTAGCCTTAAAACGTATCCTTCGAGTCATGTTATACTTTAAACGAATTCGAGGTTCTAACGTCGTTTCTTGAAGACTGGCATACCGTTGCATTCGAAGACCAGTTTCTAGAAGTATCTTTTTATTGAAATTCTTTAAATAATTTATAAAAGCATTTATTTCACTTGTATTTTCATTTTGAGATATCCGTCTATTCGAAGTGTTGTAAAATTCAAAATCAGTTCTAAATCCATTCATTTCGACACCATATTTGATTTTATCATTAGCGTTGATAAATCGATTAAAATTAAGATTCACATTATACCCACTAATTCCAGAAGATCTGGGTTTACTATCCAGTTCTATTTGTTGAATTAAATAGTTGCTAAACGTAACACTCCCATCAACAATTACTTGACTATTTTCTGGCACTAAAAGAAATTTTGAACCCAAACCTCTGGATTTCCAATTGTATGACGTGGAACTTGGAAAATCAACTTTATCAGAATAATCAAACCCAAAAATACTCATGTTACTTCCTTTGGATGAATTAAAAGAAAGCTTTGTATATAAATCACTAAAGGAATAAGGCAATACACCCTCATTTACATAGGGGTATATGATAGGTGCCGATGTATTTAAATATGAATTTTTATATGAAATGATATAACTACTGCTACTTTTTTCGGCCTTATATTTTTTTAAAGGTCCTTCTAATAATAGTTTTCCATTGAACGGACTAGCATTGATTTTTCCAGCTAACCTATTTTTATTTCCATCCCGAGTTTTAACATCCACAATCGCAGAAATTCGTCCCCCATATTCTGAGCTGAAACCAGCTGAGTACACATCAACCGATTTGAGGATATCACTATCAAACACAGAGAACAATCCAATACTATGAAATGGATTATAAACCGTTAATCCATCCAATAATACTTTATTCATGACAGGTGAACCCCCACGAATGTATAATTGACCTCCTTGATCACCAGAAAAAACAACACCTGGTAAAACTTGTAAATATTGAACTAAATCAGGCTCTCCTCCTACCGACGGTATTCGGGTAAGTTGAATAGGCTTTATCGATGTTTTGGATATATTAATTTCTTTCGTTTTACGAATCTTATTGGCATTTACAAAAACTTGATCTAGCTTTTTGCTTTGTGATTTTAAATAAAAATTATGCGAAATGACTTTGCTAGGCTTAGCTTCAAAATTAAAAAATAACGTATCATACCCTATATTAGTGGCATATGCAGTATAAGCTCCTGATTCTAGATCAGCTATATTAAACAAACCACTAGCATCAGTGTAGGCTCCTTGATTTATTGTCGTAAATGTAACAATCGCTAAGGCCAGTGGCTCTCCAGTTTCTTTATCGAAAACAAATCCACGAAAAGTTGCATTTTGTGCCATAATCAAATTGCTTAAGCAGAAGCAAACAATAATGGATAAGAATCTTATTTTCATGAAATTAAAGATTGCAAACTAAGGTTATTTATAAGAAACAAACAGAATTAAAATAATTTTACTTAAGTATGGTTTCACTTGTATTCTGAACAGCAAGAATACCTAATCCATTGTCTATGTTCGAATGAATAACGACTGCATTGTTGAATCCACCGTTGAAGGATATTTCTTTAGCATCATCAGCCCTTTGAATAGATCTGTAATATTCAAAAAAATCTGAGGTAATATGAGAAAATTCTACTTTGTATTTGTTATCAGGATTGGAAGAAACTAGTCCATTAGGTGCTACTGTTTGAATAATTTTATTTGAACCATTGAAAAGTTCATCAGAAAATATAACTCCTGCATCACTTAGTACGTATGAATTGTATCCTGTCAAAGAAGGATCTGATTTAGTAAATGCCATCGGTATCCAATCACCTATGGTCTGATTCCAGTAAAAGATATTAAGTTTATAGAAATTACTTTTATTTCCTGGGTCATTGAATGAAACTTGTATCAAATCACCTGGCAATCCCGATGTATCTAATCCCCCATTTTCTGTAAGGGTAGAGATAGCATTCACATTAACAGGTACAATTACAGTTGATGATACGTTCACATAATCTGGATGTCGAACGGATAATTTTATTGGCTTTCCTGAGGTAGGTATGAAATCAGATGAGTAATTAAAATCTCCGGAACTTGGACTCATCGTTTTCGTTTCATCAACAGTTTCAATCATTACCGTTGCATTTGGTATCCCTTTTAATCCCGAACTATCCATGACAGCTGAACTATTGGTTAATTGGAGTTTAGCAGGCTGGCCATTCGTAAATATCGCATTTACTACCATCTTACTTTTATAATTTTCCAATAAATCGGGTTGAATACTATCTTGATAACATCCAAAAAATAAGAAGGTTAAACTGATAATGATATATTTTTTCATTCTATGTAATTTTTTTAAAATTTAACAATATAGGCTACTCCAGGAACAAATGCTAGGTATGCCCTATCAACCACTAATTTGGAAAAATTAGCTGAATCAAAAACAGCAGCCACACTTAATGGATTAATATTGCCGAGGGCATTGTATAAATAAAATCGCCATTCTTGTTCTAATCCGTAAGTGTTTTTTAAACGAATAACACTCACATCAAAACGTTGATACACATTACTTCTATAATTATTTAAAGTATTGTATTCTAATTGCGTATTTCCATTGATATCTCTGAACTTGCCAATAGGCAAAGTAAATAACTGACCAGATCCCAAAAGATAATTAAATCCAAAATTCCAATCACTTCGAGGATTGGTATAATTAACGTACAATTTAAGCATGTGTGGTCTATCAAAACTAAAAAGATATTCTTGATCATATAGGTCTGAAAACGTTCTAAAACTTCGACTATATGCGTAACTCAACCATCCCGTAATATCACCATCACTTTTCTGAATTAACCATTCTGCTCCATAAGATCTACCCGTTCCAAAAACTACACTGGATTGCCAATCCAATTCAGGATTACTCGCATCTGACAAGTTAGATACTCCAACAAGGTTGGTCATACGTTTAGAGTATAAATTAAAAGATCCAGCATAAATTTTACCTAATTTACGTTCATAACTCAACTCAAAAATATCCAGTTGTGTGGGTTTTACCAATGAAGTACTTGGCACCCATATATTATCTGGACTTCCTGTTCTTCCTAAATTGAGTTGGGTAAGAAACTGATTATGCCGATTGTATCCCACTTTAAGAGCATCGCGGTGTTGCAACAAAAAAGTACCATGAATTCTGGGTTCAAATGCCAATTTATGATAACCATCATGAGTATAGTATACTTGACGAAGCCCTAAGTCAAAATACGTTTTATCATTCAATCTCCAGTGATCCTCTCCATATAGGGAGAGTTCATTAGAGAAAACACTTTTTGTATTTCCTGTAATGGTATTGATATCAGCAATAGTTGGATAACCTTGTGAACGATATATTTTTTTTCCTGGTTGAAAAAATCGAAAACTGGATTGTAATCCAAACTGGATTGAATGAGCATTATTTTTGATGAATGTCCAATTGCTTTGGACACCCAAATCTTGAATCCCATTTGTTAATTCAAGTTGAGTGGTAGGTATTGTGGTAATATTGGGGTCAAATATTTCTTCTTTGAAAATAGATTTTGCTTTGTAACTAGAAATATAGAGTTGATGTTCAGCATTTAAGCTATAATTCAACTTTTGCTTATACTTGATTGATGCTAAAAGATTAGACCATTTTTGGGTAAATCCTACTACACGAGTATCGTTCGAACTTGGCAATGAATCGTCGCTTTGTAGAGATATGAAATAAAAATCTCGAGTATTCATAAAGTTGAACTCAATTTTATCATTTGAATGAAGAGTTTTACCAAAATTAAGTTGGATATCATAAATATTTGCATTGAGGCTATTTTGGCGACTTTCTAATGGTACCATCAAGTCTATCCATGATCTTCGTGCAGCTAATGTAAAAAATCCTTTGCCTTTATTGATGTTACTAATGTAGATTCCAGCATTAAGTGGTGTCATCTCAAATTCACCGTCTAAACCACTATATGAGCTGTTTTTTTCGCTTTCTAAGTCAATATAAGAAGATACCCTACCCCCATATTTTGCTGGAGATAATCCTCTGTAAATTTTTGTGTTTTTAATACTCTTGTTATGAAAAGTTGAAGATATTCCAAATAAGTGATTGTAATTATAAATAGGTGTTCCATTATACAACATCATATTTTGATCGACATCCCCACCTCTCACAAATAAATTGCTATAGCCCTCTGTACCTTGTTCAATTCCTGGCAACATTTGCAATTGTCTATTTACATCTGATTCTCCAAGAAAGTAAGGCATATTTTCTAAATTTTTGTTTTTATTTTTAGTAGAAAAATCTAAAAATCCAGCGTGAAATCCTAAGTGATAATTATTATTCCCAACTTTAGGTTGTAAAAAAATAATTCGATCTGTTGATGAGTTAATTTGTAATTGAAGCGTATCATAATCAGGATGAACAAATAATACACGAGCATCCTCCTCAAAATATTTCAATAAAAATGCACCCATATCATTGGAATATGAAACATTGTTTTCTCCTAATTCTATGACCTGTACATGGGGGATTCCATTTTCATCTTCATCCATAATAAAACCAGAAGTATAACCTTGAGCTAAAACATTAGCGTAGAATAGATTAACAATAGCCGTGAGATATAAAAATCGCATGCACAAATATGCTTAGGTAAACTAGTTAAAACAAGACTTTACCAAATATAATTCTAGTAGATTTAATTAAAAAAGGTACAAGTTGGTTTAATTCGCAGTGTGAGAAAATATATCCCCTTTTTGAGTTTTTTATTTTTGGCATTTAGAAGCCCAACCCCCACTCTTCCTCCTAAATTGATAGTTTTATTGAGTGTTGATCAAATGAGAGCTGATTATTTAGAAAAATTCGATCAAAATTTTGAAGGAGGGTTAAATTATTTAATTCAAAATGGACAGACTTTTAACCATACAAATCATAATCATTTTTATACAACAACTGCGCCAGGTCATGCAACTATAGCTACAGGTTATCATCCATCTAATCATGGGATTACCAATAATAATATTTATGTTAGAAAACAATCCAAAATACAATATTGCATTCAAGACACATCGGTTAATTATATGGGTATAGAAAACTGTACCCTACCCAAAAATTCTGTTAAAAATTTACTAAAACCCAGCCTTGGAGATTACATCAAGACACAATCATCTAAATCTAAATCATACAGTGTATCGCTCAAAGACAGAGCATCAATTTTAATGGGTGGTCATCTTGCCAATCGATCCTTTTGGTTTGATTCAAAAAGCACACAAATGGTAAGTACAGATTTCTACAAAGAGTCATTTCCCCATTGGGTTCAAAATTTTAAAGCAAAAGATTTAATGAAATCTGAGATAGAATCGGGATGGGAACTTGAATCAGATTTTAATTCTAAATCATTTAAATATAGAGACCATAGAGCAGAAGAGTTTGGTTTTTTTGATACTCATTTTCCTCATACCCTGAAACAAGCCAATGAAATTTCCGATATTGATGTGAATTCGGGTGATTTCCTTTGGCATACTCCTTTTGGTGACCAGTTCGTGCTGAAATTTGCCAAGGAATTGATAGTTCAGGAAAAACTTGGTATAGATGAATGTATAGATGTTCTAACTTTGAGCCTATCTGCTGCGGATATAATTGGGCACCAATTTGGACCCGAAAGTTTTGAAATTTACGATTATTATCAAAAGTTAGATCAATATTTATTAGATTTTATTCAGTTCTTAAACAATCAAGTTGGGGTAGATAATTATTTACTAGTTTTGACATCTGATCATGGAGTTGCACAATTTCCTGAATCCAACACTAATTCTAACCATCCATCAAAAAGAATAACATCCTCACAATTCAAACAGGATATAGACTCCATTGATATACTTATACAACAAGAATTTAAAATTAATCAATCAACCATAATATTCGCAAACTATCAGGGTGTAGAACCAAATTTTGCTGTTATTCAGTCACATGAAATAGATAGTAGTAAATTGGTGAGTCAAATTCAATTCCATTTAGAAAATTTAAATTACATACAAGAAACGTATTCGTTTTTTGAAATTGATAATCCAGCCTGTCACAAATCCTATATTCAAAAAATTAGAAATAGTCACTCCCCCGACCAGGGTTTATTTATTAAAATCCTTCAAACGGAAAACTATCTTATTGATATGCGACCTTACGGGACAACTCATGGAACTCCATTCAACTATGATACCCATGTACCTCTTATTTTCTTGGGACCCTCTATTCATGCTGGAACAAATAATACGATTACTTTTACAACGGATATAGTTCCAACTATTTTAGATTATTTATCAATTAAGACATCAACAGAATTTGATGGAAAGATACTTAATTTAAGCGACTACAAATAATAGATGAAGCATAATTTAAGTGAATATGCTCGCGTAATTCGCTTGCCATCAGTCAGTTTGTTACCATATTGATCTACCCACTGATCTTGTACTTTACCAAAACCATATTTCACATTAACTTCTACTGGTGATAATCCTCTATAAAATTGAACTCCACCGGTAATTGCAGGCATCAACCATGCTTTATTAATTGGTTCAGATCTATTGATTGAAAAATCAATCAATCCAATCTTATTAAACTCATAACCACACCCTATATTAAAGCCTACCTTTTCTTGAGATCGAAATGTGGATTCTGCTCCATAGAAAAAATGAAACATTAGGGGTATTTGTAAATTACCAAATCCTGTTCCGCCTATTACGCTAGTGGAACTTGCACTTGCGTTACCAAATCCTATCGCTACGGGTAAAGATGCAGCTATAGCTAAATTACTATTCAACTCTGCTAGGTTGTATCGAGGCACAAAACCTATTGTAAAATACGATGAATAGCTAGTTTGAGTTGCTCCTTTTTCAATGCGTTTAATATTGCCTGGATCGGTATAAACCACATCAACTTCCCCGAGTGGAGATGAAATAAAATCAATGAAATAGGAACTGGATACTCCGGTATGAAGTCTTCCCCTCCAATCATTAAATAAAGGGGTCTTATCTTCCTGTAAATATGCATCATTTTCATCATCTATATTATCATAAACTTGGGCTTGTAAAGACGAAACACCCAATGCACAAAGAAAAAATAATAGTCTTTTTAACACAATGGCAAAGGTAGAACTAGAAAAAAGATATGATGTCATTTTTTATTCATAATTACAGAACCAAAGCCAAATAAAGAATAAAAAAGAGGAATAAACATACAAAAAGTAAATATGCTTGTCTGTCTTTCAAAAAGCGATTCAAAGAACAAAGCGACTAAAAAAACAACACTAATTCCTAACATAGGAAAAGATGCATTTTGAATCAGTGGAATAAGTGATATAAAAAAGATAAGAAGTATACCAATACCTATCCAACCAAATTTCATACCGTAATCCAAAAACTGATTATGTGGACCAATTCTATTTTCTAGATCTAACGGGGTATTTTTTTTTACATACATTGCTTGTAAAGCTTGTTCTTTTTTCTCTATTCCTACTCCAAACGGGTATGCTTTTATAACATGAATAGCCATAGTAGATGCTTCAATACGCATACCCATAGACTTGTGGTTAATCTCATCTCCTTTACCCCAGCTGTTATAATCTTCCAGACTATTTTTTATTTTATTACGGAACGAATCACTATACTGAACCGATAAACCTAGAGTAATGATTATGCTTAAGAAAGAATAAAGTAAAATTGAGTATGATCGTTTTTGAATTGAATAGGCAATCACAGATACAAATGCTCCTACATAGAATGATAATAAACCCGTACGAGAACTTAAAATATGGAAACTAATGGCTATGACTACTAGCATAAATTTAGCTAAATTTCGATGCCATATTTTTGGTATTTTTTTTTGAACCAATAAACCCAATAATAAAAAAAGGATACATGCATTAATGATCCCAAAATGAATGTGATGCATATTAGGAATGGGTATGCTTTTACTTTGAAGAAGCAAGGCATCATAATGGGCTTTATGGACTAAATAATTGGTGATAGCATATATATTAATTACAAAAACAATACCCGATATAACCAAAGAAAACAAAATCAAATGATTTTTTTTAGCATCAAAAACTAAAAAGGAGGAGGACAACAATGCAATAAAACCAACTACTAACAATAGCTTAGAGACTAATGTGTCTGATGCACCATAAATTCCCATAGATGCTAAATGAGTTAAGAGGATAATAAAAGAAAGGTAACAAACTACTTTGACTCGTTTATCACTATAATTATTAAAAGTTAAAACAACATAAACCAAGGAAAAAAAAGTGGTTAGGCTGACTATAAATGGGGAAATCCATAAACTTAAAAACCCAACCTGAAGTAAGTAAAAAATGAATGAATTATTGAACTTTTTGAGCGATATATTATTGAGCAATGGCATAACTTAGCATCACTCTCTCATTGTTTTTCAGATCAATACTTTTAGCAGATATGTCTGATAATTTAATAATAAGAGAACTATTTTCTTCCTTTTCGAAATTACCGATCACTTTCACAAAAATTGTTTTTTTGTTTATAGGATTAGTAACCATGATAACTTGACCAATGGGTGCGTTAAAATGATATGCAAAATTCTTATCACTAGGAATTTGAGGATCATCGAGCATAGCCGTTCCATTTTCCTCAATTTTCTCAATGTCATATTCTTTTAATCGCTCCACTTTTATGCTATATCCAGAGTTATCCTTTATCGTTTTTGTTTCAACTTGAGTTTCAAATCCCTGATCTTTATACGAAGAATCTGAAGAAATTTCAACATCAATTGAACTAACAATAGAATCCGTAGTATCTGACGAAACAAAAACAGTTTTTGCCTGTCCATCCTGCACTAATAAGCGCTGACCAACTGTTAATTCATTAGACGTAAGATTATTTAAATTTTTAATCATTTCAACCTTGGTATTGTACTTTACACTGATAGAATATAATGTCTCACCTGGAACAACTTTGTGATACTTAGCAAAAGTACTCACACCATTTGACCGTAAAGGATCATTTTTTATGTTTGATTCTTGTAAAACTGAATTATTTGAAAAAAAGTCGCTAACCACTTCATCTTGAACCGATGATTGAATATCCGTTGGTATCCAAACTATATCATCAATTTTAATTACTTCATCTGACCCGGGATTTTCATTAATAATTGATTTTAGAGATATATTATATTTTCTGCTCAGACTATACAACCCGTCCCCTTTTTCTACCTGATGTAAAATATATGTTTTACCATTTTTTACTCGAGTGCCAATGGAATCGGTTTTATGAGCATAAGAACAAAGCGATGAGAATAGAACTATTATTCCAATTAAATTTTTCATATTACAAATTTATTTAGGATTACATTGCAATAACAGTGAGTTATTCACTTTATTATGCATAATTATATTATTTTGGTCGTAGACAAACAAGATAAATGGATTATAATCTAAATTGTTTTAAATTATACTTTCTAAAACTACTCCTAATCGGATTCGCTTTTAATTTTGGAGTTGCCTTTGGTCAGACAGATGAAATTGAAATTAGGATTCAAGATACCGTATATTTTAATTCCTGCAATACTGAGACCTATCAGTATATTGACTTCTATAAAAAAACAAGATTTGAAGAAAATGACACCCATGATTTAGCTACACTCTACCAATGGGAATTCTATAATACTTTTTTTAATACCGGTGATTTTGATGTAAGCAGAATGCCTTGTTCACTTGCTGGGAAATTCGGTATTATCAAACACATCATGCAAATAGCCAGTGATGATCAAATTTATAAAACAGTTATAATCGCACTGGTTGATTCCAATACTTCTGCGGCATATATTACTGAGGAAGCTTTTATAAATGATGAATTGACATACGTTCCAAAAGAATGAAAATATTAATTATACGATTTAGTAGTATTGGAGATATTGTTCTAACATCACCTATTATCCGTTGCATCAAAAATCAGATTATTGAGTCTGAAATTCATTTTCTTACTAAAGATAGCTTTGCCGGATTATTGGCACATCATCCATATATTCAGAAAATTCATTCACTTAAAAAAAATGATTTATCAGCAATCATTGAATCTTTAAAAACTGAAAATTTTGATTGCATTATTGATTTACATAAAAATATTAGAACCTTTAAAATTAAGCGAGCTCTTCATATCAAAAGTTATTCTTTTGCTAAACTAAATATTCAAAAATGGCTCTTCGTTAATTTTAAAATTGATCTTTTACCAGAAAAACATATTATCGATCGATATTTTGAAGGTATTCAATCGCTTGGTATCACTAATGACCAAAACGGTATCGACTTTTATTTACCTCACAATTTTACTTATGATTTAAAAATCCACGCACTCCATAAACATAACTTTTATGTAGTTGCATTAGGCGCCACATATTACACCAAGCAAATTCCAATTGACACGTTAAATGCGTTATTTAAACAGTTAAATGATGCTCCTATTGTCCTTATTGGCCATGGTGAAGTAGATTATAACAAGTCAATATCTATCATGGAAAATCCCAAAAATAAAACAATGATCAATTTATGTAATCAGCTAACCATACATGAATCTGCATCTTTAATACAGCAATCTAAACTCCTATTAACTGGTGACACAGGTATGATGCATATTGCCTCTAGTTTTGATGTACCTATTGTTACCCTATGGGGAAACACACATCCCAAATTTGGTATGTACGCCTATCGAAACTATGGAATTAAAAACTATATCGTAGACTTGCCTTGTCACCCTTGCAGTAAACTAGGAAACAATGCTTGTCCTAGACAACATTTTCATTGTATGAAAAAACAAGATATTGATAAAATAATTGCTGAGTTGCCAATTAATTAACCTACATATATTTGTCCCATGACTAAAATATCCATTAAATTTTTAATTTCTTTAGGGTTATTCCTTTTATTTTTTAATATCCAAGCTCAAGATAAAATAGCTTTTAGTAAATTAGAGAAAAATGAAAACGGAGATTATACACTAAATGGTATAAGATATACAGGAGAATCGTTGCTTTTATGGCCATCAAACAATAAACCTATGCAGCGTGTATTATGGAAAAATGGCAAAATCAATGGTTATTTCAAAAGTTGGTATGAAGATGGAAAAAAAGACCAAGACATTGAATACAAAAATGGGGTCCGACATGGATATTTTAAAACCTATTATTCCAATGGTAATCCAGAAGTAGACTGTCGTTATAATGAAGGGAAAATAGACGGAAGCTACAAGTCATATTACACCAGTGGACAAGTTAAAAAAATAGCCACATTTATAGATGGATTAGAACAGGGTAATTTTATGCTGTACCATACCAATGGTAATTTAGAGCAAAAAGGGGCCTACAAAAATGGTAAACCTCAAGGCTTGATTACATCCTATGATCGTGATGGGAATATACGAAAAGAAATCCTTTACGCTAACGGACTTCGAGATGGAAAGTGTACTTTTTATCATATTAATGGGCAAGTTGCAGAAACATCTTCCTTTAATAGTGGGTATTTAGACGGTTTAAAACAAACATATACCATTGAAGGACAACTAATTAGTTCAGAAAGGTACATCAATGGAAAATTAGATGGCGAATTCACGACTTATACAATGAATGGAGAACCATTAGAAATTAAAACCTATCAAAATGGGCAATTGAATGGACCATATCAATTATATAAACGACAAGGATTAGACACGTATGGTTTATATAAAGACGACCTAAAAACAGGACCATGGATAGAACACAAATTTGCTGAGGGTGGCCCAGATGAAGGAAGTTATCGATTAGGAAAAAAGAATGGGATCTGGAAACTCGGATCCACTAGTCTATTTGGTAAATGCAAAGGCGAGTTCATTGATAATGTAAAAAATGGAACTTGGGAATATTGGTATCACGATGGCAAGAAATGGAAAACTGAAAAATGGGATCATGGAGTTTTGATTAAATAATCGAATTGGTATCACAATCCCCAAAAACATCCATTAATTGTAGTCCTAAATCCAATTTTATTAATTCATCCTCTCTCTAACATTTTTTAAATAGTCCATACGTTAAACATCATGAGTCTTTTGCTAAATATTGAATTAAAAGAATATCTAGATGAAAAGGTAACCCAATACAACTCGCCAAATTTTATAGAAAGTGACCCCATTCAAATTCCACATCAGTATGACCTAAAAGAGGATATTGAGATTTCAGGATTTCTAACGGCTACTATTGCATGGGGAAATAGAACTATGATCATTAAAAATGGTCATAAAATGATGCAGATGATGGGCAACTCTCCATATGATTTTGTGATGTCATACAATGAAAACCAATTGAAATTACTGGATGGATTTGTTCACCGAACTTTCAATAGTGTTGATTTCGGATTCTTCATCAAAGCTCTAAACCATATATACACCAACCACGGTGGAATGGAAAAAGTGTTTTCACTTCATCAATCTACAGGTAGTATTCTACCTGCAATAACAGAATTTAAACGGCTATTTTTTTCTGTTGAACATCCCATTAGAACAACCAAGCATGTAAGTGATCCGGCAAAAGGTAGTTCTTCTAAGAGAATTAATATGATGCTTCGTTGGTTTTGCAGACAAGATAATCATGGAGTTGACTTTGGAATCTGGAAGAACATACCCCCTGCTATTCTATCTTGCCCTTTGGATGTTCACTCTGGAAACGTAGCTAGACAGTTTGATTTGCTCACAAGAAAACAGAATGATGTTAAGGCCCTAAATGAATTGGATAGCAATCTGAGATTATTGGACGCTAATGACCCTGTAAAGTATGATTTTGCTTTATTCGGTCTAGGTGTTTTTGAGCAGTTTTAAAAACAATGTCCGTTATAATTTAACCCATGGCTTTTTCCAAGTCAGCAATTAAATCATCTACATCTTCTATACCAACACTCAATCGAATTAAAGAATCAACTACACCTGATTTTTCTCGTTCTTCCTTCGGTATTGAAGCATGCGTCATAGTAGCTGGATGGCCAATGAGGCTTTCTACTCCACCTAAACTTTCTGCCAATGCAAATAAGTGCGTACTTTTAACAATTTGTTTAGCATCTTCAATGTGGTTTCCTTTAAGTGTAAAGGAAATCATACCTCCAAAACCACGCATTTGTAGCTTAGCAACCTCATGGTTAGTGTGGCTTTCAAATCCAGGCCAATATACGGTATCCACTTTCGGATGACTGTTCAACCAACGGGCTATTTTTTCTCCATTTTCACAATGCCGTTGAATTCGAACATGAAGCGTTTTAATTCCTCGCAATACCAGGAAAGAATCCATGGGTGCGGTAACCGCACCACTACTATTTTGAATACGGTACATTTCATCCGCAATTTGATCATCATTGCAAATTAATGCACCCATAACTACATCGCTATGTCCACCCAAATATTTAGTGACAGAATGCATCACAATATCTGCTCCCAAATCAAGAGGGTTTTGAAGATAAGGAGTAGCAAATGTATTATCAACGCCAAGCATCGCTCCTACTGATTTAGCAATGACAGAAACCGCCTTAATATCAATAATATTCATCATGGGATTGGTTGGTGTTTCTACCCAAATCAACTTCGTATTGGCATTTACGGCATTAGCAATATTTTGTGTGTCGAGCATATCAACAAAATGAAATTTGATTCCATATTTCTCGAAAATGGTTTTAAATATTCGGTATGATCCGCCATATAAATCATTGGTAGATATAACCTCATCTCCAGGATTAAGCATTTTAATCACACAGTCTATGGCTGCTAAACCGCTCCCAAAACATGCTCCATATTTTCCATTTTCTATGCCTGCTAAATTTGCTTCAAGTGCATTACGGGTAGGATTACCTGTTCTACTATATTCGTATCCTTTATGGTTTCCAATACCATCTTGAACATATGTACTGGTTTGATAAATAGGAGTCATAATTGCTCCTGTAGCTGAGTCTGGTTCTAATCCTGCATGGATTGCTTTGGTTCCGAATTTCATTAGATATATTATTAACGTCTCAAATGTAAGGTGTATTCAACATCTAACACAAGGTTTCCTCATATAATTATAAATGAATCCGCTAATTATTAAAGATCATTCGTTTAGTATCCACAACCTCATCATCGATGACTAGACTGTAGCTATATACCCCAGATACACCATATCCGTGGTAATACATGATTTCTGTGATTTCTTGATTTGATAATATAAAGGGGATGTCTTTTATTCGATTTCCTTGCATATCTTGAATACGAATAATGGCATTCTTAGTATGGATTTTTGTATTTGATTTCACACTGATAATGGTTGATTCATCAAATGGATTAGGCTTGTTTTGGAGTAATTCGAAGGGTGAATATATATTTTTATTCAAATTGTTAATTCCAGACATCCTTAAAAAGTTCTCTTGCCCAAACACACTTTCAATACCATTTTGATCCACTGACGCTACACTCACAAAATACAATGAATTAAAGTTTGGAAAAATAGTATCTATCTTAGAATGAATCGTATAAACCGTATCCCAATCATTAGTTTTAGATCGGATTGTAACACGATAGTTGTCATAATTCATGGGATCATCAATAGAAACTACAAAACCTCTTTTTTCAAAATCTCTAATTTCGTAGGCTGGAGCATGCGGTCCAATAGCTAACATGGCCGCTGCTGCGCCATTAATTACAGTATTTCGTGCCAAATAATTAAAATCTACATAAAAACTATCGATGATGAGATCACCATTAACATCTTTACCGACAATATCATTATGAGTATGTTGTCTATCTGTATAATCAGGACCATTGGAGGCATCTCCATGCTCATTAGCCGAAGTAAATCGAATAGCTGCATATCCATTATTGCGAAATGGTATATGATCACCTCCTCTACCTAATCTATCTTCAGCAGACATGATGGTAAGTAACATGGGAACTCTAACTATTGGTTTTAGTTCTTCTTGGTATTGTAATTTGACAAAACGAGCTAATTGTTTTTGAATCGATGTGGAGCCATTTGAAAATAATCTAACTTGTAAACTATCTACATCATTGAGTCCTGGGCAAGAAGGTTCTGAGGATGTTTTACCGCAAATCACCCCACCTATGACATCATTATTGAATACCCCTTCAATTGGTATAGCTTTTGTTTTAGCATAATCAGCAAATGCTTTGGCCCCATTTAAACCTTGCTCCTCACCTGTAGTAGCCATAAAAACAATGGTATTTTTAAACGTATAGCGACTCATTACACGAGCTAACTCTATAACCAATGCTGTCCCAGAGGCATTGTCTTCAATCCCTTGAGCTATGCAATCTACATCGCATCTACCTGCACAACGACTATCAAAGTGGCCTTCAATGACAATAACTTGATGGTGATCAATATCTGTTCCTGGTAATATACCCAGTACATTTTTGTGGCGAGTCATTCCACAAATGTCTTGATCAAACTGTAAAAATGAGGTAACTAGCCGTTGATCATTTTCATTACTTATAGCTTGAAATTTGGACATAATCCATTGCCGAGCAGCACCAATCCCTCTGAACGTAGAAAGGGTATCTGAACCAGTATTACGATTTTCAAAAGTAGCCAGTTTCAGGATATACGATTTAAGAGAATCAGAAGAAACTTGACTATTAATCCCTTGGATAATGGCATCATGGTCATCAATGATAGTAGTGGACACATAATCACTCGAGGAGTAATCGCCCATTAAAATGTCCATTGCAATAGCATTCGTTAGTGTAATATTAGTTTGTGCAAATACTGATAGTGATAGTGTACACCAACTAAAGATTATGAAAAGACGTGTCATCATGAGAAATAAATTGTTAGTCAATTTGTGCTCACGACTGGATTCGAACCAGCACGTCCAAAAGCGGACACCAGCCCCTCAAGCTGGCGTGTCTACCAATTTCACCACGTGAGCAATGAAGATGCGAATTTATAGGATAAATTAAATTTTCAGTCAGATTTTTTAATAAGAATACTGTCGTTACCTTTTAAGTAAAATTATTTATTTCTCTTCGAATGTCTTTATCTTTCAAAGACTCTCTTTTGTCGTATATTTTTTTACCTTTCCCTAAGCCAATTTCTAACTTAGCAAATCCTTTGGGTGAGATAAATACTTCAATAGGAATAACAGTGATACCCTGGTCTTTTAATTTATTTGTGATTTTTTTGAGTTCATTTTTGGTGAGTAACAGACATTTATCTCGATCTGGATTTTGTTGTACATAGCCCGCATTTTTAAATTCAGCAATACGCATCCCTCTTATTTTGAAAACTTGTTTGTCATCAAAAAAGCAATATCCTTCAGAGATACTCACTTTCTTGGCTCGAATAGACTTAATTTCAGCACCTGTCAGTACAATACCTGCCTCAAATGTTTCCTCAATGGCATACTCAAAATATGCTTTTTTATTTCGGGTAACGCTATGTTCTCTATTTTTTTTCTTAGTCACGTTGAGCAACTCGTTTTAATGATTCAAGTTCATCAGCATTTAGTATTTTCTGTCCAGTTTCAACTTTAGCTATCAGTCTGCCATTCACTTTTGCTGTAATAGTACAAACAATCTCATTGTGAATTACACTTTTAATTGTAGCAATAAAACGAACCTCATCCCCAATTTTAGCTGGTGATATGTGTTGAACATTTACAAATGTGCCAATCCCCTCCTCATCAACTTCCTTCATGTCTAATACAAACAATCTACTTGACCACTCAGCATCCCGAGCCAAAGCAAAAGTACTGTAGTATGGATGAACCTCTACCCCATTGAATTTGGCTAAATCTTTTTTTGATACTGTGGTATAAAATTCTTTAGTATCACCGTATTTAAATAACTGTTTCATGGTATTAGATAATTATTAGAATCAAATATGTGACGAAATTACCATTAAATACTAGAAACTGAATTACTTAAGTTCTATAATGCTGATACCCTCTCCACCAAGATCAACATGTTCGTATGAAATGGACTGAATAGCTGAGTTCAATTTGATATGTTTTCTGATTTCAGACTTAAGGATTCCATTGCCTTTTCCATGTAAAATTCGAAGGGTTGTTATTCCCATAATTAGAGCTGAATCAATCAAATGGTCTACTTCTACTAACGCATCCATTGTTCGCATTCCACGCACATCAATTTCAGACTTAAAGTTCTGTTGTATTTGATTATAAGAAGATGAACTGATATATTTTTTAACTTGTTTTGATGAAGATTGACCCACTTTTTCAATTTGATCTAAAGATGTTTTTGTTGTTATAGCACCAAATTTAATCGTTACTTTATTTTTATTAATCTCAACAATCTCACCAGAAGTATGGGTATTTTTAATTTGAACTTGCATTCCAACAGAAAATAGAGTCTTAACAATAAATGGTTCTGAAGTTTTAGGGCTATAATTGGCTACTTTTTTTTCTAATAGCTCTCTTGCATATTTCGTCTTTTTTTGGTTGGCCGAGGATTCCTTGATTATACGAATTGTTTTTTCAATATCCTTATTAGCCGCTTTAACGATACGTTTGGCTTCCTGCTCAGCTTCATTTATAATCGATAGCCTTTGAGTATCTATAGATTCTTTCAATGATTTGTACTCATTTTCATACCTGGCAGCATTAGAGAGTTTTTCTTGAAGTCGAAGTTCAATTTCTTTGATCTTTTCTTGTTGAGATTGTACATCCGATAAAAGTTGATCCAAATCATATTGTTTGGTATCTGTAAGTTCTTTGGCTCTTTGAATGAGTTTTTTATTCAGTCCAATATTAGTAGCCACTTCATACACAAATGAACTGCCGGGGTGACCAATTTGCAACTCATACTGGGGTTTTAAATTTTCTACATCAAATAACATCGCTGCATTTTGGACACCCTTGAGTTGATCTGCTTTTGCTTTTATATTACTAAAATGGGTTGTAATAATTCCAAATGCATTCTGGGCATGTACACGTTCTAAAATAGCCTCTGCCATAGGCCCGCCAAATGTAGGATCTGTACCAGTCCCTATTTCATCCATCAATACTAAAGTATTATTATCGCAAAAATTAATGATATGTTTAGCGGATTTGAGATGCGAAGAATAGGTACTTAAATCAGATTCAATACTCTGATCATCTCCAATATCAATGAATATTTTTTGAAACAATTGAATACTACTTTTCGGTGAACATGGGATTAAGAAACCATGTTGTAACATTAAATGTAATAACCCAACAGTTTTTAATGCAACAGACTTTCCTCCAGCATTTGGTCCAGAAATAATAATTAATCTTTGACTTGCATTAAATGAATAGTTTAGTGGAACGATCGATTGTTTTTCTAATGATAATCGATCCTCTAATAATGGATGTCTGCAATCAATCATTAATGTTTCATCACTAAACAAGGGTAAAACACATCTCCAATCCTCTGCTAGTCTAGCCTTGGAACGTACGAAGTCAAAATATGCAAGATGATGACGAGCTTGTTTGATCTCACTTAAATTATCTACAACATGACGTGTTATCTTTCTGAGTATTACAATCTCTTCTTGTCTTCGCTTTATATGTAATTCTGCCAAATCATTATTTAAGCTTACCAACTCGATAGGTTCTACATACGAAACCTTACCCGTTCCTGATTGATCAATTAAAACCCCATGGATTTTACGTTTATGCTCTGATAGAACTGGCAAAACCACTCTCCCATTTTTTATACCTAATTCAGTATCTGCTAAAAATCCTTGATCTTTGGCATTTTGAAATAAACGATTTGAATTCCGGACAATGTTCGACTCTGCTTTTTTGATATCAGAAATTACCTTCTTTAAAACAGGGGATGCCGAAGATTTAATTGCACCGTCTGGACCTAAAATAGATTCAATACTATCAATCAATGAAAAATCAATGAGATTATTTTTGAAAACATCACCCATTAAGGGATAAGAAACTGAATGATTTTCAAAAAATAAACTGATTTTTCGAATAGCTACAAGAAGGTCTTGGATATGTTGAAGAGTTTCTATTTCATAAAAAAAACCCTGAATTTGTGCCATTTTTTCATAGATATCAAAATCTAAATGAAGAACAACGTTTAACTCCCCTTTTTGAATAATTTTTTGGATTTCAGTAGTTTGATGCAATGCAATATGTAATACATCCGCATTATTTGAAAATTTGATCTTACGATATATCGCTGTTCCCATTTGAGTTTCACAATGGTCTTTAGCTTTAGATAAAATTTGATCGAAACCTAGCTTTTTGGAAATACTTTTAGGATATAACACTACTTAAAAGTTCTTAATTTTAGAGAAACCTGGTCCATTATTTGAGAAAATACTTCCGGATGCCTTGCATATGATCTAAAACTACTATCATAATCTGATTTTGTTATCTCATACTTGTTAAAGACAATTGCGTAGGATGTATCCCTCATTTTGTTGGTTTCAATACTTCCAGTACTGAATGATCGCTGAGCAGCATCTAATAGTTGAAGATCCGTAATAACATCAATCATAACTTCTTTATTTAAAATACCCTCTGGTAAATCATCAGATTTAGGAGTGCAAGTCACAAAAAAAATAACTAAGCAAACAAAAAATATCTTTGTAGTTAAATAATGCATTATTTCATCCACGAAAATATCAAACAAATACGTCAACATGCAGGAAAATCTAATTTAGTTGTCGTTTCTAAATACCGATCAATCCAGGAGTTGGAAAAAGTATATGAAACAAATCAACGAGATTTTGCAGAAAATAGAGTACAAGAACTTTTAAAGAAGAAAGAAATGATGCCATCAGATATCCGTTGGCACATGATTGGACATCTTCAAACCAATAAAGTCAAACTCATTGCACCATTCATTCATTTAATTCAATCTGTAGATAGTTTAAAATTACTTCGAGAAATCAATAAACAAGGAAAAATATATAACCGAGTTATTCCTATACTTTTTCAGATCCACATTGCACAGGAAGAAGATAAATACGGGCTTTCAGAAGAAGAACTTAGGAAGTTAATTCAATCAACTGAAATAGAAAGTCTTAAAAATATAACGGTTAAAGGACTGATGGGTATGGCTACTAATACTCATATAGAGTCACACATTGAAGCAGAATTTTTAAAACTTTCGGATTTATATAATGAATATAAAGACCAACTCCATTGGGAAATATTATCTATGGGTATGAGTGGTGATTTTCACATAGCTATCAAATGTGGTAGTAATTTAATACGCGTTGGTAGTAAAATATTTAATTCTCCCCAATAATAAGAAAAGGCCCCCGAAGGGACCTTTTCAATTGACTATGAAAACTCTAAATCTTGGGCTAGAACGCCCAAGGTCTTTAATCTATATTGCCTCTATGGAGACGCTTATGATTGCCTTATAATATGATACAAAATTATAACTTTTATTTGGTTGTGCAACAACTAAATTAAAAAATTATACAATATTTACAAAAGAACGCTTGTTAGCTCTTTTCTTGAATTCAACTTTACCATCGGTCAATGCAAATAATGTATGATCTTTACCAATCCCTACATTTTTTCCTGGATGATGAACTGTACCTCGCTGTCTAACAATAATATTTCCAGCGATACAATCTTGTCCACCAAAAATTTTAACACCAAGTCTTTTACTGTGAGACTCTCTTCCGTTTTTACTACTTCCAGCTCCTTTTTTGTGTGCCATGATTATTTAACTTTAATACTTTCAATTTGAATTTGAGTAAGATATTGTCTGTGACCATTTTTCACTTTATATCCCTTTCTTCTTTTTTTCTTAAAAACGATAACTTTATCTCCTTTGAGATGATCTAAAACTTTTGCAGTGACTGAAGCGCCCTTGATGGATGGAGTACCTACACTTACTTTACCAGCATCATCAACAAGCATTACATTATCAAAATTGACTGATTTGCCAGTGTCTGCACCTATCCTGTGAACGAACAATTTTTGGTCTTTTTGAACTTTGAATTGCTTTCCTGCTATATCTACTATTGCGTACATTTTATTTTAAGAGCTGCAAAAGTAAAATTAATTTATAAATCTTACTACAAGTTCACTTTTTTTTAATAATAATTATTCATATTTTTTTGAGTAATGTGGAAAAGAGGTAATATTTTTTTTTACTTTTGCACTCAATTATTAAACAATGGATTTAGTTAAGCAAATACAAGCAGAACAAATAAGAACAGACTTACCTGATTTTGCAGCAGGTGACAACATATCTGTTCACTACAAAATCAAAGAAGGCGATAAAGAACGTATTCAGGTTTTTCAAGGTACTGTTCTACAACGAAGAAATACTGGAATGGATGAAACATTTACCGTTCGAAAAATCAGTAGTGGTGTTGGTGTAGAAAGAATATTCCCTTTCCATTCTCCATTTATAGATAAAATTGAGCTCAACAGACGAGGTAAAGTACGAAGAGCTCGTATATTTTATCTTAGAGGTCGTTCTGGAAAAAGTGCTCGTATTAAAGAAAAAAGATAATTATCAAATTAAAAATAATACAAAGCCCGTCTTGGTAGAACCACGATGGGCTTTTTTATTTGCAAATAAACATACCTTTATGACCTTGAAATAAATCATGGAAATTTTAGCAAAATATAACCCTAGTGGCATCGAATCAAAATGGTACGATAGATGGATGGAAAATAAATTATTTTCTTCTACTCCTGATGACAGACCTAGTTATTCTGTTGTTATGCCTCCTCCAAATGTTACAGGTATTCTTCATATGGGTCACATGCTGAATAATACCATCCAGGATATTTTGGTAAGAAGAGCTCGTATGTTAGGCTATAATGTATGCTGGGTTCCAGGTACTGATCACGCTTCTATAGCCACTGAGAATAAAGTCGTTCAGTTATTGAATCAACAGGGAATAAAGAAGGATGATTTAACTCGTGATGAATTTCTTACCCACGCTTTCGAATGGAAAGATAAGTATGGGAATATCATTTTAGATCAATTAAAAAAATTAGGCTGTAGTTGTGATTGGCAAAGGACTCGCTTTACCATGGAGCACGATTTGTCTGAAGCTGTTATTGATTCTTTTATTGATCTTCATCAACGAGGGTTTATTTATCATGGCACCCGAATGATCAATTGGGATCCCGTTGGGAAAACCGCTCTCAGTGATGAAGAAGTTATTCATGAAGAACAACAGGCTTACCTATATTATATTAATTATTCGATTGTTGATTCTGAGGAAACAATTCAAATAGCTACAACAAGACCAGAAACCATCATGGGTGATACTGCCATTTGTGTGCATCCCACAGATGATCGATACCTTCATCTTATTGGTAAGTCATGTCGGATTCCTTTAATAGGTAGGAAAATACCTATCATAGCCGATGAATATATTGATATAGAGTTTGGAACTGGTGCTCTTAAAGTTACACCAGCTCACGACTTTAATGATTATGAACTTGGAAAAAAACATAATCTTGAAACTATCGATATTTTTAATGATGATGGAACATTAAGTCCATCCGCTCAAATTTTTGTAGGTGAAGATCGCTTTAAAGCAAGAAAACTTGTTGTTAATCAACTTACTGAAAAAGGCTTCTTAAACAATACAGAACAAATCTCGAATAAAATAGGCAGAAGTGAACGCTCTAAAGGTATAGTAGAACCTCGCTTATCAGCTCAATGGTTTGTAGATATGAAAAAATTTATGGCCACCTACCCAGAGTCTTTGTCTGATGTTTTGGATGGAACTATTGATTTTTATCCTGCTAAATTTAAAAACACATACAAACATTGGCTTGAAAACATTAAAGATTGGTGTATTTCTAGACAATTATGGTGGGGGCATCGAATCCCAGCTTGGTATACTCCTGATGGCAATATTATCATTGCTAAAACTGCAGAAGAAGCACTAAATCAATTAGGAAATAAACAATGGACTATTAATGACTTAAAACAAGATGAAGATGTACTGGATACTTGGTTTAGTAGTTGGCTGTGGCCTATTAGCGTTTTTGATGGATTCCAAAAAGATAAACATCAAGAAATAGACTATTACTACCCTACTACAGATCTTGTAACAGCTCCTGATATTATCTTTTTTTGGGTAGCAAGAATGATTATGGCGGGTCATGCATTTAAGGGTCAATTTCCATTTAAAAATGTATATTTCACCGGGATTGTTAGAGATAAAGATAGACGTAAAATGTCAAAATCCTTGGGGAATAGCCCCGACCCTATTCAACTCATGGAACAATTTGGCACAGATGGGGTTCGCATGGGTTTAATGCTTAGTGCTCCAGCTGGAAATGATATTTTATTTGATGAAGCTTTGTGCGAACAAGGCAGAAATTTTTGCAATAAATTATGGAATTCATTCCGATTTCTCAAAGGACTTGAAACAACAGATACCCCTAACATCTATTATCAAAAATACAATAATCAAATTCACCAATGGATGAGAGCCAGAATAGCGAAGTCTACGGCTATTGTTAATACAAATTTTGAAGAATTTCGTATATCTGATGCACTCATGGAACTTTACAAATTAACACGCGATGATTTTAGTGGTTGGTACTTGGAAATGATTAAACCCAACTATGGTAATCCCATTCCTAAAGGTGATTTAGATCAAAGTATTTTGCTATTTGATCAGATTTTAAAGTTACTTCATCCTTTTATGCCATTTATAACTGAAGAAATTTGGCACAGTTTGAATCAAAGAGGAGATGAATTCATCAATCAACAAAGTTGGCCAGATTTCAAAACAGAGGAAGATCCTATACATCCTCGTGTTTTTGATCTTATCACTGAAATTAGAAGCAAGAGAAATGAGAATGGTATTTCTCCTAAAGTTGCAGCTTTGATTCAACTGAATACAAACAATACAGACATTTATATTCATTCCTCAGGTATTATTCAAAAATTAGCTCATGCTAGTATTGGAGAGATAACCTCAGAAGATACAATATTCAAAGTACTTATCGGTACCGATGAGGTATCTTTAACTTTCAATAATTTTGTTAAAAAAATAGACAATCAATCTGTTATAAAAGAGATAAATCGATTAAAAGGATTTTTAGTAAGTATTGATAAAAAACTAAACAATGAAAAATTTATGAATAATGCTAACCCGTCTATAATAGCAAATGAAATGAAGAAAAAATCAGACACTGAATTGAAGATAAAGAGTCTTCAAAAACAAATTGAATCATCTGAAACCATCTGATATCAAGTATGTATTAATAAAATCTTCTGCCAAGGACTGTTTGTTCTCTACAAAATGATTGAACTGAGCATACAAATCAACATTAAATAAATTAATAAGAACATATGGCTCTAAAAGGCCTTTACCTTGTATATATCTAGCATAACTTAATGACGGAATATCCTGATTTTCAGTAGCCTCTAACATTTTTTCCCAACAATAAACTTCTAAATATTGGCTCATTGGTAGAGTAACTTCTTTTTTAAGTAATCCATTTATGTCATAAAATTCTTCGGCTGATAATAACGCTTCACGATAAAACTTAAAATGCATCATATCGGTGTATATTTCCTCTCTTTTGTAATAGTTTCCGACAATATTTATGGGAGATAATCTTAAAATCCAATTCCGATAAAATGACTTATTCTGATTTTCAATAATTGATTCCATCAAACTAAAAATAGACTCTTCTGGGTAAATCAACAAACTTTTTTTGCAAGTTTCTAACGCTAATTTTTGATCCCCTTTTTTATTTAATGAAAAAGCTAAAAGTTTAACCGGTTCATTTAATTTAGGTTGAAGATCTATAGCCTGTTTAAAAAAATTGATAGCTTTTCCATAATATTCTAATTCTGTGTATACCTCTCCTAGCCGTAACAAGGGTTGATAATTCATAGTATCCATAATGAATGATTTTGTATGATATTTGATTGCATCTTGGTAGTTATGGGCATTCATTGATTCATTTCCTTTCTCATAAAAAAATTTAGAAGAATCAGCTATTAAATCGTAATCAAAATAATTTTTATCTACATATAAATTTCGCAACATAGAACTTGCATCACTATTATAGGGAACACTCATATTTGCAAAATATATGGCATTGTAAAAGAAAAATAATGAGGATTTATTTTCGTCTGATTTGGACATATTAACAGATTTATAATAGGCACTAAATGCAATATCTTGATACAAATTCCATAATGATATATTAACCGGATATCGATTCAAAATCAACTCCATGGTACTAGAAGCTTTTTTAAATTTTTGTTTTTTATAGTAGCGGTCTACATTATTAAGTAGCCTTCTATCCCTTTTGTCCATTTGGGCATAGGTGTTGAATGTTAAAAAGCCAATGAATACAACTAAAATTATTCGCATAAATAAGTTCAAAGTGATAAAATTATTTTCGTTCGAAAATACATTAATAAACGTAGTACCACCTATTTTTGAATAAGATTAAACATGCTTAAAAAATTACATTGGCTATTTATCAAGTCATTCATTGGTCCATTTGTGGGTACTTTTTTTGTCGCATTGTTCTTGTTTCTGATGCAGACCATCTGGAAATATTTGGAGGACTTGGTTGGTAAAGGATTGGAAATTTCAGTTATTTTAGAATTCATTTTTTATTTTGCCATTCATTTAATTCCTATGGCTCTTCCTTT
Source organism: uncultured Bacteroidia bacterium (assembly GCA_943787465.1). Classification (GTDB taxonomy): domain Bacteria; phylum Bacteroidota; class Bacteroidia; order NS11-12g; family UBA9320; genus UBA9320. Next base: position 3,324 of record CALSMN010000005.1, on the reverse strand, counting down.
GGCCATTTTATTATCATCTATGATGGTTTTCGGGAACATGGCTGAACGATATGAACTTGTAGCTATTAAGAGTGCTGGAGTATCTCTATTAAAGGCTATGCGTCCCATGTTTCTAATAAGTATCATACTTGCTATATCTGCCTTCTTTGTTTCAAATCATTTGATCCCTAAAGCAAATTTAAGTTGGGGTGCACTTCTCTATGATGTAATGCAAAAAAAACCAGCTATGAATATTGTTGACAATGTATTTTTTAAGGACATCGAAGGCTATCAAATACGCGTAGGTAAAAAACATAAGGATAACCAAACAATTGAAGATATACTAATCTACGTTAATACAAATAAAAAAGAAGGTAATAATAATATACTCATTGCTAAAAGAGGAAAAATGTCTATCAGTAATGATAAACAATTCATGACATTATTTCTTGAAGATGGTAAACGATATCAAGAATTAGTAAATGACCCCAATTACAACATTTCAATGCCCCACAATACGATGTCTTTTGACACCTATTCTTTGACCATTAATTTAAGTGAACTAGCATTTAGTAGGACAGAAAAGGAACGTTTTTCTGAAGATCATCGTATGATGAATATTGATCAATTATCCACCAGAATAGACTCTTTAGATCGATTTATTGCTAGAAAAAATAATGCTATCATTGATTATATTCATCCATATTTTCATGAAACATCCGACTCAATCAAAATTAAGGACTCATCCGTTTCAAAGAGGTTAGCTTATCTAGAATCAATAAAGAATAACACGCCAAAAAACAACGTAGAAATAGAAGAAAAATTAGCTGCAGGTCTGTCTCCTATGAGATCAAATGCCCTATCACCAGCAACCACTAATCAAAGCAATAGAGATGATATTTTAGAACGTGCACTCCAAAACACCAACAACATAATCCGAATCACAGAAAATAATCAGAATGATTTATCATCTCAGTTAGAATTAAAGGCAAAATATGCTGTCGAATGGCATCGTAAATTCACCTTGGCAGTATCGTGTATTTTATTATTCTTTATAGGAGCTCCATTGGGAGCAATCATAAAAAAAGGTGGATTTGGTTTACCGCTAGTCATCTCTATCCTTCTTTTTATACTTTATTATGTGGTTACTATTTTTGGTGAAAAATTAATTAAACAAGGTGTATTACCACCAGTGATAGGAATGTGGTTAGCACTTGGATTATTTTTTCCTATGGCTATATTTTTAACCTATAAAGCAAGTCGTGACTCTCAACTATTTAATATTGATTTCTATAAAAATATAATTCCTAAAAAATGGAGAAATTAAATATACTCCAAATAAGTAACCGAGTTCCTTGGCCTCTTAATGAGGGAGGAACTATAGGTATTTACAATTACACTAAAGCCTTTCATTCCTTAGGGCACAAAGTCACCTTATATTGTTTGGATGGGTACAAGCACAATACTCCCATTACAGAAGCAAAAAAAGAATTAGAGAAATTGGCTACCGTTTTAATCCACCCAATAGACACAGACCTAAACTTTGATGATGCACTAAAACATCTTATTAAAAATAAATCATATAATGTCAGTCGATTTTACAATCGAATATTCGAGCAAGAATTAATTCAATTATTAACCAACCAGTCCTTTGACATAATTCAATTAGAAGGAACATTTGTTGGTCCATACATTGATACCATTCGTAATAACTTTAATGGATTGATATCCGTCCGTATGCACAATGTGGAGCATGAAATATGGGAACGTCTAGCTAAAAACACCTCTAATCCTCTGAAAAAAATATATCTGAACATTCTTGCTAAACAATTAAAAAAATATGAATCTAACTTGATAAAAAAGGCCGATACTATTGTAACTGTTACACATGAAGATGCTAGTAAGTTTAAAAAATTATATCCTAAAGGTAAATTTAAAACCATCCCAGCTGGAATAAATTTACACACATGGAGATATACTCCTAGCTCCACATATCATCAATGGTACCATATAGGATCTATGGAATGGCATGCAAACGTAGAAGCTGTGAACTGGTTTGTAAAAGAAATTCATCCATTACTTCAAAATGAAGATGAGGCCTATTGTTTGACTATAGCTGGCAAAGGTTTACCGTCTAATTCATTTGAAAACATACCTCAACTTAACACTATCCAAAATGTACCCGACGCGTATGAATTTGTAAAAAGTTTGGATGTTTGTATAGTGCCATTAAAAAGCGGAAGTGGGATACGACTTAAAATATTAGAAGCTATGGCCGCAGGAAAACTAGTCATATCTACAACCATTGGAGCACAAGGCATCGAATATATTAATCAGAAACATTTGCTTATCGCTGATACTCCCCAAGAATTTCTTTCCATATTTCAAAACATCAAACAAGGGAAGATAGATTATGTTGAAATCATCAAAGAAGCCAGAAAATTAATAGAAAAAAAATATGCTACTGAGGCGTTGGCCAAGGAAAAACTTGCATATTACTCCCGAATTATGGTATAAAAAAAGGCGATTTGCTGTACAAATCGCCTTTCGCGTTTTAAATTTCTAGTATTGAATTTAATCAACCGTTATTTCTTTGATTTTACCATAGCCCAAGTTATTCAATCCCTCCCTAATTTTATAGGCATGTCCAACAACAATAATGACCATATTGTCTGGTTTTAACATTCGTTTAGCAATCGCATTGACATCGGATACCGTCATGGAATTAATCATATTTGCCTGTTGGATCGTATAATCTTTTGGCAAATTATACTCCGCAATTCTGCTTAAGAAGTTTAACTTTTGAAAAGGTGTTTCATAATCCAAAGCCTCACTTAGCGTAATAGAGGATTTTGTAAAATCTAACTCCTCTTGAGTTATTCCTTTGTCTAAATAATTATTAATCTCATACATGACCTCACGAATAGCACTATCCGTTGCCTCCTTTTTGATTTCTGATGAAAAACGGAAAACACCATAATATTTATTACCCGAGAACCCTGAACGTGCTCCATAGGTGAATCCTTTATCTTCCCTTAAATTCAAGTTTATACGACTGTTAAAAGCACCTCCCAACGTAAAATTCATCACGCCAGATTTAAAATATTCTCCATTGTAATCATATTTAGGTCCAGGGTGTCCAATATAAACTGTTGACTGAGCGGCATAGGGCTTATCAACAAGATAAATGGTTGTCGACTCCGGAGAATTTAGTGCTGGAATTGGAGGTACAGATACGTCTGTATTTTTCCATTCCTTCAAAAATGAAATCTTTGAAATTGCTTCTGTCTCTGTTAAATCACCAGAAACTACTAATGTGCTTACATTTGGTGAATAAAAGGATTT